>NZ_JAMYFE010000003.1 GCF_024129865.1 Stieleria tagensis | reverse complement strand
ATGTCAAATTCTTATTGGTTCGCCGCATTTGAGTACGGCAACCACCAGAGAATGGTCAGACCCATCTCGACGAATAATCTCAGATTCCGTAGTAGTGAAGTGTGGTGTATGAAAAATGTAGTCGATTCGTAGTACGAGGGGCAACGGTCGAGTGGGCCAGTTCCAAGTTGGGTGAGCGTCAGCATCGTCGTGAATCGAGGCGTATGCATCGATCAGGCCAAGTCCAACGAGTCGTATTGGAGCCTGAAACGACGAAATGCTATTGAAGTCACCAGCAACGATCGTCGGACGTTGACAATCAATTGCGTCAATGATTGCATCGATCTCGATTGCGTGCTTGTCTTCGGTCGTCGAAAGTGCAGTCATCGCATCGCGAATCCCGCCTCCGCGCTTAATCTGAAACGGCGTTAGATGGACGTTGACGATGTGTATCCGAGTCCCCGCGAAATTCACCCTGGCGGAGTAGAAGCCAAAAAGGCCAGCGGTAGGTGGGGCGAACGTTAAGTCGGATAGTTCGATCTTCGATGCGACGGCAAATCGTTCACCGGCGTAGCGTCCGTTGTGTCCGATGGCGTGAAAATGCGGGTGTGTATCGGCAAGACGTTCGCGGAGAAACCGTTCCGATTGCAGCGTTGTCTCTTGGAGACAAATGACATCGGGGGCGGCGGTTTTGATCGCGTCAAGCACTTGGTCGCCCCGCCGGTTGCCCCAATTCAGGTTGTACGTCGCAACACGGATCGATTCGGCACAAGCATTAGAAGCAAGTGCCAAGGCGACAATCAGCATTGATGCGAGTGTCTTCATGCGTATCGGCGAACGTCGACGATCACCCCGTTCGCGGTCCAACGGGGTTAGGGCTGGCAGCGGAGTGACCGTAGTCATGGGATAAAGTTTGTGGATCGCAACGATGAGCGAACTGGGCGTGCATCGTGTGGTTCGCGCATCCGGCAGGAACGCCGGCATGAACCATTGTCGCGAACTGCCAATGTACTCGATTGGAATCGCCAAAGGAAATCCAGCGTCCCAATGGGCAGTCGGCATTCAGGCGTCGGGCTGTCTGGAGTCGTACTTGTGCTCGTGTTCAGCATGGCGGTACTCGTACTCGATGCTCAGGCGCCGGTTTGTCTTCCTCAGCCGAGTCGACCGCGCACCAATCAAACCGTGACATCAAATGTGAATCCCAGGAAACTGAGGCCGGATGAATTCCGATGGGCGCCGTTCGAGCGCACCAATCGCGGTCGGGATGTCAGGCGTCCGACAATGCCGGCAACAACGCAGAAGAGAGCAACCGCGAAAGACGAGAAAAACACGAAAGATGAGGTGGCGAGTCAGGCGTTGGTTGATACCGCGAACGATTGGGATTAACGAGTCGGCGGCGAATGACATGGACCACAGTTCCAAACCTGATTCCGCCGATCCGTTACATCCCGTGGTTACGAGCTCCCTTTTCAATTTGGTTTGAAGCTCGCGGGCAGTTTGTGTCAGCGTAGCCGGCTGCAATCGCGATCGCAACTTCGGGCGATGGGTGCAGCAGGGACGGGTGTTGGATCGGACACTGAGCAGGTGTTGGTTGAATCGTTGAGAGAAGCGTGGGGATCGCCGGCGACAAGGCCATCCGAGGAGTGTCATCGCGCCGTCGACGGCGATCCCGTCGCTTCGTATATGGTCAATCGATTGAGTTGGAAAATGTTGCTTCATGGGCGACAACTGGGCGGTCGTGCCGGTCGCGCTCGAAAGGCGATGACGAGTCGAAGCGTTGGCGACAATCAATCAGCGTATCCAAAGTAAGTCGCCAGCGGTTCGGCTGCTCGTCGCCGCCGATGCCTCACAACGGGCGTTTGCAATTCGCAAGCGTCTCCATCCCCGGCAGTCGAGCATTGCCATACGCAAATCGTTTAAGCGAGAAGTGGATTGGTTTCGGCCGCGAGCGGACGGCGCCGCCGCCCAGCAAACCGACTGCATGCATCCGATTCACAGTTCGCCCACAACTTCAGCTGAGTCTCGTCCTCGTAACGGCAGTGGTCACCGAGCGACCACCAATAAATGTAACCTCAGTAAAGACGGCGCGGTCGCTCCGGTGCACCACTTGGTTCGTCGTGTTCACTACTTCGGTGTACCAGACCACGGGTGGAACAATTTGGTCCGCCTCACTAAGCTGACAGAGGCAAAGCTAAAGGCGAAAGTCAGAGCGAATGCGATCGAAGCGAGTCCCCATGCTGTAACGACATCGCGAGGTATGTCCCAGTAAAGAAGCGGAGCTTTATTGCACCAAAACGCGTTTAGATTGCCAACGATGGCACCGCCTAAAAGAAATGCCGGTCGGTTTCGGACCACAGGAAAATGAATTGCGAGCACACTGAGCAAGCCAAGTACAGCACCGCCCAGGGGTGGAACCTCCGTGCTGAAAGAATCCGTCCAGAACAGCACCCACTGTAGAGCAGTCCCTCCAAAAAAGCCTGTTGCAAATGACGGAACTGCCCGCCAGCGTGATCCGCCGGCGGGCGTGGCAGCCACAGCGGACACGGGAGAGTATGGATTCGGTTCTTCTTTCACGGGTCGCTTAGGAGGTTCGAATCGACGAACGGCAGCGATAACCGAGTC
>NZ_JAMYFE010000029.1 GCF_024129865.1 Stieleria tagensis | reverse complement strand
AACTCACGCTTCGGGTTACCGAAAACCCACACCTGAAGCGTCGGGCTGAGACAATATTGCAACTTCAAAACGCACGCTCGAGGTTTCGGTAGCCTGTTGGGGATCTGTCCTAGAATATAGCTTTGGGGCCGATTCCAATACTCAGGCACACCCGATTAAAGCTAGCCCACCGTTTCCAAGTTCCAGTTTAAATGCCAGTTTGCAACGACGATTCTGTTTCCGATACCCCGCTGATTGAACTCGACAATGTGTCGGTGGTCCGTGAACAGACACGAATCTTAGACCGCGTCTCATTGACGATCCCGCGTTTCCGTCACACCGCCATTTTGGGACCCAATGGATCTGGGAAAAGTTCATTGTTGAAGGTTCTGATGCGGCACTTCTATCCGTCAGTGGAAAGTGACGGGCACCAGGGGACCGTTTCCATTTTGGGGCGTTCAGATTGGCAGGTCGGTCTGCTGCGTCGTCGAATGGGAATGGTCACCGCCATGTTGGATCATGAATTCAGTGACGGGCGAACGGGACGGATGACGGTGGTGGAAGCCGTCGCGAGCGGGTTCACTGCTACACAGCTAAAAGAATTTGGACCTGCGATTGATGACACGATCGCCCCCAAAATCGACCAAGCGATTGAAACCGTGGGCATGTCCGATTTCAAACATCGGCGACTTGGGACGTTGTCGACCGGCGAGCGTCGGCGCACGTTGATCGCTCGCGCGATCGTTCACGACCCGGACATCTTTGTGCTCGACGAACCGACCAACGGACTGGACATGGCGGCGAAGGCCGATTTTTTGGGGATACTGGATTCGATCACCCGCCGACATTCACTGACGTTGGTTTTGGTCACGCACCATGTCGACGAAATCCCACCCGCCGTTAACAACGTGGTGCTGTTGGATCACGGCAAGGTGGTGTTTGACGGCGACACGGTAGAAGGTTTGACTAGCGAGCGAATTTCGAACCTCTTTCAGGTCGCGGTCAACGTCGCGCAGCGCTCCGATGGGTGGTTCGATGCGAACATCATTCCAGCCTTATCGAGCCAGCCGGCTACTGAATCTCGGTCAGTTTGATGTTGCGAAATTGGACCTTCATGTGATGTCCGGCATGCAACTGCAATCCGATCGGGCCTTTGTCGTTGATCGCAATTCCGGTGTAATCCACAAACGGCTCGCCGTTGAGAAACGTTTGCACACGTTTGCCGGTCAAGACGATTCGCAAGTGATTCCACTGGCCGACCTTGTGTACGGTCGCAATCTTGTCGGACTGGGCGGGATAGCTGCCGCGTTTGTCTTTGGGTGCGTAAATACAGCCGGTCATGTCTTTCTGCAAACTTCCGGAGATTCCAATTTGCACTTGGTGGCCGTCACCACGCAGCATCACACCGGTGTCGTAGTAGTCTGACGAAGTCTGGTAGTCGAGTTCCAGTTCATAATCTTGGTACTCTTTTTTGGTCCAGAGATAGGAACCCTTCTTGTCGGGATTCTCGGCGACTAGCAGGCCGTCTTCCGCCTTCCAATCCCCGCTCAATTCAGCGGGCTTTACCTGCCATCCGTCCAGATTCTTGCCATCAAACAGCAGTTGATTTCCTGGTTCGGCTTGCACAGGAGGCAACGTCCAGCCCAGATTGGTAAAGCATAGAACGGCAACGCAAACGATTGATTTTAATTTCATGGGGGCAGGTGACGGCGAGGGTGTAAGAGATTGATCCCAGTAACAGCACGCTGCCGGACATGATAATCAATTCTCAACCGTCTATTTGCGGCGTCTGCGACGAAAGACAAGGCAGCCGGCGAATGTGGTCAACGCCAACGTGCTGGTCGGTTCCGGGATTGCCGTCACACTCCCACGCGCCACCAAGTTTCCCTGGATGACAAGATTGGAACCGGCGAGAAGTTCCGAATCATCGATCGCCATTTGGAATGCGATATCCCACTGATCGCCGTTGAGCGTCGAAGTGATCAATCCGAGTCCGCTTCCATCAATGTCTGTACCGGCCAATTGAGTACCACCCGGGTTCACTTCCCCTCCAGTCAACGTGATCCGATGTGGCGCCGCATTGAAATTTCCGTTAATGTCGACCGATGTTGTATCGGGGTCGGTGTCAGCGGTGCCGGCTGTTCCCGTTCCCGTCAGCGTCGTACCTAACGCTGGAACCAGCATCGACCAGGTGCTGCCCAGAATTGTGCCGCCGTTCAAGTTGACGGAGGTGATTTCGCCTGAGTCCCGATTGATTTCGATCTCGGCGATAATCGATCCGCTCAATACGGTTTGCGTGGTCCCAAGCTGCACAACCGGATTGATATTAAACAACGTGAGATCGAGCGTATTAACCGATGGTGAGGCCGCATCGAGTGTCAAAACCGTCGTGACCAATGCGGCTTTGGAGACGGTGCAGGAGGCCAGCATCAGCGCAATACTGGCGAATACAGCAGATTTTCGCATCGATAGATTCCTCACGGTGAATGACGTCACAATTGACAATGCAACAGTCAACATTGCCATGGCAATCGCTCGCTGCTCAATCAGTTGGCAACTCGATCGAAAAACGGCTGGCTGCTAGAATACTTCGAGTAGTGTTTGGTAGCCAACTTTAAGTGGTATTAAAGCGTCTTTTCGCTTTGCAAGGCACAAAACGGTGGTTGACCGGTCGGGCATGTTGGTTCAGTAATCTTGACCATTCAAGCTATCGATGACGGAGGTTTGCCACTTGGTGAGTCCCTGACGCATTTCTTGGACCCGCTGCGGTTGGTCCTCCGCCAGGTCATGGGATTCTTCTGGATCTTGTTCCAAGTTGTACAATTCCCAGGTGACTTGATCAGCGTTCTTTTTGCCGCCGCTGATGCGATGCAGTTTCCACGGCCATTGCAACCAGGCGGAGTGGCCGCCGTGATAGTCTCGCGGAAAGTGCTGTGTGATCTGAGCGGCGTCGAGTACGAGGCGAGCTGGATCGTGGTAGTCCTTGCCGGCTTGTTGAGCCGCAAGTTCCTGCGCCATCCACGTTTCGCTGGGAGTCGAAATACCACGCTGGCCCATTGACCAGAATCCCATCGACCGCGGCGGAACCTCTGTCTGGCCGTCGATCAGTGGCAACAGGCTGATGCCATCCAGCTGCGGTTGTTGATTCGGTTGGATGTTCAGAATGTCCAGTAGCGTGGGGTAGATGTCGGCGGTGTTCGCGGGAACGTTGGTCGTACGAGATGACTTGATACGATCGGGCCATTGAATGATCGCTGGGACTCGCAGACCGCCTTCGTAGATCGAACCTTTTTTGCCACGCCCACCGGAACTGGCTGGTTCCAGCCCGCCATTATCGGACGTGTACCACAGCAACGTATTGTGGCTGATGTTGTTTTCTTTGAGCGCGGTTCGCAATTTTCCGATGGCGCGATCGAGCCCTGTGATTTCGCCCATCCAATCGGCTTTCTTGTGTCCGGCGTAGTGAGCTCGATCCTGATCGGCGGCCTGATGGGGAGAGTGCGGTGAACCGAACCAGACGACGGCAAGAAACGGATGTTTGGCCTGAGCCTGTTCGCTGATGAATTCGATTGCCGCATCGGCAGCGACGATCGAACTTTCGCCTTTCATCTGCACCGCAACGCCGTCGCGGCTGAGGATCGGATCGTTGTCATAGAAGTTAAATGCGGACAGCCAGTGATCAAAGCCGCTGTTGCCGGGATTGACCGGGCTGCCATCCAGCACGGATCCAAGGTGCCACTTGCCGAAATGCCCGGTGACGTAGCCGGCCTGCTGCAAGCGCTCGGCGATCGTGATCTCTTGAGGTCGCAGTGGGCGTCCCCAGGAAAAGCATCCAAATCGGTTCGGGTGCCGTCCCGTTAGCACGCTGCCACGGGTCGGCGAGCAGACCGGTGCGGCGGCATAAAAACGATCCAATCGCAATCCAGACGCTGCCATCGCATCCAGGTTCGGAGTCTTCAGCAGCGGGTGCCCGTTGTAAGCGGTGTCACCCCAACCCTGGTCGTCGGCCATCACCAGCACAATGTTGGGCTGGTCCGCGTGACAACTTGAGGGGGCATTGTGCAACAGTGTCGCGATCAGCACCACGCAACACGGCATGATGGTGGAAAGGGACGAAAGCGTTCGGGATGATATCACTTCTTTGGGGCCTGTTTGCGTTTGGGTTTTTCAGCGACCGGTTTTACGTTCATGTACTCCTGCATCCGAGCGACATAGCCGCCATGACTGAACTGGCATGCTTTCATCGCGTCGGTGTAGGGTTCGATGCCGTCGCCGATCCAGTCGATGATGTTGAACACTTTCAGGGAAGCGTAGGAACTATCGCGCAGCAATTGGTTCCAGCACTCTTGCGCAGCGGTTTTATTGCCACCGCGGTATTGAATCCAAGCTGCCATCGCGCGGACATGGTCGGAAGAGTCTTGCATGGCTGCGGCCAGTCGTTCGAGGTCCAGATCGGTGCGGTCTTGCAATAGAAAGCAGCCCACGATTGCCCAGTAGCGGACGCCCGGATCATCGGCTGACAGATCATCGTAGATCGCCGACAGGTTGTTCGGATCTTGTTGCAGTGCGCGCGCGGACACACGTTGCAGGGTGGCGAGATCATACAGCGAGGGATCGCGAACCATTTCGTAGATCGTCGTTCCCGCGTCTTCACTGCGACGCACGATTTCACTTTCGGGCAACAGGCCCGAATCAAACTGTTCGAGTTGCCATTGGTCCAATGCTTGGCTCAATCGCTGGACATCCGAAGTGAACTGAGGGTCATCGATCAGGTTGTTGACGTTGTCCGGATCAACCGAGGTGTCGTACAGTTCTTCCATCGGTTTGGTGCCAAAGAAGCGACCGGTCACTGCGTCGGTTTTACCGGCCTTGTGATACGCTTCCCAGGCTTGTGTGGCGCGCATCTGCCACAGGTAGTTCAGGTGCTGGCCCCACGGTGCGTAGGGCATGTAATTGCGGATGTACAGGAATCGTCCGTCTCGAATGGCGCGGACGTTGTCACAGCGTTCATCCATTCGCCCGCGATAGCTGACGTGATAATCTCGGGGCTGTTTGTTTTCACCCAGAAAGACACGTCCTTGAAGGTAGTCCGGTTGCTCGGCACCGCACAGGTCCAACCAGGTCTTGGGCATGTCGATGAAGCTAACCAAATCATTTACCTTGGTCCCTGGGTCCCCCGGTCGCAAGTGTTTGAATTTTTCTGGGATGCGAATGATCAGAGGGCAATGCGTGCCGCTGTTGAACAAGAACCGTTTGCTACGTGCGATCACGCCACCGTGATCAGAGTTGTGGATCACGATGGTGTTTTCGGCCAAGCCGGCTTTCTCCAGATCCGCGAGTGCTTTGCCGATATCCGCGTCCATCTTTTTCATTTGGTCGTGGTAGTGCGCATAATTTTTGCGGATGTCTGGAATGTCCGGATGGTACTTGGCCAATCGGACATCGTCGGGGCGATGTGTGGTGTGATTGACGTCACCAAATGCTTTGGACTCGTGTGATTTGGTGTTGTTGATCACCATGAAGAACGGTTGTTTTTGTTTCAGTTGTCGCCAGTCGGTCTTGTTGGTGTCCCAGGCATCTTGGTCGTCGCGTCCGCCAATGTTGTAGTCCGTTTTTTTGTCGTTCCCGACGAAGTACCCGGCCGCTTTCATCAGGTCCGGGTAGTACTTGATCGTTTGATGGGGGATCGGATAGCGACTGCGCATCGGATGGGTGCCCATCGACAATGCGTGTACGCCGGTGATCCATGTGCTGCGCTGCGGTGCACAGACCGGGGCGTTGGAGTAGCAATGCATGTACTGGAAACCTTCGGCGGCCAATGCATCGATATTTGGCGTGTCGGCATGGGGGTTTCCGTAGCAGCCCACCCAATTGATGTTGTTGTCCTCGCAGGTCAACCAAAGAATGTTGGGGCGTTCGTCGGCCGCCGCAACGCCAGGAACAAGAATCGCGAGCAGCGCAAGCGACCAGAGGGCATGTCGATACATAGAAATGTTTTTCGGATGCTGGGGAAGGGAGCAAGGTGTGGAGCGTCACGTCCGGTCGATCCGCTGCGTCAGACGCCGGACAACTGCAACCAACAGATTGTACACCGGGGCGAACGACGATGAGCGGTTCGGCGGTTCCGGTGGCAGGGTTTCTAATGTGACCGCGCAATCTTCGGCGCAGAACATTTGAAGATTTGCCGAGTCATTTGAGTTGAAAAGGCTGTTTGGGGCTGGCGTTCAAAACGCGTGAGCGAGGGATTTTGGGTGTTGACGGGATCCCTCGCTGACGCATCGGGTTACCAAAAAACACTGCCCCACGCGAAGCACAACTTCGCAAGGCGCGTGAGCGCCGGCACTATGGATTGCGATGACGATTGCTGCGGGCCAGTCGATGCGACTGTTGGTGGTCGGTCAGCAGGCCCCAATCCAGTGGTTGGTCTTGATCGTATTGTTTTCCCAGGGTGAGCGAGATCGACGCTTTGGCCATTTCATAGCCCAGGTAAAAGGCATGGGAACGATCAATATTGTCGGCGATCGGTTGCCCGAGCAACTGATCAAACAACAGGAATGGGTCGATCGCGGACAGATGCAATCGACGCGAGATCAAGTGAAGTTCGCCTTGCTGGGCGAACAGTCGGTAGTTGTTGTCCTTGATCGATTCCGCCAACGCATCCAATGTTTCGGTCGAAAATGCCGGGCGTCGACGATCACGCAGCATCACCAGTTGATTCGACAGGTTTTTTGGAGGTGTCCCACGATCGACGGCGGCCCAGACCAAGCGTCGGGCGTGGTCACACTCACGCACCGAAGATTGTGCCCAGTCGATGACCTGAGTCGTCAACACGCTGTGGATGGAAAGCTCCTGGCAAATCCCCAGCAGCATCAAATTGATTCCCGCAGAATCAACATCCGTCAGTTCCGTCAAATTGCCGATACCCATCATCATTGCCAATTCAGGATAGCGATGACGTACCAAGCTGTAGCGAACCAGGCTCGCGGCAAGTCCTGCGCCGATGGGTTCCAAGATCGGATCCAATCGCATTGGTACGTTGCGCCGCGACAGGTACTCGACGGTTTCATCCAAACTGTCCAAATCCGTCGGTGTGTCAGGGATCGCAACGATTTCGCATCCCCAATCAACGGCCCAATGTCGATTTTCTGAATTGACGCTTAGCACCAACGACGCACCAGCCTGCACGGCGGTTTCGGTTTCCTGACGATTGAAGGTATCGATCGACACCGCAATGTTTTGTTCGGTCAAAACACGGACATAGTCTGCGATTTGATCACAGCGGCGGGCCGGGTCACAACCGATATCGATACGATCGGCACCATCGGCAACCAATTGCCGCGCCTGGTCGGCAAATTGATCGATCGTCAGACGTGGGGCATGGTTGATCTCGGCAATGATTTCGATGTCGTAGCGGTCCAGTGACACCGGTTGCGGCCGGTTGCCGAACAAAGTGGGTAAATCGCGGCAATCTTTGGGCCCCAAAACAACCTCGACTGATAACTGATTGCGCAGCGTTTCCAAGTCTTCGCCACAATATCCAGGCACGATGATGTGAGTGGTTTGATCGGGCGGGTGCACTTTTGATGCCAACCACTTCGGTGTCATCAACGCGGCCACCGTGATCGGCATCACTCCGATCGAATACTCAAACGAATGACGCGACGCTAACTCACGGACGATGTCACGCACGGCCTGTTCGGCAAGTTTGCCAGTGACGAAGTGCAAGTGAGTGGTGCGGGTGAGTTTTAAAGCCGAATGCATGTCGCGCTTGCGGGAACGAAAGGAGACTGTAACAAAGCAATTCATTGCTTCGGTTTGTCAGCGATGATTAGAGCAAGCTTAATCAACACGGTGAATGATCACGCGATGCTGGTAAGCATCGAGACCTATTTGCGGTGAGCGGTGATCGACCAACAAGCAATTTTTTTAACGATGATCATGCGACTCGCTCTTGACTGGTGTCGGACAACGCGTACAACAACAACCAGCGAGAGATTCGTGTACGGAGAAATTGATCAAGTTCGCTTGCTTGGTTTCTTCGTCGTGGCCGGGATCTCTCGTTTTTTTATGCGCACTACGGTGGTTGCGACCGTGACCGTTGCGGGACTCTCGCTGCCGTTGGTTCTTTACACGCTGGTCACGATCAAAGTGCCGATGCCTGATAGTGAAATTGAGTTGATCTGGGAAAGCGATTTAGCGATCGCGATCAACAAACCGGCTGGTTTGCCTACACAGGCGGCTGTCGGAATCGAAAGTGTCGAAACACGACTGACCCTACAGTTGGATCGTGGCGATGGTTATCTTGCTTTTCCACACCGCTTGGACCGTGCAGTCAGTGGCGTGTTGTTGGTCGCACTGACCAAGCGTGCGGCAAGACTGTTGAGTGCACAGTTCGCCTCTCGCAAGACCGCCAAGAGCTATCTGGCGATCGTCGAAGGTCAATGTGACGTCCAGCAACGATGGGACGATGACCTACGAAAAATCGACGGCAAGCCACAAGCCGAGATCTGCGATGCCGATGATGCTGGGGCGCGGCATGCCAGCACCGATGTCACGACGTTGAGGGTCGATCATTCAAACAATCGAACTCTGTTGCGATTGGACCCGATCACCGGGCGGATGCATCAATTGAGATTACAGACCGCACATCGTGGTCATCCGATCATCGGCGACGTTTTGTACGGCGCCCATGACATCGCCGGCAGTGACATCGCCGGCAGTGGCATCGCGACCGATCGAATCCTGTTGCACGCGCAGCGGCTTGGGTTTCATGACCCCGCCAGTGGAAAACGATTGCTGGTCGAAGCGAACTGTGCGTTTGCGGATTTCCTGGCCGAGTGCGACGATGACGCACGCCCCCCAGGAACAGGAGCGTCAATCTGATAAACTGGGGCCTCGCTCGGTGGGTGCCGCAATCGAGTGATTTCGCGGCCCAGTGACTTTACGAACTCGAACCCGACCCCCCGTTATGACGCGCATCGGCGCCGTTTCCTATCTGAACACCAAACCGTTGATTCACGGGTTGAAGTCCTCGCTCGGTACCGGGGATTCGTTGACCTTGAATTTGCCCAGTCGGTTGGCCGCCGGGTTGCAGTCGGGTGAACTGGATTTGGCATTGATTCCATCGGTCGAATATTTCCGCGGCGCGGGCTATCGAATCATTTCTGACGCGGTGATCGCCTGCCGTGGACCGGTCTGGAGTGTGCGTTTACTCAGCCGTGTCCCGGTCGATCAAATTCGCCGCTTGGCACTCGACGAAGGCAGTCGGACGAGCGCCGCGATGGTGCGAGTGTTGCTCTGGCAGATGTATCGTTTGAAACCGGAAACGACGGTGTTGTCAATGGAACAAACGCCAGAGTCGGTGGATGCCGACGCGGTGTTGGTCATTGGCGACCGCGCCATGCATCCCGAACGTGGGGTGTATCAGGAGATTTGGGATTTGGGCGATCGCTGGTGCCTGCACACCGAGACGCCCTTTGTATTTGCGATGTGGGTCGCTCGGCCGGGAATCGACGTTGACTATTTGGCCCCCATTCTACAATCCTGTCGCGACCGTGGGTGTGAGTCATTGGAGACGATCGCGCGGCAATACGCTGCCGGTCACGGGCTGACAAACGAAGACCTCTATCGCTATTTTGCTGAAAACCTTCACTTCCATTTGGGCGACCGTGAAGTCCGCGGGCTGGATCGATTCCGCGATGGTTGCCAGGAACTTGGACTGATCCCAGATCGGGTCAGCTAATCATTGAACATGATCAAAGACATCTTAGAAAAAGCCGTTTCCGGCCAGCGTTTGACTGCGTCGGATGCACTGACGCTGTTGGAAAGTCACGATCTGGCTGCGATCGGCGCAGCGGCGGATCAAGTGTCCCGGAAACTGCATCCGGAGCCCTATCGGACGTACAACGTCGACCGCAATATCAACTACACGAACGTCTGCACCGCGGTTTGCAACTTTTGTGCGTTTTATCGTGGACCTAAAAGTGACGAAGGGTATGTGTTGCCCCGCGAAGAGCTTCTACGCAAGGTCGAGGAAACGGTGGCGCTCGGGGGCAACCAGATCTTGATGCAGGGTGGACTGCACCCCAGATTCAAATTGGATTGGTATGAGCAATTGTTGCGGGATATCAAATCTGCATTCCCGTCGGTCAACATTCACGGTTTTAGCCCGCCGGAGCTGCATCATTTCACCAAAGTCAACAATCTGTCGATCGAAGATGTTTTGGGGCGATTGAAGGCTGCTGGTCTGGGAAGTATCCCTGGTGGCGGGGCCGAGATTTTGGTCGATCGCGTGCGCGACGTATTGACACGTGGCAAAGTCATGACGGACGACTGGTTAAACGTGATGCGGGTCTGGCACCAAATGGGCGGCATTAGCACCGCCACGATGATGTTCGGGCACGTTGAAACCCTGGCCGAGCGTGTCGAGCACCTGCAACGAATCCGTGACCTGCAAGACGAAACGTCTGGTTTCACGGCGTTCATCTGTTGGACGTTCCAGCCCGACAATACAGACATGGATGATATCCCGGCGGCCGGATCGTTCGAGTACCTCAAGACTCAAGCGGTCTCGCGATTGTTTCTGGACAACGTCCCCAACATCCAAAGCAGCTGGGTCACGCAGGGATTGAAAATGGGGCAGTTGGCGATGTTGTTTGGCGCCAATGACATGGGCAGTCTGATGATCGAAGAAAACGTCGTTGCCGAAGCGGGGACGGTCCATTTTCTGTCGCTACGTCAGATTCGCGAAGCGATCGAGGAACTCGGTTTCCAGCCGCGACAGCGTGACGTGTTTTACAATCTGGTCAGCGATGAACTGCAGCAGCGGGCGATCGACGCCGGTGACCAAGCGACAGCCAAGGAATTGGTCCAACTGGCTGTCTGATCCCGACCCGGTTTCCGTTAGAGTCACGTTGGGATTTGATTTGAGTTAGACTGATCTTTCCGCTTTCCGGACTCATTGAGAAAGCGATTGCGTTTTGTACCCCCGCTGGCACTCGCTTGATGACATTTCGCGTCGACCTTGCTGTCTACAACGGACCGATTGACCTGTTGTTGTACCTGTCACGACGCCAGGAAGTCAGTTTGATGGAGGTCTCGCTCGCCAAGGTTGTCGACCAGTACGGCGAGTACCTGGATATCTTGCAAGAGTTGGATCTGTCCGATATCGGTGATTTTCTGGAAATGGCCAGCACGCTGGTTGAACTGAAAAGTTTGGCCGTGTTGCCCAAGACCGTGGAAGAAGACCAAGTGGCGGCCGAGCAGATCGATGATCCGCAATCTGAATTGGTCGAGCGATTGTTGCAGTACAAAGAGATCCGAGATGCGGCATCGGTGCTCGATGAAATGGCGGGGCGCTGGCAACAGCGATACCAGCGGATGAGTGATGATTTGCCGCGTCGCAGAATCGATCCCGGCGACCAACCGATCGCCGATCTAGAGATTTGGGATTTGGTCAGCGCCTTTGGGCGAATCATGCGTGAATCGTCCGGTCCGCCACAAACGGCCGTGATCTATGACGACACGCCGATTCATGTTTACATGCAAAAGATTCACCGTCGACTGGCAGATCGGGACAGTGTTGCATTGATGGATTTAGTTGATGCAGGGATTCACAAATCGGCTTTGATCGGGTGGTTCTTGGCAACGCTCGAATTGTCCCGTCACCACGGTGCCGCCGTCGAAGAGGACGCGGCGGGTGACATCATGATCGTCCGAACCGACCACTACAGCGACAATCTGGATGTCAACGAAGTCGAGAACTACGGCAACGATGGAAAGGTCGCGACTAATTTGCCCAGCCAACCCCGTTAGCAACGAGCCGTTGGGATCTGTTTTGAACGTCGTCATTCTCCATAGCCATTTTCGACGCGGTGGCGTCACGCAGGTGGTCGAGAACCAGCTCGCGGCGTTGAGCGAATCGATCAGCGGTCGTGTCGTTTTGGCGTCCGGCGGGCGCAACGACGGTCTATCGCAGCAAAGTCTGCGGCATAGCGAGCAGTTGATCATCGAGGGATTGGATTACGACGCGGTGACCGGCGCCTCAATCGATGGGCTGCAGGATCGAGCCGAACAGCTGGTCAACCAGATCGCAGTGGCGCTGCAGCAACGCAAGCTGTTTCCCGACCAGACCGTGCTGCATTGGCACAATCATTCGTTGGGTAAAAACGTTGCCGTACCGCTGGTTGTCCGCTTATTGGCGACACAACATGGCTATTCACAGTTGCTGCAAATCCACGATTTCGCCGAAGACTACCGCCCTCAAAACTACACTCAGCTCATAAAAGGGGTCAGGACCCTTTTCCCCGCTGAGAGTGAACAAAGGGTCCTGACCCCTTTTTTGTATCCGCGGTTGGATTCGATTCGCTATGCGACGTTGACCAGTGGTGATGCTAGGGCGTTATCGGCGGTGGGGGTTGATCGCAGTCGGGTCCATGTGTTGCCGAATTGTGTGACGTTGACCGATGATTCACCAGCGGATCAATCTGCCGCTCGCGCCAAACTTTGTCGCGCCGCGGGATTGCCGACGGATTCGCGTTGGTGTGTTTACCCGGTGCGCGGAATTCGTCGCAAAAATGTTGGTGAATTCTTGTTGCTCTCCCGACTGTTGCCAGTGGGAACCTTTGCCGGAATCACACTGGCACCGGAAACCGACATCGAATCTCAGTCCTATCGACGGTGGCGTGAGATTGCTCAGGTGGTGGCACCGCAGACAGTGTTTGATGCCGGCCGAATCGAAGGGATTTCCTTTCTTGATAATTTGTCAGCGGCGGAGTTTGTGATCTCGACCAGCGTGGCCGAAGGATTTGGAATGGCCTACTTGGAGCCCTGGTTGGCTGGTCGCGGTGTCATCGCGCGACGATTGCCAAACGTCGTCAATGATTTCCAGGCCGCCGGCGTGCAGTTGGATCGGTTCTACGATGCGGTGTGGATCCCCGCCGACGCCGACTGGATTGGCGAATCCAAGCGTCAAACACGCAACGCATTTGATCAGGCTTGGCACGGTGTCCCAGCAGCGTTCCGCCCCCAGTGGCGTGATGACCTGTCGGCTGTGGATCAGTCAGCGCGGCGGATCGACTTTGCCGCATTGATCCCTGCTCGTCAGATCGAGGTGTTGCAGCGAATGCATGTCGATTCAGGTTTCGCCAATGCGATCAGAGAGCACAACCGCACGTTAGTCGATTGGCTAGCAGCGCCGTTTGCCACCCGTGTGATCGATGCCAATGCCGATCGAATTCAGCCACAGTATTCGTTGGCTCGGGCGGCGGAACAATTGATCACGCTGTATCGCCAGCTTCCGAAGCATAAGAAATCGGATTTGCAAAGCGGTCAATCGAGTGACTTCGAATCGGCCCCGGACCAGGTCTCGGTTGCTGAAATCATCTGCGGCGAACGGAACTATTTCCCCTGCCGCACAGAGACGGAGATCGCTCGATGAGTTCGCAAGAGAGTTCCGATTGGAACGGTGCCGTGGTTCGCAATCGTCAGCCGCTACAGCCGATTACGACCGCGGTATCGGCCGAGCTCAAGCGGTTGCCCGGGATCAAAGCGGTCATCTTTGATGTTTATGGAACGCTGTTGGTCAGTGGCAGCGGAGACGTCGGGTCGGCCGATGACAGTGATCGTGGTGATTGGATCGCCGCCGCCATCGATGCGTGTGGAATCGCTGTCGGTTCAGGCAGAATCCCTACGATGGACGATCTGCGTCGAGAGATTCAGCGGAGCAACCAACAGCGGGTTTCACCGTCGTGTCCAAAACCGGAGGTCGACATCGTTGCTGTGTGGCGGCGGACACTGGCGGGGTGTGGATTGGAGGATCCCGGCGATCCGAAATCGGCCTGGACTGCGACCTGCGTGCGATTGGCTGCGGAGTACGAATCGCGAGCGAACCCGACTTGGCCGATGCCGGCAGCCGTCGAAACACTGCAAAAGCTGAGTCGAATGGGGATGCGATTGGGAATTGTCAGCAACGCGCAGGGGTTCACTTTGCCGTTGGTGGAAGATTTAGCAGGGCGTTTTGGCGTCGATTCGGTGTTTGATGCTAACTTGTGTGTCTTTTCGAACCGCTACCGTCAAGCCAAACCGGGGCCCCGTTTATTCGACGTATTGTGTGATGGATTACGACGTGCTGGAATGAGTCCGAGTGATGCGATTTACGTCGGGAACGATCGACTGAATGATGTCTGGGCGGCTACTCAGGCGGGTTTGCGAACGGCTTGGTTCGCAGGGGATCGACGCAGTCTGCGCGACCGCAACGATGATCCGCGAGTGGCTGGACTGGATCAAGACATCATTCTCACAAGGCTCGAACAACTGCTCGATTGCATTGACGATCTGTCTGCTGATTGAGCTTGCGTGACGGTTGCCAACTCCGCCAACTTTTGAAAACAAGTGTGACATGGGCGTACAAATTGGATTTGTCGGAACTCGCTTTGCTGGCACCGATGGGGTCTCGTTGGAGAGCGCCAAATGGGCGCAAGTGCTATGGGACCATCGGCATGTCAGCCATTGGTACTCCGGCCAGAGCGATCGCGATCGAGCCACATCGATGGTTGTCCCCCATGCCTATTTCGGGCATCCGGATATCGAGTGGATTAATCGACGCGCATTCGGAACTCGTACCCGCACGCCCGATGTAACGCGGCGGATCTATGCACTGGCGGACTACCTAAAAGGCACGTTGTACGAGTTCACACGCCGGTTTGATCTGGATTTATTGATCGTGCAAAACGCGCTTTGTATCCCGATGAACATTCCATTGGGCGTCGCGTTGACCCATTTTATCGCCGAGACCGGATTTCCAACGATCGCGCATCATCATGATTTTTATTGGGAACGAGATCGATTTAGTGTTTCCGCTGTGACGGACTTGTTGTGGATGGCGTTCCCACCGGCGCTGCCACAAATTCAAAACGTCACGATCAACTCGTTCGCCCAAGAGGACTTGGCGCACCGCCGCGGCGTCTCATCGATCCTCGTCCCAAATGTTTTGGATTTCGAAACGGAACCCGATGAAGTCGACGACTATGCCAGAGGGTTCCGCAAAGACATTGGTCTGGAAGACGACGATATCTTGTTTCTTCAGCCGACCCGTGTGGTACCGCGTAAAGGCATCGAACACTCGATTGCACTGGTCGCCGCCCTGAAAAACGACAAGTGCAAATTGGTGATTTCACATGCCAGTGGTGACGAGGGCAACGAGTACCTGTTGGCCTTGAAGGATTTGGCGGAAGCCAGTGGCGTGCACATGCTGTTGTGTGATCAACAAGTCGGCGACAAACGTGGATTGAATGCCGACGGCAGCCACATCTACACGCTTGCCGACGCTTATTCCCAAGCCGACTTCATCACCTACCCGAGTCTGTATGAGGGATTCGGAAATGCGTTGCTCGAAGCATTCTACTTTCGCAAACCGGTGCTCGTGAATCGTTATTCGATCTATGTGGCGGACATTGAACCCAAAGGCGCCAAAGTGATCGCGATGCAAGGCTATCTGACGCGTGATGTCATTGCCAAAGTCCAACGGATCATCACCGACCGCGAGTATCGAGACGCGATGGTGGATTTCAATTACGAAATCGGAAAATCATTTTTCAGCTACAGCGTGCTCCGCCGCAAATTGCGCGCGCTGGTGACCAATTTCACCGGACAGGACAATCTGTAACGTCGGGTTGGATTCAATCCGCCAAAGTCAGTTCCATCAACCGGCCGAAACACCCGCCCACGCGTTTTGAAGTGGCGCGTTTGGGATTCACTCGCCCGCCCCGCGGGAGAGTGAAGAGTTCGAAGTGGTTGTTTTATCGCAACCCGAAGCGTTAGTTTACAAGTTGCGCTTTTATGGTAACCCGAAGCGTCAGCGAGGGATTTAGGGTGTTGACGGGATCCCTCGCTGACGCTTCGGGTTACCAAAAACCGATGCCCCACGCACCGTCCGCCTAATGCGTCACCGGTGGCAGGTAAGTATCCAGCGCCGCGAGTTGTGATCCATCATTTGCGTCGGCGAACTGGATTCCCAAGCGGGCGATTCGGTTGGCTGCATCGATCAGCTCGTGCTGGTTGTTGAGCTTCAGTCTCGCCCCTGCGGCGATGGCTACGATTTCATCAAGTTCGTCGACGTCGACTTTGTCCGTCACGCTGATCAGACGTTTGGCTGCGCGATACGTTCGTTGGGCGGCGGTCAGCCCAAAGGTCGCCTTCTCGGTTGCCGATGCAGTTGCCCGCAGGCTGGCTTCGAGTTCAGCGATCATTCCGGCGACAAACATCACTCTCAGTCGCTCGACCGAACTGGCGGCATTGCTTGATCCATCACTGCGGACAAAGTTATGGCGAATGGCGCCTTGGCTCCAGGCAACAAATTCAAAGTCGAGTGATCCGGCCGAATGACCACCGACGTTGACCAATTGTTCGTCGTTGGTCGTGTGACAACGCAGACAACTTTGGGCCACCAGATAGACGTTGGCTGGGTTACGCATTCCGGCATCGATGCTTCGGCGCAAGCGATCGCTGCGGTGTGCCGGTGATTCCGTCAAACGCGTGACGTTTGCTCCGCCATAGTCCTGGTGAATGTCCAGCCAGTCTTTGGCGGCGCCGTGGCATGACTCACAGGAAACGCCCGCGATAACGTTGGTTGCTGCATCGGCCGCGACAGGTGTCGTCGACGGGGCAGTCGTGTGGCTGGCTTGCTGGGTGTAGTGACATTCGACGCAGCGGCCGGAGTGTTTGATCGATCGCAGACCCAGTTTCGATGCGATCTGTTTGGCGGCAGGGGTGCGGTGCAATTGATTGAAGGTAGTCGCATGGGCGGTCGAATCCCAGACGCTCATTTCCGCCGCATGGCATTTGCTACAGGCGTCGTTGCCGACGACTCGCCGCGGATCAGCCGCAGTCGCCAAGTTCGCCGTGGTGTCCGGGCGATCCTTGTCGATTGCCTGGGCGGATGCACTGTTCGCGTTTGCGCTGAAAATCACTGCCAGGCCGACTGCTGTGCTGCAGGCCAATGCGAGGACCGCTCGAAACATGAATCGGAAATGGCATGTCATGGCTGTCTGAAATCGTTGTTGCGCTACTATGGTTGTCATCATCGGCATATTCGGACAGTCTGTGGCCGTCACATTTTCGTCCTCGTTGTCCGCTGAAAAGCTACCTCATGGATTGTGGCTGACGGGATATACTGTGGGCATTGACCGGACAGATCGCTCCTACACATTTCCTTTGCATCGACTGACGACACGCCCACCATGCCCCGCAGCCGCCTTGGACCCCTTGCGATTGAATCCAAACTGGGCGATCACCCGTCAACCAGTTCCGTTTGGAGAGCGGTTCACGTCTCGCTCAAAAAGTCGATCGCGGTCAAGATTTTTTCGGCTCCCTTTGGTGGCACGCCGGAAGCGCGACGGTTGTTTGCCGACGAATGGGAACAGTTGAAAGGCTTGGATCATCCTGGAGTCGCCAAGTGTTACGGTGGCGGGTTCGAAGACACCGATGCCTATTTGGCCTATGAATTGATCGAAGGCGAGACCTTGTCATCGCAGATTGAACGCGTCGGCAGACTTTCCTGGGAAAACGTGCTGGAGATCGCGCAGGGGGTGGTGGATGGTTTGCAGTATCTACATTCTCAGGGCGTGGTGCATGGTGCGATTTTGCCGGACAAGATTGTGATGGCTGGATTTGCACCGGTGTTGGTGGACGTGCGTGGAGACCGATTCGGTTCGCCCTTTCGCGCGTCGCGACCGCCGTCGATCGACGAAGTCGCACGGCAGGCGCCGGAACTGGTGTGTTCTGGGACAAAGAATCCGTCTGAATTATGCACACCGTCATCGGACCTGTATGGGTTGGGCGCGTTGTTGTATCACGCGCTCACGGGGCGATTGCCGGTCAGTGGTGATACGTTGCAGCAGGTGCGAGAAAATTCCGCGCATGAAGTTCCCGTGTCACCTGCATCGATCGTGTTGGAATGCCCGGTCTGGTTCGACAAACTGATCATGCAGTTGTTGGAGAAAACACCGGCAAACCGACCACCGACGGCGACGGCGGTGAAGTTGGCGTTGGCCGAAGTTCGCAAGCGTGCCTTGTCGCGGGCCGGCGTTGCCGAACACGTCAGCAGCGGATTCAGTCCCTTGCAGGTGACCAACCAGCGTGACAAAGACGAAGCGCGGACTTTGTTAGGGCGTGGCGTGGTCGATTTAAAGGCCCGTGAGAAAGACGACGAGATTCCGGACGCGACGGTTTGGCACGACCAGCCATGGATTCTGATCGGTGGTTTATTTGCGCTGTTGCTGCTGTTGGCGTACGTGGCTTGGCCGGCATCAGAAGCCAGCTTACGCGCCCGTGCCGAATGGTTGATTGAACAGGACACGCGTTCGACATTGGCCGAAGCGGAGAACCAGCCGCTACGTGAGATCTTGGTCCGGTTTCCAGACGGGCCCAATGCCGCATGGGCTGAGCAGCAAATCGACCGGATCAACGTGATTCAGTTTTTGCACCAGTTGTCGGTCAAGATCAAGAACAAGTTGCCGATCAAGAACGAAGGCGAACTGTTGCACAAACAGGCCCAGGAGTTCGCAGAAGACGGTGACTTTGCCGCCGCCATCGACAAGTACGACAGTATGGTGACCGTGCTAGGTGGGGACCCCGAGTTTGAAACGGCCGTCAACGCGGCCCGCTATCAAATGGAGGTGCTGCAGAATCAGTCCAGCGGTGAAACGGAAGCGGCACGCATCATTCAATCCCGTCTGGACCAAGCCGATCAATTGGCTGCGGAAGGCGAACTCGAAGAAGCCAAACGGATTTGGTCCGGTCTGGTCGAACTGTACGGTGACAATTCGGATGTTCGCAATTTGATCGAAATCGCCGAGCAACGATTGTCCGAAAACGGCTGATTCTTACGCGAAGATGCTCTTTGCGTTAACAGGATTTAAACAGTCCTCTGCTAGTCTCCCTAGCCATGCCAAACGAGCTGTCGCAAGTCATTTGGATGTGACCGACAGCATTCCGTTTGGAACGAAGTCCTCATTCGCTCGGCTTGTTCGGGCAAAGGATCTATGGCATGAGCTTATCAGCGCCGATGGCGATTCGAACGTTGCTAGTCAGTGATGTTCACCTGGGTTGCAAGCATGCTCGGACCGAGGAGTTT
Source organism: Stieleria tagensis (assembly GCF_024129865.1). GTDB lineage: Bacteria > Planctomycetota > Planctomycetia > Pirellulales > Pirellulaceae > Stieleria > Stieleria tagensis. The sequence continues at coordinate 23,423 of NZ_JAMYFE010000029.1, read as the reverse complement.
CTGCGCTTCATCGAGCGTTATCGCCCCGACACCTTGTACTTGGTCGGCGACTTCTTTGATGCTTGGAAGATCAATTCCGGATGGCATTGGAACGAGTTGTGTGACCGTATTGTCGATCACCTGATCAAATTAGTCGACGATGGAACGCGATTGTTGTACACGCCGGGCAATCATGATTCTTTTTTACGGCAATCCGCATTTCAAGCGATGTTGCCCGCCAGTTTTCCGGCGGTCAAGGTTGCCGATGAGTTTGTATTTGAAACGTTGCACGGTTGGCGATTCTTAGTCACACATGGTGATCTGTTCGATTTCTTTGAAACGAAAGCGCAGTGGATTTCCAAAGGCAGTTCGGCATTCTACGACAGTTGTCTCAGTTTGAACCGATGGGTTCAGCGACGCTTTTTGGGACAGGACCGCAATCCCTACGGTGCCTGCGCTGTCGTCAAAGGCCGTGTCAAACGCGGCGTGAAATTCATCAGTCGCTACGAAAACAAGATCATGCAACATGCCTCGAATCGGCAATGCGATGGGGTGATCTGTGGGCACATTCACACGCCGGTGATCAAACAATCGAATTCGATCTTGTACTGCAACACCGGCGACTGGGTCGAAAACTGCACCGGATTGATCGAGCACCATGACGGTGGATTGCAATTGGTCAGCCGCTATGGCGAAGCCCAGTCGCTGCCGCTGCCAAGGCGAACCGTTTGCTTTGCAACCAAGGATCCGAATTCGTCAGCTGATGTCGTCGAATCTGATTTAGCAGAACTGGCTTGCTGAGTGTCACAAAGCATCAGATTCAAATCTCTTATTAGGAATCGACTGTCATGAAAGAATGGATCGGACGGAAGTGTTTTTCTGCGGTGCATCAACACAATCTGGTCTACAACACCTGTTGGGAAGACCCGCGGTTGGATCGCACGGCATTGCGGTTGGGGCCGGACGACACGGTGATGGTGATCACGTCGGCAGGTTGCAACGCACTGGACTATGCGTTGCAGTCGCCAAAAGCTGTGTATGCGGTTGACATGAACCCGTTGCAAAACGCCCTCTTGGAACTCAAAAAATCCGCGATCCGAAACCTGGCCTTCGACGATTTTTTTCAAGTGTTCGGCAAAGGATTCCATCCGCGATGGAATGCCATCTATCACGATGCGTTGCGTCCGTCGCTGGCCCGCGCTGATCAAGTGATTTGGGACAAACGACAGAATTTTTTCGATGGTTCCACACGTCGTAGGAGCTTCTACTTTCGCGGGACATCCGGTTTTTTTGCCTGGATGATCAATGGTTACCTCAATCGTCCGCCGGGTTTACGCGAGGCGGTTGAACAGATTTTGTCGGCTGATTCACCGGAGCAACAGGCGCAGATTTATGAAGCAAAAAACGTTTCGAAACAGTTGTTTTCCAAGCCGATGCGGTGGGCATTGCGCCGCGACACGACCATGGCGATGTTGGGAGTCCCACGCAGCCAACGCATGCAAATCGAACGGGGGTACCCGGGCGGCATCGGCGGATTTATCCAAGACCGTATCGAAACGGTGTTTAAGAAAATCCCGCTGAAAGACAACTATTTTTGGCGGGTGTATTTGACCGGCCACTACACGCCGGAGTGCTGTCCCGAATATTTGTCCCAGGTTGGGTTCGAACAACTGAAATCGGGTTTGGTCGATCGCGTTTCATCGCACACCAATACCGTGCAAGGCTTTTTGGCCGAGCAACAGCGAGCGGTTTCACGATTCGTGCTGCTTGATCATATGGATTGGCTCTATGAAAACCATCCGGATTTGTTGACCGCTGAGTGGCAGAGCATTATCAACCGCTCGGCACCCCAAACGCGGATTCTGTGGCGCAGTGCGGCGTTGGAGGTGGACTTCATTGACCCATTGACCGTCACGGCGGCCGGCAAGCAGGTCCGTGTCGGCGACTTGTTGCGCTACGATTCCGAATTGGCCGAGCAACTGCATGTGACCGATCGGGTGCACACCTACGGCAGCTTCTACATCGCGGATCTGATGGACGCTGCAGCATGAACAAGACCGTCGAGCGTCCCAAGTCGAGTTGGGCAAGCGATCTGCGTGTGGTTTGGCACCTACTGGCCCATCCGGTTCGGGGCAGCACTCATGCCGAACGACTGGAAAGTTTTTATCGAGGCCAAGCGGACGACTACGATGGATTTCGATCGAGGTTGTTGCACGGGCGCGACGAATTGATCGATGGATTAGTGTTTCCAACGGGTGGTGTTTGGATGGATCTAGGTGCAGGCACCGGTGAGAACGTTTTACGCGCCGGTGCTCGAACCAAAACCCTACGTGAAATTCGATTGGTTGATTTGTCGCCATCGCTGTTGGATGTCGCACGCAAGCAATTGCGTGTTGCGGGGATCGACAATGCCGAGTTTTGTTTGGCTGATGCCACGCGGTTGGAACACGCCGCGGAGAGTGTCGATCTAGTCACGTTCTCCTATTCGCTGACGATGATTCCCGATTGGTTTGCCGCGATCGAACTGGCCCATCGAATTTTAAAGCCAGGCGGAACGATTGCGGTCACCGATTTCTATGTCTCGCGAAAGTTCAGTGAGGACCAGCATCGCCAACACGGATGGTTGCGTCGATCATTTTGGACGCACTGGTTTGCCGCCGACAATGTCTTTCTGAGCGGTGATCATGTGCCGATGCTGCACCGTCGATTCGATGTCGAACGATTTGACGAACGGTTGGGGAAAGTGCCGTACATGCCATTGATTCGGGCGCCCTACTATCTGTTTGTGGGCACAAAGAACGACGGCGTTTAAGTTTCTTTGTTCGTTTCCTCGTTGAGTGTCACCGCTAGATGATGCAGCTTAAAACGCCCGCGTTGCCGGGACTGTCATTGCAGGATGATTTGCGGCGTGGGGTGATGGATGTGGGTCAAACCGTGCAGCGAACCGGCGGTCTCGCAGCAGAGATCGGGTCGCCATGGGTTCGGATATGCCAAGGGTTTTTGCGCTGTCACCGTCGCCCGTTGAACATTGCGTTGCACTTGATCACCACACCACTGGGGATCTTGGGGTTGTACGCGCTGGCCGGCGTGATCAGCCCGATCGCGATGTTGGCCATGGTCTGTTTGCAGGGGCTGTTGGTGTTCAGATTGGCGCCGGTGGGTGTGGCGACAGTTCATGCGTGTTTGATCGCCGGGCTGGCAGCACTGGCTTGGCACCTGCAATGGGGAATGGCCGGGGCCCTCTCTGCGCTGGTCCTCGGCTACGTCGGCCAAGAGATATCGCACTGGATCACCGGCGAATCGACATTCCAGCGTTCGTACCAAGGCCAGGCGAACTGGTTGGGCAAGTTTGCTGAGCACACCGTGCTGTTGTTGCCAGTGTTATTGGTTTTGGCGCGGCGACCGAACCAATCGCCGCTGCGAATTTTGGTGGCGCGCAACGCGGTGTTGGTGACCAAGTTAAATTCGCAGCAGCACCACCGTGACTTTGCTCGAATCGTTGATTGGGTGCTTCAGGAGCAACCCGTGGTGACACACAGCCATCATTGGTGGCAATCCGATTTAGATGACGAACCGGGGCGGGCGTTTGATCGGTTGTGCGAAGACGCTCAGCTAAAATCGATGATCCGATCATTTCACGGAACCGGATACACCGTCGATTCGGTACCCGCGATGAACGAGTTGTATGTGACCGGGCCGCCGAAAAAAACATCCTCGGACACGGTTTTCTATCGGGGGCACGTCGACGGTCCGTGGTCAGTCTTCCCCGGTGCCAGATTGTATCGCTGCATGGTGGCGTTAAATCACAACAACCAGGTAACCACTCACTATCCGATGTCCGGCATCGACTATCGGTGTCCCGAGAGTCACCGCTTGGAAAACGGCGATGTGGTAGCATTCGATTTCAACCGCGAATTGCACTTTATTACCCGCCAGGCGGACCCGCCTCAAATTCAACCCCGAATGAATTTGAAGTTGCACTTCGTTGCCTACCCGCGGGCGTTGCCTTGGTATGGACGATTATTGCAACGGCTGACGACGGTCTATGACATTCGGGCCAGGACACTCTTTTTGGGCACGATCAATCCATCCAGTCGCTGGGAAACGGTCAAAGCCAACTGGGTATTGGGTTGGACCAAGGTGTTTGAATTGGCCGTGCGACATCTGGGGTGGAGCAATCTGGTCTATGTCGTGTCGGTCGTGGTGGTTGGATTGGTGCTTGGAAACGTGACGCTGGTGATCGCCGCCACCAGTTTTGTTCACTATGGGATTTACATCGGAACGCTTCAGGAACGCAGTCGGATTTCGTTTGGAACATTTCGCCGCGACGCGATTTTTTTCAAATCGATCGCGATGGCACAACTGTTTGTCCTGTTTGCCGTGCACTTTGATGGCCAGTTTTTGGCATTGGCGGCAGTTGTTTCCGGATTTCTATTGGCCGGATATGCCGCCGCCGTGTTGGGGCTCCCGCGGACCTATTTTTCGTCCGAGTTGGGATTCGATAGTCCGCGTCGTGTCCAGCGGTTTCCCTATGGCGTGATTCCGCACCCGATGATCTTGGGGGCGATGGGCGGGATCGCCGCGATGGCGATTGTTCCAGCGATGCGTCAGGATTATGGATGGCTGATCGCCGGTCATTTGGCTTGCTATCTGCTGGTTCTGGGGCAAGAGATCTGGCATTTCAATCGACAATCACGGCCTGAAGATCGCCGCCGTTGTTGCTGAAGTGGGCGATTTGCAAAAGGTTTTCGGCCTCGGTGACCGGGGTGATGCGTCGGTTTGTCGGTGGGCGAAGCCGGGCGATTGCCGGGGCTGGGGCAGGCTAGAATCAGTCCGACCCTTCCGAAATCGACGCCAATTGGGTACCTTTTGGGAGCAGGCGGATTACCTAATTTTTCCTTACAACGACGAAACAGACCACGCAAAATGAGTGTTGCATCGACCGATATCCAGACCCTAGCCGTCGACACCATTCGCACCCTGAGCATGGATGCGGTGCAAACCGCTAACAGTGGTCACCCTGGTACGCCGATGGCGCTTGCCCCGATCGCCTATCAGTTGTTCAACCACACGATGCAGTACGATCCGGCGCAGCCGTTGTGGCCCAACCGTGATCGATTTGTCCTGTCCTGTGGGCATGCGTCGATGCTGCTGTACAGTTCGCTGTATTTGGCGGGCGTGAAAGCCACCGATAAAAGTGGCAACGTGTTGGACGAATTGTCGATCAAGCTGGAAGACATCAAGAACTTTCGTCAGATCGGCAGCGTTTGCGCAGGGCACCCTGAATACGCCGAAGCGGCGGGAATCGAAACCACGACGGGTCCACTGGGGGCTGGGGTCAGCAACAGTGTCGGCATGGCGATGAGCGAAAAGTGGTTGGCCGCCAACTACAACACCGCCGACCACAAGCTGTTTGACTACAACGTCTTTGCCTTGTGCAGTGACGGTGACTTGATGGAAGGCGTCGCCTGTGAAGCCGCTTCGGTTGCCGGTCACCTGAAACTAGACAATTTGTGCTGGTTGTACGACGACAACAGCATCACCATCGAAGGCGAAACGGATCTCGCGTTTTCGGAAGACGTCGGCAAGCGGTTTGAAGGATTGGGTTGGAACGTCGTGCATGTTTATGACGTGAACGAGTTGTCCCATCTGGCCGATGCGATCGACCAATTCAAAGCCTGTACCGAAAAACCGACGATCATCATCTGCAAAACAATCATCGGCTGGGGAGCTCCCAACAAGCAGAACACACACGGCGCCCACGGGGCACCGTTGGGCTGGGACGAAGTCGAATTGGCCAAGAAGGCTTATGGGTTCCCACCGGAAGAAAAGTTCCACGTTCCCGACGGCGTGCTGCAACACTTTCAAGACAACCTGGGTGCCCGTGGCGCAGCGGAGTATTCGCAGTGGCAAGCGACTTGGTCGTCTTATCAAGCCGCCAATCCAGAGAAAGCTGCCGAACTGCAAGCCATCTTTGATCGCAAACTACCCGAGGGATGGGACAAAGAGATCCCGGAATTTGAAGCGAGCGAAAAAGGCGATGCGACTCGCAACAGCGGCGGCAAAGTGCTCAACGCGATCGCTGCCAACCTGCCGTTCATGATCGGTGGTTCCGCCGACTTGTCACCGAGTAACAAGAGTGACTTGAAATTTGAGGGCGCAGGTGAATTCCTGCCGCGTCAGTACGCCGGGCGCAACATGCACTTTGGGATTCGTGAACATGCGATGGCCGGCATCGTCAACGGCATCTGTCTGACCGGTTTGCGTGGCTATGCTGCGACGTTCTTTGTGTTCACCGACTACATGCGTGGTGCGATGCGATTGTCGGCGATCATGCACCAGCCGACTCTGTACATCCTGACGCACGATTCGATCGGCGTCGGCGAAGACGGACCGACCCACCAACCGGTCGAACATCTGTCGGCCTGTCGTGCCATCCCGGGATTGAATGTGTTCCGTCCTGGCGACGCCAACGAAGTTGCCGAGTGCTATCGCACGGCAATGGAAATCGGTGATCATCCGGCAGCGATGGTCTTGTCGCGTCAGAACATGGCGACTCTGTGCCGAACCAAATACGCATCGGCATCGGGATGTGCCAAAGGCGGTTACGTGTTGGCCGATTGTGAAGGCACGCCGGACGTCATTCTGATGGGTAGCGGCAGCGAATTGGAATTGTGTGTGAAAGCGGGCGAAACATTGGCCGCCGCGGGCAAAAAAGTTCGTGTCGTCAGCATGCCCTGTATGGACCTGTTCGCTCAGCAAAGCCAGGCCTATCAGGATCAGGTGTTGCCGCCGGAGGTCACCAATCGGGTCGCTGTCGAAGCGGGGCTGCAGATGTCATGGGACCGTTGGATTGGTTTGCAAGGCAAGTTTGTCGGTATGTCCGGCTACGGTGCCAGCGGACCGTACAACGAGGTCTACGAGCACTTCGGCATTAACGAAGCGGCCGTTGTCAAAGCAGCCGGCGGTTGATCGCAGTGGCGATTGAAGTTTGATGGAGCGCCAGGTTTCACCTGGCCTACTGGGGAGTGGGGATGCAGATTCCGAATCAGCAGAGTCGGCCGTTTACCGGTGCCAACATGACACCGATGATCGATGTCGTGTTCCTGTTGATTATCTTTTTTCTGGTCTCCAGCCATCTGGCACAACAAGAGTCGCGGTTGCCGGTCGACTTGCCCACCGCCGCTTCGCATTTGCCGCTTGATGTGACTCCCGTCTCGTTGACCGTAACGGTCGATCGCGACCACCAAGTATTGGTCGGCGGCCGCGTGACGGCGACAGCGGATCTGGATTCCCTCTTTGCGGCGGTCGTCGCCGAGGAAGGGGATTCCGCGTCGTTGCGGATTCGCAGTGACGGCGATGTGCCCTATGAATTGATCGAGCCGGTTTTGAGAGCGTCGGCAAAAGCGGGATTGTTGGACATCAAGTTAGCGGTCAAGCAATAGAGGCCTTTGGAATGCGTTTGCCCGCTCACGATCGGACTGGTTCGTTGGAGGTCAAGATGACGCCAATGATTGACGTGGTATTTTTGTTGTTGATCTTTTTCGTCTGGACCAGCAGCTTCCAGACGCCGGAATTTGATCTGCCGGGTGCCATCGCCGAAATCCCGGCAGGTGGCAGTCAGGCCAACGTGGACCAACCGCCGCCTGTCGAAGTGTTTGATGAGATCATCGTCAAACTGAAAATCCGCGATGGATTGTCGGTGATCGAATTTGCCGGCGAGCAGCTTGCATCGGCGAGTGAGTTACAGAATCGCATTGCAGCAGTGATTGGACTCGGCGTGCAACCGCCGGTGATCATTGATCCAGAAGGCCAGGTCAGCATGCGCAGCGCGGTGGAGGCCTATGACGCGGTTCGTTTGGCCGGCGCCGATCGAGTGTTGTATGCGACGGCAGCACCGTAGCGATCTTCGTTAGCCTTGCATCAGTTCAGGACTGTTCAGCAGGACGTCGACGACGTCAGCGGCCCACTGGGTGCCACGTCCGTCTCGAAAGATTGCTTTCACTGTCTCGATCGGCATCCCGGATCGGTAGGGTCGGTCACTGGTCATCGCGTCAAAGGCATCAGCGACCGCCATGATTTGGGCATCTCGCGGAATTTCGTGACCGGCCAATCCGTCGGGGTAACCTGTTCCGTCACAGCGTTCGTGATGATGTCGAACCGCCGGCAGAATGCCGCTGAACTGTTCAATTCCTTTCAGGATCTCGTAGCCCAGCACGGGGTGCCGTTTGATTTGTTCAAATTCCTGGTCGGTCAGTTGGCTGGTCTTCCGCAGCACCGAATCATCGACACCGATTTTGCCGATGTCATGTAAGATGCCGCCCATCCGAATGTTGGCAAGTTGGGCGTCGTCATAGCCCAGTCGTGAAGCCAGTTGATACGACAATTCAGCGACTCGGTTGCTGTGCCCACAGGTGTATGCGTCTTTTGCATCAAGTGCTGATGCCAGGGACTGGATCATGCCCTGGAACATGTTCTGCAGCTGGTGGTACTGGCGTTGGTTCAAGACGTGGGCGGCCAGCATCATTGACGTCGACAACATCATGTCGGCTTCGATCGATCCAAATTCTGCTTCGTGGCTGTGGCGAATCGCAATCATTTGTCCCAGTACGGTGTCGCCGCGACGGATCGGTACCACGGCAACACGCAATGTCTCGCCGCTGGCGATGGTTGGATCATCGACAGCAAGCTCACCGACGACCAGTTCGTTCACCAACGCCACCCCGCGGGCATCACCGGTTTGCCGGCGGGAACGGAGCCGAGCCGATAAGACGATGGCGTTCAGCAACTGAGCCGAGACGTGTTGTCCGACCAATTCAAAGATTTCTTCGTCTTGGTCGACTGCTGCCGGTCCGGCCGCCAGTTGAATGGCCAGTGTGGACGATGCGATGCAGGGAGAGAGTTGTTCGAGCAATGATCGAGCGACTTCACTGGATGACTGGGTCAACGTAAAGTCGTTTGCCAATTGCTGGGTCAAGCCATGGATCAGCGTCAACTCTTCGAATCGCGATGCCAACGCCGCAGCCAACTGGTCCACCTCCGCTTGGCGGACCAGATCCATGTCGTGGACCGGTGCCAGGGTGGGATTTCGAAAGGCGGCCAGGTGCGTAGCGGAGATCATGTAGATACCCCGGCGCTGGGGCGAATCGGAAGCATTGGGAGTCAATTGGACTACCCAACGCTAACTTCGACTGGCCGATTTGTGAGCATTCTGGACGGATTTCGATCAGATTCCCAATCTGGGGAATTCCGATGATACGGGCTCTCCGTCTGGTAAGGACTAGCCGCCAAACGGGTCCGCACCGGCCGGTGTCGCAAACGGATCATCCATCGCGTCCGGGCTGCCACCCGCAGCACCAGCGCCAAAGGGGTCTCCTCCTCCAGCACCGAATGGATCCGCGGCGCCAAATGGGTCGGTCGTTGGAGCAGCTGGCTTATCCGGTTTGGCCTCTGTTTTGGTTTCGTCCGTTGCCTCTTTCTCCTCAGCCGACTTGGACTCACTCAAGGTCGGCAGATCATGGCCAATTGTCCGCAGGCATTGAACGGTGCCTTGCGAATTGACCAGGTACAGACGATCGGTCGTGCGATTGACCAACATCGTTATGGGCAACAACGAGGGGTCGTTTTCCAGGAAATTACCGGTTTTCAAATCGATCACAGCAAAGCTGCGGCTGAGCAATCGGACATACAGTTTGCCATCGAATCCGCCCAAGACTTCGTCGACGTTGGGGGTGGCATTCTCCCAGCGACTCAATCCTGTTTTTTCATCCAAAGCGTACAGGTTTCCGTAGGTCGAAACCATCATCACCATCCCCTCGACCAAGAACGGCGCGTTGTAAAAGGGTTCGCCGTAGGGACGACTCCACAGAACGTCGCCGGTGCGAGTCGCTTCCACCCCGTAGACCTGGCCGGCTTCACTACCGAAAAAGAATCGGTCACCACTGGCCGCAGCGATTCGCCCGCTGACCAAGCCATCGGTGTTCAAACGAAACAGGACCGAGGGCCGTCCCGAGAGCTCCATCACATACACAAATCCTCGATCGGTAGCCCAAGCGACTTTGGACGAACTCGGCGACTTGGTTGGCGGTTCCAAGCACAGACCCGCGACGATTTCCATAAACGGGTCAATCGTGATGTCCTCCAGCGGGTAGCCTTCGACACCATTGCGGATGGTCGGCACCAGCGCAAAATCGCCGGCATTGACCGCGCCGTACAGCGGCATGCTGGTGGTGCGAATGGTTTTAATCGGCTCGCCATTGGTGGCGTCGATTTTGATCAGATTGCCGCCGTTGGTGATTGAGACAAATTTGTCGTCGATTCCCATTTTGCCAAAATGTAAACGATGATCTCCGACTTGAGTCATCCAGATCGGGGCGCCGGATTCGGCATCGCGACATTCGATGGTGCCGTTTTTGGCGGCTGTGAACATCTGAATTCGCGGCACCACTCGCGAGCTGATCGTGGTCTCGGGATGGCGGCGTTTGAGCCGGCGTTCTTCTCGGCGTGCTAACCGCTCGGCTTCTTCTTTGCCAATCGGTTGTCCATTGGGACCGGCCTGGTCGGTGGGGATACGAAACAGCACCGGTGGCTGCTGCCCTTCGGCGGCTTTCCCCAGCACCTCGACATACTCCCGAGGGTTTTCAGTGTTCACAATGATTTGTTGGTCGACAATTGATGCCGCGCCGCCGGGCAGTCGCATTTGTCGACGCCAGACCTCTTCCAACCCCAATCTGGATGCAGTCAGGGGTGACATCAGCTCTTCCGCATCACATTTCGAATCTGTGGTCCATTGCGATCCAAAGGCCAGCAGAAGGAGTGCTGGGAGAATAGTGATTCGATTCATCGTTGCAATTCGAAAAGAGGAAAGCACCAGGCAGCTGTGCACTGCTGGCCTGGGGATATCAAGTCGGACGAGCCGAAGGAGGTTGGCAGAAAGGGCCAGGGTCAGGCATTGCGGCCCACCCCTGCGACGGAATTCTACGCAATAGAATTCTAGTCGATCACTAACGTAAGACCAACGAAAGCGAGTGCTTTGTCACACTTTCCACCTTTTGAAGTTGTGTTTTTGCCTGTGGCAGGGGGATTTTCCAAACCAACAGGTGAGTTTTGAAGTTGTGCGTTTGCGTGGGGCATTGGTCTTTGGCAACCCGAAGCGTCAGTTTTGATGCCAGCGCTAAACTGCCGTTTCAACATTGCGATACAAACGCTGCTGCAAACCGCACCGCCATCTCGGCGGGTGAACCGGTATTGGACTTGTTTCGGTGCCGCTGGCCGGTTTGCGCTGTTTCGCTCGCAAAGTAGCTGGTATTGGGAACCCGCTTTGGCACGATCAGCGTGATTGTGCGGATCATTCCAGCGATGTTCTAAGAACTGATCTTGTCGACGGTGGCGGTGAAGTTGCCGTGAGCCAGTTGGGTGTGAACCCGTTGGCCGACCGTTAAATCAGCACTCTTCAGCACAGCCTGGCCGTCCGCGTCACGTGTCACGCTGTAGCCGCGCGCCAACGTGTCCAGCGGTGACAAGGCAGCCAGGCTGGCGGCCAAGGTTGCGACGGCGGATTTTGATTGTTGCAGCCGGCGATCGATGGCCTGTTTGCCGCGGGCGTCAAGTTCGTCTAGCAGCCGCGATCGCAGGTGCACCATTTCCAGGGGCTTGGTCAACGCCCAATGGCTGGCCACTGCGTCGAGAGCCGATTGTCGCCGCTCGATTTGGTACTGCATCACACGGTGCAAGCGACGCGACAAGTCGTTGACTCGGCCGACGATTCCAGACCGATCGGGAAAAACTTTGGTGGCCGCATCGGTCGGTGTCAACGCGCGCACGTCCGCGGCCATGTCCGACAGCGTCACATCGACTTCGTGCCCGATCGCCGAAACCGTCGGTAGAGGACAATTGGCGATCGCACGGACCACGGGTTCTTCGTTGAAACACCACAGGTCTTCCAGCGATCCGCCACCGCGTGTGATCACGACGACATCCAGTTTCGGCCGGATCATTGTCGCGGCCCGCAAGCCACGGACGATTGTTTCGGCGGCACCGTTTCCTTGTACCTGAGCTGGGATCACAAAAATTTCTGCGCCCAGCATTCGGTCGTCCGCCGCGACCAGGAAATCGTGTACCGCTGCACCGCTGGGGCTGGTGATCACGCCAATCCGACGCGGGTGCGTCGGCAGCGGTTGCTTTCGCTCGACGGCGAACAAGCCTTCCGCGTGTAATTGACCCTTCAGTTGATCAAACGCCAATTGCAACGACCCGACGCCCTGGGGCTGGGCCTTGCGGACCACGATCTGGTACGAACCGCGGACGGTATAAATTTCCAATCCGCCATAGCACAGGATGGATTGGCCGTTTTCCAATTCGAACGGCAACCGTGATGCGACGGTGCGCCACATGACGGCGCGGATTTGCGAATGGTCGTCTTTGAGTGTGAAGTAGATGTGCCCGCTGCGGGGTTTGGCGACGTCGGTGACTTCGCCCGCTACCCACAACAGTGGAAATGTTCCTTCGACAACCGCTTTGAGTTGGTGGTTGAGCTCGCTGACCGAGACGGATTGGGACAGGCCATCGGATTCTGAATCGAAGTATTCGCTCAACGGATTGCCAGTCGCAGGATGGTTGATGGGGGGACTGGCGATTCGCCAGATTGCACCTCGAGCTTACTGTGGCCAGTCACCGGAAAACACCTCGGCCGCCGGACCGGTCATCAGCACGTGTTCGCTGTCTTGATTCCACTCCAAAGTCAGGTCACCACCCAGCAGGTGGTTTAAGATTTTTCGCTCGGTGCGGCCTGCGAGAACGCCCGCGACACAGACCGCCGATGCTCCAGTGCCACAAGCCCAGGTCTCGCCAGACCCTCGTTCCCAGGTCCGTTGGCGGACCTCGGTCGGTGACAGGATTTCGACAAATTCGACATTCACGCGATTGGGGAAGCGGGGATCGGTTTCGATGAGTGGCCCCAGCCCCAATACCAGTTCGTCGCTGGCTTGTTCGACAAAGATGACGCAGTGCGGGTTGCCCATCGACACACAGGTCACGTCGACTCTTTGGCCGCCAAATTCCACCGGCACCGATACCACACGCTGGTCGTTGCCGGCGGAGGTGATGGTGGTAGGGATACGAGAGCCGATGAGTTCGGGGGCACCCATGTCGACGGTGACTTGATCGACCAAACCGTCGGTGCCGATTTGCAGCGACAGGTCCAACACGCCAGCACCGGTTTCGATTTTCAGATTGGTGCGTTTCGCGATTCCGTGGTCATACACGTATTTGGCGACACAGCGGATTCCGTTGCCGCACATTTCGCTTTCGCTGCCATCGGCGTTCAGCATCTGCATCCGCGCGTCCGCCACTTCACTGGGGCGAATCAAGATCAACCCATCGCCTCCGACGCCGAAATGTCGGTGCGAGATTTGTCGCGCTAATTCCGGGATGTCGCCCGAAACGGTCTGGGAAAAGCAATCGACGTATACATAGTCGTTGCCGGCGCCGTGCATTTTGGTGAATTTCATGGGGAACACTCTAGGTCCAGGACACCAGATTTCAACGGGGGTTCACCCGGCACAAACGAGAGTCGGGGCCAGTGCCGGGGTGCTTAATGCTAGCGGTGGCCAGGGCGGCGTTGTTGGGTGTCAAGGGTTGCGTTGTACACCTGTAGGTATCTATACTGTACGCGGATGACTCACCTTACGTGGGTTTTCTCCTGCCTCTCCCCCCGCCCCGACTGCTTTCCCGCCCTCCCACCCCGCGGCCTGGTCATGTTGACGATCAAGGGTCCATCAAGTCGTTTTTGCGACGGACATAGCCGACGAAGTTTCTTGAAAATTGGTGGCCTCTCTCTCGGTGCCGGTGGTCTGTCGTTGGCAGACCTCTACCGTGCCGAGGCGGCCAGTCCCAATCTTCCTGCCGAGTCAGGACCCAGCAGCAGCGGTCGCCGACACAAATCGGTGATCAATATTTTCCTGGCCGGTGGCCCGCCCCACCAAGACATGTGGGACATCAAGACATCGGCACCGAGTGAGGTTCGCGGGGAATTTCGGCCGATCAGCACGAGCGTGCCCGGGATCCAAATTGGCGAGGTGTTTCCCAAGCTAGCCGGTCTGATGGACAAAGCCGCGATCATTCGCAGCGTGGTCGGCTGTCGAGGCGGCCATGATGGAATGCAATGTTTGACCGGTTGGGAAGGCAATTCGTTGAAGAGTCTGGGGGGACGACCGTCCATCGGGTCGTCGGCGTCACGGATTTTTGGACCGGTCGATCCCTCGGTTCCGCCGTTTGTGGGTCTTTCGGAACCGACGCGCCATCTGCCCTGGTCGGATTCCGGGCAGACCGGATTTCTTGGATCGGCGTATTCGTCGTTCAAACCCGATGGGCCAGGCATGGAGAACATGACCTTGAAAGGAATCACCCTGGACCGCTTGGCAGACCGCCGAAGACTGTTGACCGAAATCGATACGATGCGCCGTGACATTGACATCAGCGGCGCGATGGAGGGAATGGATGCGTTTGGCAAACGGGCGTTGGATGTATTGACCAGCAGCAAACTGGTCGACGCCCTGGATCTGAGCAAAGAGGATCCACGTTTGGTGGCACGCTACGGCGATGGTAAACCGTACCAGTACCAATACGACGGCGCCCCGACCTGCAACGAACAACTGTTGATCGCACGTCGATTGGTCGAAGCCGGTGTGCGGGTGGTCAGCCTTAGCTACGGTCGTTGGGATAGCCACTCCAAGAACTTTGATTTGGTTCGCGATCACGGCAGCAAACTGGATCAGTGTTTGAGCGCCCTGGTGACGGATCTGGATGAACGCGGGATGTTGGATGATGTGGCGATCGCGGTTTGGGGCGAGTTCGGCAGAACCCCCAAAATCAACGCCGCTGCGGGGCGTGATCATTGGACCAAAGTCAGTTGTGCCTGGTTGGCCGGCGGCGGATTGAAAACGGGGCAAGTCATCGGAGCGACCAATCGGTTGGGCGAGGAAGCCACCGAACGACCCGTTCAAATGCAAGAGGTCGTCGCAACCTTGTATCACTGTTTAGGAATCGACACGCAAAACACGACCATCACCGATCCGACCGGTCGGCCGCAGTTCCTGGTCGACCAATCGCCGATTGCCGAGTTGGTCGGATGAGTGAATTAAAATTGGTTGTGGTGAATCAAAATTCGCGTCACAAACGATTGATCGCGCTGTTGCTGTGCTTGTCGCAGTGCATCATGTTTGCCGGTGCCAGCTCGGCTGACGACGCGCTGCGAATTGAAAACGGACATCAATTGCAAGCCCACCATTTGCAAGGTTCCGATGCGCGTCTGCAGTTGTTGGTCACCCGTGCCGACGATGATGGGACCGAGTCGGATTGGACACGTCGCGTCCAGTTTCATGCCACACCGACGGGCATCGTGTCGATCGATTCCAGCGGGCTGGTCACACCATTGGCCGACGGCCAGGTTCAAATCGACGCTGCGACCGACGACGGAACGACGGCTTCTGCGACGCTGACCGTTTCCGGTAGCGGGCAAACCCAGGCGGTCAGTTTTGCCGGCCAAGTCGTCCCGATTTTTTCAAAGCTGGGCTGCAATGGTGGCGGTTGCCATGGCAAGATGGCCGGCCAAAACGGGTTTCGATTGTCACTGCTGGGATTCGAGCCACGCGAGGATTACAAACGCTTGGTCGCCGAATCTCGCGGGCGGCGAGTCTCTTTGGCTGCTCCCGATCGCAGTTTGTTGTTGACCAAAACGACCGGCGCAGTGCCTCATGGCGGCGGTGCACGCACCGATTCAAACTCCCATGAATACCGATTGTTGCGTCGTTGGATTGCACAGGGAATGCCCTACGACACGGACCAGCGAGCGACGGTGACATCGATCAGCGTCTTTCCACGTCTGCGTCGATTGCATGGCGGGGAATCACAGCAATTGTCCGTTCTGGCGACCTATAGCGACGGGACGATCGAGGACGTGACTCGCGCGGCGATCTTTGAATCCAACGACAAACAGATGGCGGATGTCTCGCCAACCGGTCTAGTCACCACCGCTCCGCTGGTCGGTGATGTGGCCGTGATGGCACGCTATCAGGAACACGTCTCGGTGTTCCGCGCAGAACTGCCGCTGCGAACCGGCACACAGCCGACACGGGTTGCGCAATCCGACAATATCGTCGATCGCTATGTCGGCAAAAAATTGGACTCGCTGGGAATCCCTCCATCACCGGCCTGTGACGACGCGACGTTTCTGCGGCGTGTGACGCTGGATCTGACCGGACGCATTCCAACCTTGCAAGAAACCAACGACTTCCTCTCGGATACTGCAGCGGATCGCCGTAGGCAGTTGTTGGATCGGTTGTTGGAAAGCGATCATTACGCGACGTTCTTTGCCAAAAAATGGGGCGTCATTTTGCGTAACCGACGATCGGGCGATTCGTTGCAGGTGGCAAACATGTTGTTCCACCATTGGTTGACCGAGTCGTTCCGCACCAACAAACCCTATGACCAACTTGTCAACGAACTCTTAACGGCCAGTGGATCGGTTTACAGCAATCCGGCTGTGGCTTGGTTAGAACAGGTCAGTGACCAAAATCAACGTGTCGAAGACATCAGCCAGCTGTTCTTGGGGCAGCGGATTCAATGCGCACGCTGTCACCATCATCCCTATGAAAAATGGAGCCAAGAGGACTATGCCCGACTCTCAGCATTTTTCTCGACTGTCTCCAAGAAGCCTCAGGCCAGCGAGATCACCTTCATCTCACGTGTCGCTGCGCCGTCGGCAAAGCATCCCCGCACTGGACAGTCGTTGAAACCGGCCGGGTTGGATGCGCAGGAGTCGGTGATTGAATCGGTTGGCGATCCCCGTCAAACGTTGGGCCAATGGATCACCGCTGCCGATAATCCGTTCTTTGCCAAAGCATTGGTGAATCGATACTGGAAACATTTCATGGGGCGTGGGTTGGTTGAACCCGAGGATGACCTGCGGGTGACCAACCCACCATCGAATCCCGAATTGATGGATGCCTTGGCCGAAGCATTTGTCCAATCGGAATACGATCTACAGTCGCTGATCCGCGTCATTTGTCTCTCGCAGACCTACGCCGCGTCATCGGACGCCACCGCAGAAAATGTCATCGATCGACGAAGCCATTCGCGCTACTACCCCAAACGATTACACGCCGAAACCCTGTTGGACGCGATCGATGTGGTCACGGGAGCAGCGACGGAATTTGCCGGAATGCCGACGGGGACACGTGCGATCGAATTGCCCGACACGGGATTCGATTCCTACTTTCTGTCGGTGTTCGGACGCCCCGAATCCATGACCGCATGTGAATGTGAGCGTTCGACCGAAGCAAACCTGGCACAAAGTCTGCACCTGTTGAATTCCGAACAGATGCAGCAAAAATTGACAGCGGATCAAGGTCGCGCGGCCAAGCTAGCCGCTGATACCTCGCGTCCGGCCGATGCCAAGGTCCGCGAGCTGTATCAGGTGGCGTTCAGCCGGTTGCCGACGGAGTCTGAATTGCGATCTGCCCTGGATTACTTGGGAGACTCAACGGCGCAGCGAGAGCCCTGGGAAGATTTGATTTGGGCATTGGTGAACGCAAAAGAGTTTATTTTCAATCACTGATGCATAATCGACTGACCACTCCACAACGAATCGGATCATCCGATACGAGTTGCCGTTGCACTGTCGCGGCCAATGCCCCACCCATTCTTGCGACAGGAATTCGTGCGACGTTCGGATTGCTAATGGCGATTGTGATCGCAGGGTATCCGGCGGACGCACCGGCGCAGTTGCCTGTGATTCAGTTGCGTGCGCTGTCGCAATCGTTTTTCGCTGCCGGTGAACAGGCCGATGTTTCGATTGCCGAGGCTGTAAACGACGGCGGCGCTGCGGAGTTACTGTTTTCGCAACCCGGGATCACGGCACAGTTGAAAGCGCCGCCGGAAAATTTTGCTGCGAATGATGCAGCTGCAACCAAGTCGCCGGAAAAGGCTTGCTTTCAGCTGAGTGTTGCCGCTGACACGCCGCCGGGACGCTACGAAGCCCGTGTGTTGGGGGAATTCGGAATCTCGAATCCACGGTCGATTGTGGTCGGTGCAGCGGTCCGACAGACGGATACCGTGGGGCACAGTGTTCAAGCCGCAACACCGATCGAGCAGCAGGTCATCTATGCCGGGCAGACGACCGCGCGAATGATCGACTGTTACGCATTACCCGTCAGCGCTGGGCAATCGATCGAGGTGCGATTGATCGGCCAAGCCGTTGATTCACGAATCATTGGCGTGATTAGCGTCTTGGATGCCCATGGAAAAACAATGGCGAGTGCCATGGGCAGCAATCGTACTGACGCGAGTTTGGTCGCCACGGCGGATCGAAACGAGACGCTAACGATTGCCGTTCATGATGCGTTGTTTCGAGGCGGTGCTTCCTATCCGTATGGTTTGCTGGTCAGCGCGCCGAACACCGATTCCACGCGGGTTTCACTGTCGGCCGATCGGTTGCCATCGGCGATCTCGGCCAATCTCGAAGCGGCTCCCTTTCGTGCGGAAGATGATTCGTTGGTCGCGTTAGAAGTGCCCGGCATGGTCGAGGCGCGGTTTGATTCGGCCGATGATCACGACGGTTACTTGTGCGAGCTGAAGAAAGACCAGCCGATTGAAATCAGCGTCTATTCCGCTCGACTGGGCCAGCCATCGGATCCGCGAATTGTTGTTGATCAAGCGGTCGAAGATGATTCTGGTCAGCGTCGCTGGCGTCAGGTGGCCACAGCCGATGATAGCCAGGACATCAGTGACGGTTTGTTGCACCTGGGGACAAAAGATCCTGTGTTGCACTACCAACCGCCGGCCGATGGGCTGTACCGAATCAGTGTGTCGGACCTGGACACGGGACGTTCGCTCGGCGCGGTGCAGCGTTATGTGTTGGCGGTCCAGCCGCCGCGACAAGATTGGCAGCTTCTGGCCTACCCTGTTTATCCTGAAAAGACCCTTCAATCGGCCATGCCTGCGGGAGTCTGTTTGCGGCGGGGCGGGACCGAGACGATCCGCGTCTTTGTCGTTCGTGACGGGATGCAACAACCGATCCAAATCACCGTCGGTGGCCTACCGGAGGGTGTGTCCTGCCAGAGCGGTTGGATTGCCAGCGGTCAGAACCACACGGATTTGACGCTTTCGGCCGCAGAGGATGTCGCCGAACATGACTTTGATTTGGATGTGATGGGCCAAGTGGAAGGGCAAGACGCTTCGGCAGCACGGCATGCCAAGTACGCGTCATTGATTTGGGAAAAAGATGATCAGAACCCGACCCCGCGGACCAAACTGGTCGACCGTTTGACGATCGCCACCTCAGCAGGGGAAGCCGCGCCGCTAAGTCTGTCTCCGGTTAAAACGGATGCGGTATCGGTTGCCGTCGATAGTCAAGTCACCATTCCAATGAAGATTGTGCGTCGTGAAGGCGGACAAGGACGCAGCATTGTCCTCCGACCACAGCACTTGCCGCCCGGATGCACTGCCGCCGATTTGACCATCGCAGCGGACCAAACCGAAGCCGAGTGGTCGATCACCGTCACCGCCAATGCAAAACCCGGAACCTATAGTTTCTGGGGGCAGGGGGAAGCCAAGGTCAAACTGAGTTCGATGAAGCAGGAACTGACGGCTTACGTCCCCACCCCGTTGATTACGTTGGGCGTCAACTAAAAAGATTGTTCCATCGATCCTGGGTGGACACCGATCCCACGGTGCAATCCCGACTACTCTTCTACGCTCCCACCTTCGTTCCTCCTGCCGTTTCGATGTTCATGATGCGTTCACTCACTCTCTTGGTCTTGGCGATAACATGGATCGCAGCTCCGTCGGCAACGGGACAATCGGTGCCAGAGGAACAACGCGTCGATTATTGGCAAGACATCATGCCGCTATTGAAACGCAACTGTTTGGCCTGTCACCGCGAAAATCAAGCCGAGGGCGGTTTGTCGCTGGAGTCAAATGAATCTTTGATGCGAGGTGGTGACAGTGGTCTCGCGGTGGTCGCCGGTCATCCCGATCAGAGTCTGTTGTTCGCGCGTATCAGCGGCGCGGAAGAACCACTGATGCCACCGGAACAGAATTCAGTCGGCGCAATGCCACTGACCGAACACCAGCAGCGGATGCTCAAAAATTGGATCGATCAGGGCGCCCAGATTGGGAAACCGGCCACGGACCCGACGCTCCAATGGCAGCCGATCCCGGAATCCGTTCGCAGCAGTTACGCCTTGGCCGTTTCACCGAACCAGCGCACCGTCGCGGTGGCGCGGGCCAATCGAGTCGAGTTGGTCGATGTGCGGTCGGATGCTGTCAGCGGATCATTGGTCGATCCTGATCTGCCGCAAGACGGAGTGACGGATTTGGATGTCGTCCAAGCGATCGCCTTTTCTCCGTCGGGCGACCGGATTGCGACCGGCGGGTACCGCACGGTTCGCATTTGGAAACGCCAGGCGGCAAAACAATTGCAGTTGCCGTTTCCGATCAATCGCGGTTCGTTGATTGCCCTCAGCCCCGATCGGTCGGAACTTGCTGTGGTCAACACGGTGGGCGACATTCAGATTTGGGATCTGGATGCTGCTCAGCTTCGCAGCACCATTCCAGGCGGCGGGACTGCGACAACCATTCACTGGAGTCATTCCGGTCGTCTATTGGTCGGCGATCAAGCGGGCAACGTGCGGATTTATAACGCTGCTGAGACGACGACCGGTGACGCATTGGTCGGTGAGTTGCATCTCACCCAGTCCATTGCCGGACTTGCTGAAACGAGCGATGGTGGCACCCTAGCCGTCCTGGGCTCAGGCGGTGCGGTTCGATTGTTTCAAAACCTGGTGGAAGCCGACCAGTCAAAGCTTGCTGAATTGGACGATGCCAACGCGATCGTCTTTTGTGGCGACGACCAGTTGGTTGTCGGATTGGAATCCGGTGTGGCAGTTCTGTTTTCGCGTCAGTCCGGTGACGAAATTCGGCGGGTGGATCACGGGGCATCGGTCGTGTCATTGGCTGTCGACCAGGCATCGAACCGTTTCTTAACCGGCGGGGCCGATGGCAAGTGTAAATTGTGGAACGCTGCTGACGGTGCACTGATTCAAGCGTTTGCCGGCGATTCGTCATCCCGATTGCGACGTCAACAAGAACAACGTGTTGCCGCGGCCGAGCAATCGTGGCTGACCCACCTGGCCGAACAAACCGAGACATTGACCAAGCGTATTGAAGCTGAGGACACTGCGTTGGCAGCGGTCGTCAAGTCACGTGACCAAGCGGAACAACAGGTTGCTGAATCGACCAAGAAGCAACAGGCCGCTGCAGAACAAATTGAAACCACCGTCGCGGCATTGGCCAAGGCCGAGTCGGCTGCGGAAGAGGCCGAAAAAGAGATTGCCAAGCAAACCGAGACGCTCAAGAAACAGCGTGAATCGCTTGCCGCGTTGGAAAAGGAAACTCAGGCCAAGCAGGCAGAACTGCAGCAGCGCCAGCAGGTGTTACTGACCGCCACAGCGACTCGCGATCAAGCCGCATCCGATCTGCCGGCGCACCAAGATCACATTCGCCGGCGACAGAACCACTTGAGCGAAATTCAACAGCGTCTGCAGACATTGGACGCGCAGCAGCAGGCCGGCGCCGCAGTGAGGTTCATCGCTCTGAGCCCCAGCGATGCGTCAGTTGCCTGTTTGGACGCCCACGGACGACTGCGGATTTATGATTCTGCGACCGGTGATCCCACCGAGCGTTTCGAGACGCAAGAATCATTGACGAGCACCGTACAGGGCTTCTTTCTAAGTGAGCATCGATTGTTGATTGGCGGGCGTGACACAGATTCGGTGATGATTGATGCCCAATCACAGTGGGTGTTGGAGCGCACCATCGGCGGCGTTCAATCGGACTTGATCAACGACCGTGTGACGGCACTCGATTTTCAAGGCGATGGATCGATGCTGGCCATCGGCAGCGGAAGCCCCAGTCGCAGTGGGCAGGTTTTGGTGGTGGCGGTCGACAGCGGAAGTCCGTTGCGACGGTTCGATTCATTGCACAGTGACACCGTCTTGTCAGTTGCGTTTTCACCGGACAACAAAATCTTGGCAACTGCATCTGCGGACAAGACCATTCGTCTGATCGATCTCGTCGCGAATCAAGTCGTCGGGTCGCTCGACGGTCACACGCATCACGTGTTGTCGGTTGCCTGGAATCATGACGGCCGGGTGCTGGCGAGTGGCAGCGCCGATCAAACCATCAAAACCTGGGATTTCCAGTCGCGGCAACAGCAACAAACGATCACTGGGTTTCCCGACGAAGTCACCGCGATTCGATTTCTAGCTGATACGCCACAGATCGCCAGTGTCTGTTCCGATGGCCAAGTTCGAGTTCACAAGAGTGATGACCGACGGCAATTGCGAGCTGCCTCTGCCGCGGGCGATTATTTGTTCACGATGGATGTTGCCGACAACGGCACACAAATTTTAGCTGCAGGACAGCAGGGCACGCTGTATCGTTGGCAGGCCGACAACCTGAAACCTATCGAGGTTTCGAAGTAGGCCCGTCCAACGTCAACTGCATGTAGATCACGTCCAACCAGCGATCAAATTTGTAACCGACCTCTCGGAATCGAGCGACTTCGGTGAATCCAAATGCCCGGTGAATCCCGATGCTCGGTTCTTGTTCGCTGCAGATACCGCTCAGCAGGACGTGGAATCTCAGTTTTTTCGCACGCTCCATCAGGTCGTTGTACAGCGCACGGCCGATTCCCCGACGATGCCAGTTCGCGTCAATGTAGACCGAAACTTCGCCGGTGCGTGCCCAGCCACCGCGGGTATTCCAGCGGCTAATCGAAGCCCAACCGACTACCGTTGCATCGACACAGCAAACCGTTGCTGGAAAATCGGCGTCATGCTCGGCCAACCACCGCAGTCGCTCCGGGAGCGTGTCGCGACGGATTTGAAAGGTGCAGGTCGATGTGTCCACATAGTGATTGTAGATGTCACAGATGGCTTGGGCGTCGGCCGCAGTCGCAAGCCGCAATTGAAAGTCAGTCACTTGAACTCAATACCTCCTTCGAATTCAGGTTGTCCAGCAAATCGAGAGAGAGCCAGTGCCGTGTGTTTTGCAGTGGCACCTTCGCGAATGTGATTATTTTTTGGTAACCCGATGCGTCAGCGAGGGATCCCGTTAACACTCTTCATCCCTCGCCAACCCGCGATGCGAACTTGAGTCAATCGGCAAATTGCTGCATTGGCACGGATAATTTATCAGCCGTTGAGCGCGAGCTCACGGTTACTTTGTTACTCGCATTGCAACGTCCGGGGAACCGGACTCACAGATTCTCGTAACAGTTTAGCAACGATGAATTTGCGTCGATCGATATCCAGGTCAAGAATCATCCGGGCGAATGCTCATCACTCACTCTCCCGCGGGGAGGTCGTGCAGCTTCGCGTGCCACC
>NZ_JAMYFE010000028.1 GCF_024129865.1 Stieleria tagensis | reverse complement strand
CGTGAGCGAAGCTGCACGACCTCCAATCGGGAGAGTGAATTTCATAAGCGCAACTTCAAAACGCGTCAGCGAGGGATCCCGTCAACACGCGAAATCCCTCGCTCAGGCATCGCGTTTGCGATCAGAGCACAGCCCGCAATGTCCCGCCTGAAAGTGATGAAGTGCGTTGCAGAGCCGTTCACTTGCCTGTAGTCTATAGACCTTGTTTGTCTTGGACAAGACGGTTTTTGATCGATGGTCACTGCTGAAATGATCTTGTCGCGACATCGTTTGGTCCGGTTGCTACTTGCCCGCTCTAAAGGAACCGAGTGTCATGAAACATTTCGTCGTTGTCGGACTGGTCTGCGTGCTGTGTTCCGTTTGGGTTGTTGCCGAACAACCGCAGCAGCAGAATCACGCTGGCATTTCCGAACAGCAGCTGATTGCGATACGCGACGGCTATCACGAACGCGTGTCAGATTTGTTTCGTCCGCAACAGGGGAAGCCTCTGGTGCGAGGCAAAATTCATCGCAGCAATGGAGGTGAGCGACCCGATGGCGTTGGGCGTTTTGCCTATTCCCTGACTGAGCATGCTGCGGTCAACCTGTGGCATCATCAAGACATCGACTCGGCCAATGTTGCGCTGGCGGAATACGGGACATTCTTTATCGAGCATCCCGAAACGATCTATGACCGCGACAATTTTCACTGGCATTCCGAGGCCGCGCTGCGATTGATCGACTTCTTCGGTCGTCACGGTACAAAAGAACCGGGACTGATCACGGTGGAAACCGAGGATAAAGTCATGGAGGCGGTTTGGCTGTATTGCAAGCGCAGGCAACAAGACCAAACGCGATACAACACGAAATCGGAAGCCGACACGGACCTGTCACAAACGTGGTACATCTACGAATCGGAAAACCATCATGCACAGAGTTTCTGTACGCTGTGGCACTTTGCCAAACTGGCCAAGGAGTTGCCGGGGTTTCAAGATCGCAAGTATGACGATGGACGCAACGCAGACGCCCACCACGCGGCCTGGAACGAATACCTAAAAACCTACTTTGCCGAGCGCGCGAAGAAGGGCATGTTCATTGAAATGATGAGCCGAGACTACAACCAGAAATCGTTGAAAGGAATGTTCAACATTTACGATTTCGCTGGTGACAAGGAATTGCGTCGTCGCTGCGGGCTGTTCATCGACCTGTATTTTGCGTATTGGGGGCAGGAGCAAATCGACGGCATTTCCGGCGGTGGCAAGTCGCGAATTTATTCGGATATCTCGCCGTCTGCATCGGAGTTCGGATATTTGTTTTTTGGAGTCGGCGAAGAACCGCGATTCAATAGCACGCTGATTTCGTCGATGACCACCGGTTATCGACCGCCGCTGGTTGTGGTCGACATCGTTTGCGATGTACAGGGCAGAGGCGTTTACGAAGTGTTGCAACGCCCGCTCGGTTTGGCGGCATCGGGATTCTATGAACCCCCGATCTACCACGTCCGAACCGATGTTGGCGGGATTGTCAGGTATTCGTACTGCACGCCTGAATTCATCGTCGGTACCGCGATGTACGAGGCGCGGCCGCGGGAAGATTGGACGCTGATCAGTTCCCAGAATCGGTCGCGCGGAGTGGTCTTTGCAGGGAACCCCGTCGCGGGGATCTATCCCCGTTGTGAAACCGACAACAACAACCGCGCTTACAACACCAATTGGTCGGTGCAACGAAAGGGGACAATGATTTGCCAAAAATTGAAAGCCAACCAACGTGGCGGTCGGATGCGAGTTTGGGTTGGAGCTGATGGGCTGAGCGAACCCGTTGAGGAAAACGGTTGGTGGTTCACAGAGTCCGAAGGCGCGTACGCGGCAATTCGAATTGTGACCGGTGGTTACCACTGGGAAGACCCAGAACGCAGATCGAAAGGTCGCTGGCTGTATTGCGACGACGAGTATTCACCGGTGATTCTTGAAGTGGGTCAAAAGTCCCACTTCCAATCGTTTGATGATTTTCGATCGAAAGTGAATGGCACGTCGATGAAATTCAGCGACAGCCTGCTTCACTACACGGGTCTCTACGGTGACCGTTTTTCGTTCTACACAGATTATTCGAAAGCGCCAACGATTAACGATGTCCCGGTTGACTATGCGCCACCCAACGCATTTGAAAGTCCGTTTTTAAACGCAGTCTGGAACAGCGGCGTCGTGCAGATTCAAAAGGGAGCGAGAAAACGGACGTTGGATTTCAACGGCGAGTGACTGTTTAACTGACACTCGTCGACGCGGCGACTACGGAGCGGTTTGGTTTTCCAACAAGCGGGCGCGAATGCGGTTGCCGTGTTCTTGGGGTTCGTCTTCGCGTTTGTAGATCTCGATCGCTTGATCGGTCTTGCCTAATGCTTCGACGACGCGTCCCAGGTTATAGCGTGCGGCGGGAATCCAGTACGACTGTTGGTCTTCGTCCAGGACACGTTTTTGCAGCCAACCCTCGGCGGTTTCCAGGCGACCGTCATCGGCCTGCAACAGACTCAACCAATACGTTGCGGTGCGTTTCCCCAGCCGCATCATGGTTTGGATCTGGGCGATTTGTTGTTCAAACTGTTGGCCGTCAACCCCCAGGTCACGTCGCCGAATTCCGTAGGCAGCTTGCAGGTCGACGTCGATCCGCAAATCTTCGATTTCAAATTCGGGCGAACGCTGTTCCAAGTACAGTTTCCGCGCCCCAGGCTGGCTTTCATCTTCACTGTCGGAGAACTGTCCGACCAAATGTTGCCAACGGCCTTGAGAGAGTTTTTTAGCCATCTCGTAGTCGGCATCTAGCATGGCCCAGCGGGCGAAATACCAGAACGCAAACACCGGATCGCGCTGAGCGTGTTGGTCACAGGCGACTTTGTAGATCTCCGATAGCAACGGGACCTGCCACAGTCGCACACTGCTGATACCGGTGACGGCATCAAACTGCTCGGCCATCTGGTCGGCATCGACATAGACGTTCATCCGCCGCTCGCCGGTCAGACCCGATTGCAGTTGTTGCATCCGCGGGCTAATGGTTTCCGGCAATAGGGCCAGCAGCGCGACACATTGCTGGACATCTTCTTTTCGGATCGGATAGGTGAATTGATCCAGGCCGGCGATCCCCAAACGACGCAGGATCACAGCATCGCTTCGTGCTTGGCCGAGTGTGGCAATGCCGACTTGGTCCGGTCCGGGGACAAAAATACCCAGGCGAGGTTCGAACAGATAGATTTCGTCGGCGATCAGAACGCCGACGCAAAATGGCGTCAGTTCCCCACTGGTGCCATCAATTGTTGCGATCATTGCCGCGGGTATCTCGGCCTGGAGACACAGTTGAATGAAGACGTCGGCACGTTGCAGACCGTCGCCGGTGCCTCGCATCAGGCATTGGTTGTTGGTCTGGCGATAACCGGCGCCGCGAAAGGTCATTCCGAATGGCAGTTCTGGTCCGGGCGGCGCTGGCATTTGCTGTTGATCCAGCTCCAGCGCGATATTGCGAACGGTCCAATCAAACAGGCGTGTCGCGGTTCGCAGTTGATCGGCGGGGATCTGCCCGAGTTCTTTGGATTGTTGTTTCAGCCACTCGGCTAACAACGCGTCGTCGTGCTGTGGCGTGTCGACCCAGTTGTACAATTGCTGATAGAGATAACTGTCACGCAAGTGATTGGAATCACTGGGCTGAAATGTCAGGCTGCCGATGCGTGATTCCAATTGCCGCTCTGGCAAAATATCGCGAATCGTCTTGACCAGTTCCGGCACCGTCGCTTTGCTAGGCGGTTTGGTGTCGCTCCAGCGG
The DNA here is from genome assembly GCF_024129865.1 of Stieleria tagensis. Taxonomy (GTDB): domain Bacteria; phylum Planctomycetota; class Planctomycetia; order Pirellulales; family Pirellulaceae; genus Stieleria; species Stieleria tagensis. Next base: position 70,827 of record NZ_JAMYFE010000028.1, on the reverse strand, counting down.
TTCAGGTGATACGCGATCTGGCGTTGGGCCCGTTTGGGTTCCAGTTCGATGAACTGTCGCAACAGGGCAAACGTCTCGGCCAGATGATCTTGATGCGATTGAGACTGTTGTTTGGCCTGGCGTCGACTCTGGATCTGTTGCGCCAGTTTGGAATCATTTCGGCATCCCACCAGTGCCAGTGTCGTGATCAGCACGACCAAGCCGCCCCAGCAACGGCCGGATTGTCCCGCCGTTTGTCCCGCAGCGACGCAACGCCTAGGCACGCAGCGCCTAATCACTGAGCGCCTAAGCACTGAGCGTTGGGGGCAGTCGTCCGGATTGGAGAGATCGGTATGAAATCGAGTTCGCTTAAACAGTGCCATTCAATTGGCCAACGGATTGGATCGTGTGTCGAATCTGGAGCAAGCGATCGATCATCCCCGCGAATTGATCGAGCGGCACCATGTTGGCACCGTCGCTGGGGGAGGTTTCTGGGTCCGGGTGGGTTTCAAAAAAGATCGCGTCGATACCGATTGCTACGGCGGCTCGGGCCAATGGTTCGACCATTTCACGGTTTCCACCGGTCGATCCTTTCCCGGAACCGGGGCGTTGCACGCTGTGGGTGGCGTCGAACACAACCGGAACGCCCAATGACCGCATAATGGGCAATGATTGCATGTCATTGACCAATCGGCCGTATCCAAAAAACGTTCCTCGCTCGCACAGCATCACACCGCCGTCACCGGCCGCTTGGGCTTTGTCGACCACGTACTGCATGTCTTCGGGGGCCATGAATTGGCCTTTTTTGACATTCAACGGTTTCCCGGTCTGGGCGGCAGCGACGATCAAATCGGTTTGCCGGGCCAAAAAGGCCGGGATTTGCAGCAAATCACAAACCTCAGCCACCGCTTGGGCCTGATCGGGCAGGTGAATGTCGGTGGTTGTTGGTAATCCGCTGGCTTGGCCGATGCGGCGCAGCATTTCCAGGCCCTGATCCAGACCGGGGCCACGGGTGGCACCGGCGCTGGTGCGGTTGGCTTTGTCGAACGAGGCTTTGAAGACGACGTTGACGTCGTTTCGTTGATTCAGTTCCGCCAACACCGCGGCGATTTGCTGTGAGATTTCATCGGATTGCAGCACGCAGGGACCGGCAATCAGTAACAGCGGTTGGCCAGCGCCGCACTGATAGGGACCAACGGAAACTGGGGAAACAGTGCTGGGGGAGGTTGGATTGCTCATGTCGTGAAGTTTCGACGATTCGGCGATCGACCGCAATCACAGTCAGTGGGAAATCACACCGCCCCATCACATCGCCTAGGCAGCACCGTTATTCTTCCTTCAATGCCTGGACGGCCTGGCGGGCGCGTTTGAGAAAGGCCTGTTTCGGTTCGCCGGATTCCAGGAAAATCGGTGGTCCGATCGTGATGCAGCTCAACAAGGGCACCGGCAACACTTCGCCGCGCGGCAGGATGCGATTGACGTTGTCGATGTAAACCGGCACCAATTCCAGATCCGGTCGCTTTTTACCCATGTAATACAAGCCGCTTTTGAATTCCCCCATTTCTTCGCCGGAACTGCGGCCGCCTTCGGGAAAGACGATCAGCGAATAAATGTCGCCCATCTCTTCCAGCATGATGTCGATCGGGCTGCGGTGGACTTTGATTTCTTTGCGATCGATCAACAACGCGTTGAAGCTGGCTGCCATGTGTGGCTTCAGCCAGCCGCTTGACCAATAATCCTTGGCAGCGACCGGTCGCGTGATCGCACGCAATTCGCGCGGCAGCGCCGACCATAACACCACCGCATCGAGATGGCTGGTGTGGTTGGCAAAATAAATGCGTTGGCAAGTGTCCGGCTGGCAATCCACCCAACGCACGGTGAAGCCGCTAAACAGCTTGGCCAGCAGGACGATGACATGACTAGTGAGGGTCATAATCGGAAGTCTACTAGCCCGCCGCCGTCTTGCGAACCTAGTGCATCATCCAGACTCAGATTGGGAGTTGGCCGCGACCCGGTCGTACAACGTCGTCAGCAATTGCTCGTAACCGGATACCATTGATTCCAGCGAGCCCGTGTCCAACACCCGCCGTCGACCCTGGGCTCCGCAGCGGATTCGCTGGGGGGTGTCGGATAACAACTGGTCAATGGCATCGACCATCGCGTCCAGGTCTTGGGAGGGGAACAATCGCCCGGTCTGCCCCGGAATGATCGACTCCGAAACGGAGCCGACGTCCGACGCCACGACCGGAACCTGGCACGCCAAGGCCTCCAGGATCGAGACCGGCGACGCCTCGTTCAGCGAACAAAGGGTGAACAGATCCAGCGCCGCGACCAATCGTGGCGTGTCATGGCGCGTTCCCAATAAAATCAATCGGTCAGCGATGGACAATTCTGCGGCAAGGGATTGAATCGTTTCTTTTTCCGGTCCGTCACCGACGATCACCCAGTGCAGGTCCGGGTGTCGCCCCCGCAGTCGGGCTGCCGCGCGGACCAACAACGAATGATTTTTTTCGCTGCGAAGTGCTGCAACAATTCCGATCAAAGGCGTCTGGGGGGCCAGTCCCAGTTCGCGGCGCACATCGTCACGGTGATTGTCCACCTTTTCGTCGCTCGGCGAGAAACGTTGACAGTCCACGCCATTGCGGATCACGCGGACTTTGTGTTTTGGAAACCGTTCGTATTGCGACAGGAATTGGCCGTGGGAATCAGCCACTGCAATGAAGGAGTCGGTCAACGGCGTCAGCGTTCGATTTAACCGACCAACACCATCAGGCCAGCCGGTGCTGTGCAGCGCCGATGCGATCACCGGCACTCCCGCCAAGTAGGCCGAGAGTCGTCCCCAAAACATTTTGTCGCCCGCGCCCACGGTGACCACGGCGTCGGTGCGGCGACGACGCATCAGACGCATCAATCGAGGTAGCACCGTCAGATCCCATTTGCCGCGCAGCAGGGAACTGTGCACGGGGACTTGGTCTGCGATCGATTCACCCAGCGGGCCGGGTTGTTTCAGGCAAATGAGTTCCGGCTGGATGAGCGTCGGATCAAGTCGCTGTAGCAGATTCACCAGCAGCGTTTCGGCACCGCCGACTGGCATACTGGTGATGACGAACTGACAGCGCAGGGGACCGATCAAGTGTCGTGGTGGGACGGGCCGCCACCAGCGTCGAAGTTTCATCAGCGGTTTCCTAGGGCGTGGCGCCGGGCAATTGGATGATTGCCGCGCTAGGCGAAAGTGGCGGTGCAGCGATCGGGGCTGGATCGGCCGCGCGGGGGCCTTCGGCGATCCGTTGGTAGCGAATCGTCGGTTCCGATCGCACCTTGCGTGGATCGAAACTGATCCAGTTGCGGAATCGATTGAAGTCACAGTCACCGTGAAAACGACGTAGATGAAACGCGTCACGGCCGGGCAGGTTGTAGCCGCCAAACGCGCTGCTGAAACCGTGCAGACCGGCGCGGTCGACGGCGGCTATCGCAGCGGCGGTCAGCTGCCGTGGCATCCCGAATGGAAATGCAAACTGTCGCACCGGGTGGCCGAGACGTTGTTCCAGTTCCGTTCGCGCCTGACCGATTTGCAGGTCCAATTCGGCCGCACAGTTCACGGTCGAAAAATCAATGTGGTCTCGCGAATGCAATCCAATTTCGATTCCTACATCGGCGAGTTCACGGATCTGACGCAAGTTGTTGACCGGCAACGGGCAGCCGCGTTGGCGATCGTGGGAAAACGGTTGTTGATGGATCAGGTTGCTGAGTGTGACAAAGTAAGTGCAGGGAATCTGTTTTTCCAACAACAGCGGCAGTGCAAAATCACAGTTCTCTGCGTAGCCGTCGTCGAATGTGAATGTCACCGTGGGTTGTCGGCAATTTCCTTGGCGAACCAGTTGTTGAACGTCGGCCAGTGATCGCGGTTGCAGATGTTGCAGGCAATGGTCGACGTGTCGAGCGAATCGGGCTCGCGAGATCGTCCATGGGTTGGGGTGACTGTCGGCGACACGGTGATAGAACGGGACCATCATCGGTGCCTGTCCGGCGGAAATTTGCTGTTGCAGACGACGCCGATGGAGCGGCCTGGCGAGAGTGAATCGAGCCTTTCGCAACAGACGCTGAACAGGCATGAGGTTCGAACCGGGCAAAGTAGGAAAACGACGGCAAATCACCTGCCACTGTCTGTTCTGTAGCTCATGCCCCGCTGGTGGGCGTTCGTTTCTGGTTAACCCCCGCTGGTGTAGAGGTGTCACCTCGTTTTCCGACCAGCTTTAACGATTTTGAGGAATTGGAGACGAAAACCAAACTTTTTCCACGGTTGGACTTTCGGCAAAATCCAGCGATTTGTTAAAGCCAACGTGAATCTACTTATTTGCATAGGCTTACCGATCATGCGACGCATCCGACTCCTCCCTTTGAACGCTGCCATCACGCCGCTGTTGGTCAGAGCACTCTTGATCACAGGCGTGGTTTTGGTCGTGAGCGGTTGCCGCAATACCACCAATACAGCGCTCAATCCGATGGGCGGATCATCGTCGTTGACTCCGCTCTCGCCCAACCAAGGCGGGGCGATGTTGTCGCCGTTGCAACCGACCTCGGGCATCGGCACATTCGGTGCCCCCACCCGGGTCGCACCGCCACCGACCGGAGCCTACTCCGCTCCCGGCGGTGCCTATGCGGCGCCACCGAGTAGCTTTGGGACGACGTCCAGTTGGACTCAACCACCGCCCAACAATACGTATAATTCGAGCCCCGGGTTTGCGGAATCCGCAGGCAATTTTGATTCCGGGGTTCGGCAAACCGGTTGGGTCGGCGATGCACCAGCCGGTCAAGTGCCACCCAGTGCCTACAACAATGGGTCCTACAACAATGGCGCCTACAACAACGGTTTTGATGCCGGCGCTCCCGCGCCGCCAGCCGCCAATCCGACTCCGGGGCCTCGCAGCGGCGGCATGCAGGTGATCGATTTGACGCAAGCACCCAATCCGCCAGGCTACACCCCACCGCGAAATCAGTCCGCACCGAGTTATTCGCCGACGGGGTATCCGGCCGCTGGCTACCCAGCTGCCGGTTACACAGGCAATGGTTATCCGCCCCCAGCCCCCCCCGCAGCTGCCCCACCGACCGCTGGTCAATCGGTGCCACTCGGCCAGCCGACCAATTCGACCTTTGTGCAATCGGGGGAGACGGGATTTGAAGCATCGCCATCCTCTGCCTACGGCACTGTCCAGACAGCCAGTCGTCCCGAAACAAGCGTGCTGCCGTCCACCGAACCCTACCCCGGAACTGCAACGCCGCCCGCCGACGAACTGCAATGGCGCCGCCCATCACCACGGTTTTAGGACCCCGGATCTTGTCGAATCGCGATCCAAGTTGGGCTCCAATTTGCTAGGTGCTCTCGATAGCCGCAGCTATACTGTCGCCGAGCGTTCACGTCGCTCACTCCTCAGTCGTAGCTCTTTTCTTCTCTTCGTAGCGGCGGTCACAAGATGGTGCGTGTCTTTCTATTGAGTGCCTTTGTTGGGCTACTATCGGTCAACGGGTTTGCGGATGTCGTGACACTGTTTGTCGACGACGAACCGGGCCTAGGGGAGGATTTGAGCAACGACTCAATGAACCCGACTCAGCTAGGTGTGTTGCCGGTGGGGCAAAGCCAGGTGCTGGGCGTGCTATTCAATGTTGAATCCGATAATGACCCTGATATCTTCACTTTCAATGTCGCCCCTAACCAAACACTCGATTCAATCACGGTTTCGATCGAAGGTGATCGACATTTCTTTGGACTAGACGCCGGCCCTACCTCAGTCGATCCCAATACGGGAAACGGCTCGGACTTATTGATCGCAGCGTTGATTGGTGGAAACACCGGGAATCTGTTGATCCCCGGTAACATCGATATTGATTATGGTGGCTCCGGCGTGACGACTCCACTTGGCCCGGGCGACTATACGATATGGATTCAGGAAACTGCAGTGGACGACTTGTATCCGTACACAGTTACCTTTGAGACCAGTGTCGCTGCGGTGCCCGAGCCATCCTCGTTGGCATTGTTTTGTATTGCCGGCGCCGTAGTGGGATGTCGGCGCAGGCGTCGCAAACCATTGGTCTAACGATCGTCGTTTCCGCAGCGACGGAGTCGCGACAATTGTTAGCCTGGGGTGAGCCTGCGAGCGTCAGCGCTGCAGTGCGAAACCCCAGGTTACCGGCGCACAATGCATGTCTTCCCCTCCGGGCTAATTTGGCGGCGTCGCCGCCAAATTAGCCCGGAGGGAATGTACGCGGCGAGGTTCTCGTGACCCCAGGCTATCATCTGCCGCGACTCCGTCGCTGAATGTGGGTGGCAATCTCTGTTTAACGATCGTCGTTTCCGCAGCGACGGAGTCGCGACAATCGTTAGCCTGGGGTGAGCCTGCGAGCGTCAGCGCTGCAGTGCGAAACCCCAGGTTCCCGGCGCACAATGCATGTCTCCCCCTCCCGGCTAATCTGGCGGCGTTGCCGCCAGATTAGCCCGGTGGGAATGTACGCGGGAGGTTCACGCGACCTGGGGCTGCGTCTGACTCGCTGAGGCGAGCCAGCCTGACCCCAGGCTATCGTCTGCCGCGACTCCGTCGCTAAACGTGGGTGGGCGGTGGCGGGGCTCGCAACCTATCGACTGCCGCGACTCCGTCGCTAAACGTGGGTGGGCGGTGGCGGGGCTCGTGACCTGGGGCTGCGTCTGACTCGCTGAGGCGAGCCAGACTGACCCCAGGCTATCGTCTGCCGCGACTCCGTCGCTGAATGTGGGTGGGCGGTGGCGGGGCTCGCAACCTGGGGCTGCGTCTGGCTCGCTGAGGCGAGCCAGCCTGACCCCAGGCTATCGACTGCCGCGACTCCGTCGCTGAATGTGGGTGGGCGCGGGAGGTTCTCGTGACCTGGGGCTGCGTCTGGCTCGCTGAGGCGAGTCAGCCTGACCCCAGGCTATCCTCTGCCGCGACTCCGTCGCTGTGAGGTGGGTGTCAGGCGCTGGCGATCAACGGTTGCTGTTGGCTGTTGCGGTGACGATGAATCCGCTGACGTCACGTCCTCGCTCTTTGCGCAGTGTTTGCGTGTCGAGGTCAACGATTGTCAGTCCTGCTTGCTTGATTGTTTGTTCAATATACGGTCTGGCATGCCGGTAGCGGCCATGCGGCTGCAACCAGAACGACTGGTCTTCGTTGTCATGTTGTTCGACGCTAAAGACCAATACACCATCAGGGCTTAGACACTGTGCTGCTTTGGATAACACGTCGTCCAATCGTCCGAAGTAACACAGTGTGTCGCCGGAAACGATCAGGTCGAATCGCCGGTCGCAGTGATCCAAAAAGTGTGTCAGTTCGTCTTCGTGCAATTCGTCGTAGCACGCCAGTCTTTCGGCTTGGGCCAACATGTCGGCCGACAAATCGACTCCGATCAAACGTTCGGCCAGCGGTCGCAAGACACCCGCGCATAGCCCGGTGCCACAACCAGCGTCCAGGACTTGCGCATCACAAAACGGAGTGTCCAGCAATTCGATCGACCGGCCGATCAACTCCGGGACTCGGTATTGGATCCGTGCCAGCTGAGTCTCATAGCAGTTCGCAAAATCTTGGTCAAACGTGTGACGCACGTAATCGTCGTCGCAGCGTTCGGGGGTGCCCTGGCCGGTGATCGAAGCCAACATGTGGCGGGCGACGGCGTTTTCCGGATCATGATCAAGCCATTGCTGCCACACTTCGGTGGCTTCGTCGTATCGCTCGACGTCGGACAGCGCGCGCCCCAAGTTTTCTCGGGCCGAAGAAAAGTCGGGGTCCAGTTCGATCGCACGACGAAACTGTGTGATCGATTCGGCAAAGTTACCATTGTCTTGCAACACGTTTGCCAAGTTGTAGAAGCCGACGCTTTCGTTGGGTAGCAACTCGATCATCTTGCGAAAGTGATCGATCGATTCGGCCGCTTGTCCGGACTCGTTCAAACTGTTGCCCAGGTTAGTTTGGGCTTCGACCAGATCGGGTTTCAATTCGATCGCCCTGCGATAGGCCGCGATCGATTGGTCGAATTGTTTCAGGCTTTGATGAGCCAGACCAAGGTTGTAGTGATAGTTGGGATTGGTCGGGGCCAGTCTGGCGGCCGTTGTAAAGCATTCGGCGGCCGATTCCAGGTCGTTTTGCCGGGCATGAGCGATACCGCATAGGTGCCATGCCCGAGCGTTGTCGGGCTGCTGCGAGATCGATTGGCGAAAGCCCGCAATGGCATCGGCCAGATCGCCGCGCTGCAAACAATCAATCGCCGCGTCCAGGGTGGAAGAAGACTCGTTCACGGGCAACTCGCTTTGCTTGCTGGGCTGAATGCCCGCATGACGGCTTTGGTTTCCGAATCGTTACGACTGCATCAGGATACCAGAGGCCGGGCGCCGCCGTGTTCTAGATTTTTAACCCCCAATCGGTCATCTGGTCGGTCAACGGATGGTTGGTCATATCGAATTGCAAACTGGTCAACGTCACATTTCCGTTGCGGAGTTCGGTGATGTCAGTTTTTTCCGCCGGCGGTTCGGTGGGTTGTTCCCACAGCGCCCAGTAGTAATCACGGCCGCCGGGGTCCTGGCGTTTTTCGTATCGGTTGCCGTACTGGGCCAATCCCATCGGGACGATTTGCAACTCGGCTGGCGATCGGGTGGCTTCGGTGGGGATGTTCAGGTTGAACAGCTTGCCTTTGGCTTCGGGGTGTTTGGCGATCCCGGCGACGATATTTTTGGCGATCACCGCAGCGGACTGATAATCGGCATCCGGATCGTACTCCAGCGAGACCGCGACACTGGTGGTGCCAAAGAACGCGCCTTCGATCGCGGCCGCCACGGTCCCGCTGTACAAGACATTGATGCCGGCGTTCAAACCGTTGTTGATCCCGCTAACGACCAGATCGACCGGGTTGTCACGCAGCAGTTCGGCAATCGCCAATTTGACACAGTCGGCCGGGCTACCCTCGACCGCCCAGGCCCAGTGCCGGCCATCGCGATGGATCGATTTGCTGACCAGGGGTGTTAAAAAGGTGATCGAGTGGCTGACGCCGGACTGTTCGGTAGCCGGGGCGATCACAATCACCTCGCCGAGTAGTCGCAGTTGTTGTTCCAGCGCAGCCAGTCCGGGGGCAAAAACGCCGTCGTCGTTGGTCAATAAGATTCGCATTGGCTGTTTCCTTGTCGTCCATGGGATTGGGTTGCGTCGGCGATCGCGCGTGCGACTGTCGCCCATCACCCAGAGGTGCTGGCGGCGGCGGTGTTCGGGTCTCTGTCAGATTCCCCGGCGTTTAGCCCCTTGGGGATCACCGGCTCATTTTCTACACTCCCGGTTTGGCATTGGCGACTGCGCTTGCGTAGCAATCACCCACGAACTCCGATTCGCTGGGCGGTGGCGACCCGCTCGGCGGTCCGCGGTGCCCCCCCTCGGTCCCTTCAATCAATCCAGAGCTGCATGAGTGTTTCGCCAGCCCACTCGACGGGCAGTCCAAAATCCTCGAGTGAATCGGGCTCCGGCTCGACGACCGACGCCGCGGTCGAAAGTCAGTCGGAAATCGGTGCCGCCGCGTTGACAGAACAGCGAATTGTCGTCCTGGATTTTGGCTCCCAGTACGCCCAGCTGATCGCTCGTCGCGTCCGCGAACAGAATGTTTACTGTCAAATCGTCCGCCACGATTTGTCGGCCGATCGCATCGCAGAACTGGCGCCCAAAGGCATCATTCTGTCCGGTGGGCCATCGAGCGTCTACGAATCCGGGGCGCCTCGCTGCGATCCCGAATTGTTCAAACTGGGCATTCCCGTGTTGGGGATTTGCTACGGGATGCAACTGGCCTGCGAAGCACTTGGTGGCAAAGTCGCCAACACGACAACGCGAGAATACGGCCACGCTCAGTGCGAGATCGTCGATCCAGGATCTCTGTTTGACGCCATGCCGTCACAGATCGATGTTTGGATGAGCCACGGGGACCAGGTCTCGGCGATCAGTGAACAATTCGAGGTGCTGGCCAAGACAAAGACCTGTCCGTACGCCGCGATTCGCCACCGCGAGTTGCCGATTTACGGCATGCAATTTCACCCCGAAGTCACTCACACGCCGCTGGGCGGCCAAGTGTTAGCAAACTTCGTGCATGGGATTTGTGATTGCCAGCCGAATTGGTACCTCAGTGATTTTGCCGAGGTGACGATCCGCCAAATTCGCGAAACCGTTGGTGATCGCCGCGTGATTTGTGGACTCAGTGGCGGTGTCGATTCCTCGGTCGTTGCCGCGTTGTTGTACAAAGCCATCGGGTCTCAATTGACCTGCATTCTGATCGACAACGGATTGTTGCGCAAGAATGAACAGGCGTTGGTGATCGACGAGTTCACCAACCATTTCAAAGCCGACTTGCACGTCGTCAACGCGGAAGACCGATTCCTGGCATCGCTGGCGGGGATCGCCGAACCGCAGGAGAAACGTCGCCGCATCGGTCACGACTTCATCGAATGCTTTAAAGAGGAAGCCAAGGGAATCCAAAACGCCCACTTCCTCGCACAGGGTACCCTGTATCCCGATGTGATCGAAAGCGGTGCGGATCCCGATGGTCCGGCGGCGACGATCAAACTGCACCACAACGTCGGCGGTCTGCCGGAAGAACTCGGGTTCGAATTGATTGAACCGCTGCGAGATCTGTTCAAAGACGAGGTCCGGCGGTTGGGATTGGAACTGGGGTTGCCGGAGAAACTGGTGTGGCGGCACCCGTTCCCCGGACCCGGATTGGCGGTCCGTTGTTTGGGCGAAGTCACACGTGACAAACTGATCGTATTGCGAGCGGCCGACGCGATTGTGATCGAAGAAATTGAATCGGCCGGACTGTACCGCGACACCAGCCAAACGTTTGCGGTGCTGTTGCCGGTGCAAAGCGTCGGTGTGATGGGCGACGCTCGGACCTATGACAACGCCATCGCCGTCCGTAGCGTCAATACGGATGATTTTATGACGGCCGACTGGAGTCGATTGCCGTACGAGTTGCTGGCTCGAATCAGCACACGAATCATTAACGAAGTCAAAGGCGTCAACCGAGTCTGCTACGACATTAGCAGTAAACCACCGGCGACGATCGAATGGGAATGAATTAGGAATGTCTAGGCAATACATTTACCAAGTTGAAGGGCTGACGAAGAAGCACGGCCAGAAAACGGTGCTCGACGACGTGAATTTGGCGTTCTACCCGGGCGCAAAAATCGGCGTGCTGGGGCCCAACGGTGCCGGGAAATCGACGCTGTTGCGAATCATGGCCGGTCAGGACACTGATTTCGACGGTGTCGCCCGACTCGGGAAAGGTTTCACGGTCGGCTACCTGGAACAAGAACCGCCGCTGGATGAAACCAAGACGGTGTTCGAAAACGTGCAAGACGCCGTCGCCGAGCGCCGAGCGATTGTCGACCGATTCAACGAGATCGGTATGCTGCTAGGCGACGTCAGCGATGACGACGAAATGCAAAAGTTGTGTGACGAGATGGCGCGTTTGCAAGACACCATCGACACCTACAACCTATGGGAATTGGATCGCCAAGTCGAAATGGCGATGGCGGTGATGAATTTACCGCGCGGTGATTCCAGCGTGACCACCCTCTCCGGTGGCGAGCGGCGGCGTGTCGCCCTGTGCCAATTGCTGATTCGTCAACCCGACCTGCTGTTGTTGGACGAACCGACCAACCACTTGGATGCCGAATCGGTGTCGTGGTTGGAGCAGCACCTGGCCAACTATCCCGGCACCGTTGTCGCTGTCACTCACGATCGCTACTTCCTGGACAACGTCGCCCAGTGGATTCTGGAAATCGATCGCGCCCGCGGGATTCCGTTCGAAGGCAACTACACCGCCTGGTTGGAAGCACGCCAAAAACGGATGCAGATTGAGCAGCGGAAACAGAAGGCGCGTGAACGCACGTTGTCGCAGGAACTCGAATGGATTCGGATGAGTCCCAAAGCGAGGCAGGCAAAGAGCAAGGCGCGAATCAAAGCCTATGAGGACTTGGCAGCCGAAAAATTCGAAGATCGGCCGGATGAGTTGGAGATCCAAATCCCATCCAACCGCCACCTCGGCGAACTGGTGATCGAAGGCACTGGGATTCATAAAGCGTACGGCGAAAAAGTCTTGATCGACGATTTGTCGTTCCGCCTGCCGGCCGGCGGGATCGTTGGGGTGATCGGTCCCAACGGTGCGGGAAAGACCACACTGTTCAAGATGCTGACCGGTCAGGAAGCTCCCGATAGCGGCGAGTTCCGCATCGGTGAAACCGTTGATTTGGGTTATGTCGATCAAAGTCGCGATTCGCTCAAGAACGATGCGACGGTGTTCGAAGAAATCAGCGGTGGCACCGAGACGATCGTGTTGGGCGGACGCAACGTCAACGCGCGGGCCTATGTGTCGCGATTCAATTTCCGTGGCCCCGACCAAGAAAAAAAGGTCGGCAATCTTTCCGGTGGTGAACGCAACCGTGTCCACCTGGCAAAACTACTCCGCCGTGGCTGCAACGTGTTGTTGTTGGACGAACCGACCAATGACTTGGACGTTGACACGCTGCGTGCGTTGGAAGAGGCGATCATGCACTTTGCCGGCTGTGTCGTCGTGACCTCGCACGACCGCTGGTTCCTTGATCGTCTGGCAACGCATATCCTGGCGTTCGAAGGTGATGGAAAGCTGACGTGGTGCGAAGGCAACTTCGAAGTCTACGAGCGCGGTTTGCGTGAACGGATGGGCGAAGACCCAGATGAAGTCAAACAAGCTCGCTACAAGAGCATTCACGCCGGCTAGGTCGTCGCCGACCAGCAGCTACCCCTTCATTCAATTTTCCTCTTTCCAACTTAGATCATTATGACCATTTTGCGCGTCGGTACGAACGAACAATACTCCAACAACTGGGACGATATTTTCGGTGGCAGCAAGAAAAAGGCCGCCAAAAAGAGCACCAAGAAAGCGGCCAAGAAAAAGACCAGCAAGAAAGTGGCTGTGAAGAAGACCGCCACCAAGAAAGCCACTGGCAGCAAAAAGGCAACCAAGAAAAAGGTGGTGAGCGCCAAGAAAACGACGGCGAAGAAAGCCACCAAGAAGAAAGCGACTCGCAAGAAGGCTGCCAAGAACTAGTCCCGTTCTCACCTCCTCTCCTGCCGTTTCTCAACTCACGCCTCGCCCCACATGTCCATTATCCCCCCTCCGGAGTCGCTCGACGATTCGCTCAAGCGGTTGGCGGGGTATTTGAACTTCTCCAGCGGCAGCAACGATCCCGCGATCGCGTCGCTATGGAACGAGGTGTATCACCATGCCAGTCAGGGCAAGCCGTTGACCGGCACGCCGGCGTGGTTGGTGTTGAACAATTGGATCGAGCAAACGCTGGACTCGCTGGAACGTTCCAGTTCCGCATTCGCAGACGTCTCCCAGGCGCGCGAGGTGTCGCGACTGTTGCTTAGCGAACTGCTGCCGGCTTACATGGATTACCACCGGGATCTGTTGTTTCATCAGGAACCCGAGGTCCTGTTCAACGGGTTCTTTATGGCGCGGGCGGCCGAAGCATTGCTGGGTTTGTACCAGCAACGGGACACCGCTCCGAGTGACGAATCCATCGTCGGGTTGGTGCACCAAGCGATTTTGGATCTGAACGACTTCGTCGGCTATCGGCCGGTCGCGATCTTGGAAAATCGTCGTTGCCAACCCTATCCGCATGAATTTGTGCGTCCGATCCCGCTGTATGTGCAAGGTTCGGGTGTTTCGGCAGGCACCTATGATGAACTGATCTCGCGGACGATTATCATTCTCGAAGACACCGACCCGGACGTCTTGCGGGCCGCCTCGTTTGAATTCGATCAGCTGGCCGAGTTGTCATTGGACCCCCGCGCCTACGATTTTGATCACCCGGTCAACCGTCGTCCCAACTATCACTTTGGCGGTTGGGACGAGCGCAGCGTCAACGCGGGCGGCTACTACAGTCGCTTTGTCTTGCGCCAGGTCACATTGGATGCATTGCTCAGTCGTGTCAGCGATTTGGAATTGCAGGAAGAGCAGTGTTTGTCCGAAGACGAATTGTTGACCGAAGCTGCGACGGTCTTGGCCGGTACGGTGTTGATGGCCAGCGGTGTCAGCGGTTCCGGACCGGCGGCCTATTCCAGCGAAGTCACGCTCAGCACGCTGATGAAACCCATTGCGGAGTACCGTGACGCGTTTTATCTCGATCGTTTGGCGAAACTGACCGGGGTCCATCGCGATCGTTTGGATGCCGAACAACAGGTCCGGCGTCAACCGTTTGGCGCCGCCCGTCAACATCTCAACGCCGCATTGGCCGAACGCCGTGCCGCCCAGGTCCAGCACGTTCAGCTTGCCAGGCTGTATGCCCGAATGGGCTACCCCGACGCAGCGACACGCCAAATTGACGTCGTCCCCGCAGCATCGGCGCGAATGATTTGTCGGATCGATTGTGAAATCACATTGGGATTACGCGCCCTTCGCAGCGGTGAATTTGATCGCGCGATGCAGGTCCCCACGCACGTTTACGATTTAATCAAACGAGCCATCAAATGTGGTGCACTGGCGGATCCCTGGGATCTGATCGGGTTCACAGGCCAGTTCAGCTTGCACCCCAGTCCCGACTGCAGTGTGCATGATTCGCGGGTCGACGATCTGCTGTATTTGGTCGACCAATTATTCAGTTACATGGCCCGGGTCTGGAGCGAGGCGGCGGCACGCAACGACACCGCGGCCTACCAGACAATCAGTGTGTTGTACCGTGATGTTGCCGAGTGGTGGCGTCAATTTGGCGCGTACACTGTGGAATCGTTGGAAGCCGCTGATCCGTTGGAGTCCTATGATTCGGCAAGCCTGGTCGCCCGAGCGCTGCGGGTTTGGCACGAGGGCGGTGCGGCCGCAGGGGACATCAAATTTTGGAAGCCCCATGCCGAGTTCTTTGATTCGCCGCGTGCCTATTCGTTGGTGATTTCAGCGTTGCTGGAGCGACGTGATTTCCTGCCATCGATGGCATTGTTGGTTCATTGGCTGTGCAACGCCCAACAGATCGGGTTGCGACAGGGCGGCAATTCACTGCCACGCCTGGCCGAACGCTGGTTGATGAAACTGCGTGGTCAATTTCAAGACGGATTAACGATTGGCAAACCGATCGAATCCGGCGATGCAGTGCTCGACGACCCGGCTGCGATCTGGCCGCTGGCCCGCAAGTGCTTTGACTATTTCGAAGCCAACGCGGAAGAATTTTGGTCGGCCCCCGCGTTTGATCTGGCTGAACGACGCAAGCCACCACGCGACTGGGACCAGGAACTCGCTGGCGAAATTCCATTCGATGATGATGACGTTGCCGATGGCAGCCAATTGTTTGATTCCGCCTATGAAGGCGTGACCTATCGCGATTCGACAGACGATGGCATCGATGGAGCGATTTATGAAAACTCCGGCGACGGCAGCCGTGACGAATTAGAAGCCGAATGGAAACGCTTGGTCGATCGGTTGTCCTTTCTGCAATCGATGGCACGCATGTGGTCGGTCGCCGCCGACATCGTCGTGGCGGATGCTGTCAGTGACGACCCGGCCCGCGCCGCAGACCAGTTGGAGGCACTGCAGAATTGGGCCAAGCGAGCCAAGGAAAATCGAATCGGGTTGTTGGAATTGCTGGACGCCGTCCGCGAATACAAGATTTCGCCCGGCGGCAGCGATAGTGAATCGATGCGTGATTACGATCGTTCGCGGGTGCTGCGTGATTCGTTGATGGAACGAATCATTGGCACGGCAGTGGAAATGTCAGACGCCCGGCGATTGATCTGTGGGACGATCATCGCGCACGTGGAACGGCACCATTCATTGCATCCAGGATCCTCCGGCGCCGACGTTGCCGGTGCCGAAGCCGGTCTGGACGAAATGTCCAACGATGATGTGCAGGCGGTCAAACTGTATGCCTCGTTGATCTCCGGCGACAGCCAGACCACCCGCCAGTTGTTTCCTGAATACGTCGACGCGATCAGCAGTGAGAACCTGTTGTACATCCCGCTGTCGCGTGGCGGTGACCCGGTCAAAATCTATGTCGCTCGTCTGCGGCAGCGCGTGCTGCGGCACCTGATGCACTGGATGCCACGCCGTGGATTGATCAGTGAAGCCTGTCGATTGCTCGAAGTGTCGCGATTGATGGAGCAGCAGAACAGTGTCGGTATCGGCGCCGTGACCGAATTCGACAGCCTGTTTCGTGACGGTTTCCGCGCCTTGGTGGAATCCTTGACAGCCGGCGTCGCACAGCAGCGCGACTTGGAAGAACTGAACGAAGACGAAAAGGCGATCGGTGAAGTCTTGATTCCGTTGGTGGAACGATTGACCGAAACCATGCTCGGATCTTGGCTGGCCCACAGTCAAACGCTCCGCTTGTCACCACTGGAGTCGGTCAATGATCGCCAGTCATGGGAGCGGTTGGTCGAATTCATTCGCGACTACGGAGATCCGATTTTCACGCAGGTCTTTTTGCAATTGGGCAACGTTCGAGCCATTTTGCACCAAGGCGTTTCCGATTGGTTGCAGCGCGTGATCGAGGAAGACGACGCGCAGATCGCCGACATGCAATTGTTCGAAGATTTGCGCAGCGGCAAACTTTCCATGCACCAAGCGGATCGCTGGATCACGTTGGTCTATGAATCGTTGATCGACCATCACGCGGAATACCAAGATTACAACAGCACCACCACGCAAAGCGACCGTGGCGATCTGGTGTACATGTTCATGGATTTTCTGCGGTTGCGGGCCAGCTATGAGCGGATCGCTTGGAATCTGAAACCCGTGATGTGGGCACACGATGTTTTGGTCCGCCACCGGTTGGAGAATGCCGCCATGTTGTGGCGACGCAGTCTGAGCGAGCGGATCGGCGCCGAAGCCGAAAAGTTTGTGACCCGGTTGCGCAAAATGCAGCAAAACTATTCGATGCGGATGCCAACCGTTGCGGATCGTATTCGCGAACGGTTTGTCCAACCGATGACAATTGCTCGCATGCGCGCCTTGGTGAAACCAGCCATGCACGATGCCGAAAATGGTGGCGATAGCCGACGGTTTGAACTGTTGGAAGCCGAAGCCGAATTGCTGGCGCGGACACCCACCGGTGCCGGTCTGGATGTGCCGGCGTGGCTGGCGGCGCTGGAGGAGGAGGTCGAGCAACTCGCCAAACGCAGTGCCAGCAGTGAGATCGATCCAGAAGCGTTGATGACGATTCCGATCATTCCCCTGTCGGTGGAACAGTTGAATGACCAATTGGACATCGCCCAATCGCAGGGCCGACGGTTGCCACACATGCGCGGCAAAAAAACGGATTGATGCACACCGCGTCCTGCTGACGTTGCGGAAATGCAATACAATCGTCGCGCATCGCGTTTCTTTTTGCTCCTGACCTCGCTGCATCCGTGTTCAGAATCATGTCGGCACCTGTCTCTCCCTTGACCAATAGCCCCGTTCATTTAGCCGTCGATTTGGGGGCATCTAGTGGACGTGTGATCGCCGGTTGGATTGATGACGGAGTCTTGACGCTGGAAGAAACCCATCGGTTTGCCAATGACCCGGTCATGCTGCAAAACTCATTGCAGTGGAACGTGCACGGATTGTGGGCCGAGACCTTGACCGGACTCCGACTGGCGGTCGCAAAGTTTGAATCCGTGGCCTCGGTCGGAGTTGATACCTGGGGCGTCGATTATGTGCTGGTCGATCGCAACGATCAGATCGCAGCACCGATTCGGCATTACCGCGATGCACGTACCAACGGCATGATGGAGCGGGCGTTTGCAAAACTAGGTGGTGCTGGCACGCAGGCTGCCGAACTCGGTCGACAGCGGATTTTTGACGCGACCGGACTGCAGTTCATGCCGATCAACACGGTTTACCAACTGTTTTCGGCTGTGGAGTCAAAAGAGTGCTCTCTACAGATCGCGGACGGCTTTTTGATGATGGGCGATTTCTTTCACTGGTTGCTGTCGGGAAAACGCAGTATCGAAGCGACTAATGCATCGACCACACAAATGTTGAATCCCAACACGGGAACCTGGGCGTCGGATCTGATTCGCGATTTAGGATTGCCTGTGGAATGGTTTCCCCCGGTGACCCCGACCGGCACGACGCTCGGTGACGTTCAGGAATCCGTCGCGACGGCGACCGGATTAGAAGGCGTGCCTGTGGTGGTGCCGGCCACCCATGACACCGCCTCGGCCGTGATCGCCGTTCCGGTCGATGCCTTCGCACCCGAAAAACCTGATTGGTGTTACATCAGTTCGGGGACGTGGTCCCTGATGGGATGTGAATTGGCCACGCCCCGTGTGACCGAGCGCTGTGCCGAGCTGAATTTTACAAACGAAGGCGGAGTGGCCGGCAGCACACGGTTGTTAAAGAACATCAGTGGTCTGTGGATCTTTCAACAGTTGCGAAAATCGATGCAGCGTCGCGGCAGCGAAGTCGATTGGGAAGCGATGGTTCAGCAGGCCGCGGCGTCCGATCCCTTCGAGTTGCTGGTCGATCCTGACCACGCCTCATTCGTCGCGCCAAACGATATGCTCGACGCGATCAAAGAGTTTGCTCAAGCAACCGGTCAAGACCAACCGCAATCCGACGGCAGCTATTACCGCGCTGCACTTGAGGGATTGGCACTGAGTTACCGGGTTTGTCTGGGCATGCTGGAACAAATTGTGGGCAACTCGATTGAAACGATTCATATTGTTGGAGGTGGCACGATGAATGAATTGTTGTGTCAGATGACTGCCGACGCTTGTAATCGCACCGTGATTGCCGGGCCGGTCGAAGCGACAGCCATCGGAAATCTGGCGATGCAAATGGTCGGCACGGGAGTGATCGGCAGCGGCGATCTGGGCGATCAATCCGCGGCGATTCGTCAGGCCCGCCGGTTGGTCCGCGAAAGTTTTTCGGTTCAGACCTACACGCCGCAGCAGGCCGAAATTTGGGACGCTCCGGCGGCGCGGTTCCTAGAACTCGCCGGCAACTAAGAGAGAAATTGAAGCCTAGAGTCAACCTCCGTACCCTTCGAGCCGTTTTTAGCGAGAGCAGGGAGAGGAGCCTGCGGTGGTGCAACTGACTTGCAGCGAGATTCTATCGAGTGACAGAAAAACCCATCTTGATCGGCGACGTGGCAAAGACCATCGGCGCGTTGAAGCCGGCGGGACAGATTCGTATTCACGGTCAGACGCTCAATGCGACTTCCCAAGGGACCTGGATCGATCCTGGCTGTGACGTGCAAATTGTGGGTGGTCACAGCGGGAAAGTGATCGTGCGATTGGCTGCCACCGACGCGCGACCGCTGACGCATCAGGGTGATCCGTTACCCGCTGCCGATGTTGATTCGATGACTCCGTTGCAATCGCCCGCTGCTTGGGTCGAACGCGGCAATGCGGTCGGCTGGGGAGCGCTGATCGGACTTGTTCTCATTCCAGTGTATTGGTTTACCGGTACCGAGCTCGGCCTTTCGGTGGTCAGCGTGCCCCTGGCCGGTGCCATCGCAGGTGGTTTGTTTCGTTGGTTGGTGGCGTCGGCAAATGACGCCGTGGGGCCGCGGGTGGATCACCGCCCGGCTGCGATCGGAATTGCGGCTCTGGTCATTTTGAGTGGGCTGCTCGGGTCGGCGATCGGGGCGGGCGCGTCCGTGGGGTTTGCCGGTGTCAGTTGCGGGCTATTGGCTGGCGTGGTCGTTGCGGGAGTGATTCGTTGGATGATCCTGTTCGCGTCGCTGTTCTAGTGCGATACGATGGTTCGCATTGCCGTCGTGATCCCAATGTTTCCTGACGAATTGGATCGGCGGCCATGCGGTGCAATGGATGTGACGTGTGCAAAAGAACTCTTGTTAGTCGATCAGATGGTATCCAAGGAATCCCTGCGAAAGACCGCGGCACAGGCCCGGCGGTTGCTGGCCGACAAGGATCGGATCAGCAAACTTGCGACCGATCAATTGTTAGCCATGCCCCAGTATGCTCAGGCGCGGCGTGTGATGTGGTACGTCGATGTTCGGGATGAACTGCGGACGCGAGATGCACTGCAGAGGGTGCTGGTCGGGGACCAGCAAATCGCGGTGCCGTACTGTGTGGGCCAGCAGATCAGATTGTGTCGGCTGGATCAGATGCAGGATCTGGCGGTGGGGGCATTTGGCATTTTAGAACCGCGCCAGCAGCTGCGTGGTCAAATCGATCGCAATGTCAGCCCCAACGAGTTGGACTTGGTGGTCGTTCCGGGGGTGGCGTTTGACCGGCGGGGCGGTCGTTTGGGGCACGGCCATGGTTTCTATGATCGATTGTTGGCCGACGTGGCGGACAGGACGGTGTTGGTGGGGCTAGCATTTCAGTGCCAGGTCGTCAATGCCGTGCCGACCGCCGACCATGACGTTTCGATGGATTGGTTGGTCACCGAAACCCAGGTCGTCCGATGTGGTTGATTCTTGGGGTCCGCGCTGAGGCGGAAGCTTGCTAGGCTTTGTCGTCGACCATTTCATCCACTTGGCAAATTCCGGATAGCGTCTGTGCCGTACGCCCAACTTGGCCCGATCGCGGTTCATCTGCCCACCAGGGTGGAAACCAATGAGGAACTTCAACGTTCATTTCCTCGTTGGGATTTGAAGCTGATTGAAGAGAAAACGGGGATCCGTCAGCGGCACATTGCGGCGGATGGCGAGACGTCCAGTGATTTGGCTGTCGCGGCGTCGCAAAAATTGTTTGCCGAACACGATATCGATCCGAACTCGATCGATTTTGTCTTGTTCTGCACACAGACGCCTGACTACCCGCTGCCGACGACCAGTTGTCTGATCCAGGATCGTTTGTCACTCCCAACCCGTTGCGGGGCGCTGGACTTTAATCTGGGCTGCAGTGGCTACGTCTATGGTCTGGCGATGGCGGACGGATTGATTCAATCCGGTGCGGCCAGCCGGATCCTATTTCTGACGGCCGAGACCTACAGCAAGTACATCGACCCAGAAGACCGCAGTTTGCGGACCATTTTTGGCGATGCGGCTGCGGCAACGCTGATCACCGCGGGGCCGAATCAATCGCTTAGCGGGTTCCAATTCGGCAGCGACGGCAGCGGAGCCGACATGTTGTTGGTCGGTGACGGCGGGGCGCGGTCGGAATCCGACGCCATTCGACCACGGCACCGAAAACGCTGGAAAAGCCGGTTGTATATGGATGGACCGAGTCTGATCAATTTCACCGTCGAAGCGGTGCCACGTTTGGTGGACCAAATTTTGGCCAAACAGGGCCTGAGCGACGCGGACATTTCCAAGTATCTGATGCACCAAGCGACCTGGAAAATGTTGGACCAGTTGCGGGTGCGTATGGATTTGGCGCCGGAGCGACTGCCGATTGAACTGGGCGAAGTCGGCAACACCGTTTCTTGCACGCTGCCGATTCTGATCGACCAGTTGCGAAATAGCGGGCGAATCGATCGAGATTCCGTTAATATGCTCGTTGGTTTCGGGGTCGGCCTTTCGTGGGCCGGTTGTTTGTGGAAAGACCTGGCCGGCGAATGAGCAATGAACGAATTTCTAAGCGGCAAACTGCTGATCGCGTCACCGTATCTGAATGACCCTAATTTCATGCGCAGCGTGGTTCTGGTGATCAGCCACGATGAAGAGGGTGCCTTTGGATTGTCGCTGAACCGCTGCACCGCCCGTCGGCTGAGCGAGATCGTTGAACTCTCCCTGCCGCAGGGGCCGATTCGGCCAGACGACTATATCTACGAGGGCGGACCCGTCGAAGGGCCGTTGCTGGCACTGCACGATTTAACAGGCGTCGGGTCTCCGATCGCATCGGAATCGACCGGGATCTGGTTGACCGGTGAGGAAGACCATCTGCGACTGTTGCTCAGCCGTGTTGATGCCAAGGTGCGATTCATCGCCCAGTATTCCGGTTGGGGGCCCGGGCAATTGGATTTGGAAATGGAGACCGGGGGCTGGTTGGTCGGCGAAATCAAACGTGAGGTCGTGTTCGAAGATCCAGATCAGGTTTGGGAATCAGCTGTCAAACGCTGTGGGCGCGAAATCCTGTCGTCGCTCTCGCCAGGGTTGCGATTCATCGACCCGTCGATCAATTAGTAGACGGACCAGCGCATGCGGCGTTTTGTAATCGGCGACATTCACGGTTGTGCCAAAGCGCTACGGACGTTGTTGGAGTCCATTGACCCGCAGCGCGACGATGAACTGGTGTTTCTAGGGGACTATGTCGACCGCGGACCTGATAGTCGTGGCGTCATTGACCAATTGATTGAACTGCAGCAACGTTGCCGAGTCGTCGCGCTGCGTGGCAACCACGAGATCATGCTGTACGGTGTGGCCTATGGTGGGCTAGATGCGGCGATGTGGTTGGGAGCGGGCGGCAATGCCACGGTGACCAGTTATGGTGGATCATTGGACAAAATTCCTGCCGATCACAAGCAGTTTTTGTTGTCTTTGCGGACGCACTACGAAACGGCTGAATCGATCTTTGTTCACGCCTGTTACGACGCCTATCGAGCAATGGACGACCAATCCGACGAGATTCGGTATTGGACCCATCTGGGACCGATACCGCCGCCGCATTGCTCCGGCAAACGCGTGTTCGTCGGCCATACGCCTCAACCCGGCGGAACTGTGTTGGATGTCGGCCATCTGGTCTGTGTCGATACCTATTGCTTTGGCACCGGTTATCTGACGGCGATGAATGTG
This sequence comes from Stieleria tagensis, assembly GCF_024129865.1. Taxonomy (GTDB): domain Bacteria; phylum Planctomycetota; class Planctomycetia; order Pirellulales; family Pirellulaceae; genus Stieleria; species Stieleria tagensis. The sequence continues at coordinate 48,161 of NZ_JAMYFE010000028.1, read as the reverse complement.
GACAGCGGAGAATTGGTCCAGGTTGACCGAAAAGGCCACCGCCGCCGGGTGCCCGCGGAAGCGTTGTGGCTGTTCTGCTCGGGAATCATTCAATCGATGCGCAATCGTTGGAAATCGGGTGCGCCGCATCTTGATGCCGAACCGACTGAATCATCCGGTGCGGATACCGAAGTCATCTCGAACGACAACGGCTCGGCGGATCGATGAGTGAGAGTCCACAGAACAGCATCGCGAATTCGATCGCTCCATTGAGCGAATCCCGAATGGATACACTGTCCGCGACAAACGTCGCGATCGCTCCGTTGGGTGATCCCGGGCCGACACTCGGCATGCCGCCACGCAGCATCGACACGACCGCGTTCCAGCCGCGTCGCCGGGCCACCGTCATCGGTTTGTTATCGATCGTGATTGCGATTTGGCTGGCAACGTTCCTGGGCGTGACCGGAATGGGAATGGTCGTCGTTGCGTTTGCAATCTGTTTCCTGGTGGGGACTGTCGCGACGATCCATAGCATGTTGCGTTGGGAAAACGCACACAACGCCTATGAAAAAGAGCGTGCTGCGGCCGAGAAATGGAATACGCGGTTCGTCAAACTTCATTCCGAATCGACCCGCACCGCCAGTGTGCTGTCGCACATGACCGACGGCATCCTGATGCTGTCACCGGCTACGGAAATCGTATTGATCAATCGGGCCGCGCGATACCTGTTGGCGCTACCCGACGACGGAGTCTACCTAGGGCGCAAGTTTGCCGAATTGGTGCGCGTCCCCGAAATTGTCGAAGCGGTTCGCCGTGCCCGTTCATCCGACGTCGACCAGAACGTGTCCGTCGAAATCGTCGACGGATCGATCGTCCGCCCGGTCACGGTCCGCGTCGATCGTGTTCAAGACACTCGTCCGCCGCACCTGTTGTTGGTGGTGCGTGATGAAACGGAGGCGCAGCGAGTGGACGCCATCCGGCGGGAATTCGTCGCCAACGTTTCGCATGAACTCAAAACCCCGTTGGCTGCGATCAAGGGCTATGCGGAAACGGTCGAATTGGCGATCGAGGACGATCCCGATGCGGCCAAACACTTCGTTCGTCAAATCGATGATCAATGCCAGCGTTTGGAAGACTTGATCGCTGACATGATGCGTCTGGCGCGCGCCCAATCGGGCAAGGGTACGATGCAGGTCCAGTCGATCGATTTGCAGCAAGTGATCGACCAAGCCATGGCGTCCTTTTTACCTGTTGCTGCGGCCAAACAGATTGCACTGACGGTCGATCAACAGGTTGAAAAAGTTTATGTGATGGCCGACAAAGATGCCGCGTTGGCGATCACCCAAAACCTGATCAGCAATGCGTTGCGGCACACCGAGGCCGGCGGGCATGTGGTCGTTTCCTGTCGCCGCGAGTCCACCGGCTGGATCATGGCCGTCCGGGACGACGGCGTGGGCATCGCCCCAGAGTTTCAAGAACGCATTTTTGAGCGTTTTTACCGGGTCGATCGCACTCGCAAAATGCACGATGGCGGGACCGGGATCGGCCTGTCAATCGTCAAGAACCTGACCCGGGCGCTCAGCGGTACCATTCAAGTGATCAGTAGTCCTGGAGAGGGGGCAACGTTCGAGGTTTGGCTTCCCGGCGCCAAATAGGCGATTGTCTTCACAAAACATTCATCGCAAGAATGTGGCTGAGAGGGTGTACTTTTCGTGCAATTCCACCAACATGGCGTACATCGTCGATGTCCGTGAAAAGCCCGTTTTTCATGATTTCCACAATCTCCGGACGTCAGCACGAATAGCAACATTCGTTTGGATTCACCCAAGCAACCAAGCATGACCAATACCAAGGTTTTGATCGTCGAAGATTACGGTCCGTTGGCCGAATCGCTTGAATATCAACTGAAACGCGCTGGGTACGAAGTCTACCGTGCTAGCGACGGCCGTGACGGAGTGGATCAGGCGAAACTTTATCTGCCCGATCTGGTCGTGTTAGACATCGATCTGCCGATCTTGAGCGGTGTCGAAGTTTGCAAGCAGTTGCGGTCCGATCCCAAAACTCGCGAAACGTTGATCTTGATGCTCAGCGCGATGGGCGAAGAATCGGATCAGGTGGTTGGATTTGCCGTGGGGGCCGACGACTATGTTGTCAAACCCGTTGAGAGTTACAAGGTGCTGCTGCAACGTCTCAAGGCGTTGCTGCGGCGGCGCGAGCCGTTGTTAGACGATCACGAAGCGGTCACGCATCAAAGCGTGACGGTCGACCGACGTCGGTTTGTGGTGATGATCGAAGAATCACCGTTGAAGTTGACCAAAAGCGAGTTTCGATTGTTAGACACGTTGATCCGCCAACCCGGGCGTGCGTTCGGTCGCAGCGAATTGGTGGATGCCGCTCTTGGCGAAGACACGATCGTACTGGACCGCACGATCGACGTGCACGTTCGGGCCCTGCGTAAAAAAATGGGCTGTGCAGCCGACCTGATCGAAACGGTTCGCGGCGTCGGTTATCGATTCAAGGAATAACGACCGCCCCGATTGCTACGCCGCCAGGGGCTGTTGATCGCCTTCGTCGTCTTGTGTGAATTGGCTGTCAACCGATTCGGTATCGATCGGCCGACGACGCTTGGGCTGGTTTTCCGGTTGCATCTTGTCGAACAAATTGCCCAGCAGCCGGGGATGGAAACAGGCATAGGCCCACAGAAATCCAAAGGCCGCGCCGCCCAGAATGTCGCTGGGGAAGTGCGCACTACAGGCCAGGCGTTGCAGCGCTGTGCCGACGCAGATCATGGCAAATAGCCATCGTCCTCGCGGTAGAATCATCCATAGCCCGATCGTCAGGGCGGTTGCGGTCGCCATGTTTCCGCTGGGAAACGCGCGCGTGCTGGCGTCAAATGTCGCAACCTGTGAGAGCGACCAGTCAAACGCCCACAACCATGCCGAATCAAACGATGCGACATCAAGGTTCAATCCGGTCGGTCGCGGACGTAGCACAAACATTTTGGCTAACGTCGCAATCGCGCCGGCACCGAGTGGCAAAACCACCAGACGCGGCAAATGCCAACGTCGGTTGGGCGACATCAGAAAGAATCCGAACAAAAACAGAAACACTCCGCTGCCGTGCGAAAACACCAGCGTCAGTTCCAACGCATTGCCAAATTCTCGTGGCAGTGGATCGGTGGCAAACCACCGCGCCACCGGGACGTCCAGCAGCGTGATCATCGGGACGGCCAGCAATAACATGCCGCCGAACCAGAACAAGGCGCTCACGCGAAAGGCTTCTTCAGGCGCCTGCAAAAACGGATGCACCACGCGAATCACCCCAGGGGGCGATTCCAGTTCGCGCTCAGGGGCGCCGTGGTGCGATGCATTGGGTTCCGTTGGCTGTTCAGATCGCATAGGTGTGCAAATGAATTGCGGTGCGATAGGTGCGTGAAACATCCCGCTCGGGAAACTCTCACGCCGTTTGTTTCGACTGTTCGAAGCCATCTTGGCTCGTCGCAGACGGACACTAGCGAAAACTCCCAGCCGGCGGAAAGTCCGGATACGGCTGCAGTCGGACGCGACTTGAAAAATTCATCAAACGACCGTTTGGCAAGATTTTGTCAACTTTGACGATTGGGTTGACGATGACGTTTCTATCCGCGGCACAGTCTGCCAGACCCTATGCGGATGGTTCGAGAGAATTTGTTTCACGGGATAATGACCATGTCACGCGTCTTCGGTTTGTTGCTAGTTGGATGGATCACAATCGGACTGACCGGCTGTGTCGGCCCGATGGGTGCCGGGTGTTGCGGACCGATCGCTATACCTGGCGGTCAATGCGGCGGCGGCTGCGATTCCGGCTGTGACGGCGGCTCCTGCGGCGGTTGCGATTCCTGCAGCGGCTGCGGTGAACTGTACGTCGACCCCTGGATCAACCACCCAGCCGACTGCGTCGATCCCTGTGACTCCTGTGGCAACTACAACGGCCAGAGCTGTGGGAAATGCCGTTCGGTGTTTTCCGGGATGCGAAGCTTGTGGGGCTATCGCTGTGGTTGTGCACCGGGACCGGTGGCGACCACCGATCGACGTTTCGCTCCGTTACGTTCGGCCATCTGCGGTGGCTGCGACGGCGGTTGTGACAGCTGTATGGGCGAACCGGCCTGTGGGATAGAACCCAATTGCGGCCTGGAACAGGGCTACGGTTTTGAACCGGCCTGCGGCTGCGAAGGAGCCTGTGATTGCTCGATCGGCGAACCCGCCTGTGGCTTAGAACCGGCGTGCGGTTGTGAAGGCGGTTGCAGCTGTGGCGGTGGGGTTAGCCACGGATACCCGGTCGACGAGTACCCCGTCGACGAAGGCGAATACATTCTGCAAACGCCTGGCCAAAACCCGGTTCCGATCGCAGAAAAACCATACGCACCCAGCCGTACACGAAAGATCTTTAATCCGCGAACAGCATCCTCGGGTGGATTTCTAAACAATCACCGACGCTAATCAAACGCGGCGTCGGCGTCGTGGGCGAAGCGTCATGGCGATCGCACCGAGGCCAAAAATCGCCAACGATGTCGGCTCAGGAACCGCTCCATCGGACGGGTCACCGGCCGAGCTGTCCGACTCGGAATAAACCAAATTGTCGATCCGAATGAAGTCAGGATTGAACGTATCGCTGAAACTCAACGTCGCCCGAGCAATGCCATCGGCCGCGAATCCGATGTAGTTGCCGCTGTTGGACAGGCCGGTTTGAGGAACATCAGCCATTCCGAGTACGTCATTGGTCGCCGAATAAGCGGTCAGCGTCCACTGCTCAAAGGTGGCACCGACGTTGAAAGCAAATGCGTCGACCAAGTTATCAAAACTGAATTCAATGGTCTTGGTCAATCCGAAGAAGTTGCCTAGAGAGTTACCGGTGGTATTGAAACCGCCAGCAAATAAATCATGCACTGCCAGTGTTCCGCCACCCGGGTTGAAGGTGACTCCATTGCTGCTGAGAGCGGGGCCGAAGTTAGCGTCGTAAACGCCGGCGGCGGATTCAAAATCCACCAGCGTCCCACCGGGAATCGCGCTCGAGGGATTGCCAAGTCCCGAGATGACGCCGGCTTCCGCGGGGGATGTCGCAACGATCAGCATCACAGCGGCAGCACAGGCAGTTAAAATCTGCTTTCTCATGAATGGCTTCTAACTTTAAACGCTTTATAGGGGGGGGCAGAGACCGGCCAGTGTAAATGCGGACCTTCTGCGCAATGTCAATTTGTACGTATTGGTGAACGCGTCATAAATACACGAGTACCGCAGAATAGGCGTTAACTTTTCAAAGAAAAAGTCGAAGTGTTTAGTTGCCGCATGCTGTCGGGTGGTTGAGTTCCAGTGTGGCAGAGCGGGTGTGGTCATCGGACCCCTGCGGTTGTGTTGCGACAGACGCGCGACTGCGAGGTTGTCGCGCAGGATTCAATCGCGCATTTTGCGGTTGCGCCTTCGCGTGGGGCATTGGTTTTTGGTAACCCGAGGCGTCAGCGAGGGATCCCGTTAACACCCAAAATCCCTCGCTCACGCGTCGGGTTGCCATTGCCACGCTAATTTGCGTTCGAAGATTAAATCACCCGCCCGCGGCGCGGCGGGTGAACCGCAAAAGGGCAACTTCGACTTTACGATCTGAGCGAATAGAGTGGGGGACGCGAACCCTGCTGCCTAGGTGGCGCCACCTTCGGCGATCGATTAGGCTGACATTCAAGCGTCGCTCTGATTAGCGTCGCTCTGATTTCTGTCTCCCTCTCTCTCCCAAACTGCGCTCGATTGGAATCGTCTAATTGCTGACCTCTTTGATCTGCGTGCGATCACCATTGTCGTTGCGATCGGGCTGTTCATTTCTTGAAAACGTGTCGGGCACCTTAATCAATCATGTTCCAGTTTTCGATCTTCAAGGCGCTGCTCGCAACGTTGTATTTTGCAGTCGTGTTTGGTCTGACAAACCTGATCGGTTTGGATTGGGTCTGCATACTTCACGTTTGGATCTTGCATTTCTTGGCACTCTGCGTGCTCCCGATTGCCGCGATGGAATACCGTGGACACCGCAGGCGATTTTCGATCGCCGCGTTGATCGTGGAAGTCGTCTACATGACGATGATTTATTTGGATGGATTTCGCGGCGAATTGGTAGTGACTTCGCTGTTCGCATTTTGTCTAGCCTTTTTCGCTGGCGTCACCACGGCAGCAGCCTACAACGCCATCAAACGTCCCGCAGAAAGTGACAAAGCATCGGGCATGATCAAACTGGTGTCTCGGGGTTTAGAAATAGTGCTGCCGGCTCAAACACCGGGCACCCCGGGCGAACCCACTGAACGCAAGCAGCAGGCGTGACTTCGTTTTAGCAAACGCGACCCGACAGCTTCATCACGACACACTCGACAATGTCGACGCGTTTTGACGCGGGGCGTTTCTTAGGATCATCAACAGCAAACCCAAGCTGGCTGCGACCATGATGATGATCGATAAAAACCGGTGTGAGCGATTGGGTGATCGCATTCTGTCAAGCTGAGCAAGAACCGTGATTGCTTCCTGTTCGCCGGCTTCCGCGGCTCTCTGGAACAACGCCACTGCCTGTTCTTCATCGGCTTTGATTCCATTTCCATGCAGGTACATAAAACCAAGATTAGCTTGGCTGACTGGAAATTGTTGTTCCGCTGCCTTGCGGTACCAATGCACGGCCGTTGCGTGGTTTTGAGTGACACCCAATCCCTTCTGGTACAGCATTCCCAGGTTGTTTTGGGCGTCGGGAAAGTCTTGCTCGGCAGCTTTGCGGTACCACTTGGCAGCTTGGCGGTTGTCAGCTTTTACGCCGCGTCCATTGAAGTGCATTAGCCCCAGCATGTACTGGGCCAGCGGCTTGTCCTGCTCAGCTGCCTGGCGGGACCATCTTAGCGCCTCAGCATCGTCCTGCGGTACGCTCTGTCCGTTGTAATACAGTCGCCCAAGTTCAGCTTGAGCCCAGGGGCTGCCATGAACAGCAGCCTGTCGCAGCCAGCGAATCGCAATCGCATCGTCTTTGGGCACGCCACGTCCGGTCAAATACATCCATCCAAGATTGGCCTGCGCCCAGGTCCCGCCCTGTTGGGCTGCGGCGCGAAACCAGGTGGCCGCTTTTCGGTCATCCTGGGGTACACCGCGGCCATGCAAGTACATCGCGGCCAACGAACCCTGGCCAAGCCAATGGCCCTGTTGGGCAGATTTGCGGAACCACTCCACGGCAATGGAATCGTCCCGTGGCACACCTTGGCCGTCTCGGTACGACAACCCAATGGAGCGCTGCGCTTCGGCCAGGTTCTGTTCTGCGGCCTTTCGATACCACGCCAATGCTTCCAGCGGATCTTGATCGACGCCGCGTCCAACATCGTACATATAGCCGAGATTGAATTGTGCCGCAGCGAGACCTTTTGCGGCCGAGCGGCGGTACCAGTCCACTGCGTCGCTGTCGGTTCCCGCGCCGCCACGTCCTTTGAAGCACATCCATCCGAGATCGAATTGAGCCCAATGATGCCCTTGCTCTGCAGCAAGCCGAAGGAAATGCACGGATCTTGCATCGTCTTGAAACACCCCCACACCTCTGCGATAGCAACGCGCGAGATTAAATTGGGCATCCGTGTGGCCTTGCTCTGCGGCTTTTTCGAATAACTGGAATGCCCGATCGTTATCCTGAGTGATGCCGCGACCTTGCAGGTACATGAACCCCAGCCAGTTCTGCCCGGCTGCAAAATTCTGATCCGCAGCCTGGTCGAACCAGCGGACAGCCTCTCGGTCGTTTTGAGCAACGCCATGTCCCTGGACATACATCCAGCCGAGTATCAGCTGCGCCCGCACGAGATGTTGCTCCGCGGCGCTACGAATGCATCTAGCGGCAACCTCTTTGCTATAGGGCGTCGCTTCTTCTCCATACAAGTGACTGATTTTGACGAAGTAGGCCTGGACGATTTGGTCCAATTCGGACGTCGTCGCCGACGTCGGCTGCGCAAGTTCCAGGGCTTGGGGACGCCGAGCGTCGGTTTCGCTGGAAACTTGGTTTGAGGCAGCTACCGGATTCATCGTGAGCACCGCCTGGCAATGGATTCCAATCGCGGCCGCTAGTAGCCAGGTTCGACACGGCATGGTGGCAAGTCTTTTTCGTCGTCAAGGGTTGTGTTCGCGCAGCATCAAATCACAGACCGAAATTCTGCTACCGAAAACTACGTCACGATCGCCACAGACGCGAGAAAAAGTTCGGCTTAATCAACAGCCCGGTCAGCGAGAGATCCGCAAACCTTTCCCCATCACTCGCTGTCATTGAGTGGTGTTAGCATTCCGATTCGCCAAGTGAATTGCCCATAAGGCTTGCCCTGCTTTTCGCTTTCGAGCAGACCTTGGAACACAACTCGAAAGTGATCCGGGTCGACGATCAACCGTTCGTCGTTGCTGTCGCGGATCAGTTCCCCGTGACTGATGTTATCCGTCCAAGCTTCGACGTTCTGCAGCGGCTGAGTATTCGTGTTTGCGGCAAATGGATGCTGGCGAGTGTCGGCGATCGGCGTCCACTGGCCATCAAGCTTGTCTGCGATATACGCCTTGAAGTAACGCTGGCCTTTCTGTTCGATGATCGTCAAATACGCATCGCGATCCTTTAAACGGTAGGTATGGCTGGCTTCAAAGATGTCCGCGTCAAGGGCGACTTGGCAATCGCGAAAGCCGAGCGGAAACTCGTCGCGGGTCGTCCACATCCGCCACATCTTTCCGTTCAAGCTGGTGAAAAACAGATGGGCACGCGTGTCGTCGCAGATGATCCAGAAATCCAAGCCGCCGACAACTCGGGGATCGCTCGGGCCGCCGTCCAAAATCAATTGAGCCTTGCTCCAAGAATTCGGATTCGTGATGTCGTCGGTGGTCGAATAAGCCACCGCCATCTTGTTCGCGTTCGGAACACCCATCTGGTAGATCAAATACCAAAGCTTGTGCGGGCGGTAGAAAAACACCTGCGGCGCGCAGTAATAATCGCTTTCACTGACCGGCAACAAAACTCGCTTCGACTGATTCGCAGCATCCCAATCGCTGAAAGAACAGTATTCGATGGCCGAACGTCCAGGAAGTTTGACCGTCATGAACACGTGCCAACGCCCATCATGAAAGACCAGTGTGGGGTCTTTCTGAGCGTAACTCGGTTCGTCTTCGCGAGACTCAGGAGCAATCAATGCAGCCGAGTATTCCCATGCCTTTGGCAGGGAAACGACGTCGGTGGGCGACTGCGCGCAAGTAATGAGGTGGCCGGCGACAAACGCCAGGACGGTCGCCGCAGGCGTGACCCATCTGAGAAGATTCATTTTTGGATCGGAAGCTGATACGAGAGTTATTGATCGCCGCGACGCGTCGGGTGATGGAACACCCATGCCTCCATCACAAACGCAATTCGAAAAGATCGAAGCAGCGGCCCGCGGACGCGTTTTCCTTTTCACTCCAATGTCGCACGGGCATTGGTCGGTCCGTCTTCACTCAGTCAACGATTGGCACACCGTAGCGTTTTAATCGATGACTGACTGAATCGGTCTCAATCTTGGCGACGAATCGGAATCACGACATGTTGATTTCGTAGCCTTTGCGACTTTCCCGCGAAAGGAACGAATTGGCTTCCTCGTCACCGATGATTTCACGTTGCTTCGGATCCCAATTCAGTTCACGTCCCAAGCGGATCGCGATGTTGGCTAGGTGGCACGTTTCCAGCATTCGGTTGTGCGTCCAGACATCGGAGATCGGTTGTTTGCGGGAACGCATGCCTTCGATGAAGTTGGCGGTGTGGTTCTCGCTGACGGGGCCCCCGTAAACGTTCTCCACCGCGTCTTCTGGCAGCGGATTCGATTCCAAGTCTTCGACCGGCTTGCCCGCTAGCTTGCCGCGATTGACGAAGAAGCGGCCTTTGGTTCCTTCAAACAAGATGCCGTTGTCACCTTCACTGGTGATGATCATCGGAATGTCACCTGGCATGTTGACGTGAATCTCAAACTTGGTCGGCGAATTGTATTGATCACTGACCGTCGGATAGCCATCTTTGTATTCAACCGGTAGTGAATAGCTGACGGGTGTCACCTTGTTTGGGCCAGTCTCGCTCGCACCGAGTGCCCAAGTTGCAATGTCGACGTGGTGTGCACCCCAATCGTTCATCTGGCCACCAGAGGTTTCATACCAGTTGCGCCATGCATAGTGGCAGTTGGTGTAGAGCGGCACACCGCCACCGTAGCCTTTGCGCATTTCTGGCAAAGCGCGGTAAGGCACTTTCGGTGCTGGGCCGAGCCACATGTCCCAATCAAGGCCTTCGGGCGCATCGATAGCAGGGATCGTTGGCGAACCAGTGGCACCGTTGATTCCACAGGTGACCTTACGGATTTCGCCGATCCGACCATCACGGATCAGTGCGATTGCTTTGAGGAAGCGGTGGCTGTTTTCGGTTCGTTGCATGGTTCCGACTTGGAACACACGCCCGGTTTGCTTGACAATTTTTTCGATCAACTTGCCTTCGTCGATTGTCAACGTCAGCGGTTTTTCGCAGTACACGTCTTTGCCGGCCAGCATCGCTTCGACCGAAATCTTGGTGTGCCAATGATCCGGCGCTGCAATCATGACGGCATCGATGTCTTTGCGCTCAAGCACTTTGCGGTAGTCCGCGTACCCTTCCGCTTTCTTTCCAGTCTTCTTCTCGAGTTTTTCGTTGATCGCTCCCAAGACGTTAGAATCGACATCGGCAAAGGCGGCGAAGTCTGCGAATTTGGTTGACTTGTCGGTGATTGTCCAACCTTGATTGCGCAATCCAATCGTGGCAAAAACGGGTCGTTCATTCGGCGAATCTTGCGCTTGGCTTAGGGCGCTGGTGCCCATGAAAACGCCAGTCGCAGTGGCAGCGCTTGCCGTTTGCAGAAAATCACGTCGGTTGAATAAGCCTTTGGATTTCATCGTCGAACCTCGTTAAAATTTCAGGGGGGGAAAAGGAGTGTGAATCGTGCCGCTCGGGTGCTGGATCGATTTGCACAAATCTTTGAATCGACGACAAGCCTCTCGCACGCGTTCCTCCTCGGAGGGCGCCTGCAGAGATTGCTTGCCGTAGTGAGCCGAAAACTTGATGCCGGAATAGTCAATCAATCCAAAAATAAGAAACCCGTCGTTGCTCAGGATAGACATCAATGCCGTGGAAGTCCATTCTTGACCACTCCCCCATGCTCCTGCGGAGCGAAAAACGCAGCCAACCTATCCGTCGTGTTTGCCCCAATGATGGTGGATCAGCAACATTCGACTGCCGGCATCAATCGACGTCCTGCATCCAGACACGTCATCGCAAAACGCGTACCCAGGGACCATTTGAGCTCGTAGCACCACGACAGGCAGTGGCCAGATGAGGCAACCGTTGGCCGTTTCAAGTTGCCGGTCGACGGCCGCGACGCTGTCCAAATGGACTGACTTGTAAGCCGGTCTCTCTCCTTCGATCTTGGATTAGAATGGATCGATGGTGGCAATGCCGCAGGCCAAACGTTTATGTCCATTCACCCTGACGAAGGAACTGTAGATGAAAAATTTCCTAGCTCTCACGCTGTTCGCAGTGGTTTGCTCTTTAGCGTCAAACACCCAAGCCAACGAATTCAATACCGTTCTCTTCGAAGACGAATTCGAGAGTAGCACACTTGATAAGCGATGGGGGAGTTGGAAAAGCGAATCGATCGTTCGTGATGGAGTTCTCGTTGGGATCACGCCCAAGGAGGCTGACCACCCGTCTGTGAACTCGGTGGATTTTAAACCGCAATCGAATCTTGAATTATCAGTCTCATTCCAATTCCACGGCTCTCCAAGTTTCTCCGTCATGATTCGGGATATGGACTACAAAGGATCACACGCCGGTCACATTTGTCATGTGGCAATCAGTCCTGACAAGGTAACACTTTACGATGGCAAGACGGGCATCTTCCGCAAAGAGATTCGCGACAAACGAAAAGCGGGAGAGAAACTGGATGCTGCAACACAGGCGATGCTGAAACAGAAAACCTCACGCAACGCGATCAAGCTTGATCCGCAAACCTGGCACGATCTTGTCATCCGCATCGACGGCGATGTCATGGAAGTCGTCATCGATGGTATGGAAGTTGGCCGACTGAAGTCCGAAGGCATCGCGCACGCTACAAAGTCGAATATGAATCTCACGACGGTGGACCGCGAAGTCCACTACGATCATTTCAGACTGCGAGCGCCATGAGATTAGAGCTCACGGTCCAAAAGAAATAGAGCGAGTGCACACTGCCCAATTTCGTCTGCGTCATGGGCGGTGCGCTGGGCGTTCATGTCCCACAGCTTCGTGTCATTTTCCCACGGGCCGTGGTTCGGGTCCTGTTTGCGAATCAGTCGTTCGTGTATTCCGACTACTGTTCCGCAATGATTGGCATGACCGGTATTCGCGGTTCGTATGAATCCCAACATGGCAATCTTTCAATAAGATGACTGGTAGAGCACAGGAGGCAGGCGTTGGATCGCGGAGCGATCCACGACAGTGGCATTGTTTTCATCGAATCTTGCTTCAATTGCTGCTTACTCGAACTGTTACAAATGTGTTCTGGTTCATTGGAATTGCAGGGAATCTAAACCCAAAGTCGTGGATCGCTCCGCCGATCCAACGCTAGATTCAAATTCACGTCGGATCGGCGGAGCGATCCACGACAATCTTGGTGAATTGGGGGCAGATTTTATGCTCGGCGAGATCTTTGACCCAAAAGCGGAATTGTTTATCAACGATCGGCTTCGGCCGCATTGGTCGCAAGCCGGAGCCATCGTGTTTGTGACCTTCCGGACGAAGGACTCGATCCCGCGCGAGGTTCTTCAGCGATGGGACCGCGAGAAGAACGACTGGCTTGATCGGCGGGAGTTGCGAAACGGAACGTTCTGGAAGGAAGCCCTGGGCACGCTGGACGAGGAGACGCGTGCCGAATTTGATCGCCATTTCAATCGCTTGCGAGAGGTTTTTCTTGATTCCTGCCGTGGGGCTTGTGTTTTAAAGCAGCCACGGTTGTCAAAGATCGTTGCCGACAGCTTGCTTCACTTCGATGGCGATCGGTACCAAATGGGTGACTTTGTGATTATGCCGAACCACGTTCACTTATTGGCCGCGTTCGCTTCGGAAGATGCGATGGAGAAGCAGTTCGATTCGTGGCTGCACTACACAGCGCGGCAAATCAACAAGGTGATTGGAAAGTCCGGACACTTTTGGCAACAAGAGCCTTTCGACCACCTCGTGCGAAGTCCCAAACAATACGAGTATTTGCGAAAGTACATCGCCGACAATCCAAAGAAGGCCAAGTTGAGGCCGGGAGAGTTTCACTATCACCAGCGACCGAACTAAGGTCGTGGATCGCTCCGTCGATCCAACGCAAGAATTAGATGCAACGTTGGATCGCGGAGCGATCCACGACAGTGCAACGTTGGATCGGCGGAGCGATCCACGACAGTGGCACTCGCCGCATTTCGAGCACTTGTGACGCTTCGGGTTACCAAAATCCAATGCCCCACGCAAAAACGCTGGCTTCAAAACTCACGCGTCGGGTTGAGAAGGTACATTGCCTGACGCTAGCGCAGAACTTAAAAAGTCGGGCTCGGGACGTATTCGCTCGTCATTCGAACAACCTGGGTCGATTGAACTCTCTGCTGCGTTGACCGCACCACCAGCGATTCGTGCTTTGACACGTGGACTAGAAACCGGCGACCGCATTTCAAACAAGAGTACTCTACATGATCCAGATTTTTGCCTCGATGCAGGCCGGTTGTCGCCGGTCACTCCAATGTGATTTGCGACATCAAATCGTGACACCCGTCCTGGTCGCCGTTGCCGCCCTGGTCGTGCAATGGTTTGAATCACCGATCCTGAGTGCCGACTCTGGCGAGCACCCTAACATCGTCTTGATCCTGGTCGATGATATGGGCTATGGAGACCCCGGTTGCTTTAATGCCAACAGCAAGATTGCAACACCGAACATTGATTCGTTGGCGACCGATGGGATGCGTTTTACCGACGCCCATGCACCGGGGCCGCTCTGCCACATGTCTCGTTACGGATTGATGACGGGGCGTTATCCGTTTCGAATCAATGTCAATCGCTGGCCCACCGAAGCATTGATCCAACCAGGGGAAGTCACCGTCGCTTCGCTACTGCGCGACGTGGGGTATCGAACAGCGATGGTGGGCAAGTGGCATGTCGGATTCAACGAAGACGGCTACGACAAACCGCTTGACGGTGGTCCGGCTGACCGAGGGTTTGGATCGTTCTTTGGCATCCGTGCCTCAACGGATATTCCGCCTTATTTTTACATTCGTGATCGCATGGCTGTGTCGCCACCGACCGATACCATCACGGCCAACCAAAGTGAAGGTTGGTCACCGATCCAAGGCGCATTTTGGCGCGCCGGTGGGATCGCACCGAATTTGCAATTGGCCGATGTGTTGCCACGGTTTGCCGACGAAGCCTGCCAGGTGATCGAGTCACACGCCGGCCGACCGGAGCCGTTGATGTTGTATGTCGCGTTTCCTGCACCCCACACGCCATGGTTGCCCGGAGAGGAGTATGCCGGCAAATCGGGCGCGGGCATGTATGGGGATTTTGCGATGATGGTGGATGCCATGGTCGGACGAATCTTGAAGCAACTTGATGATTCTAAATTAGCCGACGACACATTGGTGATCTTCACCAGTGACAACGGGCCAGTGTGGTATGAAAGCGACGTCCAGCGGTTCGATCACGACAGTTCCGGCGGGCTAAGAGGAATGAAGGCAGATGCCTGGGAATGCGGACATCGAATGCCGATGGTCGCGCGCTGGCCGGGGACGGTTCAGGCCGGTTCAACCTGTGAGAAAACGATCAGCTTTGTCGATTTTTTGGCCACGTTTGATGAACTGGTGGGTGCCGACGTGTATCAAGACGCAGCCGAATCCGATGTCGGCCCCGACAGTTTTAGTTTTGCGGCTGAATTGACAGGCAAGCCCAGCAGCAGTCGTGCCCGTCCCTCGTTGGCGATGAAAAGTGGCCGCGGGTTCATGACGATTCGTCGCGGCGACTGGAAACTGATCGAAGGCGATGGTTCCGGTGGATTCAGCGACCGAGGTAAAAAGCCCGGCAAGGATGGCCGCCACGTTGGGCAGCTGTATCAGCTGGCCGACGACATCGGCGAGACAAACAATTTGATCGACAAACACCCGCAGATCGTCGAATCGTTGCGCAGTGAACTCGCTGCCATCATGGCTGCGAAACGCAGTCGCGATTTGACCGATTGAAACGCTGCCCGTTGGGGCTGTGTCGGACGCGGGGCGTCTATTGCTTCGTCAAATTGGCAACCCAATCCGACAGCGACAGTCGAAGGTCATCGCGATGTTTGTCGATCGATTTGTTCAGCGTTGCGGGAAGCTTTTCATTGAAATCGTCTAGCAGAATCTCCTTGACAATTCGTTCGGCGATCTCGCCCCATTGCTCGGCGACTTCGCCACCGACTTTACTGACGCGGTCGACATGCAACGCGTCCAAGTGCAGGGTTGCCAATTCAATTTTGGGATCGATCACGATCGCCGGAGGAATGTCCGAGTAATCCGGTCGGGCGCTCAGTCGGGCCCGTACGTCCATCCGCACCGTCATGTGGCCACTGACTTCGACGCTATAGAACTGCATGCCCAAATTCCAGCGTTCGATGCGGGCCGCGAAATCCAGCGGAGTCGTCAGGGTGCAATCGATTTGCCAACCGGCTGAGGATTGTTCGTTTGCCGGCACGGTTTGCACCGATCGAACCTGGGCGACCAGGGGGAGAGGTGCGTTGGGTTGGCCGCCCGGTTGGTCAGGGAATTGGACGTGATAGCGGGTTTGCAATCCATGCTGGACTTCGCGCCAACGCCGTTTGGTCGATAGACGCAGTCCATCACGCCGTAGCCGAACACCGGACCAAATCTTTTTGGTGTCGCCCCAATGTTTATCACCGTCGTAGCGGCGAGGGGTTTTGGACAACGCCAAATTCAACAGGGATTGCACGGCGGCGCGTGCTTGCTGGGCCGAAAGTTGCTCGGTCGCACTGAGGGTGGTCGCACTGGGGGTGCCGGGGGCTGCCGCCGAACTCAGGGGAGTGAGTTCGGCGGTTTCAACTGGCAGTTGGGCGGTGGCGACCGCGCTGGGGATCAGCGTGATCGCCAGTACCGATGCTGTAAGGATCTTTGTGGCGTCAACTACCGCAGACGGTCTTAGCGGTAGACCACTGCGAAATAGACTCCGTCGCGGCCTGTCACCATCGCAGCACCGGCCGCGGTCATGTTCGGATTGCTGGTGTAGCACGCGTGGACTCCGCTTGGCGAAAACGAACTGGACCAGCCGACACCTTCGTAGCGGCCCGGTGCAAACGATCCTGGCGGATGCGACTTGGTGCCCATTCTGGCCATCTGCGCCGCACGTCGCTCGGCGACCGCTTGCAATGTTGGGTCATATCGCAGGCTCCGCAGCCCCTGTCGAGAGCGCTGGGAATTAAGAGTCTGTAAAACGTTCGACGCTCCGTTGCTGGAAACCGTCGCGCTGGTCTGGCGAACCACACCCGACGTGGGCACGCCCACCGAGGACGACTGCACGATCGGCGAGCTAGATGACACGGCAGGACTGGACGCGTGGATGCGTCCACATTTTGCGCAAACAACGCCGCTTGTTGCGACCGGTTGCGATTGAACCACGACTGACGATTGAGCTGACAAAGGTCCCGAGGATGTCGCCAGCGTCAAAAACGCCGGCAATAACAGGGCGGCAACGCCTTGGAAACGAGACTTGTTGTTCGCATACAAACGCACTGGCTTTCTCCATGATTAGAAAACAGACCCGGCGGAGCAGCTTTGAAAATGGTTGGCTGCCGACCGCCAGTGGGAGCGACGACTGATGTCGGTCCCGGCTGATTGGCCGCACAGCATCCCGATCCACCGACCGTGCGAAAGGGGAAAGCTGGGAGGAATGCGAAAATTATGCGGCTGGTCATCAATTGGCACGCCGCTAACCAAGCCTCAGCAATGGCTTGTGAACGCCGGGCCGGCTGGGAAAAAAATTCCTCAGCCTGTTAGACCGCGAAGCCTAGGCGAAATGGGTGTGCTGGGAGATGGTTCTCGCCGAGCAGTCTTAGAACGCAAAAATCGCATACACCGAGATCGCCATCAGGATCAGTCCGCCGCCGACCACTGGAGCAGCTTTCCACGGAGTCAGATCGACGGCGCCGACATCCCGTTGCACATACGGTTCACTGCGACGCAAACCGATCGCCCCGAGCGTCAGTTGCAACAGGATCAGTCCGACAAACACCACGGCCATGTAATGATAGGCCGAATAGAACGTGCCCACGACCCATCCCGGTTCGGTCTCGGTGGCGCCGCTGAGGAAGGTGCCCAGTGACATCGCGATCAACCCGACGACCAGCGTGATCATGGCGGATTTGCCATCGACAGTTCGATTGGACAATCCAATCAGCATGATGGCCAAAATCGGGATGAAATAGACACCGTTCAATTTTTGAAAGAAGCCGAATATCTCATCCCGACCGTGGAAAAACGTGGGGGCGGCAATCACTGCAAAAATGCCAACCAGCAGGCTGCACAGCTGTCCGGAAATCACGACCTGGCGCATCGAGGCGTCGGGACGAATGAATTTTTTGTAGATGTCCAACGAAAACAGCGTGGCGCTACTATTGAGCACGGAGTTGAACGTGGACAGAATCGAGCCGACGACCACCGCGGCAAAGAATCCAACCAGGGCTTCGGGCAAGACCGAAGCGACGAGCGCGCCATAGGCACGATCGGCCTTGCCATCGACTTGGGCGGCAAAGTCAGGGTCTTGATCGACCAAGTACGCCGCGGCGATACCGGGCAGCACTAGGATCAAAGGCGCCAAGATCTTGAAGAAGGCTGCCATCAGCACACCTTTTTGGCCTTCGGCTAGGTTTTTGGCACCGAAGGTCCGTTGAATGATTTGCTGGTTGGTCGACCAATAGAAAAAGTTCAACAGCAACACGCCGGTGAACAATGTTGGCCAGGAAACGTCTTCGTCCATGGTTCCCAGCGAACGAAACGCATCGGGGTCGTGGTCTGCAATTAACGTGAATGCAGAAAACAAACTGTTGCCTTCGCCGGCCACTTTGGACAGCGTGAAATAGGTGATCAATAGGCCGCCAACCAGCAGTCCCGCGCCATTGAATGTGTCCGAGACAGCGACGGCCTTGAGTCCACCCCAAATCGCATAGGCTCCGCCGACTACGGCGATGAAGATGATCACTGCCCAAATGGTTTGGAGTTCATCCAAGCCCAAACGCGTCTCCAAATCGAGCATGCCTGACAGGCCGCGCGCGCCCAGGTACAGCACAAACGGCAATAGGATCAACGTGTAGGCGATGACAAAAATGAACGTGGTCAACGTCCGTACGCCACTGCCGTAGCGTGTTTCGAAGAACTGGGGAATTGTTGCGATCCCCGACTTCAAGTAGCGAGGCAAAAAGATCAGCGCCAGCGCGACCAGTGAAATACCCGCAACGACCTCCCACGCCATCACCGACAGGCCTTCGGTAAACGCGGCGGCGTTGAGTCCGATCAGCTGCTCGGTCGACAGGTTGGTCAGCAACAGTGAACCGGCGATAAACACACTGGTCAGCGAGCGACCGGCCAAAAAGTAGCCTTCGTCAGTGGATTCACCACCGCCTCGAGTCACCCACCAAGTCGCCAGCGCCACGCAGACTGTAAAAAGCAGGAAGGTCGCGATCGTCATTGTGAATACCGGCCAGTCAGAATAGGAGGGAGATCGGGAGAGGGGATGGATCGGTGCAGGTCGCGTTCGCAGCAATCTCATCGAGCGAAGGCGATTGAGCGAAGTGGTCGGACGGTCTCGCTAGGCACCGGTGTCAAATGGGATCAATTGTCCGCCCATCGCATCACTGCGTCGGCAGGCATCGAGGATGCGCTGCGTCTGGACAGCTCGGTCGGCCAGCGACGAATCAATTTGACCCGAGTTGACGTATTTGGCAAACGTACGAACCATCTGAACTTCTTGCGCATTGGGCTGGCCGCTGTGGTATTCGTCGCAGTGAAACCAATCGCTGCGACGACGGAAGTTCCAACAGCAATTATCGATGGCCAGCTCGTGGCGGTGAATTTGCCAACTGGTTTCCGAGTCATACAGCGGCAACACAAAATCATCGAGCGTCAGATAACCCTGGTCGCCCGAAAGCGTTGCTAATTGTTGGTTGGCGGTCAAAAACGAACAAAAGAATCCGGCGGTGACGCCATTGGCAAACACCAGTTCCCCAGCGAACTCGCCGGGAACCGAGTCGTCAGAATCGTCTCGTGAGAGCGGCGTGATGGTGCGACCGGAGACTTGGATCGGATCGGCGAAACCGTTGGCCCACAGAATGAAACGAATGCAATACCAGCCCAAATCACCCAGGCAACCATGCGGTTCCAAAGTGGTGTCGGTGCGGATGTTGGCCGACTGAAATTCGGAGTCGCCGGTGAATGAAAAATGGGTCTGGATCCGCCGCAGTCGGCCGATTTTTCCCGCCGTGACTTGGTCGCAAACCGCGGCGATTCGTTTGCCGTGATCGAACATCACGCCGTCCATGAATTGAACGCCGTTTTGATTGCAGGCGTCCAGCATCTCTTGGGCATCGGCGGCATTGACGGCGATCGGTTTTTCGATCAGCACATGTTTCTTTGCGGCGGCCGCAGCAATCACCCACTGTTTTCGCGATCCTGTTGGCATCGGGATATAAACCGCGTCGATCTGGTCGTCGTCCAGCAGCGCCTGATGACCGGCATAGGCTTTGGGACGTTGGTCAAACGCAACCTCCGCCTGGCAGTCGTTAATGAACTGTTCGGCGCGATCCACCGAACGACTGGAGACTCCGTGGACGACGCCATTGCCGCTCAACTCGATCGCCTTCCAGTTTTTTCTCGCAATTTGAGCGCTACTGAGAATTCCCCAGCGACACGGCCGTTTATTCATCGTGAGTGTCTTGTGTTGCCAATCGAGTTCGTGATTCTAGATCCAATACTCCTGGATCGAAGCTCAAGAGGATAACACGGAACGCAGATGTCGTGCGCCGTGACCGCTCACAAATTGGCAACCGATCTCACTCAATCGGCAAGCGATCTCACGCAACCATCGACGGTGAATGTGTATCGGCATGATGCCGCTGGGCTTTTGCAATTCACTCGTCCGCCCCGCAGGAGAGTCGGACGTCTAAGCGGCCGGAGCGGGTTCGGCGGGGTTCAGTGACCGCGCTAGCGATAATCGAAGAACTCGATCTGGACGCGGGTGATTTCTGCGGCGGCGGCAAAGAAGGCGTCCAAGATGCGAGGATCGAAATGAGTGCCCCGGCCTTGCTGCATGGTTTCAAAGCACTTCTCTCGCGGTAGGGCTCGCTTGTAGGGCCGATCTGTCGACAGGGCGTCATAGACATCTGCCACCGCGGTGATTCGGCCTTCGATCGGAATCTCCGTGCCGCATAGCCCGATCGGATAACCCGAGCCGTCAAATTTTTCGTGATGTGTTTGAGCGATGCTGGCCGCCAATCGCATCAGTGAACTGTCCTCGCTGTGCGATCGATTGGATCCACTGGGAGCATCACGCTGTTGGTCCGATTCACGCGCGCTGTAGGGGCGGATGATTTGGTGACCAAATTTGACGTGTTGTTGGATGATTTCATATTCCCTGGCATCCAGTTTGCCGGGTTTCATCAAAATCGCATCGGGGACGGCAATCTTGCCGACGTCATGCAACTGGGCGGCCAGTTCCAAATCGCGTACGAACGGTTTTGAGAGTCCTAATTTGCGTGCGATGATGCCGGCATAGCGACCGACGCGAATCACATGATTGCCGGTGTCGTTGTCTCGCAGCTCGGCGGCTCTGGCCAAACAGTGAATCACCTCGCGTCGAGAACGTTCCAATTCCAGTGTCCGTTGCCGGACGACCTTTTCCAGTTCCGCCGCGTGGCGAATCAGTTGGTCGTGATAAAGTTTGCTTTGCAGCGCATTGCGAACTCGCGGTGCGAGCTCCATCGGGTCGATCGGTTTGACCAGGAAATCGGTTGCACCCAATTCCAAACATCGCAGTTTGACGTCCGGATGCTGGTTGGCTGTCAGGATCAAGACTGGCAGGTGACGAAAACGATCGGTGCTGCGGAGTTGGCTGAGGATACTGATGCCATCGACATTGGGCATGTTGATGTCCAACAGCAATAGGTCAGGATTTCTGACGTGCACCATGTTGACCGCGACGGTGGAGTCGGTGGTCGTTTCAAAATCCTGGTGTCCGGCCTGACGCAACAGTTTTTGGGCAATTTTGACGTTCGCGATCTCGTCGTCAACGATCATGATTTTGCCAGCCGGAACCGATTTTTTCACCACGCTATCGGGTTGAGCGATGTGTTCTTCGGTCACCAATGGTCGACGCTGCGCGGGGACGGGGACGTCACCGGTTTGCGATAGACCGCCTAGCAGCGGAGCGATGATCGGAGGAAGGGGTGAACTCATGACACCGGTGTGCGGGAAAGATAGCGAGAACCGTTGGAGTGTTGGTCCCGGCCAAGCGGACGCCAAACGATTCGATTCTCATCGTCCAAAAACGCATTGCATTGCACAGGTTGCGTTGCCGGTTGGCTGGATTGTCCCACCTGTGCTGGTTCCCAAGACCGATCGATCACAATCGATGTCCGCTGCGTTTCGTTCTCGATCACCATCTCCACGGAATCAGAATCTGTGGTAGTTTTTCAGCTTTCACTCCCTGAAATCCCCCTTCAAACGACTGACAAATGAAATCCTGTATCACCATTTCACTGGTTGAAGAAGCACGTGGCGGCCCCTTCGTACTCTGGGATGGACTTGAGAAATCAATCGCCTTTGCCGGCGAACTAGGCTATGACGCCGTGGAGATTTTTGCCCCTTCGGTCGAAGCGCTGCAATTGGATTCGCTCGGGGCAATGTTGGATGCTGCTGGAGTTTCTCTGGCCGCGCTGGGAACCGGCGCCGGTTGGGTCAAACACCGATTGCAATTGGCCGATGCCGACGCCCAGAAACGCCAGGATGCTCAGGCCTTTGTCCGCACGATCATTGACGCGGCGGGCGGATTGGGGGCGATGGCGATCATCGGTTCGATGCAAGGCCGCAGCGATGCGGACGTCGACGCGGCAACAGCGCGCGGCTATTTGGCCGAGGCTCTGGAGGATGGCGGGGCGCACGCCAGTCAATACAAGGTGCCACTGATCTACGAACCGCTCAATCGCTATGAAACCAACCAGTGTTGCACGGTCGCCGATGGTGTCGAACTGCTGCAGTCACTGTCGACCGACAACGTCAAACTGTTGTGCGATCTGTTTCATATGAACATCGAAGAAACCGATATCGCCGCGGCACTACGCCAGGGCGGCAAATTTGTCGGCCACGTGCACTTTGTCGACAGCAATCGCCAACCGGTCGGTTGTGGGCAAATGCAATACGGGCCGATCATCCAAGCACTGCGGGAAATTGATTACCAGGGTTACCTGTGTGCCGAAGCATTTCCCCTGCCCGATCCGCATGAAGCGGCTCGGCAAACGATGCGTGCCTACCGCTACTGGACGCAAACCGATTGACCGCAACGTGTCCTTAGGCAGATGCCAGTGATGTCGACGGGTCGAGGTAGTCTTGTGGGCTATCGACCCGCTCGGATTCACTCTCGTCGGTCACCGGATTCATGGTGCCAAAATACAGCAAGCAGGTCGCCGCAACGCCGATGCTGATCAGTGTCCAGAACGGTTGATAGGACGGCCCCAGTTCGGTTTGGCTGACAAACAGTGACGCACCCTGCCAATCGCTGCTGGCAATTCGGTCGAGCGACACCGACAACGAGTTATTGGTGAAGTGAATCAGAATGCATGGCAGAATGCTGCCGGTGCGCAACGTGATCCAACCGAGCACCAAACCCATCGTCGCCGCGGCGATCGATTGTTGCAGTACACCGTGTGAAATGCCGAACATCAACGCCGTCACAACCACCGCGCGCAACTTGCCACGCTGGCGAACCAAACCACCAAAGATAAATCCGCGAAACGTTAGTTCCTCGCAGATCGCCGGCACCAGCGCCATCAGTACGACCACCAGCATCCACGGAGCAGCCGAGATCTGCTGGGCAAACGGCTTCATCGCCAGCGCCGCTTGTTCGCTGACCGGATAGACGTGATTGATCAATTTAGACAACATCACGTAAGACGGATGCAAGGCCACCCCCAACAGGATTGCGAGCGGCAATGTGGTCCAGTGTGGCATGCGGATTCGCAAGCTCTGCCGCATCGACGTCGTCAGCATGAATGCCATCAGCAACGCGGGGAACAGGATCAATGCTTGCGGCATCAGAACCAGTTTGGCGATCCCCGCAAAATTGTGTGGCATTTCGCTGACCGACAGTCGGGCAAAAAACAATGTGACCAGGACGATCCCACCACACACGCAGGCCTGGGTGGGTGTGGCCGCGGATTGTCGGTCGCGCCACAAATGACGCACCCACACACCTAGTTCCCACTGTTCGCCGCCGCCGAACAATACGGATTCGCTTTCAAATTGGCGTTGTGCCCAACGCGCCGCCAGCCACAGACAGACACCGGTCACCGTGGCGACCATGGGTAGATAAAACAGTGCGGTGGTGTATTGGCCTTCGACCAGCGCCCGGACCAACAGAAACATGCCCGTGACGGGAATGAAACTGGTGCCAAAGTTCAGTGTCGTGCCGGGTAGCATCGGCAGCATGACCAACGGCAACGTGATCATCATCAGCGGCATCAGGTAGTACTGGCCCTCTTTGCTGCTGCGGGCCATCGCGGCCACGGCCAACGCCAACGCGCTGAACAAGCATGACAACGGCACGAGCGCCACCAGCAACCACAGCATCGGTACCACCGGTGGTGCACCCAGCAGCGAGCTTGAGGCACCTAAATCGATGTGCTTGAACACCAGCGAACTGGTCAGTAGCATGCTGCCGGCATTCAACATTGCGGTCAGCATGCTGAAGGTTGCCACGGCGCCTAACTTGCCCCAGACAATTTCACTGCGCAGCGCGGGGCTGCACAACAGTGTTTCCAACGTACCACGTTCCTTTTCACCCGCGACCAAATCGATCGCGGGGTAGAAGGCTCCGGTCATCGCCCAAACCAGCATGATGAACGGCAGCAACTTGCTCCAAAACGCCGTCTCGCGAGTTTGGCCGGTGGCGATGTCGGTATCGGTCCAGTCAAACGGCAGCAGGACTGTGGGATTGATGCCGACATCCGAGAGACGCTGTTCGATCCAGCGGCCGCGCCATGCCGACAGAACGCCGGCAACTCGGCCGCGCGCGACCACGGATTGATCGCTGCCGACGTTGTAAAACAATTCGATCGCGGCCGCCGAGGTCTCGGCATCTGCGGACATCTGATTGTTTTTGAACGCGGGGGGAATCAAGACGACCAGATCGTATTGACCGGATTGCACCCACCGCCGCGGCTTGGTTTCGATGTCGGGTTGATCGGCGAGTTCGTCCCACTGACGTTTCTTGACCTCTAGGGTTTGCGGTTGCTCGATCAAGTCGGGGGAAAACGTGGACCCGTCCAGCAGTGGCGGTGCTCCGACGATGTTTTCGCTGCCGACCAGACAAACCGTCATCGCGTTCTGACGAGAGAACTGAGCGATTTGAAGTAGCAGCATGCCGACCAGCGGATACAGCAGAATCGGCAGCACTGCGATCGTGAACAGGGTTCGACGGTCTCGCAATTGGTCGCGCATTTCACGAGCGTAGATCAACCAGATCGCCGACGGTCGTGCCCTGCCCTCGTTTTCTGCCTTGCGGCGGATCGTGTCTGGCGATTCGCTCATACTCGTTGCTCTCCAGCTGTCGCATCCAAGGTGGACGGGAACGACACGCCGCGTCTGTCTTGGATTTCCTGTTCGTGTTGACTGAGCAAGCCAAAAAAGAGCTCCTCAAAGTCGTGTTCGTTATGTCGCTGACGTAGCTCGGTGAGCGTCCCGGTGTCCAGGATTTTGCCGCGATACATGATCGCGATTCGGTCGCACAATCGTTCCACTTCGCTCATGATGTGCGTGGAGAAAATCAGGCACTTTCCGGCCTCACGCAGCGATCGGATGACCAACAACAGGTTTCTCGCGACCAGCACGTCTAACCCCAATGTGGCCTCGTCGAATACCAGCACTGGCGGGTCATGAACCATGGCCCGAGCGATCGATACTTTTTGTTTCATGCCGGTGGACATTTTTCCGCCCGGAACGTCGCGGAACTCGTTCATCCGCAACTGTTCAAACAGTTCTTCCAATCGCTGCTGCAATGGGTCTGACTTCATGCCATGCAGACGGCCAAAGTATTCGACCATCTCCCAAGCCGTCATGCGGTCGTAGATCGCCGTGTTGTTGCTGACAAACCCGATGTGGCGACGGACGTCCGCGGAATCACGTACCACGTCATACCCGGCAACGGTGGCGATTCCTGCGGTCGGTTCCAAGACCGTGCTCAACATTCGCAGCACGGTGGTTTTGCCGGCACCGTTGGGGCCGAGTAAACCAAAGATTTCACCTTTGCGGACTGAGAAAGAAATTCCGTCGACGGCCACAAATCGACCGCGCTGAAGATCCTCGTAGGTCTTCGTCAAATGTTGGACATGGATCATGCGCGAAAAAAACTGGCCAAATGGAACGTCAATCGGATTCTCGTTTCTCGAGATTAGCTTGCCACCAGCGCGATGTGTTTCAATTTCGAGTGTGAGGTTGCGATTCGATTGATCACCCGAGTCACAATCCACAGAAACAGAAACGCCAAGTGGGGTGCGACGCCGGTCGTTCGGTGGGTGTTGGTTTCGTAATCTGTGAATATTAAGCGTGCCTGAAAGTTACCTGCACGATGCTGCTGCGGTTTGAAATAGTCTACGCTTTGTCCGTTTCCACCCGTCAGCAATTTGCACCTCTCCACTGCTGTTGATCTGCGCATGTCGAAATCCGCCAAATGGAAGGCAAAACTGAAATCCGCGACTCGGCGCCGGTCACGGCGAAACCAAGCGGAACCAGCCAAATCGGATGCCGCAGTCAATCCGAAAGAGGCGGGCGTCGATGTCGCCCAGTTCCTGATCGAGGCAGCGCTCCGCGTCGCCGATCACCGCGGTGGGCTGCGTGATTCGGCCATTATCGGCGCTCTCAAGGCGATCAGCACCTACAGCAAACCGCATGCGCCCGAGTCGCTGGAGGTTCACGCAGAAATGCTCGCCTCGCTCGAGTCCAACTCCATCACGGACAAGCAACGTCACCAAGCGGCTGCCGATCTGTTGGCGATGATCCAATCGCTGCCACCATCGGATGTTCCCAATCAGTTGACGACGTACCTGGCGCTGATCGCGGAGTGACGGTCGGTCCCGTCGAGCACTCGATCAAACCAAGGACGGCATCTGAGCAAGCCAGAATTATCTTTTCTTCACAAGAACTTATTGGTGTTGCGCGCGGCGCTCGCCTTTGGCGACTGTATGTGTTGGGCTGTTGCGAAAGATTGCCGGTTGAAGCGGTTTTGACACATGTTCGGAATCTGCCGGAGATTTCAAACGTTATGCCATCACAATCTTAACAAACGCTGAAATGGTGATTCTAGGGACGACCGGAACGACTGTTCCGTCGATTGCAAGAAACATGCAAATCAGCGTTCGTGGACGTTTTTGCAGCAGATTTTCAGAGTGGTGATCAACGGCGTCGAAGGATCGATACCGCACGGCTCTCTATTCATTGATCACGGAAGATTTCATCGCGATGAAGAAGCATCCATTTCAGCGCTCCCGGCGTTTAAAGCTAGCCATCGCGCTGGCGGCTTGCTTGGGCACGCCAGTGGCCGGCGCCGACGAAACCAGTTTTTCGGACATTGCACCTGGATCGGCCGGACCGGCCTATCACACCGCGGTGCTTCAAGCCGCCGAGGACGCGAGCCTCGGTGACTTGGGGCTGATCGATGCTGATCAAGCGGCGGTCTCTGAGGACTCTGTTCCCGCCAAAGATTATGAAAAACTGCTCGAACGAGTCGGCGAACTGGAGTCCTCTTGGGAAAAGTACCAAGAGGAACTGAAAGAAGAATCAGCTGCGAAAAAGAAAAAGCCGGCGTACAAACTCAACGGCCGGGTTCACCTGGACAATTGGAACTTTTTGGACAGTGATCCGGGGGTCAACGAACTCGAAACGGGCAACCCTAACGATGATCCAGAAGATCGCTGGGACTTTCGCCGGATTCGTCTGACTTGGTCCGGTACCGTACCGCACAACATGCTGTATCGAATCCAGATCGACTTCAACAATCCCAGCTCGGCGGAGATGAAGGACGTGTTTCTGGGCTGGGAAAACCTGCCCAGCAATCAGACGCTGCTGTTGGGAAACCAAAAACGACCGCTCGGTTTGGATCACCTAAACAGTAGCCGTCACAATGTGTTTATCGAACGACCGCTGGCCGTGGAAGCGTTCAACGAAGATGCCCGTCGGTTGGGGCTGTGCATGTACGGTTCCAGCGATGATGAAGTGGTCAACTGGCGCTACGGTGCGTTCTTGCTAGAGAACATCAGTACCGATGGTCGCTATCGAGGTGATTCCAACGAGGCCGGTTTGTATGGCCGATTAGCGGCCAGTCCCTGGTACGACGAAATCAGTGGTGGACGGGGTTATTGGCACTGTGCCGTCGCCGGTTCGGTTAACCAGACCGATGGTGATGGGACGATCGATGCCGATCAAAACAGTAACGAGGCACGCTTTCGCACCCGTCCAGAAGCTCGTAGTGATTCGCGTTGGTGGGACACGGGCCGGATATTGGGCGCCGAGGGATACCAGGAATTGGCGTTCGAATCGATGTTGAACATCGGCGCATTTCAACTGACCGCTGAGTACATCAACACCTGGGTCCAACGCGATGCAATGGGCGGCTTTAACGGCAGCGACCTGCACTTCCAAGGCGGTTATCTGTTCGCCAACTACTTCTTGACCGGTGAGCACATCCCGCTGAAGCGAACTGCTGGAACGATCGATCGCGTTAAACCGTTCGAAAACTTTTTCTTGGTGGATCGCTGCACAGGCGGCAAAGGAAATGGTTGGGGCGCTCTTTCAATGGGGCTGCGAGGGGACTACCTGGATCTGTCCGATTCGGACATTCGCGGTGGCAATGGCTACACCGTGACCGCCGGTATGAACTGGTACTGGACCGCATACTCCAAAATCCAAATGAACTACGTCACCGGATCGATCGAGAACGCCGGACAAGGCCGCGCGACCGGTCCGCTGGTGGCGGGAATCGGTGGCGATTTCAATATCCTGGGCTTCCGCTACATGATCGATTTTTAATCGCCGTCGCGGTCCCGCAGCGCTCTGCGTGTGGCATCCATTCGCAGCGTGACGATGTTCCAATCAATCAAATTCGAAGGATTCGAAAATACCATGTCCATCAAAACCATTTTCCAGGCCGGGCTACTTGCCGCTGCTGCGATGTGTCTGTTGGCGCCCGAGTTCGCCACGGCAGGTCACGGAAAAATCCTGGATCAAACCGGATGTGCTTGCTGCCCGGTGTGCGACCATGTTTGCAAACTTGACGCTAAAAAAGTCGACGAAGAAAAGGTTTGTTTCGATGTTGAATCCAAGGTGATTTGCATCCCACGCGTCGTCTTTCCATGGCAAAAGACTCGCAAGGCAGCCTGCGCCTCCTGCGATTCATGTGCTGGCAAGGGCTGTACCGCCTGTGTCCACAACGGAGCCCGCGTCCGCAAAGTATGCGTGCTGAAGACCGACAAATACACCTGCCCGGTCTGTACCTACACCTGGTCGGCTGAGAAAAAAGACGGTTGCGGTGGTGGAAACTGCTCGGGCGGACCGGCCTGCGACGGTGGCTGTGTTTGTGATCTGGGCTGCGACGTCGGCTATGGGGTCGCCAACACACCGGCGGCAAACGTGCCGACGTCGAATGTGGCGTCCCGAGTGGCGCTGCCTGTGACGCAGCGCACGACAGATGATGCCATGACCGCCGACGACTACTATCGGCTAGGGAGTGACCCACCAGCGACTCCCGTGATGCCGCCGACCCCGATCCGTTACTGATCCAGACCTGTCGGAAGGGACATCGATCGCGTTGCGACCCATCGAGTTCGTAGCGCACGCAGCGCAACGGCCGACGTCATGGTGATCGCGATTACGGCGGTTGATGCCAGAATCAATCCCAGCGAGTAACTCATCCATGGCGCAGTGCCCATCTCTTGAATGTGCGCAAAGCCGTGAACGGTGCCGAGAGCTGCCAGTGATGCCAACGCATATCCGGGGACGGATTTGCCACAGGCCAGTAAGCCGCCACCGATCACCACCGATGCCATGATCAGCCACTCGGTGAAAGGGATCGAAATGCCTGTTTGCGCGATCGCTCCGCCAATGACACAACTGCCTAAAAAAGCCAATGGCAGACGCCAGGTATGACGACCTCCTAGCCGCACCGCCAGCAGCGCGATTCCGATCAGCGCCAAAAGGTGATCCAGCCCACCCAGCGGGTGCATCAAACCTTGGCCGAATCCAGACTCGGTTTCATGTCCAGGGTGCGCCGACGCGATGGTCGGTAGGACCAGAACCGTAGCAGCTGCGGCGATCCATAATTTTTTTTTCAACATCAACAGATTCCAAATTGCTCGTTTGCGAATAGGAGGCACCAAGGCGTTCACAGCCGCGGGCGGCTATATCAGAATGCGTTCCGCCGTCGACGGCTAGTCGGCATCGCGATTCAAAGCCGCGTGAATTTCGCTAAGTGTGCTGGTCGAAATTTTTTGGACTTCGCGGTCATAGGTCATCAGTCCATTGATTTCGCCTTCCACGTCGGTCGTCTGCGTGTAGATTCCCGCTGCGATCCCCTTTTCTCGCAGTTCGACCAGCTGTGCAAATGTCGTTCGGTAGCGCTGGATGAATTCCGCTTTGTCTTTGGGCAGTCCACCATAGCCCCAGTTTTTCATGTCGGGGTTCCACAAATGATCGTCGACACGGTAGCCATGGCCACCAAATTCACCGACGACTTTGACGTAGTCCTTGAAACGCTGGTCGTCCAACGGGAACTGTGGTTCGGGATAGTGGTGTTGATCGGCAATGTCACCGGCGGGAAAGAAATTGCCACCGCTGGCCAGGTTGATCGGCCGGCGGACGTCCAGGTTCTCCAGTATGGCCGCCGTGCGAATGGATTCATGTTGACCCCATCGTTCGTTAAACGGCACCCAAGCTGCGATGCAGGGATGGTTCTGTAGGTTCAACACCATCGCCTTCATTTCACGAATGAACTGTTGGTGTTGTTCGATCGGTTTTTGTTCCTCGGGCGGGTCGGGTTCCATCCGCGTCCACTTGGGACCACCACCGGTTGACGGCATGTCCTGCCAAACCAACATCCCAACCTTGTCACAGTGATAATAAAATCGCCGCGGTTCGACTTTGATGTGTTTGCGAATCGTGTTGAAACCAGCGGCTTTCAAATAGTCAACATCGAAACACATCGCTTCATCCGAGGGCGGAGTCAGCAATCCGTCCGGCCACCAGCCCTGGTCCAGCGTGCCGTAGTGAAAAATGAATTCACCATTCAACCGCATCCGCAGATGCCCGGCCGCATCGCGGGCGATATCAAATTCTCGCATGCCGGCATAGCTTTCGACACGGTCGACGGTCTTGCCGGACACATCGAGCAGTTCGACCACAATGTCATACAGATAGGGATCGTCCGGGGACCAACGATGTACGTCGGCCAAATGCACCATCAGTGAACCGTCCGCGACATAGGTTTTTCCGTCGGCATCACTGACTGTGATCCGAACTTGTTCGCCCTTGATCGGCGTGCCGGCGAGTGTCGGCAAGACTCGCAGGGTCCCGTTGTAAAGTCGCGGTTTCATCTTGATCGATGCAATCCGCCGCTGGGGAACGGATTCCATCCAAACGGTTTGCCAGATGCCGGACACCCGAGTGTAATAAATGCCTTTGGGTTGCAGTTTCTGTTTGCCACGCGTTTGAGTCACCGCGGTCTTGTCGATCACGCGGACGACCAAATCATTGATGCCAGCGCGGGTGGTGGCGGTGATGTCAAACGAAAAGGGGTCGCTGCTGCCGACATGTGTGCCAATTGATTTTCCGTTGACAAACACCTCGGTGTCATAGTCCACGGCTTCGAAGTGCAGTAGCAATCGCTGGTCCGCAATCGGGGAGTGTTCGAACGTCCGCCGGTACCACAGCACTTCCTCCGGTTTCAGCAGCCGGCCGACACCAGACAGCGGTGCTTCGATCGCAAACGGCACCAAGATCGAACCTGGGAATTGGTCGGGACGCTCGGTCGAATTGGTCACCGCGTACTGCCAGATGCCATTCAAATTGGTCCACTGCGGACGCACTAGTCCCGGCCGTGGGTACTCCGTCCAGACATCCTCCGGCGTCAGCGATTTACCCCAACGCGTCAGCATCTTGTCGTCGGGAAGTTTCCATGGTTCGGCTTTTTCTTGTGCTCGCGTGTCAGCCGCTTGCGCGGTGACAAAGACCAGAATCAAGAACGTGTGGATCAGAGGACGTTGCACAGTCGTACCGGTGGGCAGCAGGTGGGAAAGGGTTTGCTCGCTCCAGTTTATCGCATTTGAATCGGAACTGTCAGGATGATCGAGTGGAGTCGTTGGCGAGAGGCTGTGGTCTTTCCCGATCCGACGCGTGAGTTTTGAAGTTGCGTTTCTGCCAGCCTCGGAGGGCGGTACACGAATTGCCGGCGGTGTAAACCGCCGGTTTTACGACTCGCTAAATCGCATTTGTGCGACCATTTGGACCGACTGTCGCGATTTGAATGGAAAAATTCGGTCACTGGCACTCAGCGATTGGAATCAGCCTTGTCGCCGAATCGTCTGCGGGGCTAAACCCTCGTTGATGGAAACTTTCGTCCAGGTAGGTGCGCGCACATTCAGATGGCTGGCTGGTTTGCTGTCACTGACGGTGGTCGGCTGCGCCAATCACGACGTTGTTGGCATGCTGCAGACCGGGACTCCGCCGCCGTTTTCTGCCAGCGGCCAAGTGACGGTGCCCGATCGATGGTGGCTGACGTTCGACCAGCCGGACCTGGATCTGCACATCAATGAAGCGTTTGATGGCAATTTCACGCTGGCCGCGTCACTGCAGCGTTTGGGTGCGGCTCGCGCGGTTGCCCGGCGTGAGGCCTCGGATCTTTTTCCAGATGTTGACGGAGTGGCTGACATCGCCAGTCTGTTCGGCCCGGGAAAGGATCCAACCATTTTTACGTCCGGGTTCGAAGCGTCGTATCAAGTCGATCTTTGGGGGCAGATCGGATCGCGAGTCGAAGCCGCGCGTTTGCGTGCCGGAGCCACGCGGGCGGACTACCACGCGATCGCGTTGACACTGTCGGCTGAAATTGCCCGCACTTGGTTTTCGCTGATCGAATCCCACGCGCAGTTGCAGCTACTGGATGAACAAATTGAAACCAACCGGACTGGGTTGGCACTCCAGGAGGCGCGGTTTGGACTCGGGCTGATCCGTGTCCCCGACGTGCTTCGACAGCGGCAATTGGTTGAATCGACACTCGAGCAATCGGTTGTGGTCAAAGCCCGCATTGAGGTGCTCGAGCATCAGTTGGCCGTGCTGTTGGGACAAATGCCTCAGGAAGCGGTCTACCGGCCTGGGGCGATTTTGCCTGCGTTACCGCCATTGCCGGCGACCGGTTTGCCGTCCGAATTGCTCAACCGCCGTCCGGATGTGCGCCGCGACTATCTGGCATTCATGGCCGCTGACCGCGATTTGGCATCCGCAATCACGGCACGCTATCCCCGCATCAGTCTGTCCGGTTCGGTTCTGAATGCAGCCGAGAGTCCCGAGACTTTGTTTCGCGATTGGTTGCTGGGAATCGGCGGCCAAATGATTGCTCCGCTGATTGATGGGGGCCAACGCCGGGCGGAGGTCGACCGCACAACCGCTGTGGTTCGCCAGCGGTTCAATGAATACGGTGAAACGATGCTGAACGCATTTCGCGAAGTCGAGGATGCGTTGGCGCAGGAAAAATTCCAGCTCCAGCGGCTTGAACATCTCGATGCCCAAACGGAATTGGCGCGGCAGTCTGCTGACCAACTGCGGGAGCAATATCAAATCGGCGACGTCGAATACCTGGATGTTTTGAGTGCGATCACCGCTTATCAACGTTTGCAGCGCGAAACCTTGTCCGCCCGACTAGAATTACTGCTGATTCGCGTGTCGCTGTACTTGGCGCTGGCGGGTGATTTCGAGCCTCGAAACCAGGAAGTGTTCTTTTTCCAGGATTCGGAGTCCGGCGGCCTGCGAGTGGACGACGCCCAGGACGGGACGTTGCCGGTCGAGTTGATTCCTTTGCCAGAGGGCGTCACTCTGCCCGCTGGATCCGGTGACGAAGGACTTGGTCCACCGGGCGCGAATCCACAGACCCTTGATCCCGAGACTCTTGAACAGGCCGGCCAGCAGGTGGATAACGATTTTAGTCAGCTTCTGCGGTCGGCGGAGCGTCTCTACGAGAAAGATGTTGATGATTGATGACCAGAAACCGCGACCGATTTGGCGCTGGCTTCGACTCGCGGGGAATTTAATTGCCTGTCTCGCGATCTTGGCGACGTCGGCTGCTGCGATCGTGTGGATCAATCGGACCGAGCCGACCGCCGAACAGCTCAAATCCACGCGTCAGTCGACCGCGTTGGTCGAAACGGTGACGGTCCAGCGCGGGACCTATTCACCGCAACTGGTGGTGCTGGGGACGGTCCAGCCCGCCCAGGAAATCGTGCTCAGTCCGCGGGTCAACGGACAGTTGGTCGAAATGTCACCCAAGCTCGTTCCCGGCGGCATGGTTCGCAAGGGCGATTTGTTGCTGCGAATCGATCCGGCTGATTTCGAGAATGCGCTGTCGATCAGTCAAAGTGAACTCGAACAGACCGAGGCCTCGCTGCAAATCGAGGAAGGGCGGCAAAGTTTGGCGAAAAAAGAACTCGCCATGCTGGAGGGAACGATCGATGAAACCAATCGCCAATTGGTGCTGCGTCAGCCCCAGATCGCATCAATCCGTGCCCAGGTCAGCGCTTCCAAAGCCGCGGTGGAACGGGCAGCACTGGACCTCGAACGCACCAGCATTTTTGCTCCTTTCGACGCCCAAATCCTCAGCCGCTCGGTGAACGTCGGATCCCAAGTTTCCACCGGGGATGAATTGGCACAATTGGTTGGTATTGAAGAGTACTGGATTTCCGCCGCTGTTCCGGTCCGCAGCTTGCGTTGGTTGGAATTCACTCAATCCGATGACCAACCGGGTTCGGTCGTCGTGCTCCGTAATTCCGATTCCTGGCCAGAGAGTGTGGTGCGGCATGGACGCGTCGCCCGAATGATCGGCACGCTCGATCAACAGAGTCGTTTGGCGAGGGTGATTATTACTGTGCAGGATCCGTTGGGCCTCGAGTCCGATGATCCGCCATTGATTCTACAGACGCTGATCCAAACCGAGATCGAAGGCAAACCGATCGAGGATGTCGTTCGCATCGATCGGGGATTGGTGCGTGATGGCGACACGGTCTGGGTGATGAAAGACGACAAGTTGGAAATTCGCGAGACCGAGATCGTCTTTCGTGATGCCGAGCATGCGTTCATTCGCAGCGGGCTGGACCACGGTGACGAAGTTGTCGTGACGACATTGGCAACGGTGGCCAACGGCGTCGGCCTGCGAAAGCTGGACCCGGGGTCCGAACAAGTCGAAACGTCCGGCCAGGAGTCTGCCGAATGACCGACACTTCACGCACAAGCCCGTCGAGTGGCCCGATCGCCTGGATGGCGCACAATTCGATTGCTGCCAACCTGTTGATGTTTATCTTGCTTGGCGGCGGGCTTTGGTCGGCCATCGCGATTCAAAAGGAGGTCTTCCCACAATTCGAACTCGATATCGTCGAAGTCAGTGTGGACTATCCAGGCGCAGCGCCTGCGGAAGTCGAGCAGGGGATTTTGCGGCCGATCGAAGGCGCGGTTCGCGGTGTGGAAGGCGTCCGCGAAATCACCAGCGAAGCTCGTGAAGGACGCGGCGAAGTCCTGATTGAGTTGGTCGCCGGCCAACAGCGGATGAAGGCGTTTCAAGACATCGACCAAGCGGTCAGTCGTATCCGTACCTTTCCCGACCAGATCCAACAGCCCGAGGTGCGTCTGCAATCCGAGCAGCGGGAAGCGATGCAGGTCGCGCTGTATGGTCCCATCGACATTTGGGCGCTTCGCAAGTTGGCCGAGCAATTGCGGGATCAATTGCAGGCCAACGAAAACATCACTCAGGTTGAACTGCGACGCGTCCCCAGTTACGTCACGCATGTCGAAATCCCGCGTCAGCGACTGCGTGAATATGGACTGACACTTCCCGAGGTGGCCCAGGTTATTCGAGAATCCAGCCGAGATGTGCCGGCAGGGTCGGTTCAAACCAGCGCCGGTGAAATTCTGTTGCGGGTCAAAGCACGCAAACAATGGGCCGACGAATTTGCCGCCATGGAAATTGTTTCCGGACGCGACGGCCCTTCAGTCACACTCGGTGACATCGCAACGATTCGCGATGGATTCGAAGACGTCGGGTTTCATTCCCAGTTCAGTCAAACGCCTTCGGTCGAGCTGGATATTTTTCGTATCGGGTCGCAATCGCCCACCGACATTGCCGACGCGGTCGAACAAATCATGATTGACTTCGAGTCGTCGATGCCTCCCGGTGTGAAGTGGCGGATCGATCGAAATAATGCCGAAGAATTTCGACGGCGACTGAATTTGGTACTGGAAAATGCGGTGATGGCGGTCGGCATCGTCCTGTTCATCCTGGCGTTGTTCCTGGAGTTTCGGCTGGCGTTCTGGGTGATGACGGGAATGGCGGTTTCGTTTATCGGTGGCTTGTTGTTGATGCCCATCGCCGACGTCAGTGTCAACATGATCTCGCTGTTTGGGTTTCTGGTCGTGTTGGGGATCGTCGTCGATGACGCCGTGGTGGTCGGTGAGAATGTCTATGAGAAACGACAGGAAACCAGTGACAACACGGTGGCCGCTATCGAAGGAACACGCGAGGTCGCCGGGCCAGTCACCTTCAGTGTTTTGACCAACATCGTGGCCTTTGTTCCGTTGATGTTCATTCCCGGAGAGACCGGCAAGTTTTGGGGACCGCTGCCGGTGGTCGTGATTTTGGTGCTGTCGCTCTCGTTGGTCGAATCGCTGTTCATTCTGCCGGCACACCTGGCCCATGCCAAAACCGCAGGCCGTCAGCGACGCGGTGTGGGGGCAATGTTGCATCGAGGCCAACAGGCATTCAGCCGCACGTTCACGCGAATGGTTGAAATCCTGTTCCGTCCGGTTTTGGTCACCTGCCTGCACTTTCGCTACATCACCGCCTGTTCGGCGCTCGCGTTGTTCCTGGTCATCACCGGTTACGCGACCAGCGCCCACATGGGAATGATCCTGATGCCGGAGGTGTCGGCTGATGAAATCGAAGCAGGCGTTCGCATGCCGGTCGGAACCACCCAGGCCCAGGCTGCCGAGATCGCCGATGCGGTGACCAAAGCGAGTCTGGAAATGTTCGAACGACATAACCTGTATGAAGTCGCCGAGGGAATCAAAACCAACGTTCGCGGCCAGAGTTTCATTGATGTGGAAATCGTGATGAAACCGCCAGATCAACGTGACATGACCGCCAACCAAGTGATCGAGTTGTGGCGAGATTCGATCGGTGATTTGCCAGGTGTTAACCAGGTCACTTTCGAAGCGGAAAGTGGGCCGGGCGGTCACCGCCGTGATATCAGCATCGACCTCAGCCACAGTGACATCGACGTGCTGGAACAGGCTTCACAAATGCTGGTCGCCCAATGTGAACGATTCGGCAACGCGCGTGACGTCAGTGACAGCTACAACAAAGGCAAGACCCAATACGATTTCAAGCTCCGTCCCGAAGGCCGCGCACTCGGTCTGACCGATGATGAACTCGGCGAACAACTTCGCGGTGCATTCTTTGGCTCGCTAGCACTGCGTCTGCTGCGCGGCACCAACGAGATCGAAGTCCGAGTGAAATTGCCAGAGGACGAGCGCGAGGATATTCACAGCTTGGAGGATTTGGTCGTTCGCACGCCGTCGGGCGCCGAAGTCCCGCTGCTGGATGTTGCGGACCTGTCGGAATCCTTGGCTTTTCGATCGATCGACCGGCGTGATGGTCGTCGAGTCATTAATGTTTCGATGGACGTCGAACCAAAACGGGCGATCACACAGGTGATCCAAGCCTTGCGGACGGAAACGTTGCCGAAACTGCGTCAAGATTTTCCGGGGATCACGTGGAGTTTCGAGGGGAGCGACGCCGAGATGCGTCAGGCGACCGAGTCGCTATGGGGATCGTTTGGATTGGCGCTAGCGGTGATCTATTCACTGTTGGCCATCGCTTTCCGCGGCTATATCCAGCCGCTCATCGTCCTGACTGCGATCCCTTTTGGTGTCGTCGGTGCAATCGCCGGTCACATCTTGTTGGGCTATGACCTCTCGCTGGTCAGTTTGATGGGTGTGATCGCACTGTCGGGTGTCGTGATCAATGATTCGTTGATCATGATCGACTACGCCAACCGCCGCCGCAACGAACTGTCTGCATTTGACGCGATTTCCCAAGCCGGTGTGCGCCGATTTCGTCCCATCTTGCTGACGACCTTGACGACGTTCGGAGGCCTGATGCCTCTGATTTTTGAAACGTCACTTCAGGCACAGTACATCATCCCGATGGCGATTTCACTTGGATTCGGCATCTTGTTCGCAACCGCAATCATTCTGGTCCTAGTGCCCTGTCTGTATCTGATCCTCGAAGACATCCAAGCGATCTTCACTGGAAAACCGCAGTGACACGACGACCCGGCTATTGCTGATGCCGATCGATTCGATCCGCGAATCAAACCAGACCGTGTAACGAGAGAAGATCAAGACGAAAGTCCAGCGTTGCCGAGTCCGATGTCCCAACTCGGACAAACACCGATTCGCCTTGCACGGTATCGATCGCTCCGCCAATCACGCGGTTGGTGTTTTGAGTCGGGTGCGCTTCGATCACGCTTCCATCGGCTCGAAAAAAGACGAGCGTGAGTTTTGCGTTGGGAGAATCGGTTGCATGTTCGAGGTCCGCGGGCTGCAGACCGAATCCGAGTTTGGTCCCGGTCCCCTGTACGACGAACAGTTGTTGATCATCAACATCGTTCAGGCTGCGCTGAAGTGATACCCCCTCGGCGGACAGGGCAATCGTTTCGGCAGTTGCTTTTTCGAGTTCCGTTGGTGCCGTCAGGTCAACCGAGTCGAGTGCCGCTCCATCGTCGATAGGAATCCCCGGTCGCCCGACGAAGCTGGGGATCTCTCTGTCTGGGTCAAGGAACGCCATTCCCTCCTGGGAGAAAATAATGTCGGAACCGCTATTGGAAGATTCGGCTTCCTGCCGGCTAGCAAGCGCGAGTCGATTGATGACACGCAGCGCATCGCGTGGCGTAACGACTCCATCGCCGTTGGAATCCAGATCACGGTCATACGCGCTCTCGCCCTCCGCTCCGCCTTCAGTCGTTGGCAGGGCAAGTCCATTGACAACGTTCAACGCGTCACGAACCGTGACTGATCCGTCTCGATTGACGTCATCTTGGCTAAGGTGATAGTAGGCTTGGTGAAAATTAGAGAGTCCCAAGCGTTGACCTTTGAAGCTTGCCCGAAATTCTTGGTCTAATAATTCGATGTTTGCGGCACCATTGCCGATTCGTTCAAACGTCAGCGTCACCAAATCGCTGCCTCGACTGAATCCGCCCAGGGCACTGACGATGACCTTGTCGTTGACTCGCGAATTCGAGTTTGCAAAGTTAAGTGGCCCGCTGCTACTCAATCGCGACTCGGCCAGAAAAGGGAACTCACGGCCAAACTCGGTATCGGTCAACCTCACGACGGTGGGGTCAAATCCGACGCCAAAACTGAATGACGAAACCGTGTTGAAGCCACTTGTCGAGATGGCCACCTCGATCAAGTCATCTAATTCAGATGCAGCCACGTTCATCGTGATGTCGCTCGATTGAAGAACATCGATGGTGAGCGTTCCTTCGACTTCATCGCCGGCCAGATTCAAAGCACGAACGGTAAGAGTGTCTGTGCCTTCAAAATCGGACGGAGGGGTGTAGGTAAAGATGAACGGTTGGTGGGTCGCATTGGTCGCAAGGGAGATCGTTGCACCAGCCTGGCTGGCAACGTCAATGACGTCCAAATAGACCCAAGCGTTCTGCTGGGCAGTGGATAGTTCTGCATTGCCGCGGGCAAGGTCCGAGATCACCATTCGTTTGGCGGCCCCGTTGCCAATGACCTGTCCTAAGTGCAGTGGTGCAAGCGGTTGATGAAGATCGATCAGCTCGCTGAGTTCGCGGGGTTTGGATTCGACCAAGAACCGTTGTTCTAGGGGACTCCAATACACACCTGACGATCCCAATTCACGAGATCGAACGATTGTTTCGCCGTCGATTGTGACAAGATCGACATTGACGCCTTCCAGAGCTTGGTCGCTGCGGAGCACGCGATTTCCGGAGACCGGTTCGGTGACCGCGGAAACTGCGGCAATATTGTCGTTCGCCATTTGTTGCGTGCCTAGAAACGCTGGGAAATCAGCATTGACCTGCATCGGTAGCGCGCCGATTCCGCCCATCACTGCGATTTCTGGACCGGATGCATTCGTCGGATTCAATGCATTCGTTTGGTTTCCGGTGATCACGTTGTCATCGGCAACGGTGATTGGGTTTTGGTGGGGTTGGTCTTGCCCCGCCGCCATCCAACTGCCGATCGTCAATCCAGGGTAACCTAGCAAATCCGGGCTGGGGGTTAGCATCGGTAGTCCAAGTCGATTGTGGTTCCCTGCGATCGTCGTCGCAGAGACTTCTACCCTTGGATCGATTCCCGCAACGCGTACACCCGCACCGTTGTCAAAAATCGTCGAATTGGAAAGCACCAGCGAAGTTCGTTGCCCATCAATGGCGTGGCCCGCCGAGCCCGCGATGATTGTACCGCTGATGACGTTTTGGCCCGTTCCAGCCTGATTGCCGAATTGAATGGCATCGCCAGCGCTGTCGATCAGGGCGGAGTTTTCGATCTCTAAATTTCCAACAGCTCGAATCAGTGTGGTTGCTTGCAGGTCCGGTTCGCCCAACAAATCGGTGTCCGTCAAACCGATCAATGCGACACTGGACACTCGGGCTGTGCCCCCATCGTGAATGTTGATCGCGCCGGATCCGTCGGCAATTCCGCCACTGCCCCCTGCGGAGCCGTAAACGGTCAGCATTGATAGATCGAGTGTCGCGGATCTCGTGACTTCGAATGCGACCGCAGTCGGAGCCGGCATGATTGACGTTTGACTGGGCGAGGCACCGATGATCGTGATATCCGATTGGATTGTGATCGTGCCGACGTCCAGAGCAGCCAGATCATAGACTCCAGCGACAAGCTCAATGGTATCCGGCTCGGGCGTTGCGTTGGCTGCCTCGATCGCTTGGGACAGCAAGACGGCTGGGACATCGCCAGGTTCTGGGCTGACACCTAAAACGGCCAACAGGGCTCGATCTGCAAGTCGCTCGAGACGGGGTTTGCGATGTTTGCGGGTGTAGCGCTGCTTGTTGTGTCGTGCTGGAAATCGCATGCGGTCAATCGTGGATATGGGATGGAGTAGATTTGCCTTGATGGACAGCGATAGATAGTGAACGAATGGAGGATGAAACTAGCCGGCGCTGTCCCGTTAGAAAGAAAGAAGGATTTAGCGATTCAATGTCACCTACGAAAACGTTGCTTTTTAGCCTTCAGAAAAAAAATCTGTTTTCGCGTTTTGTCCGTGACAAAACGGGCTCGAATCGGGCGCGAAGATGATCTGCGCAAAACGACTTTTAACGGTGTCAGCATTGGCTAGAATGCCACAGATTTCACCTCTCCAGGGTTTCTTCCAGTCGATGGCATCTTTCCACTCCGAGCGCCGCACCAGACTGCTTCAACTTGCCCGCGCGGGGAACGCCGGCGCGATCGGGGATCTGTTTGCGTGCTATCAACACTATTTGCGACTGCTTGCTCACAACGGTTTGTCACTGCAAATCCAGACGCGGGTCACGGTCTCGGATGTCATTCAAGAAACCTTCTTGCACGCCATTGAAGCGTTCGAACAATTTCGCGGCGCGTCGACCAGCGAATTTGTAGCGTGGATTCGTGCGATCATGGTGAGCCGCATCGCCGATGCACACGAGCGGCATCTTGGTGCCGCACGGCGAGACGTGCGCCGTGAAGTGTCCATCGAAACGATCAATGATGGGTTGAGTCGCAGCAGTGCCTGTCTGGAAACGATGGCTCGTGATCATTTGCAACGGTCTCCCGGGACGATCGTGTCGGATCAAGAACGCGCCGTGTTGGTGGCAGATGCGATCGCCAAACTGTCAGACGACTACCAACGAGTGATTGTGATGCGGCATTTTGATGGGTTGTCGTTTGACCAGATCGGCAAGCAAATGCAGCGGAGTAGTGGTGCGGTACGAATGAT
Source organism: Stieleria tagensis (assembly GCF_024129865.1). Classification (GTDB taxonomy): domain Bacteria; phylum Planctomycetota; class Planctomycetia; order Pirellulales; family Pirellulaceae; genus Stieleria; species Stieleria tagensis. The sequence goes on along the minus strand of NZ_JAMYFE010000028.1, from coordinate 6,578 downwards.
GTGGTTGCGAGCCATCCAGAGATTGAAAACACTGCTGCGGGAGTCTTCCTGATGACTGTCAGTCAAACCGCGAATCGACCAAGCGATCGTGGCAACGATGAGCGTCTGCTTGCGTTGCTCGAACAGTATCTCGAATCGATTGAGACCGATCCCTGTTTTGACCGTCAACGCTGGATCGAATTGGCATGTCAGCAACATCCGTCTTTGGCAACTGAACTCTGCGATGATGCGAGTCAAATCGATGCGTTGTCACTGTTGGCGGGGCATGACTGCCGTTCTAGCCCGCTGATCGATGGATACTCGATCATTCGGCGATTGGGACATGGCGGCGCCGGCGTGGTTTTTGAAGCGGTTGAAGAAAAACTTCAACGCAAGGTCGCGCTCAAAGTCTTTCCCGCCGCGATTGATCGAGAGACCAACGCACACGCTCGATTTATCATTGAAGCTCAAGCTGCGGCGCGGCTCGATCACCCAAACATCGTTCCAATCTATTGCATTGGGGGTGATGCAACCTGCGGAGAGACCTGTTTTTTAAGCATGAAGTTGATCGACGGGCTTTCGATCGATCGCGTTCTCGAAACCGGTGCTATCGATTCGGGGACCGCGGTGGGATGGGCAATTGCAGCAGCCGATGCGATTGCCGAAGCGCATGACTGTGGCATCATTCATCGCGATATTAAACCATCCAATCTGATGGTTGATCGCAGCAACCATCTGTGGGTGACGGACTTTGGTTTGGCTCGCCTGGCTCCCGGCAATGCCGTGGCACTGACGCAAACCGGTGACAGAGTCGGCACGATGGCTTACATGAGCCCCGAACAGGCGAGCGGCGTTCCCGTTGATGCTCGAGCCGATGTCTATGCATTGGGATTAACTCTTTTTGAGCTATTGACCGGGCGTCGTGCCATCGCAGGCGAAACAATCGGTCAGGTGCAAAACGCTCGCGAACACTCCGATTCATTTAGTCCACGTGCGTACAATCCAGGGATTGATCGCGACCTTGATCTGATCGTGGCAAAAGCGACCGCGCATGAGCTTTCTCAACGCTATCAATCCGCCCGCGAATTCGCGGATGACATGCGGCGCTATCAAAATCGCGAGCCGATCTTGGCAACGCGTCCCTCTGTGGCAACGCGTCTATCAAAGTGGATGCGCCGACATCGACGGATTGTACTGGCGGTCGCTGCTTCGATCGTGTTGATTGTTGCAGCGTCCTGGGTTGTTCTGGCACAGCTAGCCATCGCCAACGGTCGAACCCGCCAGGCGCTGGCCAGTTCACAATCGAATCTACAACGGACCGAGGAAATACTTGACCGATTTGGATTGCTGGCTGCAGAGAAGCTGCGTGATGTTGAGGGCGCTGAACCGGTTCGTCGCGAACTGTTGAAGCAGACTCTCTTGTACTACGAAGATTACGCCCGCCGCATCCAAGGCGGCGAGCAGTTTAGCGAACAAATTGCGATCACTTACTTCAAGGCGGCACAGATCATTGATGAAATCGGTGCCAAGCAGGATGCGATCGAGAACTATGAATCGGCTGCTCAATTATTCGCCAAGGCGACTGGTCTGTCGGAACTGGGACGCACCACGCGTGCTCTTACGTGGAACAACTTGGCCGTCTTGAGAGCAGAATTGGGAGAGAAAAACAAGGCGATCGAATTGTACGAACGAGTGCTCGACAGCAGTTTGGCGGGCGTCGATTTGGCGCGAACCTACGGCAACTACGCGATGCTGAGGATCGAATCGAGAGAATACACTCAATCGATCGTTTTGATTGAAAAAGGTCTGGCCGAGATCCAGCAGCAAGCCGGGCAGGAGCAAGGGCTTGTGCGCGCGATGTTGCTCAGCCAATTGTCGTATGTACTTCAGACAAAGCAATCGACACAGTCTCTCTCGGTTGCTGAACGTGCCATCGCCCTCTTGCAATCACAGCCCCGCACACCGGAAATCATACGCATGCTGGCGACGGCACGGGCGAATCGTGCTGCACTTCGAAGTCATGATTTGTCGGGGGCGGCGGCTGATCTGAAATGTGCGACGGAATTGTTGTTATCCATTCGTGATTCTCAAAGTCACGACAGAACTTTTTTGACGCAAGTCGCTACGATTCAAAACGACCTTGGACGAGTCCTGATCGAAAATGGATTCGTGCTCGAGGCGATTGAAGAGTTCGAACGAGCCGAGCAGACGCTCGTCTGTTTGCAACAAACAGATCCGACAGCGGAGCATCACACTGTCAGCCTCGCTGGTGTATTGCACAATTTGGGGCGTGCCCACGCATTCACCGATTCGAATGAGAAGGCCGGCAATTACTTTCACCGCTCCCTCGATTTGCAAAAATCTTTGGCAGAACGTTCCTCGCAGATGACTGATCCAATGAAGGTGACCAGTCAACAACTGCTGAAACAGACGCTTGCCGACTTAAAAAGGGTGGAGCAACTGTAATGAAACGCACGCTCAAGATCGAACAACTCGAATTGCGTCTTACACTTGATGGCGGATTCGCGAGCGAAATCGACCGTCTAAGGGCCATGGTTGAAATGCTGAAAACCGAGGCGGCCCCATCGGATGGATGGACCAGCACTGATGTGCAAACGATATCAGGATTTTTGGAGGACTTCATTGCCAAGAAATCCGAACTTTTTAATTCACTCGGTGGCACGGTCGATTTATCGCCGCCAGCAACGGCAAGGGGCACACCATCGGTCGAAGTTCAATTGGAATCACGCGGACGCGTTGGCGCTGCCGGCGACCAATTCATGATCGATCTGTTTGTGATGGATTCGTTTACGGATCTTGAAACCGGCCAATTCCAGTTTGATAGACGTGGACTCTTTCAAGCCAAATTTGATTTGCAATTTGATCCAGCGGTCGTCGCGCCAATCGTAGACCAGGTTCAATTGCACGAAAAATTGTCTGGGAATATTGGCGTTATAACAGTTGATAACGGTCGGCTTTTGAATGTCGGTGGCACCAACGTTGTCTCATCACTGGCCGACCCCAGCGATTTTGTTGACGGCCGGATGCGGATCGCATCGATTCCGTTTCAGGCGGTGGGAACCGGGGACGCAAAGATTGCTGCGAACTTAACCAGTGACGGTGAATCGATTCTGATCGTTGGTCATGATAATCCGCTCCCCGCGTCGAGAATCGCAATCGCGCCATTGCAATTTGTCATCGATTTTCCCAACCCAGATTTGCCATTGCCCGTTGTGGACGAGGCGTTTTCCGGCGGTCAAATGTTTTTCAGTCATCGACACTCACCTTTTTTGTTTCAGCCGGCAACCTGGCTTCCCGTTTGGTTTCACGATCATGCGTACTTGGAAACGACAGGTCGTTGGATCGCAGTTCGCCAGGTCACTGAATCCCGCTCGATAGCGAAACTCGAATTCATGCGTGATCCGAGTGACGTTGAACCTGCGGTTCCAGCAGTCGGTGAAACCCAACAAGAATCTCAATCGGCGGAAGAAGTCCCGCTTTTGGCTGAAGATTCTGACGAGGTAGATGGGCTGTTCTGGCGAGATTTTGATTTGAGTTTGCTTGATGACGAAGCGGCAGTGTCTCGATTCAAACTGAACTTTCGATCGCTGCGATTGCGGCTTGGCAAGGAATGTTCGTCGGCGGAGTCAGAAACGTCTGACGGACGTCAAAGAACGGAGAAGCCGCCGTCTGTTATTGATATGGGGTTTGCTGATGTTTCGAGTTGGTTGTCTGATCCGGCGTATCGGTCAGGCAACCCCGGCCAACAATCCAATCGTGCAATTAACGCCGTGAACGCTGATGTTGCCATCACTGACCTCCCGGCAGCAAATGGAAATTGGCAGCCGCGAGGTAAGATGGCAAATCTCAGTCGACTGGAAGTCGCTGGGGAACTTGGCGAGGAAGCGATTGCGGTCCAATTCGAACGGTTCGGGCGATCGGACAGTGCGATAGCCGATGCCCAAACCAGTGTGCCCGAGAATTGAATTGCTCGCGTTGGCGGACCTTCCAATCGAATGCATGAAGTCCCGGCTATTGCAAACTCAGAACTCACACGTTTCACCTTTGATCCACTCCCAACTTCAAGCGTGGCGTGATCGGTTAGACTTGATGTTTCTGCTTTTTCTTCTGCCCTGAATCGGAGTGAATCTATGTCGCGAGCGCTGTTGGTGATCGATGTCCAGCGAGAATATTTTGACGGTGCCCTGCCGATCTCGTATCCGACCGGGCATCTGGAAAACATTCTTGATGTGATGGACTATGCCGCGGAAAAGCAATTGCCGACGGCTGTGATTCGTCATCATCAAGCGGATCCTGAATCGCCGATCTTTCGTAAAGATTCGGACATGTGGCAGTTGCATCCGCAGGTTCAAGACCGGCCACGCGATATCCTGATCGACAAACAGTGGCCCGGATCGTTCACCGATACCGGACTACAAGACTGGTTGACCGAGCAACAGGCGGACACGGTCTGCATCGCCGGCTACATGACACAGATCTGCTGTGACACAACGGCTCGCCAAGCCTTTCATCGTGGCTACAAAGTGGAATTCTTGCGTGATGCGACAGGAACCTTGGCGGTCGAAAACGAAGCCGGAAAAGTCACGGCGGAGGAACTTCAGCGTTCAATTTTGGTCGCCCAGCAAATGTTTATCAGCGAAGTCATCGACAGCGCCACGTTCAAGCAACGGGTCGGTTGACTCACGGGAGACTGGGCACTGGCAGTTTGAGTGATCGCTTCGGGAACAGTCGCCTTAACGTCGACGCTGCGCAAACAGCCACTGATACATCTGGTCGTCGGCATAGGCCTGTTCCCAAGCGTCGTGTCCCACGCCGGGATAGATCGTCAATTGGCAATCGCCACCGGCGGCGCGATGCGCCGCGCACATTCGCTGCGATTCTTCCAGGGGAATCGATCGGTCCTGGTCGCCGTGATACAGCCGGATTGGTACGTCGGCGACTCGTTTGACATAGGGAGCCAATCCACCACCACAAACCCCCACAAAGGCTGCGAAACGATTCGGGTGTTGGACCAGCAATCGCCAGCCGCCGTAGCAGCCGCGACTCATCCCCGTCAGATAGACGCGGGTCGGATCAACATTGAACTTCGCACAGACATGATCGACCAATTCGATCAACTGCTGGTCGTCCCAATGTTGGCTCTTTGACGGGTTTTGTGGCGAAATCACTAGACACGGAAATCGCTTGCCCTGGTCAATCAAGCGCGGTGGTCCATGTTTCTTCACCAAATCCGCCGTGCCGCCACCTTCGCCACCGCCATGCAAAAACAACAGCAGCGCCGGACGCTGCTCCGATTCCGCCTGATCGACATCCGGGACAGAAATCCAATAGTTCAGTCCCGGACGCGTTTGGTCAGGTGATCGCTGCAACGTTTGCGGCGGTGCTGAATCGGCCGCCGCTGCAACAGCAGCGACAACAAATGCGAGCCTCAAAAAAATCCAGCAGCATCGCAACATGATCAAAGTTCCGGTCAGCGTGAAAGCGGGCAAATGGTGCGTCAACGCCCGATTCTAAGGCCATCTCCACCATCCATGGAAACGGGGGCGTCCATCCTCTCCAAGAATGTGAAGTCCTGACCCCGCTTGCGATCCAACGAGCAACCGACAAAACGACCCAGCGCTGGTGTGGAGGATTCATCCGACCAAGCAGCACGTCGCCTGAATCGAATCCGGTCGGATAAATCCCCCGCAGCAACGCAAGCAATCGATCGGGCGAACCCCGTTCCTACTCGGCGCCGACACCGTATGGTTCGAGAGCCTGTGGCTGACCCCGCGGCAACCACCGCGGGGTCAGACTTTGTCTTTGGTTGTCAGACCCGGGGAAATCACGATCTCAGTCTACATTCGAGTCTTCAGCGATCGGCACGAGCAGCAATCCAAGAGTTTGCACCGGCGAATTGGATTCGTGGAGGACGCGGCAAACAGATCGACATTGACGATGTCAAGGCGATGGAACCAACACACGGCCAATTTAAACCCCCCAACTCCTTTTTTTGTTCGACCAACAGCAGAATAAACCGACAGAGCCGAGCTAACCTGGGGTACCGGTACGCGCCGAGGGTGAGAAATGCCCGAATCTGTTGGACCATCTCGCGCTAGATCAGGTGAAAACTTGCAGGAATCGCGTGCCTAGCATGACTCCCCAAGTGGAGAGCGACAACAACGCCTCGGTGAGCTCTGTCCCCAGTTATCCCCCCGTGCCTAGCATGACTCCCCAAGTGGAGAGCGACAACAACGCCCCGGTGAGCTCTGTCCCCAGTTATCCCCCTTCCTTCGTGCTCTTCGTGTCCTTCGTGGTTGAACTCTCCGGCGTTGAGCCCTCCCCGGCCGCTACAGCGTCCGACCCTCCCACTTCGCGGGAGGGTGAAGTAAGTGTGGCTGCGCGGATGCGTTTACCAAGTGCATCGTCATCACTGCGGTGGTCGATGGCATAGCAGTTGACGGTCGTTCCTTCAGGAAAGTGGATTCGCATCAACTCGATTCCATCGAAGAGTGATTCATCGAAGGATGAACCAGCGAGCAGAATACGTTTGACGGTGGCCGGGAACCGCAGGCTAGCGCCCAATACCGCTAAATCGA
>NZ_JAMYFE010000027.1 GCF_024129865.1 Stieleria tagensis | reverse complement strand
GCAAGGTCTGGATCGAAGAATTGCTCGAGCATTTCGCGGCCTGCTTCGGCATCGATCTACTGTGCTATGCGATCCTGTCGAACCACTACCACCTGATCCTCCGTTCGCGGCCGGATGTTGTCGCCAGCTGGGATGACAGCGAAGTCGCACGCCGCTGGCTATTGATCTGTCCCCTGCGCAAGATCGATGGCAAGCCCGCTGTACCGACCGAACCCGAATTGAATTCGATTCGCAACTGCCCGGTGAAATTGGCAGAGGCCCGGCAGCGGCTGAGCAACATCTCTTGGTGGATGCGGTTGCTGAATCAACGCATCGCACAGCGGGCGAACCGCGAAGAAGAGGAGATGGGGAGATTTTGGCAGGACCGTTTTCGTGCGATCCGAATCATTGATGAAGAATCTCTGATGGCCTGCGCCGCCTATGTGGATTTGAATCCGATTCGCGCCGGATTAGCAGAAACCATCGAAGCCAGCGATCACACCTCGGTGCAACGTCGCATCGAAACGCGTCAGCAACTCGCGGCAGCGTTGCAGGACACAAGCGTTGAAACCAATTCAACAGTTTCCCAATCCGACTCAGCGCTTCCGACCCTCACTCCTGAGCAACGGCGGGACAGATTCCTTGCACAGCTCACAATTGACGAAGCCAATGATCCAACCGGTCCGGTGGCAAGCCAAACGGCATTTCGCTGTAGCGACAAAGGTTTCTTGTCGATCAGTACCGAGGCCTACTTCGAACTACTCGATTGGACAGCACGTCAGTTCTGCCCCGGCAAATCCGGATCGACTCCGGCGGACGCACCACCGGTGTTGAAGCGGTTAGGACTACAGAAACCGGCGTGGCTAGCGCTGGTCGCCAGTTTCGAAGAGATGTTCTGTCATCTGGCTGGTCGCTGTGATCGCATCGACGCCGAGCGAAGTTATCGCACCGGGCGTCGCTTCCGAGTCCGGCCCAGCGCCCGCGAGTTGCTGACGTCAGCGGCATAGAAAGCTGCATCGTTCTGTCGCCCGACGACTCAGCCCACCAAACCGAGTTCACTAGGGTACCGGTACGCGCCAAGGAAGAGAATTGCCCAAATCAATGGGACGATCACGCGTTAGATCAGGTGAAAACGTGTTGGGAATCGTGTCTGCCGTCGATGACTCGCCGAGCGGGGAACAGCAGCGGCTCCTCAATGGGCTCTGTCCCCTGGCATTCACACTCCTCAATGGGCTCTGTCCCCTGGCATTCACACTGTTGCTAGGGGGCTTGGCTGCGGAGGTCGTCGAGATAGTCGCAGCCTTTCCAGGTTAGCACCAATGGGCCTTTGTCGGCCAACGTGTCTTGCCCTAGTTCGATGAACCCGGCGTCGGCTAACAAATAGAGATGCAAGTTAATCACTTCTCGCTCATAGCCTTCGATTCGTATCGAACCTTTAAACAGGCGAGCTCCGTTGGCTTCGACAAAATCGAGCACCTTGCGGACTAATATCATGTCACGCTTCATCGTGGATCTTCACTCGGGGCGGGGCCAGGAAGACGTTCGCATTCAGCGAGCTGAGAATTGCAAACGTGGTTCATCCTTCTTTTTCGGACCGCTTCCGCCCGCAACTTGCATCCAATCGCTCGGGGGGAAGGCTGAAACGGCCTCAAGGATGGCTTGCGCGACGCTATTGCCAAATAAAGAGTTTTTACTTGTCTTTATCGCATTGTCGCCCTAGTATTCACTGCATGCACAGGGCAGCAATTACGGCTCGGTTGCTGTTGCCCCGATCTGCACGCAAGGAAAGGGGTCAAAGATCGCCCCGCCGCGTTTTTATTAACGCGTGATGATGCATATCCCATACAGGGCACTGAATTTGGCGCCGCAACAGCGGTCTCGCCCGGATTGAGCGAGCGATTCAGTGTCTTTCTTCGGGCCGCTTCGACAGGAGAACCATCGATGGTCAAGCCAACCGAAGAAAGCGGCCACAGCCATTTTCAGTCCCTGAAAACGGACGATCCTGGCGCTACCCGGCAGACGTCCAGACCGGTCCAACGCAAGCGTTTGCAGCACAGTCCGATTGGATTGGCCAGCTATCACGACTGCCCGGCATTTGGATTGCTACAACATGCCGCGCGACAAGTACCGGATCATACCGCGGTCGTTTACGGCAGTGAGAGTTGGAGCTATCGCGACCTGAACGCGGATTCGATCCGCTGCGCCGCAATGCTACAACGATTGGGCGTCCGACCGGGAGACCGCGTCGGATTGCTATTGCCCAATGTTCCCGAGTACATCATCGCAGCCAACGCGATCTGGCGCGCCGGCGGCATCGTCTTGGCGATCAGCCCCCTGATGGTTGCTGAGGAAGTTGCCGCGCTGCTGGCAAAAACCAAGTGTCGACATGTGATCTGTTTGGACTTGCTATCCAGTTTGCTGTCTGGAACGCCGGCTACCCCGGCACAATCGACAACGCTGTTGGTTTCGATACGCAAGCATCTGCCGGCACACGAACAGTTGGGGTATCTAATCAAACGCGGATACCAGTGGCTGCGTCAACGGCCCGCTGACGGCGGCAAGCAAGTTGGTTGGTTTTGGGAGGAACTAGGCAAGATCGACCAAGCCTGGCAACCGATCTCCATCGATCCGGTAGCCGATCCGGCTTACATCTTGCCAACCGGCGGCACCACGGGAAGCCCCAAAGCGGTCACGCTAAGCCATCAAAACATGGTCGCCAATGCATGGCAGCAATACGTGTGGACCCGTCGCTCGTTCGCCACGGAAAAGGTGTTGGCTGTGCTTCCGTTCTTTCACAGCTACGGCATGTCGGCAACGGTGATGGGCGGTACCGCGATGGCGGCCACACTGGTATTGCACCATCGGTTCAATACCGCGCAAGTGATTCAGTTGATTGAAGCGCATCAACCGAGTGTGTTCCATGCGGTGCCGGCGATGCTGGTCGCAATGAACGCGCGTTTAAGAAAGTACCCCAGCAAAAAACTGGATTCGCTGCGGTGGGTGATCTCCGGCGGCGCTGCACTGGAAGAATCCGTTGCCGTGGAGTTCACCGAACATTGTCGCAGCGAGAAGCATTGCCCATTGGTGGTCGAAGGGTTTGGGTTAAGCGAAGCATCACCGGTAACACACGTCGGCGATCTGTTTGCGGCACCCAAATACGGCTGCATCGGTTTACCGTTGCCAGAAACGGAGTGTCGAATTGTCGATTCCCAAGCCGACCCTGCATCGGTGGCTGGCGAGGTCGCCGCAGGAGAGGTCGGTGAGCTTTGTGTGCGTGGTCCTCAGGTGATGCTCGGCTATTGGGGCGACCCCAAAGCGACGCGAATGACGATTCGCGACGGTTGGTTGTACACGGGTGATTTGGCGGTTCGACATCCCGATGGGTACTACAGCATCGTCGGTCGCAAGAAAGACTTGATTATTACATCGGGATTTAATGTCTATCCCAGCGAAGTCGAAGCGGTGTTGCGTCAGGCCGATGGGGTCAAAGACGCAGCGGTGATCGCGACGCCCGACCCAGAGCGTGGCGAAATGGTTCATGCGTTTATCGTCACGGTCGACGGCACACCGCCAGACACCGAAGCGATTGACGCCTATTGCCGCGACCATCTGTCGGCCTACAAACGGCCACGTGTCTACACCCATTGCACGACGGATCTGCCTCGCAACTTTTTGGGCAAAGTGATCCGCAGAGAATTGAGAGAACCAAACCAGCAGGAGACGTTGAAACCTTAACTGGCGGTGTTTCACGTAGCTGGCACGCCCAACTACGACACGGATTGCTTTGACGCACCACTGGAAAAATTGAATCAGGAGTTCGCTATGAAAGACCGTCCCCCCATCGCAGTGATTGCTGGGAAACGCACACCGTTTTCCAAAGCATACACCGATTTGTCATCCGTGAGCGCAGTGAAACTGGGCACCGATGCTGTGCTAGCCGCTGTCGGGGACGTGAGTGCCCAATGTGGCACGTTCAATATCGAACAGATTGACGAGGTGGTGATGGGCAATGTCGCCGGCCCACCGGATGCCGCCAATATCGCCCGAGTGATCGCATTGTCGTCCGGAGTTCCCGAGGATCGAATCGCACACACCGTCAATCGCAATTGTGCGTCCGGGATGGAATCGATCCTGGCGGGTTGGAACGCGATTGCAATGGGACGCGCCGCAATCACGGTCTGCGGTGGTACCGAATCGATGTCACAAATCCCTTTTCTCTACCGCCCCGAGGCCGCAGCGATTTGGATGCGGCTGGCGCGTAGCAAGACGATGTGGGAAAAGATCCGCACAATCGCATCGTTCCGTCCTCGCCATTTCAAACCCGTCATTGGAGTCCAGTTGGGACTGACCGATCCGGTATCGGGTTTGAACATGGGCGAAACCGCTGAGGTGCTTGTGAAGGAATTCGGAATCTCGCGAGAGGAACAGGATGCCTATGCATTGCACAGTCATCAGCGTGCCGCAGCGGCGCGGGAAAGCTGTTTCCTGTCCGGCGAAATTGCCGCCGTCGGTTTGCCAGGTGATCTCACGATCGAAAAAGACAACGGCCCGCGTAGCAACCAGTCGCTGGAACAACTCGCTCGTTTGCGTCCTCTGTTTGCCCGCGACGGCACGGTCACGGCCGGTAACAGTTGCCCGCTGACCGACGGCGCGGCGGCATTGGTGTTAAGCGATTTGGAAACGGCCAAACGGTTTGATCGACCGTTGGGATACGTCACCGCCTATGCGATCGCGGGTTGTGATCCGCATCGGATGGGGCTGGGACCGGTCTATGCGACCGCGAAACTGCTACGTCAGACAGGACTGTCGATGAACGATTTTGACTTGATCGAACTCAACGAGGCTTTTGCGGCCCAAGTGATCGCCTGCGAGCGGGCGGCCGAATCAGCCAGCTTCGCCAAGAAGGAGTTGGACCGCGATCGTCCGCTGGGAGAATTTTCTCGCCAGCGAATGAACGAACACGGCGGGGCGATCGCACTGGGACATCCGGTGGGCACAACGGGGACCCGACTGATTTTGACACTGCTGCGCGGACTGCGCCAGAGCGGCAAGCGCCGTGGGCTGGCGACGTTGTGTGTCGGCGGTGGACAAGGCGTTGCAATGGTGGTGGAAACCGACCTGGAGGAATGAAACGATGAACGCGCAAAACTACAAGAACTTTACTTTTGAATGCGACGACAATGGCGTGATTCGCGTGGTGCTGGACGTTCCCGGCCGACCGATGAATGTGCTGGATCATTCGGTGATGACCGAACTGGATCAGATCGTGACCGAATTGGAACATCGACGCGACGCGACGGTGGTCGTGTTTCAAAGTGGCAAAGAAAGTGGGTTCCTCGCAGGCGCCGACGTCGAATCGATCGGTGACATCCAGTCTGATCAGCAAGCGGAGCAGTTACTACTGCAAGGTCAACGTCTGTTCGCCCGAATCGAGCAGTTGCCGATGCTGACGTTGGTGTTGATCCATGGTCCCTGTTTGGGCGGCGGACTGGAACTCTCGCTGGCCTGTGACTACCGCGTTGCCCGCAACAATAGCAGCACACAGACCGGATTGCCGGAAATCAAACTGGGCGTGATCCCAGGCTGGGGAGGCACTCAGCGATTGCCGAAAACGGTTGGCATCCGCAATGCGTTGGACATGATCCTAACGGGCAAGCACCTGTCGGCGCGCGCGGCACTAAAGGTGGGCTTGATCGACCGCGCGATCGCACCAGAGCATTGGAATGACGAAGTTCGCGAGTTGATCCACCAATTGGCTAGCACCGGGTCACTGTCGCGAGCTGGTGGAGGCCGATGGATGCGGTGGTTGGAATCGACGCTGCCGCTGCGGGCATTGATCTTCTCGATGGCTCGTAAGCAGATCATCAAAAAAGCGGTTCACTATCCGGCACTCGAATCCGCGATCGACGCGGTCCAAGACGGCTTTCGCAGCGACGTGGATGGTTACGAAACCGAACGAAGACAGTTCAGTCGACTGATCAACACACCGACTTGCCGTCACTTACTGCGTCTGTTCTTTTCCCGGCAACGTGCCAGAGACCTGACGACTTGGTCCAGTGGCGTGACCGACGTCATTCACCAGGATCCGATCCGCAAGCTGGGTGTGATCGGCGCGGGGGCGATGGGGGCAGGTATCGGTCAAGTCGCAGCGACACGTGGTTACCGGGTGTTTCTAAAAGAAATTGATGCCGGCGCAGCTCAAGCCGGACGCGACCGAATCGACGAGATGGTCCACCAATACGGGACACGAAAGGGATGGAACGAAGTCCGACGGGGTGAGCTGCGAAACTTGATTTCGGTTAGCGACGAAAACGCCTCGCTGGCCAGTTCAGATTGCGTTGTCGAAGCAGTCGTGGAGCGAATGGATGTCAAGAAACAAGTGTTGAGTGAGACCGAGCGAACGATCAGTCACACCGCAATTTTGGCAACCAATACATCCTCATTGTCGGTCAGCCGAATGGCCACCGCACTTGAACGGCCAGAAAATTTTGCCGGGCTGCACTTTTTTAATCCTGTCTATCGGATGGAGTTGGTGGAAGTCGTCCGCGGAGAACAGAGCAGCGAAACGACGATCGCCAAACTGGTGTCGTTCGTCAAAGCTTTAGGAAAGACACCGATCGTCACATCGGATTCACCAGGATTTTTGGTCAACCGGATTCTGTTCCCCTACCTGGGCGAGGCCGTGATCATGTTGCGTGAGGGGTTCAACGTCGCCGAGATTGACCGCGAAGTCCGTCGCTATGGCATGCCGATGGGGCCGTTGGAACTGCTGGATCATGTCGGTTTGGACGTTGCTTTGCACGTCGCGGAAACCATGCGGTCGGTTCTGACCGGGGTCGACGAAGTGATTGAGACGCTCAAGCCGATGGTGTTGCAAAAACAGACCGGTACTAAATCGAAGCTGGGTTTCTACGACTACAGCGGTCGACGAAAGACACCTCGAGCGACGTTGGAAATTGTGGGGCATCTGAAACACGTCCCCGCTGGCGGCGAATTCCTGGCCGATGGCATGACTGATATTCAGCGACGATTGATTTATCCGATGTTGGCCGAAGCGATTCGCTGTGACGAAGAATCGGTGGTCGATCATCCCTGGGCGATTGATTTGGGAATGGTTTTGGGGACCGGATTTGCGCCCCACCGCGGCGGCCCGCTAAGTGTCGTCGATGCGATCGGCGCCGAGACGGTGTTGGAGAATCTAAATCGATTGCACAAGAGCTATGGCGAGCGATTTGCTCCGCCCAAAGAGCTGCAAGACCTGGCGGTCTCGAAGACGGACAGTGGTTTCTATAAAGGAGCGATGCAATGAGTATTGAAATCGATCAAAGCCCTGAAAAACCGGTTGAGTCATTTGCCGAGATCGCGTTGCGATTGGGTGGGGCATCGGCTGATGAAGCCGCACGAACGGGCGTCATCGACACGGCGGACGACCAGGTCGAGGATCTGTTCGCCCAGCAACACCAAACGGTCAACAGCCCGGTCCATGTCGCGGTTTGGGACAGCCGTGTTCCGACCGAGCTGTTCTCGCCTCAACCCTCGCTACCAAGTGAGAAAGTGGTCGGCGTGATCGATCGCTCGTTGGACATCGTTCGCACCCATCGCGATGCAGGCACGCTGCTGAATGACCAATCAAAGATCAGCGACGAAGTGCTGCGCGACTTGGGTGATGCCGGCTATTGGGGGCTGTTGGTCGCCGAACGCTATGGCGGCAGCGGCGCAACGATGCGTGATTTTGCCCGGATGATCACGCAGATGGCAACGTTGGATCCGACGGTCGCGGGACTGGCGTCTGTGCACGGTTGCATCGGCGCAGTGGATCCGGTTCGTGCCTTTGGTAGCGAAGACCAGAAGCAACGCTTTTTACCGGGTTTGGCTGACGGCAGTCGATTGTCCGCATTTGCGTTGACGGAACCCGGTGCCGGCAGCGATTTGACGGCGCTCAAAACGACAGCGGTGCTGGACGGAGACGAATACGTCGTCAACGGCGAAAAACTGTTCATTACCAATGCTACGTTTGGGCGGACGATCGGGTTGGTTTGCAAGATCGATGACGTACCAAGCGTGCTGATTGTCGAGCTGCCAGAACAGGAAACCGAATCCTTTCAAATCAATCGCTATAAAATCTACGCACTGGCACGGGCTCATAACCACGGGTTGGTTTTCAAAAACTTTCGCGTGCCGGCGGCCAACCGATTGATTCCTCCGCGGGGTGACGGGCTGACGATTGCTTACCATGGGTTGAACCTTGGCCGCGTGTCACTGTGCGCCAATGCGGCTGGAGCGATGCGGATGATGTTATCGGAAATGCTGCCCTGGGCCGCTTATCGAGAGACCTATGGACAACCGATCGAACATCGCGAATTGGTTCGGCGGCGAATCGGGCATCTCGCCGGGCTGATCGTCGGCTGTGACGCGCTGACACATTGGTGCGCCAGCTTGCTGGACCAAGGCTATCGCGGCGAGATGGAATGCATCATTGCCAAAATTTTCGGTAGCGAATCGCAGAAGGAAGCGGCGATCGAGTTGTTCATGAAAACCCACGGCGGCCGATCGTTTTTGGCTGGCCATTTATTTGGCGACAACGTGCATGACTTTTTAGCGCCCTGCATCTATGAAGGCGAAGGCGAGATGCTGGGCATGGCGTTTTTCAAATCGTTGGTCAAGCAACACGGCAAACAATTTTTTGAACCGATCGGCCGCACGCTGCATCAACAGGGGATCAAACACCCGAATTTGGCAAATCCCGCGCACCTGTGGGCGCTGCGGGGACCGATGACTGACTATGCCAAATGGTACGGCAAACGAATGCTGGTCGGTTCCCATTGGACGACCACGTCTCGGGTGGCGCGCTCGGCGACGGATCAGCTGAATCAACACGTGGAGTTTGCACAACAATATTTGTCGGCAAGCGGATTCCGTATCAGCGGTACCATGCGGACGTACCAACTGAAACTGGCCGACCGTCAATGTCGGATGTCAGCTCTGTCGCTGCAAATTCAGAACGCAGTCACGATGTTGGTCACGGCGCTTTATGCGGGTCACCAAAACGATCCGATCACACGCGCTGCCGCTGATACCGTTTGCCGCGAATTGAAGCGGCGGATCGTGGGTGATCAGCCCAGTGACGCGGATTTCCGCCAAGTCACCGAGTTGGGTCAGCAAATTGCCGAGCATGGTTGGAACGAATTGAACGGGCTGTCGCCAGGTGCGATTTTGCAGCCTTACAAATAGAACGCGAACGGGTGAAAAGAAAATGGAAACAACCGCGTCAACACATACCCCAACGGTTGGTTGTGTCACTGCGGCGGTCGCTCCGTCGAAGCAATCAAACCAACGCAGCGCCGTCGTGGCGTTGGGCGGTGGCGGTGCAAGAGGTTTGGCGCATTTAGGCGTCATGGAGGCGATCGGCGGGTCGGGAGTTCGAACCGAGCGAATCGTGGGTGTCAGCATCGGCAGTTTGATGGGCGGACTTTGTGCCGTCGATTCAGACATCATGCGGGTGCAGGCCAAAGCGATCGGACTGCTGTACTCGCCGGTCTTTTCAGACAAATGCCGTCAACTGATGGGAACGGCATCACAAGTTTCGTCGCGGCGTTCGGCCAACGGACAGGCCGCGCGCGGTGGGGAATGGTTCACGCAGTGGTACGGGCGATTGGAACAGATCATGCGTCATGGGCACCGGTTGAGTCGGATGATCCGTGGTCCATCGATCTTGTCCAACGAAATCCTGTGCGAGGCAATCGATTGTTTGATTCCCGATATCGATTTACAAGACACCGCGATCCCATTGAACGTGGTTGCGGCGGATTTAGTGAGTGGACATCGAGTGGTATTGGAGCGTGGTTCACTCCGAACAGCCATTTTGGCGTCCGCGGCGATCCCAGGTTTCTTTCCTCCGGTCCCATGGGGCGACATGCTGTTGTGCGACATTGGCGTGTTGGACGCGATGCCGATGTCAACGGCCAGTTCTTATGCCAGCGATCTGACGATTGGTGTCGATGTCGGCGGCACGTTGCAGCGCACCGAGACATTTGGCACAGCGTTCGAAGTGATGATGCGGATGGAGGAGATCGGGGAACGACTGTGTCGTCGGCACGCTCGCAAGTACGCCGACATCTTTGTGCGACCCGACGTCGGTCACAGGACCTGGTACGACTTTACCGCCCCGGAAAACTTGATCGCGGCCGGCCGACAAGCAGGCGAACAAAGTATCCGTGCATTCTTTCAACACATGAAATAGAGTGTGGTGCTGATTCAGACTACGCAGATACGGTCGAGAAATTCTCGCTGATCACGCCAGAATCTCGCTGGCGACGGTACCTGCAACATCGGTCAAGCGAAAATCCCGACCGGCGTAGGGGTAGGTTAAACGCGTGTGATCGATGCCCATCAGGTGTAACAGTGTCGCGTGCAAATCATGAACATGCATTTTGTTCTCGACGGCATAATAACCGTACTCGTCGGTCGCTCCATATTGGATTCCCGTCTTCACGCCGGCACCGGCCATCCACATCGTGAACCCTTCGGGGTTATGGTCGCGACCGTTACGCCCCGCACCCTGGCAGGTCGGTGTGCGACCAAATTCTCCTCCCCACAACACCAGCGTTTCGTCCAACAATCCGCGTGACTTCAGGTCTCGCAACAGACCCGCAATTGGCTTGTCGACTTCGGCTGCGTTTTGTTCGTGGCCCTTTTTCAAATTGCCGTGTTGATCCCATTGGACTTCGGAATTGCTGTGTGTGACCTGAACAAATCGCACACCCCGTTCAAGAAAACGTCGCGCCATCAAACACTGCCTACCAAAATCTGCGGTCGGCTTCTGATCAAGACCGTATGCCCGCTGGGTTTGCTGCGTTTCTTGACCGAGTTCCAATGCCTCGGGCATTTCGGTTTGCATTCGAAAGGCCAATTCAAACGATTCAATTCTGGCTTCCAGTTCCGCATTGGGACCAGTGGTGTCCAAAAAGGAAGTGTTCATCTGTTGAAGGTGATCCAACAGTCCGCGCTGCTGGCGGCGCCCCAACAAAGCGCTTTGCATGTATCGAACACGAGCCTGTTCCGACGATTGGCTGGCGTTGCCCAACGGGACCCCTGCGTGGTTTGCCGGCAGGAAACTGGCACCCCAATTTTTGGTGCCCCCATGAGCAAGCGTCGGACAAATCGTTAGAAAGGCTGGAAGATTCTGGTTTTCGGTTCCAAGACCATAGGACACCCAAGCACCCATACTCGGTCGCACAAAAACGTCACTGCCGGTATGGATTTTCATACAAGCACCACCATGCGCGGGATTGGATCCGTGCAACGAATTCAAGATGCACAGATCGTCGACGCACTGAGCGACGTTTGGAAACAGTTCGCTGACGGCGATCCCGCTTTCCCCATGCCGTTGGAATTTCCAAGGTGACCCCAACAGGTCGCTGGTAGGCGCAAATTGCACACGAGGCTTTTCAAAGGGTAGCGGTTTGCCGTCGTCCTTTTGCAATTGGGGCTTGTAGTCAAACGTGTCCATGTGCGATGGCCCGCCTTTCATGAACAAAAACAAAACTCGTTTCGCGCGTGCTGGAAAATGGGGCGGCGGATTGCTTTGGCCAGGTCCGCTAGCCTGGGCGGATGGATCGGACAGCAGCGATGCCAGTGCAAGCGAACCGAATCCAAGACTGGAGTTCTGCAATAGCTGTCTTCTTGAAAGGTGCATTCACAAGCCTATCGAATGTACAGGAACTCACTGGACGTGATGTGTGCTTGGCACAACATCTGCCAAGCACGAAGAAGATGATCATCGACAGAATCGTTAACGCGGGGATTGGCGTCAGACGCATCGCTACTTGCGTTATTGGTCGGAACATCCTCGACAAACTGCTGCGCCAATTGAGCCTCCTGCGGCGTCGGCAGTCGTCCATAAACCGTTTGAAAAAGGTCCACCAGGCGTTCACGAGAATTTGAATGGCGCTCGAGTAACCGTTTGGCCAGCTGTTCGGATTGCTGGACGACGAAGGGAGAGTTCATCAAAAACAAGGCCTGAGTCGCGATCGTGCTGGTCGGCCGATTTCCCGTCAACACACTCGCATCGTTGTAGTCGAATAGGCGAAACATGTCGAACAAATGATTGCGGATGATCGGTACATAAATCGAGCGCCGTGTTGATGCATAGGTCGACTTGTCTTCGGAGGTGTGATTGAAAACATAGGATCGATTCTCAAGTTCCAGAGTTTTGCCGCCTGATGTGCGATCCAACCGCCCGCTGACTGCCAAGATTCCGTCACGAATGGCCTCGGCATCCAAACGTTGCAGATTGAATCGCCAATAAAGCTGGTTGTTCGGGTCCCGTTGGTGTGCCTCGGCATTGAACTGACTGTTCTGTTGATAGGTGTGCGACATCAGAATCAGACGGTGCATGGCTTTCACGGACCAGCCGTCGGAAACAAACCGCGATGCCAACCAATCGAGCAACAGCGGGTGCGTCGGCGGGGTTCCTTGAATTCCAAAATTGTCGACGGTCGAGACAAGTCCGCGCCCGAAATGACCGTGCCAAATTCGATTGACCATCACCCGTGCGGTCAACGGATGTTTGCCGTCTGTCAGCCAACGAGCGAATTGCAACCGTCCACTTTCGTCGTTGGCAATCGATGGCGGCTGGGCGGAAACAAGCACTTTGGGAAAGCTGCGTGGAACCAGTTCACCGAGCGTCAGATGGCTGCCCCGCAAGTGAATCGGAACATCCGTCACCTGTCCCTCCTGCACACCCATCGCGGAAGGTCGTTCTGGAACAGAGTCCTGAAGCGCTTTGAGTTCGCTGCGTTGATGGTCGAGCGTCTGTTTCGTGGAATCGTCGAAGTGGGATTCGCGCTGATCCAGTTTGAGGTCACGGAATTCAGACGATAATTTTTCGGTCGCTTCGGCAACCAGCTGATCGATCTGTTGTTGTTTCGCTTTCAACGCAGCGGAATGCTGCTCGAATGCAACCGATTCGGCTGGCGTTTCCACATAATTTTCATGCCACTTGGCGACCGTGGCATAGCTGTCCATGGTCTGCGTACTTTTGAAGATCCCGGCCAACCCGTAATAGTCGCTGTGGCTGACAGGATCAAATTTGTGCGTGTGACAACGTGCGCACCCGAGCGTCAAGCCCAGGATGCTGCGACCGACGGTATCGATCTGTTCGTCGATGATGTCCATTTCCATTTTGGTTTCATCTTTCTCGGCGAGGACCTTGGGGCCGAGTACCAAGAAACCGGTTGCGATCAATCGTTGGTGGCGCAATTGGAAATCGTCACCCGAATCCAGCAAGTCACCGGCGAGTTGTTCGACGATGAATTGATCGTACGGTTTGTCTTGATTGAACGCATCGATGACATAGTCGCGATAACGCCAAGCGTTTCCATGGGCGACATTTTCATCTAAACCGTTCGAATCCGCGTAGCGGGCAACGTCCAACCAATGTCGTCCCCAACGTTCGCCATACGCGGATGATGCAAGCAAGCGGTCGACGACTGTTTCAAAAGCGGCTTCGGAGGAATCTTGCAAAAAGTCATCGATCTCTGAAGCCGTGGGCGGCAAACCTGTCAAATCAAACGTGACTCGGCGTAGAAGCACCCGTTTTTCCGCCGGCGGTGATCGTTGCAGCCCTTTTGATTCCAATCGCTGTGCTACGAACGCGTCGATTGGGTTGGCCACCAACGCCGCTGACAACGGTGAGTCCGACGACTGCGGGCCCGCTGCCTGAGAGAAATTAACCGTTGGCGGCTGTGGTGTTTGCACCGGACGAAACGACCAGTGCTCGCGACCTTGCTGGTAGTCGACTTCGCTGGAAGATCGGACCGACGAAATCGAATCGCTCGCTGGGTGGTGGGCGCCCTGACTGACCCACGTCTGTAGATCATTGATCTGTTGTTGCGAGAGTCGGTAATCGGGCGGCATTTGCAATGTGTTGTCGCGGTAGCCAACCGCAGTCACCAACAGACTGCTGGACGGTTTCCCGGGCACCAGCGCAGGCCCCGCAAGGCCGCCTTGCAGCATTGAGTCCAGACGATCCACGCGCAGTTCCGATTCCTGAGCGTCAGCCCCATGACACTCGTAACAATGTTCAGCCAGCAGCGGACGAATTTTGTTTTCGAAAAACCGAATCTGCTGGGCGTCGGATGCACTCGTGCCGGTGGAGTTCGTGCCGGTGGGTTTGGCTAGATCATCCCCGGCCACCACGGCGGACGTGGCAATCGAGATTGATACCAAGAATGCAGCCGCAATCTGGACAAAGCATGCCATGGCAGGGTGGAGGGCAAGCAGGGAGGAAGGGAGGCGGGGGTAACACAGCGGTGTCAGTCGCCACGTGTTACTCGGTCCATTCTAAACCATCTGAACCCTGCGGTGAGGTTGCTTTGGCGTCCGCTGGCGAGAAATTAACGCGTCGAAGGTGCCCCCAGAGAACGATTGAGGGGGTTGGAAGGCCAAGCGGCATGCCAAGAAAATTTCTTGCTAGACGTGCGCCTGCTCAAAATGGAATATAGTCGCAGCGAAACAAGAGCACTGCGCCACCAGCACTGGGGCACCCGCAGTGATGTATTTTCACGGTGCGAAAGACGCTACCAAGAACACTCACAGCCTGAGGGCGTTTGATGCACTCCAATGAACTCTTAGTCACGTTCACCAGCGCCGCTGCGCTGGGAGTCTGCTTGTTTGCGTTGGCATACTACCTGCGTGTCTCTGCGATCGCTGTTCTCTTGATCGGTGGTGTTTTGGCAGGACCACAAGGGATCGGGTTGGTGCATCCCGATTCGCTGGGTGATGGACTGGGGACGCTGATCTCGCTGGCCGTCGCGATCATCTTGTTCGAGGGTGGATTGACGCTGGATTTGAAGGGCTATCGTTCGGCCAGCAAAGAAATCATCAGCGTTCTAACGATCGGTGTGGTCGTAACGTGGTTGGGTTCGGCGGCATTGCTGCGGATGATGTTTGGGTTTGAGATCGCGTTCTGTTTGCTCGCCGCGAGCCTGATCATCGTGACCGGGCCGACCGTGATCGGGCCCTTGCTGCATCGCATTCGCGTTCGCGAAAAATTGGGACACATCTTGCACTGGGAGGGCGTCTTGATCGATCCGATCGGCGTCTTCATTGCGCTGCTGTGCTACGAATTTTATCTCAGCACCGACGGTACCCACCAGTCGGTGTTGACTGATTTCTTGCTGCGATTTGCAACCGGGGGGGCGATCGGCGTCGCATTCGGATTCCTATTGGACTTTGTGCTGCGACGGGAGTTGATTCGCAAACAACACACCAACAACTTTGTCGTCGCGATGGCAATGCTGAATTTTGCGATCGCGCATTTGGTGATCGCCGAGAGCGGGTTGTTGAGCGTGACGATCGCTGGATTGGTTTTAGGAAGCCGCAATACACCTCAATTGCGAGAAATTGTCACCTACAAAGTCGAGCTCAAAGATTTCCTGATCGGGCTGTTGTTTGTCTTATTGGCAGCCAACCTCGATCTGATGCCTTTCTTTGACTTCGGCTGGCGATTGGTTGCCGTCGTCGCGGGGATCATGTTGCTGATCCGACCGATCAATATTTTTCTTTCGATGCGTTCGAGTTCACTTAGTCGGAACGAGAAACTGTTCCTCAGCTGGATTGCTCCGCGAGGAATCGTTGCGGCGTCGATGGCATCGGTCTTTACGCTGGAGTTGAAACAGCGTGGGATCGTCAACGCCGGCTTTTTGGAAACGTTCACGTATTCGGTGATCGTGGGCACCGTGATTGTGCAAGGATTCTCGGCCGGATTGGTCGCCAGACGCTTGGGAGTGGTGCGTCCTGTATCAACTGGCTGGGTCATTGTGGGCGCCAATTTGATCGGCCGTCAGGTCGCCCAGTTCTTTGCTGACCACGGCGTGGAGGTTGTCTTGATCGACACCAACGCTCGGGAAGTTCGGAGTGCACAACGCGCCGGATTGGTCGCGATCAGTGAGGATGCGATGTTGTTGAATCCAAAGAGTCACGTGGAACTGTTTGGCTGTGGGAATTTGCTCGCATTGACGCCCAATGCGGACCTGAATCGAATGCTCTGCCAGCGTTGGTCTGAAATACTAGAAGGCAGTGTGTACCGTTGGGAGCAAACGGGACACGAGACACAGGAAAACCGACACCTATTCGTTGGGCAGCGAATCTGGGACACACTTCCGCTGAACCGCTGGATGCAACCCAACACCACCGCGTCGCCGCTGCGAGTGATGCGATCCGGACTTGGAAAGCCGCCACGACCAATCGATGTCATGATGACAGCCCGCGGTGAAGGGGTTTTTCCGGGAACCCCAGCAGAGTTGCAGGACGAGGATCAGCAATGGCTGGTTTACGATGCACAGCACAGTGGGCACACGATCGCATTGCCATTGGTACCGAAAAACGTACTTTTCAGCAGTCAAACCGACCTGAAAGAGCTTTATCGCGAAATGCTGGTTCATCTCCAGCGTCAGCTACCCAACATCGATCCGGATCGACTGGTGACGGAGATGTGGAAGCGAGAAGAGGACTACACCAGTCTGCTGGGGCACGGAATTGCACTGCCACATGCCTGGACCAATCAAGTCACCCAAGCCACACTGGTGGTTGCCCGTCCAGAAAATGCGATTTGTTGCCCGCTGACAGATTGTCCGATTGATATTGTTTTTATGTTGCTCAGTCCGCTTGGACAGCCAGACGAACATTTGCGACACCTTTCGTACATTGCACGTTTGGTGGGGACGGAATCGAAGCGTGCCGGCTTGCAACAGGCAACTGATTCGAACGAGTTGTACCACACGATTGCAGCTAGCTAGCACAGACGTTCGGGCAGCCTGCAAAAACCTACCCGTGGATTGGTTGTAGAAATAGACTCATGAACAAATCTTCCGATACCTATCCGGATTGGTTTTTGTGGATCGCCAGCAAAGGTTTGGCCGGTTTTTTGCTGGTGATGTTGGGAATCGTCGTCGTTGTGGGTGCGGCAGCTTACTATCTGGACCGGCGTCTGGATGCCATCGAAGACAACCTGGTGGTCAATCCGCCGCGTGAGTACCAAGCCCCAGATTTGGCCGCGCACACGGTGTCGGATTTTGACATGGCGGATGTCGTACAACAGGCCACGGTTTACGTTCCGATCTACTCACACGTTTACCACAACGGGGGACGACCGTTTCTGTTGGAATCCACACTCAGCGTTCGCAACGCCGACGCCCGGCGGCCGATCTATTTGAATTCGGTTCGCTACTACAACACGTCCGGCGAGCTTGCCAAGACCTATGTCGAACAGGTGATCAAACTGGCCCCATTGGAAACGATCGAATTTCTGGTGGAACAGCATGACACCAGCGGCGGTTCAGGCGCTAATTTCATGGTCCAATGGCTGGCGACTGAGCCGATAGAAGATCCGATTATCGAAGCGGTGATGTTCGGCACGGCCGGCGCCCAGGCGATCGCATTTCGATCCCCGGGAACGCCGCTACAGCACGCCGCCCAATGATTCGATGGCTTGATGAATCACCGACGCACTTTTGTCGAGCGCCAGTTGTTCGCTGTTGTCGAGCGTCATTGGAATCGCACTGAGAACGCCGTCGCCACCGAGCAAATGCGGCATCGAGATCGTTAAATCGGCAAACTCTCCCACTTCGCTGATCCGGGAACAGACCGTCATGATCGCGCGCTGGTCATGCAGCAAAACGTCCACAATCCGTGCCAGCGCGCTACCGATGCCAAAATAGGTCGCGCCCTTGCCTTCGATGATCTGGTAGGCCGCGCCTCGCACCTGTCGGTCAATCTGCTGCTTGGTATCGGACCCCAGTTCGATTCCACAGACTTGGCTGTACTCGTCTAGCGGTAATCCTGCAATCGTTGCCAGCGACCACGTCAGCACTTCGGAATCCCCATGCTCGCCAATCACGTGAGCGTGGACATGGCGTGAATCGACTCCAAAATGCTGCCCCAACAGTGTGCGAAAGCGTGCGGTGTCCAGCGTCGTACCAGATCCGAGCACACGATGCGTGGGGACCCCGCATTCGGCGGCGATGCAAGTGGTGACGTGTGTCATGATGTCGACGGGATTGGATGCAACCAACAAGATAGCGTCCGGCGCATGACGAACGACTTGGGGGATGACCTCGCGAAATACATCCGCGTTCCGCTGTAGCAATTCCAACCGGGTCTCGCCAGGTTTTTGCCCGACTCCGCAGGACAGGATGACGACGCGACTGCCAGCCACATCGCCGTAGTCGCCAGCTCGAATCGTCAATGGACTCGCAAACGGCACGGCGTGCCCGATGTCACTGGCCTCGGCAACCGCTCGAGACTTCTTGTAGTCCACCATTACGATCTCCCGACCGATCCCCTGCATCACCATCGCATAGGCCGCGGTCGATCCGACCATGCCGCTGCCAATCACACTGACTTTCATTTTCGATTCCTTGAGAGCAACGCTGAACGGAGAGTAACGCACGAGCGTCCTGTCCCCACACCGGGTGAATCGCAAGCTGGAAGCTTACGCCACGAATCATTGACCCGAGATCTAATCCGGTTGATTCCAGCTTGCTGCGACGTTACGTCCTGGTGAAACAACGCCCGCAACCACTTGCAGTTTTGTGTGGATGCGATTGAATGAACAGACGACCTGTGGAACAAACCGAATCATACCGATTGGGAACAAAACGATGAAGCATTCTTTCCGTCTGGCAATCAGACCCGCTTTGATCGGCATTGTCTTGTCCACTATTGGTGGTGTGGGGCTGAATCAACCCTCCATCGCCCAGCAACCGAAGCCAACAGCCGAGATCGATCCTCCGCCCGTTCCGGCCGATATCAACGCAAACTTCAAAGACCCCGAATTAGATGTCGCCCAATGGCTGGGGCGGTTCGAAGTGGAAAGTCGCGAAGTTTATGCGGCGCGTGAACAGGTTTTAAAGGCCTGTGAGATTCAACCAGGCGAATCCATCGCTGACATCGGGGCGGGAACGGGATTCTATAGCCGACTGTTCGCCCGCCAGACCGGATGGGACGGCTGGGTTTACAGTGTTGATATCTCGACGAAATTTCTACAGCACATCGCCAAACGCGCCACGGACGATGGGATTGAAAACCTGACGACCGTGTTGGGCACAGACGTCTCGGTACGCTTGCCCACTGAATCGGTGGACCTGGTTTTCATCTGCGACACCTATCACCATTTTGAAAGTCCGACGCTCTCATTGGCATCGATTTATCGGGCTTTGAAACCCGGTGGACGAATGGTTCTGATCGATTTTGAACGAATTCCTGGACAGTCTCGAGAATTCATTTTAGGACATGTCCGCGCCGGCAAAGATGTTTTTCGACAGGAGATTGAAGCGGCTGGATTTGAATGGGTCGACGAAGTCAAACTGGATTCGTTTGAGGAAAACTATCTGCTTCGGTTTCGCAAACCCGATGCCGTACTGGAAGTGCCGCCAGGTGATTTGGGTGACCTGATCCGACTCGGCGAAGAACTGGTTCAAAACACCAATGTTCATCCACTGACCACGCCTTGGATCGGAAATTCATTGAACTGTACTTCGTGCCATTTGGATGCCGGCAAACACCGCCACGCTGCTTCGTTCATCGCTGTCGCCGCCGCCTACCCCGCCTGGTCACCACGTGAAAACCAAGTGATCACGCTTGAATCACGAATTTCTAACTGCTTCCTTCGCAGCCAGAATGGCACACGTCCACCCGAGGGCAGCCAAGTTTGCGTCGCCATTGCGTCGTACATCACGTGGTTGTCAGAGGGAACAGCGATCAAGATGAATCCAAACGTCCCACTGGGACCGAACCATGTTCCCCAGTTGAAGCCAGCCGAGAATGAACCGAGCTTGTCGCGTGGCGAGATTTTGTATGCCGATCGCTGCGCAGACTGCCATGGTGACGATGGCGGTGGCGGAGACGACGGCCCGGCAGTCTGGGGAGCCGACTCATTTAATGACGGTGCCGGACTTTCAAAAACAAACAAGATGGCGTCGTGGTTAAAAGTCGCCATGCCACTGGATGACACCGATTTGAGCGACCAAGAGGCCTATGACATTGCCGCCTATGTGAACTCACACCCGCGTCCCAAGTTCACTGACCCAAACGAATCCGCGAAGAAAAAGTAATCGCAAACCAGACGCAGCGCTTGGGTTGTCATCGTCCCCATTCCATGGAAAAGCTACTGTTCAGTATCCCTGCATTTTCAACCGACTGAACCCTGGCGGGATCAGCCACGATCGCGGTCGAACGATTGGCGCGTCACTCGTCGTATTGAACAGTGATCCATTTCCATTGCGTTAAATCCGCCAAATCGACATCGGTGCTTTCAAGTCCGAATCCGCTGTTGCCTACCCCGCCAAACGGAACATGTGGTTCCTCTTGAATCGTTGCCCCGTTGATGTGAACCATCCCGGCCTGCACCTGCTGGGCAAATTGCATTGCCGACTGCAGATCCGACGTGAAAATCGACGCGCACAAGCCATAGGGCGACGCATTGGCCAGTCGTAATGCTTCGTGGACGGAATCAATCGGGTACACCGCGGTCACCGGGCCAAACGTTTCCTCGCCAAACAGCGTGGCGTCTTCACTGACATCGGTCAGCACCGTCGGTTGATAGCGGTGGCCTTCCCAATCACCGCCGACTCGTAGGGCGGCACCCTTTGTGACAGCGTCATTGACGTGCTGTTGGATGCGATTGCGTTGCCGTGAACTGATAATCGGACCAATCATCGTCTTTGGGTCGCGTAGATCACCGCGCCCCAATCCACTCGCGGCGGCACACAGTCGATCGACGAAGGTGTCGTACACGGGGCGTTCGACATAGATCCGACTGGATGCCATACAGATCTGGCCTTGGTACAAGAACGACCCCAGCACACTGGCGGATAGGGCCTTGTCCAAATCAGCGTCTTTGAGCACGACCAAGGGATTCTTGCCGCCCATTTCAAGTGTCACGCGTTTGCCGTGTTGACCGCACAGCGCATGAATCCGATTGCCGACGGTCGTTGATCCGGTGAACCCGACCAGCTTGACGTCAGGGTGACTGACCAGTGTGTCGCCAATTTCGTATCCATTGCCGGTGATCACGTTGAAGGCGCCGTCTGGGATCCCCGCATCGGAAAACAGTTTTGCAATCCGCAACGTGGTCAACGGTGCCAACTCGGACGGCAACAGAACCACAGTGTTACCGGTTGCCAGCGGCATTGCGGAATGTTTGATGCCTTTGATCAAGGGCACGTTAAACGGCGTGATCCCGGCAATCACCCCCAATGGTTGCCGGGTGCTGATGCTGATTCGTCCTGGCACGTTGGTGGGAAGTGTCTTGCCGGACAACTGTCGTGTGGCTCCCGCCGCAGCACGTAGCAAACCGACCGAAGTCGAGATTTCTTTGCGCGCCTTGCTGATCGGCGAACCGACTTCGTCAATTAACAATGCCACAAATTCATCCGACTGTGCGATCAACAGTTCGGCGGCGCGGATCAACCAGCCCTCGCGGTCCGATGGTAGAGAGTTTCGGTAGGATTCAAACGCGGTCTGTGCGGCACAAACCGCCGAATCGACATCCTGAGCGTTCGCTTTGCTGAGCGTCGCATAGAGAGAGTCGTCGATAGGATTCAGATCGTCAAACCACTCGCCTGATGATGCCGGGACTGACTGACCACCAATCCAAAGCAGATGTGGATCGCTGTTCATGCATCATCCAGTTTGGCAAAACGAACAACGCGTGTGTCTTTTTCCAGGCCACTGGGGGTAGCGATCAAACCATACAAATCCGGACGACGTGATTGCAGCCACCGCCGGCCCGTGCTGGACGCTTGGATGCTGGGATCCAATGTGGCGACCACAATCTGGTCGTCGGCTTTCCAAGTTTCCGCGAGTGTTTCGCCGTAGGGATCCAGGATCATCGAATTCCCCGTGCGCACTTCGTCGTCGTCCACACCCACTCCGTTACTGAAAATCAGAAACAAGCCGTTATCGTGAGCGCGGGCTGGCAACCACCGCCGCAACCATTCACGGCCCTTGGGACCGCGAAACTCCGCCTCGATGGTCTCGGGATCTTCCTGTCGGCGGTGCCACAACTCCGGATCGATCTTGCCCATACAACCAGGACTCGGTGAATCACAACCGCCGGTTTGATGCGGTGCGAGCAGAATTTCTGCACCCATCAAAGCGTTCATGCGCGCATTTTCACCAATGTTGTTGTCATAACAAATCAGCACTCCGACCCGCGCACCTTGGGGGATATCAAACACGGTGTATTGATTTCCCGATGCCAGATGCGGGCTGATGAAACAATGCAATTTACGATGCACTGCAAATTGGCCATCGGGCATCGCAACGACGTAACTGTTGTAGAGCTGGCCGTCGTCAGCCAACTCGATCAGACCGGCGCCGATCGTCATCTGGTGCTGCTTGGCTAGATCAAGCAGTGCGGCGGTCATCGCCCCACCTTGGATCGGTTCGGCCAATTCGCGAACCTGTTGCTCGCACAAATTGCGGACATGCCAATAACCGGTCAGACACATTTCTGGAAACACCGCTAAATCAACGTCGCGCTGTGCAGCTTGGCCGACCAACTGCTGCACACGCTGCAGGTTAAATGCTTTGTCACCCGGGCGGTGCGTGAACTGTATCGCAGCGACGGTCAATGGATTCATGGCTGAACGCTAAACGAAAGGGTGGAAAGCAATGGTGGAAGGGGAATTCTCCGGTGTCTGCCAGTGCCTAGCTGACGGTCGGATAGGTCCAGGGTGCGCGGTAATCGCGTTTTAGCAACGCGGTGGCTTGGGGATCATCAATGATCTGTTCCGCATCCCCATCCCAACGAACGCTGCGTCCGAGTTTCAATGACAGCATGCCCAGTAAACTGAGCGTCGTGGCTTGGTGGCCGATTTGGATATCGGCAACCGGTCGGCGGCCGGATTCAATCGACTGCAAAAAATCTGCCCACAACTCTTTCATGTTGTGACCGTCCGGTTCTTGCAGCTGAGCGTCTTGATGAACCACCGGCTTTTTATCATCGTCCGGGTAGAACGTCCAACCGTCGCGCCAGCCCATGTGAAATGTGCCTTTGGATCCATAAAAATTGCAACCGACGGTCGAGCGCTCGGGGCCTTTACCGCCAAACCGACGGTGCTCCCAAACGGCGTTAAAGTCGTCAAAGTGATAGGTCGCGATCTGGCTGTCCGGGGCGTCCGTGGTTTGCTCGTTGTCGTTCAAAACCGCTTTCCCACGTACCGGACGACCACCGGTCGAGTACACGCTGTGCGGTGATTGTTGATCGGACCACCAAAGCATTTGATCCAACCAATGAACGCCCCAATCACCCAATGTTCCGTTGGCAAAATCCAGATAGTTTCGAAACCCGCCGGGATGAATCCGGCGATTGTAAGGCCGCAGTGGCGCCGGGCCGCAGTACATGTCCCAGTCTAAATTCTCGGGCGGCTCGCTGTTGCGGGTTGGTTTTTCGGTGCCGCCGCTACTGTGCACGAACATTTTGACCAAACCAATGTCGCCTGCGCCGCCCTCCTTCAGAAACTTCATTCCGGAAACATGATGTGGTCCAATGCGTCGATGCAGGCCAACTTGAACAACCCGGTTGGCTGCTCGGGACGCCGCGACAATCGCCTGGCTTTCGCCGATCGTGTGTCCGGTGGGTTTTTCGATAAACAGATGGGCGCCCGATTCGATCGCCGCCAACGCGTTGAGCGCGTGCCAATGATCGGGCGTCGCGATGATCGCAATCTCCACCTGCTCTTTCTCAAACAGTTCGCGATAATCCGAATAGGCATGCGGTTGGTCGCCACAGAGATCCAGGACCTCTTCGCCGGCAATTTCCAATTTGTCGCTGTCGACATCACACAGGGCAACGACCTTGGTTTGCCCTGCGGCCAAGGCTTCGCGCAGGATATTCATCCCCCACCAACCGGTGCCGATCAGCGCGGTTCGATATTTTTTGTCTTTGGAAGCCGCATGGATTTTCCCGGCGGAAACAAGTGCCGTGGCCGCTGCGGTGCCGGCCAAAAACGTTCGACGTTGAACTGTCATTGGAAATCGATCCAAAAGGCTTGGTAGAAAATGAACTACAAAAACGACGCCATCTTACTTGCGACAATCCACACAGGCGACGTCACCATCGATACTGCGACAGTACACCCGGCCATTGGATAACACAGGTGCGGTCCAGCACTTTCCGTCCAGGACTTTGCCGCTGGCGATCGGATTCCAACCTTCCGGCGATGCCGGTGCCACCATCAATTCGCCGGCTTCGGTCAACAACAGCAATCGGCCACCTGCCAACGCCAGCCCACCAGGACGCAAATCATCGACTGACCAGACCACTTCACCGTTGGCCCATTTCAGGCACTTGACCCGTGCTCCTTCTTCCATGTCTCCGTCAATGCCATACAAGTGATCGTTGTAGAGCAGACAGGTGTGCAACTGGTTCTTCATCTCCTTGGATTTCCAGACCAGTTCCGGTTCGCGATCAACCAATTTGAATTTTGCCGCGCCGCGGTTGTAGCCCGACGACAGAAAAATTTCTCCGTCGTGAACAATTGCGTCGGCTGCGTTGCAGTTAAAGCTGGTCAACCACCGCTCACTCCACAGTGCTTCTCCGGAACTTAAATCGACTCCCACGTAGGCACGGCCGGATGCAAAGATAGCGGTTGGGGGATCACTGCCGGGAATCAACACCGTTCCACCGTAACCACATTCACGATCCCGCGAGCTCCAGATCAGTTCGCCGTTGTGCTTGTTCACCGCGGCGCCGGCTTCGCCCATGTTCAACAACAATTGATCGCTGACGACCAGTGGTGCGGCGGAGAATCCCCATCCGGGCAAGCGGACTTCCGCCGCGTCTGCGATCTGCACCTGCCACAACTTGTCGCCAGTCGAAGTCTGTAGGCAGTACAGATTTCCAGCTCGGCTGAACACATACACGTGGTCCCCATCGATGGTCGGCGTCGATGTCGGTCCGCCTTCAAAATCCCGATCATCCAA
Source organism: Stieleria tagensis (assembly GCF_024129865.1). Classification (GTDB taxonomy): domain Bacteria; phylum Planctomycetota; class Planctomycetia; order Pirellulales; family Pirellulaceae; genus Stieleria; species Stieleria tagensis. Next base: position 152,746 of record NZ_JAMYFE010000027.1, on the reverse strand, counting down.
TGCGGCCGGATAGCTGAACTTCCAAACCACGTCTCCGTCAGTCACGTCAGTGCAGTAGACGGTGTCATGTTCATCGCGATGCCCGATCGTGAACGCGTGATTGTCTTGCACAACGATCGACGAAAATCCGGTGCCGACCGAACAGGTCCATGCCACGTCGGGATTTCCATCCGCCCAATCCGCCGTCCAATCCGTTTCAGTAGAAATCCCATCCAATCGCGGTCCCCGCCAACGGTACCAGTCCTCTGCCGTTGCCGGCGCAACCAACGCCGCTAACAAACCAATCGCCAAAGAAAATTGACAGGTCAATCGAAACAGATCGCGTCGACCGTTTCGGTGTGTGAAAAATGTGCTGGGCAATGGATTGATTGGATGCATCGTAGTGTTCATAGGCATCCCAGATTACACGCTCGGCAGCGGGCAATCTACCGGACCGCCGGGCAATCACCGCGGCCGCGAATTTGCGTGCACACGCATCGCATCGACGCCCCGCCGTTGCAGTACAATAGTCCACCGCGTCATTTTCATGACATCGCAGCGCAGTGCTGTCAGGCCCGCCCCATCCCACCGTTCTTTCACTGGATCCATTGTGAATCGATTCTCACTTCGCCCGCTCGGGTGCGTTCTCATCGGCTGTGCTGTGTTGCTGGCATCCACAACTGCGGTGTCCGCCCAAGAACAATCGTCCGACAATCCTGGGGGACGTCCCAATGTGCTGATGATTGCGATCGACGATTTGAATGACTGGATTGAACCGTTGGGCGGCCACCCGCAGGTCAAAACACCGGCGATGGCCCGTCTAGCAGCCCGAGGCGTGACATTCACCAACGCCCATTGCCAGGCGCCACTGTGTAACCCCAGCCGAACATCGATCATGACCGCACGGCGTCCCACCAGCACGGGTGTCTACGGACTGGCACCATGGATCCGAGATGTCGACGGGATTTCAGAACTCGTCACGATGCCACAGTATTTCAGCCAACACGGTTACAAGAGCTTGATCGGAGGCAAGATTCACCATGGCGGAAACGGACGCAACTCCAAAGCGGAAGCTGACGTCTGGGGGCCAGCGGCAAAGGTCGGTGTGCGTCCAAAGCAAAAATTGATCGGGCCTACGCCGCAGGGTGACAACCCACTGATGGACTGGGGAACGTTCCCACACAAAGACGAACAAAAGGGCGATTGGGAAGTTGCCAGTTGGGCTGTGAATCAGTTGAGTGAACTCGCCAAAACGCCTGACCAACCGTTCTTTCTAGCCACCGGGTTCTTTCTGCCACACGTGCCCTGCTACGTGACGCAAAAATGGTACGACATGTACCCCGAAGAATCGTTGATCCTGCCGCCGATCTTGGCAGGCGATCGCGACGATACGCCTGAATCGTCTTGGTACATCCATTGGTATCTGCCGGAGCCGCGAACGAGTTGGCTGCGGGAGAATCATCAGCTGAAGAATCTGACACGGTCGTATCTGGCATCGATCAGCTTTGTCGACAGCCAAGTCGGACGGGTATTGGACGAACTGGATTCATCCGGACTCGCTGACAACACGATTGTGGTGTTGTGGAGTGACCACGGGTACCACCTGGGCGAGAAAGCGGTTTCGGGAAAGAACACGTTGTGGCGTCACAGCACAAGAGTGCCGTTGATCATCTCGGTTCCCGACGGTTTGACCGCAATCGATGTGCCTGAAAATACTCGCTGTGATCAACCGGCGGAATTGCTGGACTTGTACGCGACGCTCTCACAATTAGTCGGATTGCCTGCACCAGTCGGCCAAGAGGGATTGAGTCTGGTGCCGCAACTGGCCGACCCGACGATGCCGCGAGAACGACCGGCGATCTGTACACACAACGCCGGCAATCATTCCGTCTGTGACACCCGCTGGCGCTATGTGGTGTACGCCGATGGAGGCCAGGAATTGTATGACACCCAAGCCGATCCATTGGAACACCATAACTTGATCGCCGGAACCAATGCCAACGACAACAAGGATCTCGATGCAAGTTATCGCGAGGTAGTCGAGCGGTTGTCGGCCTATCTACCAAAGCATGAATCCGCATTGGCGCCGGGTAGCGCGCATCGCATCTTGGAGAAGCGCGCCGATGGATTCTATTGGCAGGAAACGAAAATAGTTCCCGCAGACAAAGTCGAGTGATCTCGGGTCGAACGGAAGATTATGCGGCCACCCAAGTTTTGGCGGCAGCGGATTCAGCCGCCTCGAAATACTTGGTTTCCGCGTTCACAAACTTGGACATCACCTTACGCGCCAGTTTCTGCCAATTCTTGTCGCCGATCACGGCAACTTTTTCCGGCGCACGGTAGTGTTCTCGCACGATCGAAAGGTGATCGCCGAGCGCCGCCAATCCGGTCCAGCCATCGAACTCGCGCAAATCCAACAGTAGTCGTAGGTGGTTGGTACGTCCCATTAAATTGCTGATCTCGTCGTTGACGCCGTGATAGGCACTCGGTTCCAGTTTGCCCAACAATTTCACCGTGACCACGTCGCCGGCTTGGTCCAGATGAATAGATCCCAACGATTCTTCGAGCCAGCGTTTCGCTTCATCGACCTGATCGTCCCCGAACAGTTCCACCGGACAGCGAACCAAGACGCCCATCGCGCCGACACAGGTGCGAATCCAACGCAAATCGGTGACCACAGCGACCCGCTCGAACCCGCTCCAGTGACGAAGCCCTAATTTGGCGTCATCCCACGCCGCCGCCAGGCTATAGCCTTCGAATTCAGTGCCGAATTGGCACAGCAGCTTGATCTGATCGTGTTCCAAAATGGCTTGATCGATCGCCGGAGTCAACACCGACTCGTAGTCGCTGCTTTCCACCTTTCCTGTGAACCGAAACCCCAGAGTGGCTGGTGGCAGATCCTTGATTTGTTCAATCATTGTTCACTCCTGCGCGAGATTGAAAGGCGATCCTGGAGAAACAGAACGACCAGGACCAAGCCTGGTTCATCGTACCACCGCTGCTGTTAACGGTGGGTGCTCGAGGCTGTACGTCAGCCGGAATTAAAAACCGCCAGGTTGCACCTGGCCTACTGATTGGGCATCTGAACCACGAATCGGTTACACTTGACCGTCGGGACTGCAATCGTGCCTGCCGCCAACAGTGACCTTATGTCGTGCCTGAGAATCGTCTGATGTCAAAGCAACTCGCGCTCGTTTTCGTCGGTCTGATCGGATGCCTAATGCTCACCCAGCAGATCTCGGCTGACGAATCTCAATCGAAAATCGCTCCGACGGAGAACCCACCACAGATCTTGGTGGCTTCGTCGATTGATGCCGACGAGCAACTGGTACTTGTCTCGTATCATTCGATCTTCATCGGCTTTGACGGCAGCTCTTACAACGAGCGATTGACTCAGAAAGTGTCACTCAAAGCGGTCAAAATCACGTCCGCTGACGGGGTGCAACAATCCGTTGATCAGGCGCGGAAAACGATTTCGGAGAATGACACACCGATCCTGGTGACGTCATACAAGAAGCCATTGCCCAAGTTTTATAAAACGCTGTTCTCTCCGGACACATTGCATTTTGCGTTCCCGTCGAAGGCTCCTCAGTGGAAACCGATCCAATCCCCTGGTGCGCCGGTGCAATGAGTGTTTGACACGCGCTCAAGCGTAAACTCCAACGGTGACTGGCTTGGCACACGCTGGGGGCGGATGGGGGTATATTCTGTCGACTTGAGACTCCCTCCATCATTCCTATCTGGCAAACTAATGAACATGCAGACGAAACTCCTTGTGCCTCTTCTCGGTCTGGCAATTTGCCTCGGTTGCCAGAAGGACGACGGAAACAGCGCCAATCAACCTGTCACCGTTATCGAAAGCATGACGGAACCTGATCCGGTCGCTGACTCCGCGGCGGTGGACAAATCTGAAATGGTCGCAGAATCCGATCCGGTCGTTGAAACCGAGCCGCCTGTCGCAGCGGACGAACAATCGGACGTTGGCGAGGGAACCGCGGAGTCGAGCCCGAAGGAAACGATCAAGCAAGCGATCGCTGTTCTAGAGGCTGAGGAGTACGCGGAATTCTTGGAAACCTACGTCGTGCCATCCGAGTATGCAAAAATCAAAGAACGCGGCGTGGCATTGGTCGTTGTGCACTTTGCGAAATCAAATGCCCCAGAAATGCTGGCCGTCATGAAAGAGATCATTTCCAAAGACCTGGTTCCGGAAATGAGCGAAGACGGCAAGACAGCGTTCTACGACGTCGAGCAACGGATTGCGAGTCGCAACACATTTGCGCTCGTCAATATTGACGAGCGATGGTACATCCCCAACAAGCCGCCGGAGAGAAACTAGACGGTCGACTAGCGGATCGGCTCTTGCTTCAACCAGGCATTCACTGAAGGAGCCTGTTCGGTTTCGGCTGCCTTGGGAGCGAAGAGATTGCTAAAGAATCCGCCTTCCTTTTTGGGGGCGGGTGTCGTTTGGCTGTTCTGTTTGAACCCGGCTGGAATCAGCTTCATCGGATTCAATGTTTCTTTGGTTCGAGTCCAACTCTTTTTAGCCGTGTCCGAGACCTCGGTCACCAAGCCGTCTTTTTTCGTGATCACGCGATCTTTTTCTTGACGCGTGGGCAAGAATTGATCCATGGTCGGCATCTTCATTTTTGGCATTTGCCAGTTGGCTGGATTCAACCCGCTCATCATGCGTGTCAGCGAATTTCCCGGCAACGGTGGATCTTCCGCGGGTTCCTGAGCAACGACGGACAGTGGCAGGACAATTGTGCCAAGCAATGCGAGCAAGGCAAACGATGCGAGTGACTGAGGGAATCGTTTGGTATTCATCGCGCTGAATCGTCTCCTGGGAGCGAAGCAATCCGAGGTTTCTTGGGGGTTGGCTGAGGCACTATGCCAGATCTATTGCAAAACCCTGCATTCAATGGCAAGGTCAATTGCAGTCTCGCTGTGTCGCGACCAAATCTGTTTTCCCCGTTGAAATCAAGGCAAACAGGACTTGTTAATCTCTACATCGGGCAGATAGCATCGAACACTCCAATCCATCTTTACCGGCAGATCCGGAAAAATCGTTCGCATGTTTCCACTCGAACGAACGCCAGAGGAAAGGTAGCTGGCCTCTGTGAGATCGGTAGAACAGCGAGACTCGCAGCTCCTGCTGACAAATTGCCCACCCCCAGACCACCTGAAGACATTCTTCACACGATGCCGAAACTTGAATTGACTTGGCCTGGGGAATTGCCACCAGTTCTGTTGGTGGGCGCCGGGGTGGTCGGCCAAGCGATCGCCGAAGCTCATTTGGAGCGGGCGGTGCCGTTTGTGCTGGGCGACCAAAGTGCCTTGGCGGTGCGGGCCGCTGCAGAACGATGGTCCGGTCAAGGAATTCCCGTGGCGGGAGTGTCGTTGCCAATCCAAGGGATGTCCGCCGTGGTCGTCGGCAACCGCGCGACGGAAACAGAAGCTGCGAACCAGAAACAACCGATCGATCCGATCCCGATTGTGATCGAGTCCATCGTTGAACAAGTTCAGGCCAAGCGTGACCTGTTTGTCGCGTTGCAACAAGCGTTCGGAACAGCGCCCGTGCTGTGCAGTAATACGTCGACGTTAAAAATTGAACAGATCGCCGATGCGGGGCTTGCTGCTGCGGGTCGGGTTTGCGGGATGCATTTTTTCATGCCGGTTCACGCGCGTGCGGCAGTCGAAGTCGTCGCGACCAGCCGTAGCGATCAAGACGCAATCGATCGCGTGGTCGACCACGCGGGCCGAATTGGCAAACGCCCGATTCGTTGCCAGGACGGGCCTGGGTTCATCGTCAATCGAATGCTTTCACCCTACTTGAATCAGGCTTTGTTGTTGTTGTGCCGTGGTGCGACGGAGAGCCAAATTCAACGAGCGGCACTCGCCTATGGCATGCCAATGTCACCGCTGGAGTTGATCGATTGGATCGGAGCGCCAACGATGTTTCATGCCGGCCGCGCGTTCGTCAACGCCTTTCCAACCCGTATCGATGCGTCGCCAGTGGTTCCGGCACTGGTCAAACGAAAACGCATGGGACGTGCCGTCGGCGCCGGACTGTATGACTACACCGACGGAGTCCGATCATCGGAGCTCGCCCCGGAATCAAAAGAACTGATCGAGATGTATCGAACGTCCCGGCAAGCGTTCACCGACGGTGATGTGCTGCGACTACTGGCGATCCCGATGTGGATCGAAGCCGGCAGTTTGCTGGCCGAAGGAGTCGCGGAGTCGATGAACACCGTCGATCAGGCAATGGCAGGCGGTCTCGGGTTTACGGCACACTCGAACTGGTCCGAATTTTTTAATGAGCTAGGTCAAACGCAAATCGATTCCGCGATGAACCGCTGGGGCCAGAGTTTTCGATCGATGAACGCCTGAGATGAAAGACCAATCAAAACCTATCGATTCCTTCTTTGTCTATGGAACGCTCAAACGCGGGCAGTGCCGCGAAGCGATGTGGCCCCGCCAACCCCTGCAAGTCCAACCGGCGCGCTGCCAGGGCATGCTATGGGGGCGCCAAGATTATCCCGCGATGATGCCCGGCCAACATCAAGTTCTCGGCGAGTTATGGACATTTGCGATCTCCCAGCTGGCAACCGTCCGAGCCGCTTTGGATCGGATCGAAGGAACCACAAATAACGCAGCCGATGATCTGTACCACTGCCACCCAGTCACCGTGGTCCGTTTGGCTGACGAATCAACCCACCAAGCGTACGCCTATTTCTACAATCGCAATCCAGCGGCCGACGGTTTTCAAGCGATCGAGCCGATTGACGATTGTCAGCAGTGGAAAGCCAATGCGTGACTTTTGGAGCCTCGTTATTATCGCCAGCGTGAAGTGTTAGCGAGGGATTCAGGGTGTTAACGGGATCCCTCGCTAACGTTTCGGGTTACCAAAAACCAATGTCCCACGCAAAAACCCAACTTCAACGGCGCTGGTGTGGAGGATTTATCCGACTCGGGTGCGGGTTCTCTGCAAAGAATCTAGACGGTCGGATAAATCCTCCACACCAACCAATGGCTGACGCGAAAGCCCAACTTCAAATTCGTCTCGATTGAGTTACAATCGTGCGACTGTCGGACTCGTCCGGTCCCCACCCATTGCCCCTTTTTTTCAAAGGCCCGCCTGATGCAAGACCCCACCTCCAATCGCAATCGTCGATCCTTCATCAAAACCGGCGCAGCCGCCGGAGCCGCTGCAGCGGTGATTCCGGCTGCCGGTCGTGCCAATGCGGCAGCCAAAGCAAACGAGCGAATGCGGATCGGATTCATCGGCCCGGGCGGTCGCGGATTTGGTGCACACGTCAAAACGCTGTGCGAACTGCACGGTGAAGGCCGCCTGATTGACTTGGTCGGCGTCGCCGAGGTCTATGAGACGCAGCGTGAAAAGGTGGGCGACTACATCAAAGAAAAAACCGGTACCGCGCCGGCGCTCTATGTCGACTACAACGACATGATCGCCAAAGAAAACTTGGATGCGGTTTGCATCGGTACCCCAGATCACTGGCACCATAAACAGGTGATCGATTCGCTGGCCGCCGGTTTGAACGTGTACTGCGAAAAACCGATGACCAAGACTGTCGAAGAAGCCTTTGACGTCGAAGCCAAATGGAAAGCATCGGGTAAGGTCATGCAGGTGGGCGTGCAATCGACCAGTTTGAAAGTCTGGGATGAAATCCGAGCGCTGTTGCAAGACGGCAAACTCGGCAAGGTTCTGGGTTTCCAAACCGAATACTTCCGCAACAGCAACGTCGGCCAATGGCGTTATTACAAATTGGTCGAAGACATGAACCCCAAAAAGATCGATTGGGATCGCTGGTTGGGAAAATCTGAAGGCCTGGCGCCGGACATGCCCTTTGACCGCGCGGTCTACAAACAGTGGCGACGATTTTGGCCCTTCGGAAGCGGCATGTTCACCGACCTGTTCGTGCACCGCACGACATCCATGCTGAAAGCGACGGGTTTACGCATTCCCGGCCGAGTCGTCGGCGCCGGCGGAATTTTTATGGAATACGACGGACGTGATGTGCCAGACGTGGCCACTGTTGTTGCCGACTTCAACGAAGGCGTGCAGGGTTTGGTGACCGCAACGATGTGCAATGAAGCCTCGCGCGTCAACCAATTGATTCGCGGTCACTACGGTACATTCGAACTGGGTAACGGAGAAGGATTCGACGGGTTCGATTTTGTCCCCGAACGACGTCAAGTCACTTCCGAAGGCGATTCGCCAAAACGTTCGTTTGAAACCGAACGAATCGCAACCGAGCCGGTTAAGAACACCACCAAGGCGCACTTCGCAAACTTCCTGGATGCCTGCGAAGCCGGCGAGCCACAATTGTGTAACAACCCGCCAGACCTGGGCGCATCGGCAATGGCCGTTGTTAACTTGGGCGCACAGAGCTATCGCAAGGGCGAAGTCTACTTTGTCGATCCCGATAGCCGCCAAATCTCGACGAAAGATCCAGGTTGGGCCAAGAAATGGGAAGCCAAGTCGGAAGCACGTGAGTCACCGAACCACATCGCCGGATGGAAAGCCGGCGATTTCGGCAGCAAGCTAGACGAGCCGACCTACATGAACCTGGCCGGCCCCTGGATTGACGGCAAAGACCCCGCCTGATCGCTTTGACGTTAGGCTTTTTGCGATTCACTCGCCCGCCCGCCCCGCGGGCGAGTGATTGAATCCTCACAGGTAAGTTAGCGTGGCAATCATAACCCGACGCGTCAGCGAGGGATCCCGTTAACAGCCAAAATCCCTCGCTCAGGCGTCAGGTTGTGATGAATAGCGCAACTTCAATACTGACGCGCCGGGTTATCAAAAACCAATGCCTGACGCGAAAGCCCTGGCTTTCAAACAAAACCGCTTTCACATCTGATCCACAATAAACACCTGCAGTTTGCGACAACCGTGCGCACCTAACACCAGCGACTGTTCAATGTCCGCTGTTTTGCTGGGTCCGGAAACAAAAATTCCGAACCGGCCGTCAAAACCTTCGATCCGTTGATAGGCGTGGTGCATGGTGGCTACGATTTCAGACTTGGGAACAACGATTGCCAAGTATTGGGCGATGAACAACAGCACACGATGCGGCAATGTGTTTCCGTCGACCCAAATGGATCCATTTTCGGCGACCAGAAACTCTCCCCGTGCGATGGTCCAGTCGACGTCGGATAATGTGTGCGGATCATGAATGGCTGCGGTGTCGACGGTGCCCCGGATACATTCGGGAACCAGCGAAACAATCTGACTAGCATCACGGAAGACAGGAATCTGATCCATGATCGGTTTGACATCGTTCACCGAATCGACCATGTGGGCCTGTCCACCGACTGAAACCAATGACTGTGCAAATCGATCCAACGGGTCGTCAAAGGACTGAACACGCTGGAAATCGATTGTTGGCAACGGAGCGCTGTGAACCTGTTTGGTGCGAATCCGATCCAGAATCGATTGTCGTGCGGAGACGTCGGCCTGAGGGGTGTCGGTCATAGCAAGTGTCGGGACAAACCAAGAAAGTGTGACGGAGAGGGTGATAGCGAGATCGGACAAACGTCGGATCGGATCTATTTTGAACGGTGTTTGCGGTGCCACTGACGAAAGCTTTCGTTGGGCGGCAACGGCAATTCACGAGCAATCGTCCATTTGTTGAACCGATTGTGCGTCGCCCAGCGTGGCAAAATCCGTAACGCCGCACGTCCGATTTTGCCCGACAGCGCGAACATCCGCGGTGACCGAAACAGTAGCGACGCCATCGCCATCGACCACCGTTTGCTGCGCGGCAAAAGTTTCTTGCCGACCAACTCGCCACGCCAGGCTAGGAGTTGGTGGTGCAACGGAATCTTGACCGGGCAAACGTCGCTGCATGACCCACACAGACTGCATGCGTAAGGCAAACTTTTGTAAGTGTTGGCATCACGCGTCGGTGACAACACACTGCCGATCGGACCGGGAACCGTTGCCCGATAACTGTGACCGCCGCTGCGTCGGTACACCGGACAGGTATTCATGCAGGCGCCGCAGCGAATGCAGTGCATCGCAGCACGAAACGTCTCGCTCTCGCGCAGCTTCGTTCGTCCGTTATCAACCAAGACAATGTGCAGTTCACTGTTCTCGTCGCGGGGACCGTTGAAATGGGAGGTGTAACTGGTGATCGGTTGCCCGGTGGCGGAACGCGCCAACAATCGTGTGAAGACGCCTAAGTCTTGCTGGCGAGGCAGCAGTTTTTCGATCCCCATGCAGGCGATATGAACGCGAGGCAGTGAGGTTCCCAAGTCCGCATTGCCTTCGTTGGTACAGATGACAAATCCACCTGTTTCTGCAATCGCAAAGTTGACGCCGGTGATTCCGACTTCGCCCGCCAAGAATTTGTCTCGCAAATCACCGCGTGCTGCTTCGGCTAGGTATTTTGGGTCGGATGCCCCCTCGTCGGTCCCCAGATGCTTGTGGAACGTGTCTCCCACTTCTTCTTTTTTGATGTGGATCGCCGGCAACACGATATGGCTGGGCGTTTCCCCACGCAGTTGCACGATTCGTTCCCCCAAATCGGTGTCGACGACATCAATGCCATTGTCTTCCAGGTAGTGGTTCAGACCACATTCCTCGGTCAGCATCGATTTGCTTTTGACGATCCGATGTGCCCGATGTTGTTGAAGAATCTTCAACACGATCTGGTTGTGATGTTCCCCGTCACGAGCCCAGTGAACGATCGCGCCACGCGCTGTCGCATTGCGTTCGAATTGTTCTAAGTAGTCCCCCAGATTAGCGATCGTGTGCGTTTTAATTGCCGACGCGGTTTCTCGCAGATATTCCCATTCTGGGATCGATCCGGCCTGGAGATCGCGTTTGCTGCGCACAAACCACAACGCTTGGTCGTGCCAACGAGAGCGGTTTGGGTCGGTAACAAACGCTTTGGCAGCGGCCGGATGCTCGACAATGGGCAGCATGAAGTCAAATCGGAAAGAGAACGCGTGGAGTGACAATTGCACCGGCACAGCCCGGTACCTGGTCTCACTCAAAAAGTGAAAAGTGATCGTTCGCTTGGAAGCGTAACCCATCCTAAAAGCTAGCCGTAGCAAAGCACTAGGGGGGATAACGCTCGCAAGAACATCTGCATTGTACTCGCCAGGCGATTCGCCTGTGCAGAAGCCGGCACGGATGCCGTGACGATCGATTGAGCCCCCCCCGGGATCTTCTAATTCATGGGGATCATCTGTTCGAAAGCCGCTTTGCCGACTGAGCGTTTGCCGGCAAACGCGTCACGCAAAGCAATTTCCCAGCGAGATTGCATGTCGAGTTGCGACAGCAATTCTGGCGAGACGTGCTGGGAGACATCGACACCACCCTGATAACGTCGTCCGGCCAAAAACTGCGATTCCAGGCCCCGCCAATGATGTTCCGCCTTGGCCGTATCCGGCAAATTGACTTGGTCTAGGAATTCCTGATCAAACTCGTCAGCTTCGTCACCATCCGCGGGCGGCACGGTGGCACGATTGGTCGATTCAACCGACACCCCGGTGATTTTTGAGAAAGCTGTTGCGGCGGCAATGGCGCTGCGAACGTCTTCCGATTTCATCGCTTTGATCAGGATTGGCACAGTCGCTGGATCGCCAAATGACCCCAGCAATTCCAAACGCGATGGTCCCAACGTTTCGCATCCGGCCACTTCGACCAGCACGTTTCGTTCACTCGGGCCACCCAATACGGCCAGCATGTAAAGCGTGTCAAATTGGTCCGGTGTCGGATTCTTCGCGACGTTACGACAATGATCCAACAGCCACGGTTGTCCGCTGAGTGCTGCCGCATCCAACGCGGCGCGGCGAACCTCGCGATCGGCATCCTCCAACGCCTCTTGGAACGGGTAACTGCCCGTGGGCGCGGCTTGTCGTCCGATCGGCGCAGTGCCACCAAGTTGGACGGCAAAGCGAGTCTGGCCGGCTTGCACCGTATCGCCGCTGGCCAGCGTCGTCACGGACACGGCGACGCCATTAACCCGCGTTCCCGCCGTGCTACCCAAATCCTTCAGTTGCCAGCCGGTCCCGGCACTGGAAATGGAAAAATGCTGCGCCGACATGCTGGGATCTGAGATCACAAAATCGGATCGGTCCGTGCGTCCTACGGTCAGCGACTGTCCGGGACGTAGCAGCGATTTGCGTCCCTGCATGTGATCGGAAATGATTTCGATCGCAGCACCACGAGACTTCCGCGGCGTAGACGGCGTCCGCGTGGAATCCGGTGTCGCAACTGGATGGGTCTGCCGCAGAACCGTCTCTACAGCCAGCGGTTTGGAGTCGTCAGGGCTAGCGGTTGTTTTGCTCTCTGGCAATCGACTCGCATCAAACGACTTTGTACGCCGTTGTTGCATCACGATCTGAAACACCGATTCACCCGCCGTCACTTCGTCGCCACTAACGACGTCCGCCGATTCAATTCGTTGGCCGCCGACGAATGTTCCGTTGGTGCTGTTCAGGTCAACAACACGACAACCATGCTGATCACAGCTGAGCTTGAAGTGCAGCGATGAGAGCGAAGCATCTGCGGGAATTGAAAAATCCGACTGTTCGGTGCGTCCGACGGTCAACACACAGGGAACGCGCAGCAATTGCGTTCGGCCTTTGGCGGCGCCCTGGGTGACCTTCAATGTGATGCGCATAAATTTTTCAGTTGAAGTAGCACCCGATCAAACAGTGTCGGATTGTAGTGCGACGATCGTCCAACCTCGGCGACGGACACTGGGGTCATCATCGCAGAGAAGCTGTTCCAAACGGTTTCCTGGTAGCGCTTGACCGTGAGCGGCCAGCGGGACGCCCACCGCCGAGGCAACTTGCGGAGAATCGTTTTCGTAGATTTGCGTCAACTGGTCGGCGATCGAATCGATCGGTCCTTGGCAGAGTGCGTCACTAACGCCGGCCAAATTCGATTGGGCGATGGAATCCAGAATGACCGAACCCGCATCAAGATGCAACAGCGACCAGGCACCGGCAAACGCGATGTCTGGATCATCATCCGTTAGCATTTCTGACGCCAATGCGATTGCCTGCTCGCCACCGACTCGGACCCCTTCCAAATGAGCTGCCAGGCGCGATTCGATCTCTTGGACTTCGTGGCGCTGATATTCGACCGACCGCAGCGCCGCCTGACGCTGCGTCCAAAGGAATTCAATTTCTTCCAGATGTTCGACCAGAATATCTTGCATCACCGACATGGTAAATCGATCCGTTGTGGGAAGCTCTGTTTCAATTGATTGCTACCGAACCGCCCTTGATCCGTTGTGTCCGTTTAGCGCGTGTCAGCACATCGACACCGCGAATCATCAATTTCCCGTCTTTGCGCAAATCAACCGAACAGTCGCCGCACTTCAGCGTCAATTCATCAGTCGCCTCGATCACCACCTGACGTGGCGTCGGGTCGTTTGACAAAGACGTCGACAGCGATGACACCGGCGGAACAGGTTCCTTATAGCGACCAATCAACCCCAACACACACCCACAGTCTTGGCGGGTCAGGGGACTGAGTGCCAACACCATGTCGCCGACGTTTAATTTCACATCGCGACCAAAAGCCGACTGCAACACATCGCTGCGGAAGGGCTGGACATCATCACTCTCGTCACCCGCGATCATCAACTGGCCGTTAGCCAGGATCGAATGAATGGTGCCGCGGACGATCTGGGCGGCTTGCTGACCCGCTGTCTGATTGACCGCGAGAATGGTTTCCAAAACGGAACCGGTGGATTGGCTTTCGATCATGGGACTATTGGTTGGTCAATTTGTCAGGGTCGATAAACTGCAGCGTGTCAAAACCCGCGGCTTGCAAATGGTCTTTTACTTTCTCATGGACCAAGATTCGAAACGTCGATTCCTTTAGACGAAAGAGCAGGGCTTCGCGTGCAGCCGATTCGTCCAATGCTAACTTATCGAACCAATGGATATCCGCTTCATAAACCGATTTGGCATGATCAGTCGCAGCGACGATGCCAACGATATTGAATGCGACATAGTTGTCGTGCGCTTTGCCAGTGTTCAGATCCAGCAACGTCGCTTCATAGTCGTCGATGTTTGCGACGCCGGCTTCGCGTAGGCCGGCAAGCAAGCGTTTGGTCATCAAACAGATCGGCGCTTCCCACATTTCTTTGAGCGCGCCTTCGCCGCTTTCCAGAATCTTGACCTCGACCGGCGTCGGCGGCTCCCGTTTGTGAGGACGCGCGTTGGCATCAGTGCTGAACTTGACACCAGTATCCCATAACCGCCGCACGTCGTCGGGCGTGTAAGTCAACTGGGCCGGATGAGCTTGTTTCGGTCCGAACGGACACTTCATGATGTAATACATGGTTCAGCTAACCCGGCGAATTGGAATCTGCGAATAAGATCTTGGTCATGTAGGAATGCATCCAGCGAGACGTGTACAGTTCGGCGTGCCAGCCACTGGCGTTTAAATACGCCATCAGCTTCTTTGACAGCTTGTTTAGCTTTGTCACCAGTGCATAATCCGTTGGCACCCCCGCGCCGTCGCTGGTGAAATGCTCACTGCGCTCTTTACATTTGTCGCATTCACCTTCATAGGCGGCATCTTCAAAGTGCAGTAAGTCTTGTCCGATCGCAGACAACAACTGCAACACAACGTCGCTGTACGGTTCATGTCGATCATGGAACTGGCCTTTGCCCACATCGATGGCGCCCTTGACGTATTGCCAACAGGTGTTGGACTGTTCGAGCGGATGGTCCGGTGTGCCTGTTAACCAGTCAGCGTCTTGAGCAACCTCTTCGGCTTCGCCTTCCGAGTCGTCACTTTCTTGTGGGTGCCATGCTTTCAATCCGCCCCGTCCACCGCCGACGGCATAGTTGCCCGGCAAGAAGATCCCGTTTTGTAAACCGTTGACGTCATAGCCGACATTCGACCAGACAATCCCCGCTGAAAAATCAGACTCGCCTTTGCCGGTTTTCAAACCTGCAGATTCACCCTTCTTGACCATGAAACCCAGCAGGATGTTGCAGCGTTTAAGTGCCTCCTGCGCGGGAATGCAATGGTGGGCGGCAACACTCAGTGGATAATCGATCTCCACATCCTGCGGTGTTCCCGCGGCAGATGTCGACGCACCGGGAAAACGAACTTTCACCGGCTTGTTGGGCTTTTTCAGATCACCTTCTTTTCGAGGGTTGGGGATTCGATCCGCCTCGCCCAACTGGTTGTCCGCTTTCAGTTTCTCGTACAGGTACGTCCCATCGGGAGACTTCTTTGACATCTTGCTGGACAGCTTGCTACCCACGCCCACCAAATCATTTTTCACCGTTGGCGGTTCATCCAGGTCATGATCAAACGGGCAAGGCACATCCTCTTCCAAGATCATGCCGATATTGATGGTTTCTAATAATTCAGTCATGACATTATCCGCAGATGTTTTTCTTGTTGTGCCAAAGCGGATCACCCATCCGACAGACGTTTTTGCCTTCGACCATGACGTTGAACGAGTACATCAGGAATTCGCAATTCTGTTTAAATGTACTGCTCAGCACACCGCCGGCGGTGCCCGGTTCGTCACCGGTGCTCATCATGTATTTGGCGCCTTTGTTCATGATCATTTGTCCGTCCGCTTTGACCTTTTTGGTGCCCTGTGACGTGTCCGATGACTTGCCCAAATTGGGATAGGGAATCGGAACAGGACCGCCTGGCGTGGGTGTCTTGCAAACGTCGGGAAAAACGATGCTCATCCCACCGCTTCCCTTGTGCGCGAAACCTTGAATGTTGTGGACGGTGGTACCCATCAATTCTCTCCGGGGGACACAGACGAAAGCACCACGGCGGCACGTTGGCCGTAGTCGGACGATCCATAAACAAGCGTGTCAGCCGACGATCTCTGTCGCGACATTCGATGGGCTGCCAAACCGATCATGATCGCACCGCCGGCGGCTCCCATGTCACCGCAGCATTCGGCCGGGTGTTCCATTTGGCAGTTGTCATCGAAACGTTTTTTGTGACGCAACATGGCCACACTGAACTCCTTGGCCCAGTAGCGTTCGCCGTTGAAACTGGCATAGACGCAATCCACCAGCCGAGATTCATCGGTCGCCGACAAACAATTCCGGAAGGCATCGGTCAATCCGTCACCCAGATACGGTTTCTCGCTATAGAAATGCCCGGGTTCGCTGCCCGCCCCGCAACCTTCGATCGTCGCGAGCACCGGTAAACCCCATTGAGACGCCGTTTCCGATCGTGTCATCAACACAAAACCCGCACCCTCACCAGGGGCAAATCCATCGGCATTGCGATCGGTGCGAATGCGTTTTTGCATTTCCAACACGCCTAACAGGTACAGATCGATGAACGAGTCGACACCGCCGACGACGGCAAATTCAGATTGCCCGCTGGAAAGATCCGCAGCCGCCTGTTGAATTCCCATCAATCCGGCGGCGCGGCCGTAGGGCAACGCTTTCGCTGTTGCCGCGGACTGATCGAGTTCCGCCTGGACATAGATCTGGTCAATCAATCGCTGGGGATTGATCGGCAATGTCGTCTGATGTTCCGGCAAACCCAAATACACCGCCGGCGGCGCGGCCGACGCAGGCACCTTGGCGATCAAGCGTTGCAGTGGCCCAGCGGCCAAACGGATCATCCGCCGATCACGATCGCTGATCGCAACCTGATGCAGCGCGGGACAGAGCTGCGGCAGATGTTCCTGCGGTACCACGCCGACGCGAAAACCAGTGTGATAGTAATCACAGTATTCGATTTCAGTGACACGCATCACACGCGCGAGTGTGGACGCTGAAACCTCCGCGACGCTCAAACCGACCGAGGAACTCATTTCAGCGGCAACGATGACCAATCGGTTTTGATTCATCACGCAGCCTTCAATTTTGGATACTGCGGACAAATATTCGCCAACGATTTCAACTGCAACAGATTTTTGTCGACTGGTTGGCACGAACGCCACAAGATGGTGACTTGTTTTTGATCCGGTCGAATCACGATGGTGTCCATCGCCGCCGGATAGCTGTGCACCTGGCCGTTAAAATCGTAGGCATGAATGACTTCGATTTCCGGCAACTCGATTGTCAGCGAACCTTCACGGGTGACGCCGATCGCGTCAATGGTCTGTCCGCCTGACAGGATCTGTTGGCCAGACAGCTGGGGGCTGGTGCAATTAAAAAACCGGGAATCAAAATCAATCGGCAGGTAAGGCGCGCGGCTGGTTTGCCAGGTTTCGTCGTAGGTTCCGGCAAACGTTTTCCGTGGGTCCCAATGCGGTGCGATCGGCGCAAAACAGGCCGGTTCGGGGCGATCACTGGTCGAGCGAATCAGTTGTTGGTCGGATTCCAAATTAGGCAATCGAATCTCAGTCGGACGCGTGCGGCTGTTTTTTGGCACCAACCCGGCGCCGATCGGATTGCGTGCAACAAAATCAATTTGATCTGGGTCGCGCGGTTGTGTATCGGTTCCTCCGAAAGCCCGTTCAAAAACCAGGGGCAGCGTTTCGAACGTTTCCGGATCAGACGGTTTGCATCCAAACACGCCTTCCTTCCAGACGCGATCGCCGAACACACGAATTGATTTCTCGAATTCACCGACTCGCAGTGAAACCAACATCTCTTTGGCGGCACCCTGAGGGGCGTAGGCTGAACCGCAGAGGACAATATCCGTGTACGGCTTGCTGAGAGTGATTTCGCCGGTGGATGCCAAACTGCTTTTGGTCGGATCGCCCGAAAATTGGTCGACCGGCTGGATCGGTGCCGCTTCGGCAGCGGGCAACAATCGCCCCGCTCGAATGTCGAACACAGCCTTGGTCACTCCGTAGGCCGATTCGACTCCACCGGGATCGTTGAAAACACCCATCGAGGCGGCGAAGATCGATTCGTTTTTTAGCTGCAACATCGTTTTAGTTTTCCGTGATCTTGCTGCCCTTCAACATCATCTTGCCCGAGGCCTTCATGCCGATTTTCCCGGACCCGGAGATCGTGATGTTTTTGCCTTTGATTTGAATGTCACCATTCTTTTTCATCAGGATGCTTGCGCTACCGGTTTGAAGCAGGATTTCGTCGGCTGCGACCAGGGCAAACTTTTTGCCGACCTGCAGTTGGTCGTCGTCTCCGATCGTCTGCATCCGGCTTTGGCCGATCGTGACCTGGACCTCTTTGCCGATCGTTTCGGTTCGATTGCCACCGACATCGATCGTTTCGTCTTTCCCAACGCTTTGGCTGTGATTTTCGCCGACACTAAGCGATTCGTTTTTGCCCACATCGGTGTCACGATTTTGACCGATGCTGATGCTTTCGTTGCGAGTAACATTTTCAGTCCGGTCATTGCCGATCGCAATGTTTTCATCGTGGCCGACACTTTCGGTGCGGTCTTTGCCGATGCCGACACGTTCGTTGCGATCAACTTGTTTCTTGCGATCGCGACCGACCCAGTGTGATTCATCATTTTCGACTTCGATGTCTTGATTCTTTTCGGCGTGAATCCAAAGCTGTTCCTCGCCCTTCAGATCTTCAAAACGAATTGCGTTGGCGTTGTCTTTACCACCGTCTTTGCTGCTGCGCGATAAGTAACCGCTTTGCGTCTTATTGGCCGGCAACTCCCACGGCGGCATGTTTTGAGCGTGGTAGACGCGACCAGTAATCAGTGGTCGGTCGGGATCGCCTTCAAGAAAACTGACCACCACCTCTTGATCGATCCGAGGGATGTCAATGCCGCCGAATCCTGATCCGGCATGCACCTGCGAAACACGGATCCAGCAACTGCTATTGTCATCTTTTTGCCCATACCGATCCCAGTGAAATTGGCATTTCACCCGGCCAAATTCATCCGGATAGATTTCTTCCCCCGGTGGTCCCGTGACGACTGCGGTTTGAATGCCGCTGATGGTTGGTTTGATTGTGGAACGTGTCGGGCGAAACACACGCGACGAGGGCAAACAAGTGATTTCGTTGTGGTACGCCAGATCGTTGTCGCCTCCGGTTTCATAGGCCATGGGTTCTTTGGCGCTGTGGCGGATCTTAGTGATCACCACCTCGGCGCCCTCTTCATCGCTGTCACGATGCTGGCCGACGGAAAAGCGTCCCCCGGACTGGAATGTTTTGCACAGACTGGAGGCATTGACGATGTCATGCCTGGCTTCTTCGGCTTCGATTCGCAATCGGGTTTCCCCACTGCCGACTCCCTTGTCCGCATATTCGCCGGGATAGTCGTACAGTTCGTAATCTGCGACATCAGGCAGATCGACGACGGTGCCGGTGTCCGTTTGCAGATCGTCGGTGGGAGTTTTGAAATTGTAATCACGCTGAGCAAACTTGCCGGGAACAAATTGGAAACGTCGTTCCCAACTGGTCAGGTGGTCTTCGATCGCACGGCCACCGGTGTCACCCGGGAAATCGACCGTTGATTCTGGCAGGCTGGAATAGCCGTCTTTGTGGTCGGTGATCACCATCTTGTGAGCACCGTCAGTGTGTTGGAAGTAATAAAAAATGCCTTCGTGTTCCATCAACCGCGACAGAAAGTTGAAGTCGGTTTCGCGGTACTGGACGCAGTATTCCCAATCTTTGTGGTCGAGTTGAAAATCCGGTTGGTAGTCGGCAAAACCGTAGTCCGACAACACCGCGTCGATGATGCTGGGGACGTTGGTTTCCTGAAAGATTTTGCAGTCACTGGTCTGCGTTAAAAACCATAACCAAGGCACGACTTCGACGCGATAGTTGCGACGTCCGTTCAAATCCACGTCGCCGCGTGACAGGCTACTGACGAATCCATGCCAGTGACGTCGGGACTGATCCGCCAATTCGATGCTCCAACCGACTGCCGTGCCGACAATATCTTGCGGCTTGATTTTGGCGTCGTCGCTGATCATATCCAACTGGTAGTGGAAAAGACGCCCCATTTCTTCGCTGCCAGAAAACGAGGTCAGCAGCAGCACGTCATCGCCGAGAACCGTGGTCAGGTTCAGCAATCGATTTTGTTGTTTCAGTGCCATCGCTCGTCAACTTGTCTGGATGTTTATTGGGAAGAAACGCAAGCGAGTCCGTTCACCCCTATCGGCGAACGGACTTCGCGATTTGCGAGAACAGGAATCGGATCAAGACTCGCCTTCTTCGACTTTCCAGCTGTACTCGACATTGCCCTTCTTTTTGCCTTTGGAATCATTCTCGGTGTAGGTCACTTTGATCTCTTCAAAGTTCAGCGAGAAGTCTTCCATTGGCACCGATTCGCTTTGTCCAGAGCCGCCGATGTTGTAGCTGCTGACCAGCACGTTGGTCAGTTCGTAGCGGTAGTAGGTCACGCGTCCGGCGTCGGTGTACGATGCGGTGACATCGATCTCGACCTTCGGATAGACCTTGCCCTTGCAAACCGATTCGGCGATTTTGGGACTGGATTTGTCCAATTCCTTGGAGCAAGCGATGTCATCCAAGATGACGTCGCCGCGGCGACGTGTGGCACCGGTGGCTCCGCCGCCGGGTTGATGGATCGCCTGACCGAACGATGCCAAATCGCTCCATCCCTTGTGATCCTTGTCCTTGCATTCTCCATCGACGCCATCAAATTTGATGTAAGCAGCCATTGTTTTTTCCTAGTCTGAAAGCTTGAAAAGGGAACGTTTCTTTGCCTGGGCGAAGTCTCTCGCCGCGATGCACACTACCGTTCTCGGCGCGTCGTCGGATTTGTTGCGTGGATCACAAAAGAATTTTCAGAAAAGCGACCGACATCACAAAATCACTCTTCGGCGGCGTCTAAATCCAGCGACAAAGGTTTGGATTTGTTGGCTGTGACATCCGCTTTTAATCCAGGCCAGGAAAGTGATTTCAATTTATTGCTGATAGCGCCCTTGAATTTCAATGTGTATTCACCTTCCGGCACAGGACCGAAATTAAAACGACGGTCCTGTCCAAGGATAGACTTGGATTTGCTGTTGGCCGTGTTGGGAGCCGCATCCAACGTCAGTGTGCCGCTGATCCCCGCGCGGGTGTTGATCACACCATGCAACCATCCCATTTTCGGTTCGGCGGCTGGTTTGCCACCGTTCATTGCCGCTGGGTCGACCGGGGTCGGTTTGACAATCGGTTTCGGTTTTTCGAAATCGAGCGGGTATTGCGTGGTGCTTTCGTTGCCGGACGCATCGATCGCCGTAGCAATCACCGCGTAGCGTCCGGCCACCTGAAATTGGAACTCCGACGTGTCCGCAGCGACGACCGCAGTGCTTACCGGCGGTGAAAACGTTTGCGTCTTTCGCTGGGTATCCGGTTTGCCGTCTTGCTTGGTATCCAAACCCAACACAATTTGCGCGATCCCCGCCGCATCGCGACCCGAATCGTTAGCGGAAACAGAAAACCCTAATTTTCCCGGAGCCAAGTACGGTGCAAATCGTTTCGGGGACAGGGTGATTGAATCGGGAGGCGTTGAATCCAACACAGCGGTGATAGTCTGCGAAGTCACTTCGCGGCCTTGGACCATCAACGTCGATGTGATCGGAATGCGGTCGTCCGCCCGCTGTCCTTGCTGCAGTTGGGCCTGCAGATCGTCGACCGATGTCAACAATGTCAGCACCCCGTCATCACTGATTTCTGTCGCCTGTGTGCGGATCAAACGATCGGTTCGATACACCGAATCAGGGCGACTTTCAACTTCCAAGCGAATCTCAGGCTGGCTGTTTCGATTAAATGTTCCCACTGCAAAATCCGATTGCAAGGTCGCAATCAACTGCAGCCCGTTGCCGCGAAAGTAGACCTCACTTTCGGGCCAATAGTAGGCTTGGGGCGGCGGAGAGGCGTCGGCGATCTTGCGAAACGTCAGTGCCAACGATTCGAATGTCACTTGGTCTTTCAATTTCGGTTGTCCCAGACTGCCCCGTTGATGATCCACCACTTGTTGAATGGCCCGTGGCCAACCATCAACCTCTAACCGGGCCCAGGTCTGACGTCGTCGCGGTGGCACGTCGACTTTGATGTAGCCGACGGACTGACCGGCCTGCTGACGCAATTCCATGACGCGCTGGTCGGGTGGATTGCTGGTTTCAGGCTGAAAGGAGTCCCACTGGTTGTCTTCCAACCAACGGACAACGACCGGACGCTTTTCGATCTCGGGAATTTCATCCTTGACCGAATCGCCATCAATTCGCTCCGCCAATTCGCTGTCGACAACGACTTCACCGTCGTCGTAACGCACCTTCGCCGACACGTAGTCTTTGGGAGCCCAAGGTTTGGCAACCAAAACGATCACTTGGTCGTCTTCCGGCAGCGGATTGCCTTGGTCATCGATCAATCGGCAAACCAATGCCATTCCATGGCTGACGTCGTTGGCGACGGCGCTGGCGGGACTTGCCGCCGCAGGTGATGCGACCGCTGCAGCACCCTCGGTCTTGGCGGGCTCGGGCGGCTTGAAATTCAGCTTCACTCTGCCCGCGGCCCCGGGAACCGAAACTGTGGCCGGCCCTTTCAGAATTCGGTCGGCTCGCAAGTATTCCCGGCGAATTCGTCCGCTCAATAACATTCCGCCAACTGGATTGGAATACAAATCAGCCGCAAAGTCAGGCCAATAACCGTTGACGTCGGGCATCGGGTTGGGCAACTTGATCAGCCAAACCGTCGCCTGACAGGGCTTGCCGGACTCGTTGAACAATTCCAATTGAAACGGGGTCTTGCGTTGATTAAACGTCCGCAACCAGATACCGCCGGGCAGCCCGCCGTCGTCACTGATCATTGGTTTGGAACAACCGATGCCGCGGTAGGACGACGCGACGACACGCAATTGATTCTTCCGTGGCAACTCGACCGGCAATCGATGAACGCCAACGATCTGTTTGATTTGATCCGATTGACGATCACCGTTGATCATGAACTCGAACACCAACTGTTGACCTGGTTCCGCCACTGCCGTGGGGCGGATCTCCAATGAAAGATCCCGGGTTGCTTCGGCGGCGATCGTGACCGGAATCGGATCTCGCGGACCGGCCGACGCATGGCCGTCCACTTTCCATTTCACCGCCACCGGCGATTCGCCGCTTTCAGCGCCGTTGGATCGCAATTGATAGCTGACCAATAGGCGGGTTTCCTGATCACGGTCCGGACGCAGACGCAGCGTCAGCGAAGTGGTGTCCTGCAGACTCTCCATGCGAATCACAGCGGACTCGGCCAGCGAGTTGCCAGCGGAATCGAGGATCGTGATCCCCGGGCGTCGGACTTTGGGCAGTGCCGTGATCCGGTGAATGATCGGGATCTGGCCGACCGTTGGCAGATGAACGCGTGGATCAATTCGCAATTCGGTGGCAAAACGATCGGCAAACGAGACGGATCCCTGACGCGTCTGCTGTAACCAATCGATCCAGTTCGCATCACCTCGCCCACTCGCGATGCCGGAGTCAAAATCTTGGAAACCATTCCATTTCGCGCGCAGCGCCGCAACGGCCTGCTGGGGGCGTGTCGCCGGCAGTGGTGAAGCGAAAACCAAGTGTTTCGGGTCAATCACATCGCTGGAGTTGCTAGCCGTATCCGGTTGCGGCCAGATTTTGGCGGTGGCAATGATCGCCGCATACAGGTCGCGACGTTGGCCGGCAGTGGGCAGGGGACTGCGCAGCCAACTCCATCCGGCACGGCTCAGTTCCCAGCCACGCTGGGGATCGCCGCGATCGAATTCCGTCAACAGTCCGCTGACCGCTGTGTCGATATCCCGATCAAACAAAGCAATCGCGTTGTTTAGATCGGTCAGCCGAGCTTCCATTTCGATTTGACTGGGCGTTTGATCCGCTTGGCCGCTGGCCAAGGTTCGCTCGGCGGCCAAAGTCACCGAATCGAGTCTGTTTTCGGGGACGCCGGTATCCGACGAAATCGATTGGCATTGGAACTCCAACTGGGACCACAGCCGACATCGGGCGATGGCGATGGCGTGCTGCAGGGCGTCGGCCGTGTTCAATCGTCGGTCGATTCGCGAGTTTTGTCGGTCGCGTTGTTGTTTCTGCACCACCCGCAACAGTTCTGTGACGATGTCGTCACTGACCACCGCAGAAGGCTGATCCCCCGAGAGTACCCGCTCCAGCTGTCGCAAGTCGTTGGTGATTTGTTCGCTCGTGGTCGAAGTCGAACCTGGATCAAACTGTGCAATCTGTGCCCCCAAGACTTTTAGAATCAACTGACGCCACAATTGCGGCGCGAGCGCGATGGGACTGGTTCTTTGCTGAGATTCGTCGACGGGAACGAACGATTCCAAACGGTCACGTAGATCCCAGAACGATTCTACTGGGACAGCGCTTCCAGAAGCATTGACAGGGGCTGTGTCGGGCGGATGAGTGATGTCCGCCGCAGGCTGGTCATCGGAGGGCTGGTTGATTTCCGGCGAATCGCCATCGGTGGGTGAGTCCGGCGTGGGTGGGGCGTCTGATTGGTTGCGCTCGGTTGACTGCAGCGAGACCGACGTGACTTCGACGTCCGCAGCGTTTTGCTGGTCGCCGTTTGCGGGTGGTTCGACGGATGAGGATGGTTCGACGGGGTCGGGTGCGTCGACTCGGGCCAACCAGACATCCAGGTCACCGCTGCTGGCCATCTTTTCATCGACCAACCCGTGACCTCCGCGGAGCAACAGGATGCGTGGTTTGTCAGTGTCTTGCTTGCGGGGCAACCGTTCGTAGCGATCGGTCAGAAACGCACACAATTCGTCCAGCTCGACCATCCTGTCTTGGTTTAAATCCGCTTTGCCGCCAAAACCCTGCAACAACATTTGCGTCGACAGTGGCAGTTTGGTGCTTTGATCCCAGCCAACGTTTTGCAAGGGGCCGCGGGTGACCAGCAGCCACAGTCGATCGGCAGCCGCCCCAGGCAACTGTTTCATGGTTTCGTCGAGTGTGGCGAACACATCGTCATTCCATTGCCCGAGCGACGGTTGCGCGGCAAGCGGTTCGATATCCAACACGACCAATCGCGCGCCGGCGAATGAATCAGGCGTGTTTGATGAGAGTGGATTTAGAATCTCAGTCAGCGGCAACAACCCGCCGGGCTGCTCGGGCGTCGGACCGATCGACAAATCGGTGCATGCAAGTGCCGGGCGGCGTTGCTGGTCAAGCATCAGATAGCCGCGCAGCACGACCATCACCGTGTCGTCTTTGTCGGCCAAATATTTGGAAATGCTGTCGGTCGTGTGGAAACTGCTGCGGATCGAATCTTGATCACCGTACAAAACCGATGCGCCGAGTTGCTGTTCGAATTGTGCGCGAACGTTGTCGGCGAACATCGGCGGGGTGATCAGACCGATGTCGTAGGAGTTGGAAACCAACAGGGTGTGCAGATTCCGATCCGGCGTGGGACGTAAAACCAGGTACAGAAAAATTGCCGTCAACAACAGCGAGATCACCGTCAGCACGGTCTTGGTGGTTCGACGTTTGCCCACCTGCCCGGCGTCTTTACGCCGCCACGATTGCCGTTCACCGTATTTGCCAGATGTGCTCATCAGATAACGGTCCCAACGAATGAAGTGTGTTTCCATTCAAAAGTTTACCCAGTGGGCCGGTCCGCCGACACCTGCTAGATTAGGGTCCCCCAACGGAGACGAACGCCTTTTAGATACACCCCGGGTCCCGGCCAGGAGATCATCGCTACGATGCATAACGAGAGTGTTGCTTGGTTAGAGGGGATGTTTTTACGGCCGCATCACATGCAGGCTGCCGAGCGGAGCATCGGTGAGAACTCGCGCCAGCAAGTGGCTCTGGATCACGGGTACAACTATGGCATCAAGCACATCAGTTTCAGCCGCGATGCGATCGCCAACGGTCAATTTGAACTGAGCGAATGCCAGGCGCGATTGCGTGACGGCACGGTGATTTGGATTGACAGCGGGCAACAGCCTGATCGCGTCGATCTAGCCAAAGCGGGGCCTGCGGCGAAGCGCAGTCTGTCCGACGCGTTTGACAAAATGGAATCAATTGACGTGTTTTTGGCGGTGCCAAAACTGCGTCTCGGCCGCGCCAACACTCAAGCCGAAAGCGGTGGTCAACATCGGTTCATCGGTTTGCCGGGAACCGTTGCCGACGAAAACGCCGGCGGCAACGAGCAAGAAATCTCGCTGCGTGCGCTGAACGTACAACTGTTGCTTGGCAGCGACAATCTGGCGGGATACGAGACGTTGCCGATCGCCCGCATCAAACGTTCTGGCGCGGCCGAATCGGCACCGGAATTGGATGACGAGTACATTCCTCCGGTACTCGGCTGCGATGCCTGGCCGGAACTGGCGCGCGACTATGTGCGTGCGGTGTACGACATCATCGGTCAAAAACTAGACGTGCTCAGCTCGCAAGTGAATACGCGTGGCATTATGCAGGGGGCGCCCGAAGCCGGCGACATCAATCGCTTGCTGATGCTGACGGCACTCAACAGCGGTTTTGCCTCGCTGCGCTCGCTGGCGTTTGCCAATGGTGTTCACCCACACAGTGCTTACACCGAGCTATGCCGCATCGTCGGTTCGTTATCGATTTTTCGCGCCGATCGTCGTCCCGGTGACATTCCGGTTTACGACCATGACGATTTGGCTCGTATTTTTCGTTGGGTCCGAGAAGAGATTCGGTCGCTGATCACGGAAGTCCAAGAATATAAATTCGAGCGGCGTGATTTCATTGGTGCCGGACGCGGCCAAGAAGTTTCCTTGGACCAGAAATGGATGGGGCAGGGTTGGGAGTGGTACATTGGGGTGCAATACGATCGAATCACTTCCAAACAATGCCGTGATTTCCTGGTGCCGGGCCGGCTGGATTGGAAGCTTGGTAAGAGCGAAAAGGTGGACTTTATGTTTCGCTATCGCCAGGAGGGATTAAAGATCGCAGAAGCCAAACCGCCGCGTGCGCTGCCGCAAAGTGACAACTGGCTGTTTTACAGTGTGAACAAAAGCGGACCGGCGTGGGAAGAACTGCGTGCGGACGATTCGCCGCGACTGGGCGTTCGCTTCAAAGAATCGCTGATCACGAACTTGGAAAGTCTGCAAGGAAAGAAGGAATTGCAGATCAACGTCGATGGGATCGAGGGCACGCTGCGTCTGAGTCTGTTTGCCGTGCCCAACACGGAATGACTCCTTCGATCATCTGATTTCCGACCAACGTACACCATTGCCTTTGATCTCCCTCGACGTCCGACATGTCGCCTGAATTTGCCTCCGCCGTTGACCCGATCTTCATGTACGTTTCGTCAATCGTTGACGCGATCGAAGCGAACAAGAATCCTGCCGCCGAGGACGTGAATACGACGGTCCGTGGTTTGATCGATAGCGCGGAAACCCGATTGGGTCAGCGACCGGATTGGGAATTGGCCAAGTATGCCCTGGCCGCCTGGGTCGACGATCTGTTGATCGAAGCGGCCTGGGACGGCAGCAGTTGGTGGGAACAGAATCGATTGGAGTTTCAGTTGTTTCGCACCGCTGATGCGTTCCAAAAATTTTATGTGCAAAGCCAGAAGGCGATGGAGTTGCCACAAAAGGATGCGTTGGAGGTGTTTTACGTCTGCATCGTGCTGGGATTCCGAGGTCTTTACGGTGACCCCGAAGCCACCGCCCATGCCGACCATTTCGGATTGCCCGCTTCGTTGGATGAATGGGCGCGGCGAACGGGCATGGCCATCCAGCTCGGCCAAGGCAGACCGCCGATTTTGGAACAGGGGCGTCCGGGCCCCGGCGCACCGCCACTGGAAGGCAAGTATCTGATGATCAGTTCGGTGATCTGTTTTGTTTTGTTGGCGGCGATCACCATTGGCATTGCCAAGATGGTGTTGATGCCATGATGACTCGATTTTTGACGGTGTTTTGCCGGAGACGATTCGATGGGTAGCGCGATACGAAGTTTTATCGATGCGATTCTGTATCCGTTCCGCTTGTTGGCTCGGATCCCCAGCAACGTGATCAGTTCCCCGCGTCGTGTGATGGGTTTGTCGCTGCAGGCGCGTGCGGCCCTGTTGTTGTTCATTGGCTTGTTGCTGATCGCCATTGTCTGGGCGGTGCTACGGGCGATGATGAACGAACGCGAACAGATTGAAGGCTTCTATTGGCAAGAATTGCCGATCGTGTTCGTCTTGGTGTTTGCCATTCCCGTCGTCGTCTGGTTCGCACTCAAGTTGTGGTTGGAGGGCGAACCGTCTGCGTTCCCGGACATCGATCGTGCCTGGGAAACGGCGATGGATGCGATGAACGAACAATCAATCGATCCCTCGGAAACGCCGCTGTTCTTGCTGGTCGGTCCAGGTACCGTGGAATCGGTCAATGCGTTTATGGCGACATCCAATATCCAGTTTCCAGTCCGCTCTCCATTGGGCCCCGCGCCGCTGCATGTGTTTGCCAACCAGCAAGCGATCTATGTGGTTTGTACGGAATGTTGTCAGTTGGGCAAACTGTTGGGATCTCCACGCGATTCGACGATCGTGCCCGACCAGATGCCTGGGGCGGCCGCACCGTTTTCACCGGACCGGACGATGGACATCAGCGCAATGAGCGGCGCGATGGCGCAAGCGCCCAGCCACGCTGCTCCGCCGCCACCACCGACTGCAAATGCGTCGTCGTATTCGGCCGAGGTTCGCAATACGATCGCGGGATTGAACATCCCCTTGCCGCCTCAGGCCGCGGCGGCCGACATGCGAGGCACGATGATGGTCGGCGACATGAACGCCGGAGCCGCCAACCCGATGCAACCCCAAGGCGGCGGAATCGCCCGCGCGATGCTGTCGCCGAGTGAATCCAGCGAAGCCACCGCGAGGATGGCGCATCTGTGTCGATTGATTCGTCGCTTGCGCGACCCTCTGTGCCCGATCAACGGCGTGATCGTTTCGACGCCCTTCCGCTATTTGGCCGACGGATCACAAGATGTGGTCAATCAGATCCTGGTGGCTTTGAAAGCCGACCTGGCCTGCTTGCGCGGCGCGATGCGGATTCGTTGCAGCGTGACGCATGTGGTCGACGCAATGGAAATGGAAACCGGTTTCCGGG
Organism: Stieleria tagensis; assembly: GCF_024129865.1. Lineage (GTDB taxonomy): Bacteria > Planctomycetota > Planctomycetia > Pirellulales > Pirellulaceae > Stieleria > Stieleria tagensis. The sequence goes on along the minus strand of NZ_JAMYFE010000027.1, from coordinate 123,837 downwards.
AATTGGTGCGACGTGTGGGCAGCGAGCGAGCATCGATTCAGCGGTTTGGCAAAGGATACGGGTTGTGGAACCTGCCGACGGCTCCCCAGTTGGATGCCGTCGTCAAACATGCCTGCGGCGCGTTTGAAGATTGGTCGTACCTGTTGTTTCGCGAAGGCGATGGGCTTAGCAAACCCGGCAACCGCCATCTCTATTCCCTGTTGTGTCGCATTCGATCGACGTTCCAACCGCGACTCGCGCACTTGATCCAGTCGGCCTATTCGATCAACAGCAATGGGACGCAGTTGAGCGAGCGAGAGCCGATGTTGTTCAGTGGTTGTTACTTCGTCGCCAGCGGCGCGATGCCAGACCGCCAAGCGTTCTTGGCCAGTGTCTTTAAAAAGGCGACCAACGAGGAAGAAGAGTTGGAGTGGGGCAGTGAAGCCCTGGAGGATGAGGATCGGATGCAGGCGGGCGTTCGCGTCTTGATGGTGCTCAACGGCGCCTTGGTGGCGTCGATTGTGGGACTGTTGATCTATCACTACAAATTCGCCTGAGCCCACGCCGATGTTTGCCCAACCCAACCAGCCGCGCCGAGCGACAACCGACCATGGCGATGCAAATCCGGCGCAGCAACCGTCGTCGCAGTTTCTGTTGGAACAGGTGCTGAGCGAGACTCTGGTTCGTAGCCAAGAGAATTCGACGCATCTAAGTGATGCCTTGCGACATTGGCGTCAGGAGAATCCAGCCTACCCGTTTGACGAAACCCTGTTTGCGCCGTTGGTGCGACAAGTCTTGGCGCATCGTTTGGGCGAGCAAGCCAAACGTTTGCCAGACGACTTGTTTGCCGAAGTCGGCCGGGCGTTGTGGGAAAACGAACACAGTCGCCAGCGTGTACTGCGGCTTTGGAACTCACTCGAGACGGGGCCATGAGCGACTCACAGCGGCGCGATGATGGCTTGTCCGATGGTGATACACCGGCGGAATTGATCAACGAAGCCCAGGGACTGGTCCGCTCGTTGGCGTTGCGGATCCATCGTTCGCTACCGATCCCAATGGACTTAGACGATTTGATCGCATACGGACAACTGGGACTGGCCGAAGCCGCACAGAAGTATGATCCCGATGCCGGGGTTCGCTTCACCACGTTTGCCTATCATCGCGTCCGCGGCGCGATCTATGACGGCGTGTCCAAAATGAATTGGACCAGTCGATCGCGAATACGACGCATGCGTTTTCGCGAAATGGCGGACGACGTCCTCCAGGCCGATTCGAAACCTGATGAGGCCGGCACCGATGGTTCGGGTTCCGCTGATGATGCCGATTGGTTGGGGCGGATGACCGAGCGGCTGGCGATCGTGTACCTGGCCGGTGGTGACGATGATTCCAATTCGAACGCTTTGGCCCAGGCTCCCGATGAGCATGAAATTCCCAGCAAAGTCGTTGCCAACCGCGAATTACAAGCCACCCTGCGTAAACTCGTGGAAGAACTTCCGGCTGATGCAAAACGTCTGATCAGCAATATTTATTTCGAAGGCTATTCGTTGACCGAAGCGGCTGAGAGAGCTGGGATCAGTAAAAGCTGGGCCAGTCGAGTTCATGCGAAAAGCCTGGATCAACTGGCACAACACCTGCGCCGCACGGGCAATGATTGAAAGCTATTGTTAATCGATGCGTTCCTCGCCAGACCAAAGTAACCGAACCGACTGAGAGTTCAGAATGGCCGATTCGCCCACACTCGATTTCGAAACCCTGTTGGCCCCGATCTCTGACGAGGCACCCAGCGGCAGCTATTTGCGGCGAACGGATTTCGAGCGTTTCCAAACTGCCAAAGACGCGCGCGCCGCGGCGGTCAACGCCGAGCGCAAAATCCGTGAATACGCATTGTTCGATGATGACGAATTGGCTGCTCTGAATGACCAGGGGCAAGGCGTTGAAATCCCCAGCTCACCGGACTGGCGGTCCGTCTTGGATCTGTGTTGCGAGATCATCGCCAATCACTCCAAAGATTTGTGGGTAGCGTCTTGGTTGATCGAAGCCAACACGCGCTGCAACGGATTTGCCGGTGCGCGGGATGGGTTCCAACTGGTCAGCCAACTGTGTGACCAATACTGGGACGGTATTTATCCACCGCATGACGAAGACGACGGCTACCTGGACACCGCATCCCAATTAGCCAGTTTGAACGGCATGGATGGGCCTGGCACTCTGATCGCGCCGCTGGAAGAACTCCCGTTGGTGCCCGATCACGATGCGCTGACCTTTGCCGCCTATCGCCAAGCCACTGAACAAGGCGGCGGTGACGTCAACGAAAGCGACTTCCACGCGGCCGCCAGAGCGATCAACGCCGATTCACTGCAAGCCTATGGTCTGGAAATCCAAAGCACGGTTGCCGCCTTTGCGACGCTCACCGATGTTTTGGAGTCAAAGTTCCGTGTGGATGGCGAAGACGATTGCACACCGCCTAGCAGTCAGATCCGGCGGACGCTGGAGACGATCCAACAAACGTTCACCAGTTTGACGCGGGACCTGCTGGAGAGTGACTCTGCATCGTCAAGCGATGATGAGGGCGCAGCCGACACCGACACATCGACGACCGGGATGACACACAACGGGGCATCAAACATCGACTTGGCCCAGGCCCAAGTGAACAACCGCGAAGATGCGTTCAAGATGTTGATCAAAGCCAGTGAATTTTTCCGCAAGACTGAACCGCATTCACCGGTCAGCTACATGCTGCAACAAGCCGTCGAATTCGGGCGAATGGATTTGCCAACCCTGTTGGGCACTCTGATTCGCGACGAAGACGTGCTCAAGAATTTCGCCGAACGCGTTGGGATCCCGGTCAAACCGGACCACGACGACGAGGATTGATCTGGGCTCGACCGGGATCATCGTCACCGTAAGTGCTTTTACGGCTTTCTTGACGGATAGCCGCCTGCCAAAGCTTGCGTGGGGGGCGGCCAGGATTTACAACCGGGTGGTTGGGGGTTCCGTTTGCCCCGTGCAATTTGCGTGTCTGGAGAATTCGAGATGGCTGAAAGCCAACAACAGAAGTTGAATCGTGTTCGTAAACCTCGGGTACACATCACCTATGAGGTGGAGACCGAAGGTGCACAGCTCGTCAAAGAGTTGCCATTTGTGGTCGGTGTGATGGGTGATTTTTCGGGCGATCCGACATCCAAGTTGAAGCCGTTGAAAGATCGCAAATTCATCCAAATCGATCGCGACAATTTCAACGACGTGCTTCAGCGTATGACGCCTGGTTTGAACATGCGCGTCGAAAACACGCTGGCCGGTGACGGCACCGAAATGTCGGTCAATTTGGAATTCAAATCCATGGACGACTTCGCGCCAGCCAATGTGGTGGAAAAGGTCGATCCGCTCAAAAAACTGATGGAAACACGCGACAAGTTGCGTGACTTGGCGACCAAGATTGATCGCAGCGACGATCTGGAAAATGTTCTTGAGCAAGTGCTCAGCAATAGCGATCAACTCAAGCAGCTCTCCGGTGAACTGGGTGTGGAAACGGACGAGTAGTCCGCCGCCGGTACGGATGCGTTTTCTTTCAATCTGATTCAACCAACCGCTTGTTAGGAGTCACCTCGCCATGAGTTCCGGTGAGACGCAAGGCCAAGCCGCCGAGCAAACCACGACCGAGAATAGCACCAGTTTATTGGAGACCGCGATCGCGGCGACCAAAAAGACCGAGCGTTCCCGCGCCGAAGAATTGATCAAGACCCTGACCGAGGAAGCTCTGAAAGGAACCGTCACGTTTGACAAGGACGTGATGCGTTCGATCAATGCCGCAATCGATGCGATCGATGCGAAAATGAGCACTCAGTTGGCTGCGATCATGCACAACGAAAAATTCCAGAAATTGGAAGGTTCGTGGCGTGGTCTCCAACATTTGGTGATGAACAGCGAAACCGGCGATTCGTTGAAAATCCGAGTCCTCAATTGCGACAAGCGTGAACTGTTCAAGGACATGGATCGAGCGATCGAGTTCGATCAAAGCCAATTGTTCAAAAAGATCTACGAAGACGAATTTGGGACTCCCGGTGGCGCCCCCTACGGCGCGCTGATCGGTGATTATGAATTCACCAATCATCCCGAAGACATCGATCTATTGACCAACGTCAGTGGCATTGCCGCGTCGGCGTTCTGCCCCTTCATCTCCGCGACCGCGCCACAACTGTTTGGCTTCGATGAATGGACGGAATTGTCCAAACCACGTGATTTGGCGCGGATCTTTGATTCCGCTGAATACACCAAATGGAAAAGCTTTCGAGAGAGCGAAGACAGCCGATTCTGCGTGCTCACCATGCCTCGCACGCTGGCCCGATTGCCTTACGGTGCGAACACCAAAACGATTGATGAATTCGCCTATGAAGAAGTCCCCGTGGGCAAAAAAGGTGAATCAGTTCACGTCGCGCACGATGAATTCTGTTGGATGAACACGGCCTATGTACTCGGTACAAAATTGACCGATGCGTTTGCCAAGACAGGGTTTTGTACCGCGATCCGTGGCGTCGAAAATGGTGGCAAGGTCGAAGGATTGCCGTCCTACATTTTCAAAGCCGATGACGGCGACATGGATTTGAAGTGTCCCACCGAAATCGCCATCACCGACCGCCGCGAAAAAGAACTCAGCGATCTTGGTTTTCTGCCCCTGTGCCATTTTAAGAACACCGACTATTCCGTGTTCTTCGGTGCCCAAACGGCGCAAAAACCGAAATTGTACGATCGTCCGGAAGCCACCGCCAACGCTGCGATCAGCGCTCGATTGCCTTACATGATGGCGACCAGTCGGTTTTCGCATTACCTGAAGGTGCTCGGTCGCGACAAAATCGGATCGTTCATGGAGGCCAGCGACTGCGAAGCTTGGTTGGATCGCTGGATTCACAACTATGTAACCAGCGACCCCAATCCGCCCGGCGACGTGCGTGCCCGATACCCGTTGGCCGACGCTCGCGTGGAAGTCAAAGAGATTCCAGGCAAGCCCGGTTCGTACAACGCAGTCGCCTGGATGCGACCTTGGCTACAAATGGAAGAATTGACAACCAGCATGCGGATGGTCGCCAGTATTCCTAAGCTTGGTGGTTAAAAGTACCAAGCCACGATGTCGCGTGCCGAGTTTCAATCTAACGACGCGTCGCCGACCGCTGCTCCGCTCGCCGACGCTTTGCTGCAGCGGGTGCTTGAGGCGGACCCGACGACGTCTATCGAGTCATCGACCTCGGCCGGTACCACAGGCCGACCCACGGCCTCGCTGAGTGCTTTTTTGTCCGCAACAACCGTGGCCGATTCGCTCGGTCATTGGCTCGGTGCCGAGTGGCGTGACGATGATCGACTAAGCGAAAAAGAATCCCTGTTGGCTCGATTGGCGATGGACATCGCCGAGATCGATCGATTGCTGTGCGATCAGGTCAACGCAATCCTGCATCATCCGAAATTCCAACGCCTGGAATCGTCTTGGCGTGGATTAGCGTTCCTGGTGCATCGGGCGGATCTGGAAAGTGACCCGATGATTCGCGTGCGGGTCCTGTCGGCACGCTGGAAAGAACTGGAAAAAGACTTTGAACGCTCGGTTGAGTTTGACCAAAGTTCGGTCTTCAAGAAAGTCTACGAAGAAGAGTTCGGTTCCCCCGGCGGAGAACCATTCGGCGTTCTCGTCGGTGACTACGACGTGCATCCGCGCGTTTCGGCCGAGCGTCCCACCGATGATTTGTCGGTGCTGCGTTCACTGGCCGGTGTCGCGGCCAGTTCATTCTGCCCCATCCTGTTGGCCGCCAGTCCCGAGTTACTGGATTTGGAAAGTTTTGCCGAACTGCAAATCACACGGGATCACGCAGCCCGGTTGTCGCGTCCGGATTATTTAAAATGGAATGCCTTGCGAGACGACGAAGATTCTCGTTTCCTCGCGATGGTGCTGCCACGGATCTTAATGCGCGGCCCCTACGAAGATGACGGCAGTCGCATTGACCGATTTGTCTTTCAGGAAGATGTCAGCCGGCCTGATGGCAATGCTTATCTTTGGGGCAATCCCGGATATGCCTATGCTGCGGTGCTGATGCGCTCGTTTGCTGACAGCGGTTGGCTGGCCGACGTCCGCGGTTTACGCCAAGACGTCGACGGTGGCGGATTGGTGTCCGATTTGCCGGCACTCAGTTTCCCGACTGATGCGCGAGGTGTGATCCCACGACCGATCACCGAAGTCACCGTGACCGATAGCTTGGAACGCCAGCTAAGTGATCTGGGGTTGTTGCCCCTGTGTGATTGCAAAGACACGCCAATGGCTGTGTTTGCCAGCGGGCAATCATTACAACGTCCAAAAACGTACGACACCGCTGATGCAAACACCAATGCCAAAATCAGTGCGATGCTGCCCTATATGTTGACCGTGTCACGGTTCGCTCATTACGTCAAAGTCATTGCCCGGACCAAGACAGGGTCGTTTTCGACCGCCGATGATTTACAACGCATTTTATACGACTGGATCATCGACTACGTCACCGCCGATCGCGAAGCCAGCGCCGATGTCAAAAGTCGTAAACCGCTGCGCGAAGCCAACATCACGGTCCAGCCCGACCCCGGAAACCCCGGTTCATTTTTCTGTGTGATGCGGCTCGCCCCGCACTATGAACTGGACGAAATGGTCGGAAGCGTACGTTTACAAACGCGAATCGGCCGAACGTAAAATCCCTCGATAATCAACCACCCCCAGAACGCGGTTTCGATCATGACAAGCACTCCGATGGAGTTGTATCAAGCAGGGCAAATCGACGATGCCGTCGATTCTGCGTTGGCGCAGGTGAAAGCCAAACCAGCCGATGTCGGATTGCGATTTCGTTTGGCAGAACTCTCATGCATCGCTGGCAATTTGGATCGCGCCGATCGACAACTGGACACTGTCAGCAATCAAGACGCGCAAGCGGCGTTGGGTGCCGCGTTGTGGCGTCAATTGATTCGCGGGGAATTGGCCCGACGTGAGTGTTTTTACCAAGGCCGGGTGCCGGAATTCCTGGGACAGCCGTCCGAGAAGCTGCAAGCGCATCTACAAGCACTGACCCTCGTTCGCAGCGGCGACTCGACCGCAGCGGCCAAGGTGCTTTCACCGTTGATGGACACTCCCAATCTGAACACGACCGTCACAGTCAACGGCCAGGCGATTGACGAGTTGCGTGATCTGGATGATCTACTGTCACCAGTGTTGGAAGTGTTCACAACAACCGGCAAATATTTTTGGGTCGACTGGAATCAGATTTTAACACTGGAGATGCAGCCGCCCAAACGCCCCTTGGATCTTTTGTGGCGGCAAGCGACGTTGTCGATTGAATCGGGCCCGGACGGTGAAGTCTACGTGCCGGCAATTTATCTCGATCCCGATCCGAACCAGTCGTCCGACGCAAATCTGCGGCTCGGGCGTGGCACCGATTGGGTGCAAACCGACTCGGAAATCGTTCGTGGCCGCGGTCAGAAAACGCTGTTGGTTGGCGACCAAGACATGCCCATCATGCAACTCCAGTCCATCGAACGGAAAGAGTAAACGAACTTTCATGTCGCGTCTGCCCAATGACCGTCCGTTGATTCCCAGTGTGCTGGATCGCTTGATCGATCTGGAGCCGCACCGGCGCACGGAATCACCGATGAATCGGACTCAGGTTCTGCAGCAGATGAAGGAGAGCGTGGGACGCGATCTGCAAGCACTACTCAATACGCGCTGCCGTGCAACGAGTTGGCCGCCTGACTTAACAGAGCTCGATCAATCCTTGTTTGCCTACGGCATTCCCGATTGCGTCGGTATCAACACCGGATCCCGCCAACAGCAGGAAACGTTGCGGCGTCTGTTGACCCGTGCGATTGAGACCTTCGAACCGCGATTGACAAAAATTCGTGTCGCCTTGGCCGACACCAATGATCCCACCGATCGAGCGTTACGATTTCGAATCGATGCGATGTTGAAAATAGACCCGGCGCCCGAACCGGTCATTTATGACAGCAAGCTAGATGCAACCAGCGGAGATTTCTCGGTCAAAGGAGTACGAAGATGACGGACCGATTGCTCCCCTATTACAACGATGAACTGCAATATCTGCGTCGTTTCGGCGCTGAATTTGCCCAGGAGCATCCAAAGATCGCCTCCCGATTGCGATTGGGCGACGATTTATCAGAAGATCCGCATGTGTCGCGAATCATCGAGTCGTTTGCGCTGTTAGCCGCTCGCACTCGAATGAAACTGGACGATGATTTCCCCGAAATCACGCACGCCTTGCTAGGCGTCTTGTATCCGCACTATTTGGCGCCCGTTCCATCGACCGCCATCGTTGAATTCGCGCTCGATCGACGTCAGGCGGATCTGGTTGGGGGATACGAGATCGCTGCCGGAGAGAGTCTGCAGACCGAATCGACCGAAGACGGATCATGCCAGTATCGAACGGTTTATCCGATTCAGTTGTTTCCACTATCGGTGGCCAACGCAACCTACAAATGCCAGCCCTTTCAGTGTCCGCCGTCACCGCTATTGGCCAAGGCCGAATCGGTTTTGCACGTGCAACTTGATAGCTTTCGAGACGGCATCAAAGTGGAATCGATGGAGATTGATCATCTGCGATTTTTCATTCGCGGAATTTCCTACGCCGCGATGGACTTGTACGAACTGGTCAACAACGATGCCATTGAAGTGCTCTTGGCGCGGTCGGTGAATGATCCCAACCCGATCCGATTGAGTCCCCAGTCAATCGCGGCACTCGGATTCGAAGCCGACGAATGTCTGTTTCCGGATCAACCGAGAACCTTCAGTGGCTATCGGCTGTTGACCGAATATTTTGCCGCACCCGAAAAATTCATGTTCTTCGACGTACGTGGAATTCAGGCACAGCAGTTGTCCGGGTTTGATCAATCACTGCATCTATTTGTGCTGTTGAAACGACACGTCGGCGCGGTCGAGCAGTTTGTTGATCGGGACACAATTCGAACGGGTTGCACACCGGTCGTCAACTTATTTGAACATCGATGTGAACCGATCCGTGTCACCCATGCGACGCCAGAGTATCGGGTGGTCCCGGATGCTCGCCAACCACGGGCATTCGAAGTTCATGGAATTTCAAGTGTGACAGCGATTGATTCGCAGCGTGATGAAAAGGTGTACCACCCATTTTATTCGATTCGTCACGCGGGAGAACAACGCCAGCGCCGAGGGTTTTATCACCAACACCGACGCCCATCAGAACTCAGCAGTGGCGCGCACGACATCGCCACAGAAATGTATTTGTCGTTGGTCGATTTGGATTTCCACCCAGACCAAAGCGACGGCACGGTGTTGGACGTTCGCGCTTTATGCACCAGTCGCAATCTTCCCCAACGATTGGAGTTTGGCGGCGGTCGGCCCAAGCTTCAACTCGTTCGTGGCGGACCTTTGGAACCGCCCAAGTGCGTCACTCAACCACGAGTCACGCAGCGCCCGTCGCTTGGAAAAGGCACGTATTGGCGATTGATCAGCCATCTGTCATTGGGCCATGTTTCATTATTCAATTCGGGCGAAGGTGCCGCGGCGATCCGCGAGATTTTAGGCCTGTATGATTTTATCGGACAGGGTGACACGCAGCAGCGGATCGATTCCATCCGTTCGGTGGTTAGCCGTCCCGGCGTCGCCCGATGTCAGACGCCTTCGGGTGGATCAACACTCTGTCGCGGATTGGACATCGACCTTTTGATCGATGAAGAACGCCTTAGCAGCGGCGGCGCCTATCTGCTGGGATCAGTCCTGGAGCGATTTCTGTCGCTCTATGCTTCCATCAACTCATTTACCCGAACAACACTTCGCAGCAGTTTGCGTGAGCAAGAGATTGCACGATGGCCGGCTCGATCAGGAAGACAAACGTTTCTGTGAGTGATCGGCTCGCCGACGAGCCGTTTCGATTCACGTTCTTTCAAGCAGTGCGATTGTTGCTCTCTCGCGCCTCGGCTGGCGATCCGAATTCCCGCACCTCACAAAACGGGATTGCGTTGCGAACCGGCCGACTGGGAACGGTCTGTAATATTGCCGAAGAACCGGTTCGGTTTCGCATGCAAGCCGCGCTCGGTTTTGCGCCGGCGGAAATTGTTTCGCTGCAACCAGCGAGCAGTCGTGTGGTCGAAGGCCACGATAGGGACGACGTTCCGGTGCAGTTGGAGGTAGCATTTTGGGGCATCACCGGACCAGCCGGTGCATTGCCGAACCATTACACGCAACGTGTGATCGACCGAGTTCATGCCAAAGATTACGCGATGCGTGACTTTTACGACATGTTCTCCCACCGACAACTGTCGTTCTTTTATCGCGCGTGGGAGAAGTACTTTCTACCGGCCGGCTGCGAAAACAGTCGTCGTGAGAACGATCCACGCAGCGATTTGATTCGTGAAACCTTGCTCAGTTTGGTCGGCCGCGGCACCACCCTGGTCCGCAACCGCTTGGAGGCGACAGACGACGCCTGCGTTTACTACGGAGGTTTGTTCGTTGATCGCCCGACAGCCGAATCACTCGCTGCAATGGTCAATGACTACCTGGAACTTCCCGTCAAAGTCCTCTCCCTGTTCGGGCAATGGTTGGTGCTACCGCCGTCAGAACGCTCTCGCTTGGGCGCGGTCGATGGGCATAGCCGAATGGGGATCGACACCATTCTGGGCGGCCGTACATGGGATCCCGGTTCCAAATTCCGAATTCAGATTGGCCCTGTCACTTGGCCACAATTTGCACGTCTGATGCCGACCGGTGATTCATTGGTACGGATTTGTCAATTCATCCGCAGCTATGTCGGTCTGGAGTTTGACTTCGATTTGCAAGTGATCTTGATGGCAGATCAAATCCCCCGCTGTCAACTCGCTTCCCCTGATCCCGCGCACGCGGCGCAACCCGCCGCCGAACCAATCTGTCCACCACATCTGGGATGGAACACTTGGCTTTGCAGCACGCCGCCTCAACGAGACAGTGACGATGCCGTGTTTCATCACGACGGCGCCCCAACGCGTTAACCCCTCTTTCTTCTCACAATCGACTCACGACGTTTGATTCAATCATGGCACAAATCAATCTCAAAGAACTGGTCGGAAAACTAAACGACACCTGCCGAACGGCTTTGGAATCGGCCGCGGGACTGTGTCTGTCGCGAACAAACTACAACATCGAAGTCGAGCATTGGTTGTTAAAACTGTTGGAAAACCAACGCTGCGATTTGACGATCGCAGCCAAATCATCCGGCGTCGATCTGGCCGCTCTGACGGCCGACTTGAATCGCGCAATCGACCGATTCAAAACGGGAAACGGACGCCCCCCCGCACTCTCGCCTAACGTCGTGGATCTGATTCGTGAATCTTGGCTGTTCGGCTCGGTCGACCACAATGTCGCCCAGATTCGTTCCGGTCACCTGCTGATTGCACTCCTGACATCGACCGCACTACGCCCGCTCGCACGTGACGCATCGGATGAATTTGATTCCATCAATGGCGATGCGTTGATCAAAGATTTTGGGACGCTGTTTGCCGACAGCGATGAATCTCATGTGCCAATGGCAAGCGGTGCCGCCGGTGCGTCAGCGTCCGGTTCAGGGAAACCCAAAACCGGACCTACCAAAACACCGTCGCTCGACCAGTTCACGATTGACCTAACCGCCCGCGCCGCAGCCGGTGAAATCGATCCGGTTCTCGGACGTGACCCCGAGATCCGCCAAATCATCGACATCCTGACCCGACGTCGCCAAAACAACCCGATTTTGACCGGCGAAGCAGGCGTGGGAAAGACCGCTGTGGTGGAAGGGTTTGCTCTGCGCGTCGCTGCCGGTGATGTTCCCGACGCGATCCAGGGCGTAAGCGTTCGCACACTCGACTTGGGCCTGCTTCAAGCCGGGGCGGGAATGAAGGGCGAATTTGAGAATCGGCTGCGTGGCGTGATCGATGAGGTCAAGGGTTCCCCGACTCCCATCATTTTGTTCATTGACGAAGCCCACACCATGATCGGTGCGGGAGGACAAGCCGGGCAAGGCGACGCGGCAAATCTGCTAAAACCGGCGTTGGCGCGCGGCGAACTTCGGACGATCGCGGCGACGACCTGGGCCGAATATAAAAAGTACTTTGAAAAGGATGCTGCCCTGGCACGGCGATTTCAGGTCGTCAAAGTCGAAGAACCAGATGAACCGACTGCGATCGAAATGATGCGAGGCCTGGTGGAAACACTGGAGAAACACCATGGCGTCATCATCATGAACGAAGCGGTGGTGGAAGCGGTCAAGTTGTCCAATCGCTACATCAGTGGGCGTCAATTGCCCGATAAAGCTGTCAGTCTGCTCGATACCGCGTGCGCTCGAATCCAATTGAGTCAGTCATCGACACCGCCGGCGATCGAAGACGCCCAGCGAAGACGCGACCAATTGGACGTTGCACTGCGAATTCTGAATCGGGAACAGCAAACCGGTGCCGACCACGCGGATGCGATCGCCACGGCCGAAGAAGCAAAGGTGGAAAACCAAGCCACGCTCAAGTCACTCGACGCACAATGGGAGACCGAAAAATCGCTTGTCGCATCGATTAAAGATCTGCGAGCCTGCTTGGCCGGCGATCCATTGACCGGTGACACTTTGGAAACACCGCCTGCCGATGCCGAAGCGGCACCGCAAGTTGCTGAACCACCGACGGAGGAACAGATTGCCCAGTGGAAAACAGAACTGGCCGCTGCGGAAAAGGAATTGAAACAGGTGCAAGGCGATCAACCGTTGATGTTCCCTTGTGTCGACGCGGGAGCCATCGCTCAAACCGTTGCCGCCTGGACCGGAATTCCCGTCGGACGGATGGTCAGTAATGAGATTAAAACCGTATTGAATCTAAAGCAACTGATGGAACGTTCGATCGTCGGACAATCTCATGCGTTGGAACGCATTGCGCAAAGTATTCGAACCAGCCGAGCCCAATTGCGAGACCCACGCACGCCGATCGGCGTGTTTTTGTTAGCCGGGACTAGTGGCGTCGGAAAAACAGAAACCGCCATCACGCTTGCCAATTTGCTCTACGGCGGCGAACAAAACATGACAACGATCAACATGTCCGAGTTCAAAGAAGAACACAAAGTGTCGCTATTGATGGGATCGCCCCCCGGCTATGTCGGCTATGGCGAAGGCGGTGTGTTGACCGAAGCCGTCCGCCGTAAACCTTACTCGGTCGTGTTGTTGGACGAGATGGAAAAAGCTCATGGCGGAGTTCAAGATGTGTTCTATCAAGTGTTCGACAAGGGACAAATGAAAGACGGGGAGGGGCGTGACATTGATTTCAAAAATACCGTGATCATCATGACCACCAACGCTGGAACCGACTTGATCAAAAGCTTGTGTGCCGACGAAGACACGATGCCGGATCCGGACGGCTTCATCGAAGCGGTCTTCCCCGAGTTGCTCAAGACGTTTAAGCCGGCATTTCTTGGCCGCTTGAGCATCATTCCCTATTACCCCCTCAGCGACGAAGTGATGGAAAGTATCATTCGTCTGAAATTGGGCAAAGTCTGTCGCCGAGTGTCGGAAAGCTACGGCGCCGAGTTCACGTTCACCGATGCCGTGGTTGATGCCATTCGCAATCGGTGCACCGAAGTCGATACGGGAGCACGCAACGTCGATCACATCTTGAACCGATCCCTATTGCCCGAATTGTCGGCTCAGGTGTTGGCGCAGCTCGCCGAAGGCAAAACGATCTCCAAGATCGCAATCGACATGCAAGATGACCAATTCGTTTACGACATTACCACCGAAGAACTCGTCGCCTAGCAGCATCTGCCATGACGACGTCCGATGCAACGTTTCAAGCTGCTTTCTTAACGCAACCCGACGCTACCCAACGGCCATTTTTGTTAGCAGCAGGACGCAAGCCCTTTGGTATTTCAAACTGCTTTTCGACTAACAACACCGGACGGCTTGCGCCGTGCCGCTACGAGTTAGATGCCATTGGGCGTGCGCTGCGGGCATACATCTTGTCGCCCGCTGGGCTTTAGAAGCCTCAACGTCAAAAGCTACCACTTGGCGTTTGGATTCACCAATCAGATGCGCCAGGTTGCACCTGGCCTACTGGTGAGTCTATTCGCGTCGATGAATTCGGTCGGGTATGATAACGCGATGTGTCAATCCGGTTTGTCAAGAAACAAGGCGTTGAGATTCGTTCGTGATTAAATTTCGCAGCCCTTTGGGCCATTGTTTCCATTCTTCTCTAGCTGGCTGGACCTTGCTTCTAGCGATCGGTCTGTTGGTCACTCCTGCGGCAAGCGCTGAACCGAGCCCTGCACAAGATCTGGTCCGCAGTTTCTGTTTTGACTGTCACGGCGATGGAGGCGACGAAGGAGATTTTTCCTTCGAGGAAGCCTTCGAGATCACCGCCGCGCGGCAACATCCAGAATTGTGGTGGAAGGTGCTCAAGAATCTTCGCTCGGGCGTGATGCCTCCGCCTGGTGAATCACGCCCCAGCACTGCGCAAATCGAATCGATCGCAAGCTGGGTGAAATCGGATGTATTTTTGATCGATTCCGATGATCCTGACCCCGGACGACTGCCCGTTCGTCGACTCAACCGCACGGAATACGAAAACACGATCAACGATTTGATGGGGATTTCGTTTAATGCCAAACTTTCCTTTCCTGCCGACGATTCCGGGCATGGGTTTGACAATATCGGCGACGCACTCTCGTTTTCTCCGTTGCTGATGGAAAAGTATCTTGCGGCGGCGCGCGAGATTGTTTCCGAAGCCGTACCCACGCAAACAAAAATCGTTCCCGTTCTGACATTCGAGACAGAAGACTTTGTCGATCGATCAGGAAGTCCGATCAAGAACACGGTCAGCGGCACCAAACCACAGCGGATTAAATGTGACTTCACCGTTGACGAAGCGGGACACTACGGAATTGATTTGGATATCAGTCTACAAGGATCCTTCGATTTTGATCCCGCTCGCTATACGCTGCGTTTTTTTATCGATCGCGAGCAGAGTTTCTTGCAAGAGTGCGGTTGGGAATCTGGCAAGCATTTGCGGTTTCACTACGACAAGACATTGCAGCCAGGAAAGCATGAACTGGCATTCGAAGTCAAACCGATGCGACCTCAAGAGCGTCCCAAGGAGAAATCGGAGCGTTCAACGTCGGTGCGGTTTGATATCGTATCGATCCATGTCGAGGGACCAGCCGAAACCGACCGACTGGTACATCCGCCGAACTACGCTCGATTCTTCCCCCGAGATTCACCCCCGGTCGACCCAACCGAGCGTCAGGAATATGCAAGAGAAGTTCTCCGGCAATTCGCAGAGAGGGCGTTTCGTAGCGAGGTGTCCTCCGCGACGATCGATCGCTTGGTGCAGATTGCCGAACTGGAGTATTCATCGCCCCAACGCTCCTTTGAACAAGGCATCGGGCAAGCCATGGTGGCGGTGCTGAGTTCGCCACGGTTCTTGTTTCACTTGGAAACTACAAAGACGTCATCAACCAGGCCCTGGGGTCCGATCAGCGAATTAGCGTTGGCATCACGACTGTCCTACTTTCTATGGTCAACCATGCCGGATGATGAACTGGTTGACCTGGCCAGTTCGGGCCAGTTGCGGAAACGACTTCCCGAACAGATCCGGCGAATGACGGCCGACCGGCGGAGCGATGCGTTGTTAGAAAATTTTGTGGGCCAGTGGTTGCAGACCCGAGATGTGATCAAGGTCCAGATTGATCCGTTGGTCGTGATGGGAGTCAGAGAGGAATACGACAGCCTGCGCAGTCGACGACGAGTGCTACAGTCGACCGATCAAGACGACGAGGCCAATCCCGAGTGGACGCAATTGCAGAAACGCTATCGAGAGCTCCGCGCAATTGCCGATCAGTTCAGTAGCCCGATGAAGGAGGCGATGAAGCAGGAAACAGAAATGTTCGTCGAATCGCTGTTTCGCGAAGATCGAAGCCTGTTGGAATTGATCGACAGCGATTACACATTCCTGAACCAAGATTTGGCGGAGCACTATGGGATCGACGGAGTTGACGGAGACAAAATGCGATCGGTCACGCTGCCCCCTAACAGCCCCCGTGGTGGCCTGTTGACTCAGGCATCCATGTTGATTGTGACGTCGAATCCGACACGCACATCACCCGTTAAACGCGGATTGTTTATCCTGGAGAACTTGCTGGGGACACCCGCCGCACCGGCCCCGCCCGGAGTTCCCGATCTGAACGATTCGGCCGACCGATTTGGCGACCGCGAACCAACCCTGCGAGAACTGCTGGCGGCGCACCGCGAGTCATCGTTGTGTGCATCGTGTCATGCGCGGATGGATCCACCTGGGTTTGCGCTCGAAAACTTTAACGCTTTGGGAATTTGGCGGGAAACGGATAACGGTCACCCTATCGATCCATCCGGCGAATTGATCACCGGCGAAAAATTCCGAGACATCCGCCAGCTCAAACGCATCCTCGCCGAAAACCATGCCAGCGAAATCTATCGTTGTATTACGGAGAAGATGCTGACCTATGCACTCGGGCGTGGAGTCGAGTATTCCGACCAACAAGCGATTGATTTGATTGTCGATTCGCTGGAACAAAACGGCGGCAGGTTTAGTATTTTGTTGCAGGGCATTGTCCAATCCGCACCATTTCAAAAACAACGTTTTCAACTGACAACCACGGACATCCACCCATGAAGATCAATCGACGACGGCTTTTGAAAGGAACGGGTGTCACGGTCGCGCTGCCGGCACTGTCATCCCTGATCCCGCGACATGCATCCGCAGAAATTCCGAACAGTCGTCCGGGCCAGGCGACCACTGCCAATGGAACGCCACTGCGAATGGCGTTCATGAGTATTCCCAATGGTGTGCAACAGGATCATTGGTTCCCAACGGATCAGTTTGAGTTGAGTGAGACGCTGCAACCGTTGCAGTCGGTCAAGGAACATTTTCAAGTGATCGGGGGGCTCGATCACTTCAACGCAACCTCCGGGGCCGATGGCGGTGGTGACCACGCCCGTGCCAACGCCACCTTCCTGACTGGCATGCGAGCAAGAAAGACCGCTGGCAGTGACATTCACTTAGGTGTCTCGATCGACCAGCGTGCGGCGCAGATATGGGGCCACCAGACTCGCCTTCCCAGTCTGGAACTGACGTCCGATGTGATCCGAAAATCGGGCAACTGTGATTCTGGCTACGCATGCGCCTACCAATACAACATCTCCTGGAGTTCGTCGACGACGCCCGTTGCGGCGGAATCCCGACCACGCCAAGTGTTCGAACGATTGTTCGGATCCGGGACGAGAAAGCAGCGCCAGCAGAACTACCTGATGCGTCAGGCATCGGATCGTAGCGTGCTAGATTTTGTCATGGAGGAAACTCGTTCGGTTGAAAAACAACTTGGAGCCTATGATCGATCCAAGTTTGAACAATACACCGAAGTCATCCGCGAGATGGAACGGCGACTGAAAGCGGCAGAGCGGTTTCGCCGTCCACCGACGACCGATGCTGCCACTCCTGCCGCGAGTATCCCGCAGGACTTTGCCGAACACATGGACATGATGTACGACATGTTGATCCTGGCCTTTCAGACCGATGCGACTCGAATCGGCACGTTGTTGTTAGCCCATGACGGAAGCAATCGCAGTTTTCCATCGTTGGGAATCGCAGAAGGCCATCACTACATGACTCACAACCAACGCAAGCCAGAGTTTGCCAAGAAAGTGGCGGCCATCGATCGATACTACGCGCAATCCTTCGCCCGATTCTTAGAGCGAATGGAACAGATTCAGGACATTGACGGAAATTCGCTGTTACACAATTCAATGATTGTTTACGGCGGAGCGATCGCCGATGGAAACCGTCACACGCACGACAACCTTCCGGTCGTACTGGCAGGACATGCCGGCGGGGCCCTGCAGACCGGACGCTATCTGCAAGCTGCCAAGCAACCGATGTCAAACCTGTTCGTCAGCATGCTCAACCAATTCGGTGTTCAGACCGATCGATTCGGAGACTCCACCGGCCCATTGAGCGAGTTGACGTAGTCGCGATCACTCACCCACGCGTCGGGTTGCGATCCACCTCCCACGTCAACTCCCCTCTAGCGTGCGCCCAACCGTTTCAGAAACTCGGTGCGGTCTTTGGAACGGTTGCGCTCGTTGGCATCAAAATCAAAGATGCTGTTGAAGTCTCCTTGCGTATAAAAGTCCATGAATTGCTGGTTGTCAGTGCTATCGACGTCACCATCACCGTCGGCGTCACCGAACAGTCGGAAGAAGTCGTCGACCGCTGCAACACCAAAATCCGATCCGTTGGCATCCAGGTTTAACTTGGCTCCATCGATCGTGAATCGGTATTGGCCGTCGATCAACATCGCCTGCTCGCCCTGTTTCTTTCGTGACACCGATTCGATCAGATCTTTGCCGGTGAATTTCAGTACCACGATTTGTTTGCCGGCCACCAATTCAGATTGAATCACCTCCAGCCCCACTCGCGTTCCGGTCGTTTGCCCCTCGATTGATTCGACTAAGAAGCTATCGTCGTTGACGGCTCCCAAGGGAACCGAGACAGGGCCACTGAAAACGACTTGGATACGGCGGATGATCGAACGCTGACCGCTGGCGTCCAAGCTGAAGTTCATCTCGTCGTCCGGATCCTGATTGAAGTACACCACCTGTTCCACATGTGGTGTCGGCCCCGCGGTGTCATCGTTGCGAATGATCCCGGTCGCTGAACTTTCTACACCGACGATGTAACCGCTTCCTGGCTCGATCGCCAACTCAACCGTTTCATCGGGTTCCACCACGGCGTCGGCGGTGGGATCAACGGTCACTGTGACCGTACTTTCACCGACTGGAAATTCAATCGAATCGTATTGACTGGCGACGTAGTCCAGTCCCGACGTGGCGGAACCGACATGCGAGAAAGGCACGGTCAACGCTGGCGAATAAGCATCCGTGTTGCTACGTGTAAATGTAAACACAAACAAACCAGTCGCATTTTCATCGATTTCGTCTGGAGACACACTGACGGTCACAACCGTGGGCTGAATTTCAAAGGCACCGATATCAACTCGCGATCCCACTTGTCGCTGGAATCCCTGCCCCCGCTGGTCAAACGACAGCGGGGAACTTGTTGCCGCTGCATCACGTCCAGGACTGTTGGACAACAGAGCGTGAGTGAACGTCGGCCCGCCATTGTCGGCGAGTGGGGCTAGTCCCGGATCCGTGACCCCGGTTTGATCCGATGATTGGTCAAATGATTCAAGCGTGTTCCCGGTACCGATCAAATTGAATCCCAAACTGTTTAACGCGTGGCCAAACGTTCCCGAGAATCGTTCCACATCGGGACCGATGTTGCCGGACAAAATCGTTCCGTACAGAATCGTTGTGCCGGGGTCGCCAAAGGTCGGCATCACCAATCCCGCTCCGGTGCCAGAAACGTTGGCTGTGATCGTTGATTGTTCAATCGTCACCGTCCCGCCTTGGTTGGCAATGCCACCGCCAAGTCCGGCTTGGTTTCCCGACAGCGTCGAGTTGCGAACGATCGCGCTGACCGAATCACCACCGGATTCGAACAAAACGCCTCCACCGGACAGCCCGGTTGAGTTGCTGGAAACTGTGCTGCCGCTGATTTCCAGATCGCCGCGTTTGACGAGGATGCCACCGCCGTCGGTGGACATGCCGGTGTTGCTATTGTTGGAAATGGTACTGTTGGTGATCACCAACGAACCTCGATGGGTGGAAATCCCACCACCACCAATGCTCGACCCCGCGGTCTGGTTCCCGTCGATCAAGCTGCTGAGGATTGTGACATCACTGTTCACCGCCATGATCCCGCCACCAGAGAAGAGGTTACCGGAGACGGAGTTATCGAAAACCACCGAGTCGACCAGAGTCAATGATCCACCGCTCTGATAGATCCCCCCACCCAAGCCATCGGTGATTTGGTTGGCTGTGACGACGCTATTGCGAAGCTCCAGATTGCCTTGCGAAAAAATACCGCCGCCATGTTGGCCGGACAGATTGCCGTCACTGATCGTCAACCCATCGATGACAACATCGGCTCCGCCACCAACTCGCAACACTCGCTGACCTGCGCTGCCGCTGAGCGTCAATTGCGATGCGCCCGGCCCCGACAAATTCAAATCACCGGTGATGTTTAAATGCGTCCCGCCCAGGACGATGGTTTGACCCAAAAGAGCGGGTGAGAACTCGATCGCATCAAGACCGGGGCGATCGTTGGCCAACTCGATCGCTTCCCGCAAAGAAAAATCGCCTGACGAATAATCCCCGTCCGATTCATCGACCAATGTGTCGACCACAAACGGATCTGCCCCCACAAGACGAACAAGATGGTCTTCGACTTCGCCATCGGGCGCAGCGCCTGTCACAGAAAGTCCACCGGCGGTACTCAAGCGGAACCTTGCAAACGTCGTTCCGCTGACAACGTTGGATCCGGTGTCCTGGGGGACCGTAAACGGCAGCGATTGAAAGCCGTTGGCTGTGCCAAGATCAAAACTGTTGAAGATCTGTTCGCCACTGTCATCCCAGTCGCCATCGCGGTTGAAATCGATCCAAGCGTCCAACCGATTCGATGCCGAATCTGCGTTTTGCAAGTTCACGCCGACCATTCCAGTCGACGATGCCGTGGCGGAAGTGAAGAGTGCGGTCGTGAACGTCACACCGTCTTCATCGTCGTTCGCACCTGTCAAATCGTCGGCATCAGCCAGTGCGGATGCCACTGCGTCACTCTCTGTATCCAAGTTCGGTCCCAGTCGTGGCCCTGTGGGGCTGGTGCTATGGCGTGCCCCGTCTTCGGCCAGAGTGACTGGGTAGCTAGACGCAAAACCGGACTGCGGCGCGGATGGTGCGTCACCAAAATCCAACTCAGGGGCGGCAATCAGTTGCACGGATTGCAGGGCGTTGGAGAGTTGAAAACGGGTTAGGAATCCATCGGTCCCGCCTTGATTCACCAAGTTCTCTGTGCCGGCGGTTGGGTCATAGTCACCCGATCCAGTGAATTGCCCGGCGGAGTAGACGTTCATCTGGTCGTCGACCACCACGGCAAAGGGCGTGTTCGAATCCGATGCATGTCCGAAGGCGGTCGCGTGCAGAAAGTCACCATTGGGGTTCAGACCCCAGATCGCGGCGTCAAAGACGCCATTAGGCGTGCGGCTAACAATTCCCTCGGAGGGATCAAAATCGACGGTGCCAGCGAACTGAATGCCCAGATGGACGTTTTGGTTCGTATCGATATCGATGCCTCGCCCCTGATCAACGCCGCTGGTCCCCACTCCGTGAGCCCAGAGGAAGTTGCCGGAGGAATCCAATTTCGAAACAAACGCATCCCAGCCACCGGCATTGGTCAATTGCGTGACACCGGGGCCGGGGTCAAAGTCGACCAATCCGCCACCGGTCAATTTGTAGTACCCCGTGGTGTAAACATTTCCAGAATCGTCCACCGCGATGTCCTGTCCCGTATCAAACTCATTCTCGCCCCAGTGACGAGCCCACTGGAAATCGCCATTGCTATCGAGCTTCAGAACGTAGATGTCTAAATCAAACGCATTGGTGGTAGCCGTTGACAGCGTTGTTTCACCAGCACCGGGATCCATGTCGATGGTGCCATTCATGTCGCCCACGACGAACACATTGCCGGTCGAATCGGTAGCGATGCCGTTGGCCCAGGCACCACGACCACTGACCGTACGAATGGATTTAGCCCAACCAAAATTCAGCTGATCGTCCAACTTCAAGACGAAGCTGTCGACTGCGCCCGTCGTACTGGTTAACGTCGTCTGACCTGGCCCGGGATCAAAATCCTGAGTTCCCCCGAAAGGCCCAGTGACAAACACATCGCCGCTCTCGGCCAACACGTTGTAGGGAATCCCGCCGATCGAGCCAGCGTTCAAAAATTGACCGTCGCTATCGAGTTTCAATACAAACCCTTCATCCACACCAATCGCTGTCAGGTTCGCAGTTCCGGGGCCCGGATCAAAATCGATCGTTTCCGCGAAGGTTCCAACGACATACACGTTGCCCTCCTCGTCAACGGAGATCGCGTGGCCTTTATCGTTTTGGTTGTTTCCAAAACGATGTACCCATCGCAGTGACCCGTCGGGGTCATAACTGGCGACAAAGATATCGTCTCGGCTCGCGATCACACTCGTCCTCTCGACGACTCCCGGTCCTGGATCAAAGTCTACAGTCTGTTGAAAGAAACCAGTGACGTAAACATTCCCCTGGGAATCGATGTCGATCGAACTCGCTTGATCGTAGCCGATGCCACCGAGCCCGAATGCAAATCCGAATTGCACCTGTTGATTGACCGTTCTGCTAACTCCTCCATCGCCATCGTCCACGATGACCGCAATCTGTCGTGGCAAAAGCGTTGGGTTGGAAGCCGTGTTCTGATACGTCAAATTGCGCACCAGTGCCTGAACAGCCGGCTGCGAAGCCGCTGCGTTTAAGTCGACCACCAAGGCGGCGCCGTCGATCCCACCGCTGACGGTTCCAATCATGGTGCCCCCGAAGGTCACACTCGAACCCGAAACACCGATTTCGCCCGCAGCGGTGCCTTGGTTGCGTATCGACAACTGCTCGCCGATTGCTGCTCCGGTGACCCAATCCACCGTCAGTGATCCGCCATCCAAATCGATTGAGTCAACGTCGGTGACCGTGGCGAGAGGATCCACCAACAGCGGTGCATCGCCTTCGTTAACGATCAGCGGCGGTGATGGAAGATCGACGACTGGGCCGACATTTGGGGCAACATCATCGTTTTCAATCAGCCCCTCTGCCATGGCATTGGTGATCACCGCATCAACACTCGGGTCACTCAGCGTCACCGTGAACCCTTCGTCGGATTCGACCAGGATGTCACCGCTGACGTCGATCGTGATGATCTGGCTAGATTCACCGTCGGCAAAATTGACGACGCCGGTCGGTAGCGAGCCACCAAAGTCGTCGGCGTCGGCCGGATCGCCGCCGGTTCCAGTCACCGAATAGGCGACGTTGTCAGCCCCGTTCGTGTCACCGGTTCGAGTGACCGTGAATGTGAACGCGGTTGTACCAGCGTTTCCTTCCAGCTTGACGGCGTCCGTAGCAGCAATCGAAAGCTGCGCATCCTGTTCCAATTCAAAAGCACCGATGTCGACACGCGAACCGACCAGGCGTGGGAACCCCGGTCCTCGCTGGTCCAACGACAACGTTGCTGTGGTGTCACCGGCGTCGATTGCCGGACTGCCGGTTTGCAACGCATGGGTTTGCGTCGGTCCGCCATTGTCAGCGAGTGCAGCCAGCCCGGGATCACTGACTGCGGTTTGATCGCTGCCCCCGATGAACGCGGACGCTGCATTTCCGTCGCCGATCAGGTTGAAATCACCGCTCGAAATCGTTGCCGCACCGCCGCCGACGATGATATTGTCAACGTCGCTGTTGGCGTTCCCGGCCACGATCGTCGAGATCAATACGGTGTCACTGATCGCCGTCCCGTCGCTGTAACTTGCGACCCCGCTGCCTCGGCCCTGCGGAGCCGAATTGGCGGTCACCGTCGAATGCAGGATACTGACAGCACCCTGATAAATTAACAAACCGCCCCCATCACCATCGACCGCGCTATTTCCAGAAATCGTCGAATTGGAGATCGTGGCGGTTTGTGGGTTCGCTCCAAAGTAGACGCCTCCGCCGCTGCCGGTCGACGAGTTATTGGAGACGGTGCTATCGACTAGATTCAAGCTGCCAGCGGAAACGACCAGACCGCCGCCGACCGATCCAACCCCTAAATTGACATTGTTGGCAATCGTGCTCTGCTCAATCGTGGCATCCCCAAAAATAACGACCACACCGCCCCCGACACCAACATTTGTTCCCGCGTCGATCGAGTTGCCCTCGATCGTTGACCGCACCAGTTCCACCGATCCGCTGTTTGCGCTGATTCCTCCACCAAATGAACTTTGCCCGGTCGTGCTATTGTTGCTGACCACGGAATCAATGACGGTTAGCGATCCGCCGACTTGATAAATCCCACCGCCATCAGCTGAACCACCGATCGTTGCGTTCCCCGTGATCACACTCTCACGCACTTCCAAGTTTCCGGTCGATCGAATCCCACCACCGGCTTGTCCCGGAACCGCAGTCAGACCATCGGCAATGGTCAAACCCTGCAACGTAACATCCGGCGCCAACTGAAGATCCAAGACGCGGAACGCGTTGTTGCCGCTGATCGTTAAATCCGCCGCACCCGGGCCGATGATGGATAGATCATCGTTGACCAGCAACTGATCGAGTGTCAATGTGATCGTGCCACCACTGAGCGACGGTGAGAACTGGATCTCGTCAGCCCCCACGCGAGCATTGGCCAACTCGATGGCTTCACGAAGCGAAAAATCGCCTGGCGAGTAGTCGCCGTCGCTTTCATCGGTCAGCGTGTCGACCACAAACGGGTCCGCAGAAACCAACGTCACAGCGTGATCCTCGATCTCGCCATCCGACGCCGCCCCGGTCACCCCCAGTCCGCCGGCGCTGCTGACGCGGAACCGCGCGTACGTGTCGCCGGATACAATGTTCGGCCCCAGATCCTGTGGAATCGTGAAGTCCAGGATCTGTTGGCCGTTGGCAGTGCCCAGGTCAAAATTTGCAAAGATCTGTTCACCGGCGTCAACCCAATCACCGTCACGGTTGAAGTCGATCCAGGCATCCAAGCGGTTGGAACTGGGGTTGGCGTTCTGTAGTTCCACGACCACCGACGCGGTAGACGACTGCGTCCCAGACGCGACCAACTGGCCGACAAAGACAACGCCGTCTTCATCGTCTGATCCGTTGTTGTCATCGAACACCGCCCCGGCTGAATTCACCCCGGCAACATCGGCTTCGGCAAGCGGTCCTAGAGTCGGGCCACCGGCCGACAGGTTGTGACTTGCTGTGCCCACGACGGGATAACTAAAGGCAAATCCGGATTGCGCCGCGCTGGGGGCGTCACCGAAATCCAAGGTGCTCGATCCGTCATCGTCGCTGACGTCGACGTCGTCTGAGCCGCTGAACGGGATCACGCCTAGGGCGAGTGCAAAAATCCGTATGTCCGAATCGTTGCCGGCCAACAGGTGCAAGCGTCCTGACGCATCCAGCGCCGATCCCAATGCCCGTTGATCAGTACTGGTTCCGAAACCGCGGGTGTAGGTGCCGTCGCCAAAAAAGCTGTTGTCTAAACTGCCGTCGACATTAAAACGCGCCAGAGCGAGCTCGTCGGAAGAGAATCCGTCGGTGTGACCGATGGCAACGATCTTGCCGTCCACCTGAATTTGCAGCGATGAAACGTAGTCCCATGGGCTACCGTCGATGTCGGCAAATGCAAATCCGTCGACTGCAAAATTGGTATCGGTCGATCCGTCGGCACTCAATCTCACCACGACAAAGTCACGCTGGAAATTCTCAAGTGCCGTTCCCGCCATCACGATGCTTCCATCGGCCGCTAGTTGCATCGCTTCAAACGTGATCTCCGCCGTGGGGTGGTACACGCTGGTAACGCCCTGGTTTCCGAAGTTCGGATCCAAACTGCCGTCGGACTGCATGCGGAGAATTGTTGCGTCGAATCCACTGTTTCCCAACAGCAAGACATCACCGTCTGGCAGCGATTTCAGATCAACCGCATCAGCCGACAAATGGGCGTAGTCCGCGACTGCGTTTTGGCCAAAGGACAGATCGAGCCGACCATCTGCGTTGACGCGCATCACTCCGAATAAGTTCGAGTTCGTGGAACTGACCGCCGCGACGACTTTGCCGTCGGGTGTCACGTCCAAAGCTTCGATCGCGAGCGAACCCGCGGAGTCAATCAGCGCCAAACCTGAATTGCCGTAGCTGGTGTCCAGACTACCGTTGGGATTCAGTCGCACCAGGAACGACGCCAACACGCCGGAAGCAAACACGCCGCCAACAAGAATCTTTCCGTCCGGCTGAACCACCATCGCGGTTGGAATGGGGTTGTTGGCTCCGATCACTCGGTGCAGCAACCCGTTCGGACCAAACGCAGTGTCCAACGTCCCGTCGGCTAGGGTACGGGACAAGCGGATTTCGTTGGAATTTGCTCCTTCGGATGCGGCCAGGACTTTGCCATCTGGCAGCACAGCAATCGCTGCCTGGGGAGGTTGGTACAGGGTTTCCAACTGCAACGGGACTTGACCAAAGAACCCAAAGGTATCGTCGGGTTCGGCTACGCCGTAGGAAATGGATCCGCCGAGTGCCGAAGCCGTGATCGTGACCGTTTGCGTGCCATCGGCGGCAGAGTCATCGACGGCATCAATGTCGACGGTGACCGATGCTTGGCCGGCGGGGATGGTGGCCGACGTTTGCACGACCGCTTCGCTACCGTCACTGCTGGTCAAGACGACATCCAAAGCAGCGGACGTGTCGGTGTTGCGAGTGATCGTGACCGTCGTCGCAGCATCGCCGTCGGCTTCCGAAAACTCAGAGTCAGCGATTTGGACTGTCAGTGCTGGCCGACCATCGTTGTCAAGGATCGAAGCAGAGGCTGTTGTGACGCCCAACGCAATCGCGGCGTCACTCGGATTCGAGATCTGCACGTCGACCGTTTCGATCGACTCCTCGTCGCCATCGTCGATCACAGTAACAGTCAGCGAGCCCGATGTTTGCCCGTTAGCGACACTGATTTGGGCTGATCCCGCGATCGCGGTGTAATCGGATCCGGCCGTTGCCGTGCCCGTTCCCAAATCGTCGAGGTCAAAAGTGATTGCGGATCCTGATGTATTCGGCTGATCCAGGGTGACCGTGTAAACGATGTGCTCGGGACCGGACTCACTTCCATTGCTGGTAACCGATAAATTTGCCGTGACCGGTGGTGCCGCAGCGATCTCTTGAATCGCAGCACCGCTGAGCACAGCATATTGACCACCGGCGTCTGCAAAAACTGTAATCTGGATTTCGCCGAATGAGTCCGACGTCGCATGTACAGCATCGTCAACCAGCATCCGCGCCGGGTCCGCTGCGCTATCGTTGACCAGAAGAACGCCGGGAGCATGCGGCATCGAAAACGGAGACTGCCCCGCTGCGGCACCGGAAATCGTTACTGTTTGAGCAGTTGGATTTGCGTAGGGCCACGCAGCGAACAGCCAAACGTTGAACTCTGTGTTCGGCGTCAAATCACTCCATGTCAACGTCATACCTTCATTGCGGTACCATCCGCCAGAAAGCTCTGCGAGCGACGGTGAGTGATCGGGTAAGGTACTGATCGCAGAACTGTCGTAGGCTGCGACGCCACCGCTGCCGGGAAACGTCACGTCCAAATCAATCGAAGTCGAATTGCCTGATTCGTTAACCAGATTTTCGTAAGGCCCAAAGAAAGGTGCGTCGACCAAGTTCCAGTTTTGCGGGGAAAAATTGGGTTGACTATTCCATTCAAAATCCACACCGATCAACGGCAAGAATTCGTTGTCTTGGTTCAGCGCGTCCAGCATGCGATCGCCCACCAAGTCGTAAACGGGATCTGTCGTCAGGCCGGTATCGATCGCAAAAAGAAGGGTTAGTGATGTCGGTCCATCTCCATCACTGTCATCCACTCCTGTGACAGTGACCGCTTGCGGGATGTTCCAGTTGCTGCTGTTGAAACTCAGTGCGTTCGGGGAAGTGATTGCTTCGCCGTTGTCACTGCTGCTGATATCGATCACCACGGTTCCCGTGGGCGGAGTCTTCAGCACCACGTCGATCGTGTCGGTGGTTCCGTTTTCCGAAACCTGGGTCGAACCTCCGCTTTGAATCACGCTGAATCCTGCGACGTCAGGGCCGACTTGCTGGATGGCCGCGCCGGCGAGCATGGCGAAGCTATCTGCGATCCCAGTCACCGCAATTCGAATTTCTCCGTTGGCATCTGCTTGAGCAATCACCGCATCGGATTCCAGCGGTTTGGCCGAATCGGCAAGCCCGCTATTGACCAACAATCCATTGCCGATCGCGCTAGTGTCCTGTGTGAAGGGCGCCGGATAGACCGCCCCATTAATCACCAACTGTTGTTGGACCGAGTCGCTAAAATTTTCCGTCTCCAGTAAGTACAAGTTGTAGTCTTCGCCGGCGTTTAACCCGGTCCAAGTCAACGTGAGGGATTCCGCAGCCAAGTGATTGCCGTCAATGCCGGCTAACGAAGGCGAATGAAAGGGGACGTTCGAGGGCGATGAAAGATTGAGTCCAGTGGAGCCCTCCACTTCTAAGACCAACCCAACACCCGTAATCAGTCCATCTTCGCGGATCAAATCTGACGTGGTACCGCCAAACACCTCAGACAGCCGCGTCCAATTCTGAGGCGATGTTTGGTTTTCCCTATCAAAATCCACGCCAATCACCGGTTGTAACTCGTCATCGGCGATCGAGACCGAGACCGGGTTGATCAGCGTTCCCACTGGATAGTTCGGATCGCTGCTGGCCGTGACCGATTGTGTGATCGCACCAGAATGGATGCCTTCGGCCAGCGTGTCATCCAAACCACGGATGAAAACGGTGGAACTTGATATGTCGCTCTTATTGATCACGACACTGGAGGCGAAAGCGACCCCGTCCAGGCTGACTTCCGTTTGCCCGTCGGCAACCACCGTGATTTCTACCGATCCAGAGGGGGGCGTGTTGAGTGCCAGCGTGTACGAATCGCTGCCCGCACCGCCGATCACCCCGTCTTCACTGACCGAAGTGCTACCGTCGGATTCGCTGATACTGATCCCCGCGCCCCCGGCATTGGCGGTGATCGTGAAGTTTGCGTCGCTGATGTCAAAGAAGACATTCCCGTTGGCGCGGACTCGCAATCGTGCTTCGGTTGCATCAATGTTCGGTACATTCAATGTGTACGAACCATCGTTTGGCGTGGCAGGATCCAAAACAAATGGATAGGTCACGCCGCCGTCGAGCGACAAATCGATGCCAACGGTTGCCACGTTGATACTGCCGGCGTTGGTGCCGGCAACCGACCAGACGATCGTTTGACTGGTACCGCCACTCCAGTTGACCGCGGTGTTGGGTGATGTGATGGCGAACGGGGTGCCGGTGTCGACCACCGAAATCAGAACGTCGTCTGAGTTCACGCCACCTTGGCTGTCACGCACGCTGGCGCGAAAATTGAGATCGCGGGTGGTCGTCGGCAGCGCTTCGCCGATCGCAGCAGTGTTCACGTTGTCGGCCAAGTCGCTTAGTCGCGGAAAGACGCGCGTCGGGCTTTCACTCGGCAAGAACGATCGAAACAACGGACTACTGCCGTTGTCGGTGATCGGCAGACTCATCGCCGGCCCCAAATCCAGCTGTTCCCAAGTGTAAGTCAGCGTATCGCCGGCATCCGCATCGCTACCGGCTGCGGTTAACTGAAAGGGTGTGCCCGCGGGAATGGTGTAGTCCGCTCCACCATCAATCGTTGGCACGCCATTGCTGATTGGCGTGGTTGAAAACGGTGTCGCGACACTGGCGATGTGCTGCTGGATGTCTTCGAAACTCGCAGCGTGAAAATAGGAATCCGGGCTGCTTTGTAGATTGTCATTTCCGCTCGAATCACCCGCGATCCCCGCGTAACTCATCAACGTCGAACCGCTGGCCGGCTCATAGGCGTTGGCCGCATTGCGACTGCCCGATGTGGATCCAAAAGCGTTGGCGTTGAACGTGTGGTTCGCGTCAAATTGGTGTCCAAATTCGTGGGCCACCAAATTCACCCAACTGGGCCCTTGGGGATTGGACGAGATCGAAGCGCCGCGGCCTTTGAAGGACCCGTTGCCCGCCGAACCGAGTGTCGCCAGCCCCTGACCGCCGCTCATTGCGCTCCCAAACACGTGGCCGATGTCATAGCCGCTGTTGCCCAGGATCCCATCCAGAATGGCCGTGTTTTGATTCAGCATGTCGCCGACGTTGCCGTTGGTGTAACCATCGGTCGACGAATCGGTGAAGATTGTGTTGGTGCCGGACACCAAATCGAAGTGGATCGACAGCTCCGGTTCAAAGATTTCGTTGACTTGGTCGACAAAGGTTTCGATCGCCGTCAACGCCTGAGCTTGCCCGCCCATCAGCGCCGTGTACTCGGCGGTCGCAGCGATCGCCAAACGGAAATTCTGCATTTCCGAACCGACGGCAGTGTTGTTGCCGATCGTCGCGGACAACACGATCCGTCGCTCCAGCGCCTCGGTGGTCAACTTCCGGCGGCGAATCGGCTGCCGGGTGGGGTTGTGTTTCCAACGACGGTTAAACGATTTTCCAGCCATGCAATCTTCTCCGGCGAATCAGAAGCGTCAGACCTGGCAACTTGTATACCGCCAGAACCGCTAACGAATTTAACTTCTGAATCAATTGCAATGGCGTCTACCCGCCCCCAAAGCCTGCTATTTGTCCAATTTAGTTCCCCCTAATCACTCGATTTCACGAAAGTTATTCGTCAATCGTTGCTTGCGTTGCCAGATTGGCCAGCTAGACTCGTTTGCTAGGCTAACGAATTAAATTGGGATGAGGTTTGGGAACGGATTTCGTGCGAGACTACGACTTTGACGACAGTATCGGCTATTGGATTTGTTCCACGTCACACCTGTACCAACGCAGCTTGGACAAAGCGTTGTTGCCACACGGCGTGACGTTTCGCCAGTTCCAAGTGCTGGCCTGGCTGGTTTTTGCCGGTCCTCAAAGTCAAGCGGACTTGGCCGAGCGAATGATGATCGAACCTCCCACGCTGGTTGGCATCTTAGATCGCATGCAATCCCAGCGACTGGTCCAGCGCGTCACCAGCCAGATCGATCGCCGCTGCAAGCACGTGCAAATTGCCGAGGGTGCCCAACCGGTCTGGGACCAGGTGGTCGATTGCTTGACTCGGACCCGAGACCAAGCCACAGCGAATATGAGCGATGCGGAAGTGGCGACTTTGAAAGATCTGCTGCGCCGCGTCCAAGAAAACCTAATGCCCCCAATCCCTGAAATCGCATCGCCCGCGCAACACACCGTGTTGCCTGCGCAAAACCAGGATCTTGCAACATGAACCAGCACTGGCAAACGAATTGCACACGCAGCTTTGCGAGTCTGATCACGATGATCTGTTTAGCCGGTTCCAGCGCTCAGGCGCAGCGGCCAGATTCCCGGATCGTCGCGGCTCCCGTGATCCGCTGCAGCATCACCGCAGACCAAACCTTTGTCGCCTCGGTTCGGCCCACCCGCATTGCGGTGATCGGCAGTGCGGCCAGTGGTCGCGTCGCCGAATGCCTGTACGACGAAGGCCAACGTGTTGAGAGCATGGAACCACTGGTCAATTTGTTGACCGAAACAATTGATTCGGAAATCGAAGCCGCCGCGGCTGAATTGGATTTGCGGATGAGCGAATTGGAAGAGTTGCAAAACGGGACCCGAGTCGAGGAATTGGAACAGGCGAGGGTACGGATGTTGGCAGCGGAAGCCCGGCATCAGTTCAACGCGATGCGCCGCGCTCGAACCGATCAACTGTTTCGCCAAGGAGGATCGTCAATCAACGAACGCGACGAAGCGGTGACGTTGGATACAGAAACAGCGAACGAATATCTGGTTGCCAAAGCGGCATACGAACTGGCCGAACATGGACCGCGGCCGGAAAAAATCGCTCAAGCCAAAGCGGCGGCAGACATGCAAGCCGCGGTGTTACAGAAACTGAAAGATCAAAAACGCAAACACACGATCATCTCGCGATTTGCCGGATATGTGGTCAAGGAACACACCGAGGTCGGGGCCTGGGTCAACACGGGTGATTTGGTCTATGAAATCGCGGCGTTGGATGAAGTCGATGTGGAGGCCTTTGTGACCGAGCGGAATGTCCCACACATCCGAGTCGGGATGACCGTCAACATCGAAATCCCAGCGCTCGATGGACGTGTGTTTACGGGCGTGGTCAACCAAGTCGTTCCCCAGGCGGATCTAAGAACGAGAACCTTTCCGGTTCGCGTCCGCGTCAAAAACGAAATCACTGACGGACAACCGTTGATCAAGGCCGGGATGTTGGCGCGTGTGAACCTGCCGATCGGCAGCCTGCAGCAAGCGAATCTGGTTCCCAAGGATGCCATCGTTTACGCCGGGCCCATGGCCAGCTTGATCGTGATCGCAACTGACCAAGCCGATTCCAAGAAGGGAACGGTACAAAAAGTGCCAGTCCAACTGGGGGTCGAACGTGCCGGATGGACGCAGGTAACCGGTGACATACAACCTGGTCAATTGGTGGTCGCCGAAGGCAACGAACGATTGCGTCCCGGACAAGCGGTCGTGATTGCTGAGTTCGTTTCGCCGCCACCTGCACTTGTCGATCGATCAGACGCTGCTGCCGCAGCCACCAACGATCCAAAGGGGCTGGTGCAATGAATCTGATCCAAGCGATGATTCAAAACCCGATCAAGGTCGCGGTCGGCGTTCTGCTGGTGACTTTGTTCGGCATCGTTGCACTGTTGCGGATGCCGATGCAACTGACGCCGGAGGTGCAAACACCGACGATCACTGTGACAACCCGCTGGCCGGGTGCCAGTCCGCAAGAGGTCGAACAGGAGATCATTGTTGAGCAAGAGGAGCAACTCAAGAGCGTCGAAGGCATCACCAAGATGTCGTCCGAATCGGCTGATTCCCAAGGCACGATCACGCTGGAATTTCTGGTCGGCACCAACATGGAGGAAGCGCTACTGAAGGTGAACAGCCGATTGCAACAGGTCCCGGAGTATCCCGAGGACGCAGACCAGCCGATCATCACCACCGCGAACTCGTCCGACAGCCCGATCGCCTGGTTTATCCTCAGCGCTCGGATGCCGACCAACGAAGCGATCAATGAGTTTGCGGATTCTCACCCGCAATTGGCCGACGAACTGGGACCGGTTTTAAACGCCTCCAACGTTGGTGTGGCAATGCTTCGGTTGCGGATGTTGGCCAAGGATCACCCCGAGGTCAAACAGCTGTTGCCGCCGGAATCGTTGGACGTGACGAAACTGCGACGGTTCTGCGAAGACGAGATCGAAGCTCGGTTTGAACGCGTCTCGGGTGTTTCCCAGTCCAACGTGATCGGCGGATTGGAGCAAGAGGTTCAAGTCGTCGTTGACCCCCAACGCCTGGCATCGCGGCAACTGACATTGACCACCGTTCGCCAAGCCCTGCGCGGTCAAAACGCGGATACCTCGGCCGGCGATTTCTGGGAAGGCAAACGGCGGATGGTGGTCCGAACATTGGGCCAATTCCGGTCGACCGAACAAGTCGAAAACCAGTTACTGGACGTTCAAAACGGCGCACCGATTTTTATTCGCGACGTCGCCGAAGTCCGCTTGGGGTACAAAAAGGCTGACGGATTGGTCCGCCGATTTGGTGAATCCAGTGTTGCGATCAACTGTTTGCGCGAAACCGGCGCGAACGTGTTGGACGTAATGCAAGGTCTGCAAGAAGTCGCCAAAGAGCTGGACGAAGGCTTGCTAAAAAGCCGAGGGATGCAGCTGACTCAAGTCTACGATGAAACCGAGTACATTTATTCCTCGATCGACTTAGTCCAGCAGAACATTTTCATCGGCGGTGCGCTGACGATGACGGTGCTGATGCTGTTCCTGCACCTAAGCGTCCGAACGTTGGTGGCAATCCCGTTCATCCTTGCCAGTGCGATCGCAGCGGCCTATGTCTCGCCCTGGTTCTTCGTGGTTTGTTTGGCATTGTTGTTGATCGTCGGATTCTGGTTTGCACGCGGTGCGTTGGTGGTGGGTTTGGCGATTCCAACCAGCATCATCGGCACGTTCCTGGTACTGGGCATCTTGGGCCGTTCATTGAACGTGATCAGTTTGGCCGGTTTGGCGTTTGCGGTCGGGATGTTGGTCGACAACGCGGTGGTGGTACTAGAGAACATTTACCAACATGCCGCGCGAGGCAAAAATGCGTTTCAAGCGGCCGCCGCGGCAACCTCAGAAGTTCTCGGCGCGGTGGTCGCCTCGACGCTAACGACCGTTGCCGTTTTCCTGCCCGTTGTCTTTGTCCAAGAGGAATCGGGGCAACTGTTTCGTGACATCGCCTTGGCGATTAGTGCTTCGGTCGCATTGTCTCTGCTGGTCTCGATGACTTTGATTCCGACACTGTCGGCGCGGCTGTATCGCAACCCAGATCGCGATGCATCCCCACCTCATCACGGAAAACTCCGAACCTCGCTCAATCGGTTCGGAAACTGGATCGAACGCTCGATCGAAGGATTTGGTAAACGGTTTGTTTCCTTGATCGTCGGAATCAACGCTTGGTTACAACGCGGTGTACTACGGCGGTTGGTCGTGGTCGTCGGAATGACGTTGATGGCGGGACTGTTGAGCTATCAATTTTGGCCCAAAGTCGAATACCTGCCCAGCGGCAACCGTAATTTGGTGTTCGGGATCCTGTTGCCGCCGCCGGGGTACAACCTGGACAAACTGATGACGATGGGGGAACAGGTCGAACGCGATTTACGCCCCTATTGGGACGTTGATCCAGACAGTGAGGAAGCGAAGGACCTCAAGTACCCGGTCATCCAAGACTTCTTCTTTGTCGCCCGCGGACGTCAAGTTTTCATGGGGCTGCGTGCCGTCGACGAAACCCGTGCCAGTGAACTGGTGCCGCTGGTGCAAGAGGTCGGCAGCCGGTTGTACACCACATTCGCGGTTGCCAAACAATCCAGCCTGTTCGAACAGGGGTTGACCGCTGGGCGCACGATCGACGTCGAAATCACCGGTCCAGACCTGCAAAAGCTGGTGCAAATGGGCGGCCAAGTACTCGGCCAGGTGATGGGAATGATGCCCACCGCCCAAGCCCGCCCGGTGCCGTCACTGGATTTATCCAGCCCCGAAATCCATATCACCCCCAAGCCATTACAGGCCGCGGCGATGGGCGTCAGCAATTCCGACTTGGGGTTCTTGACCAATGCATTGATCGATGGCGCTTATGTCGGTGACTATTTCTTAGACGGCAAAAAAATTGATTTGTCGTTGCGGGGTGAAGACCAATACGCAACATCAACGGCGGATTTGAAAGCGTTGCCGATTGCCACGCCCGAAGGACGCTTAATCCCACTCGCTGCCGTCGCGGATGTTCAGAATCGAAGCGGGCCGGAACAGATCAATCACCGCGAACGGGTTCGTAGTATCACCATCGAAGTGTCGCCTCCGCCGGAGATCGCTTTGGAAGATGCGATGGCTCAGATCAATGCTGAAATTTTGGAACCGATGCGTGCCAAGGGTCAACTCGAAGGCGGCTATCAAGTCAATCTAGCCGGAACGGCAGACAAGCTACGTGACACCTGGAACGCCTTGCGAATGAATATCGCATTGGCTTTGCTGATCACCTATCTGTTGATGGCCGCACTGTTTGAATCCTGGCTGTATCCACTGGTCATTATTTTCAGCGTCCCGCTCGGCGCGGTCGGCGGCATCTTGGCGCTCAGCGTGTTGAATTTGTTCATCATTCAATCGCTGGACGTGCTGACGATGTTAGGGTTCGTGATTTTGATCGGCACCGTGGTGAACAATCCCATCCTGATTGTGCACCAATCGTTGACGCACATGCGCGAGGATGCCATGGGCGTTGGCGAAGCGACGTTGCAAAGCGTTCGCTCGCGAATTCGCCCGATCTTTATGACCACGACAACGACCGTCTTGGGACTGATGCCACTGGTGTTGTTTCCCGGTGCAGGCAGTGAATTGTACCGTGGACTGGGCAGCGTGGTGTTGGGCGGATTGTTGATCTCAACAATCTTCACCGTCGTCTTTGTCCCCTCGCTATTCACGCTCGCATTGCAAACGCGGCATTGGATTCGCCAACGTTTGTTTGGCAAAGACGATCAATGGACCGAAGATCACGCGTCGACGCCAACCACAGAACCGACCAACACACAGCCCGAGTTGATCGAAGCATAAACTCCATCGGTGATTGCAGCGCATGCAGCGCTGGTGTGGAGGATTTATCCGACTCGGCCCAGGACGTCAGTTGATCGAGTTGCGGAGCGACGGGAGTCGATAGCCTGGTGGCGTCAGCCCCAGGCCATGATCGTTAAGAACAACAACGAGCCCCGGAGGGGCGGTAGAGAATGTCGTCGCTCCGCGACTGCGCGGTTTGTCGTCGCTCAATCCAGGGGTTTCACCCCTGGCTAACGAATGACATCGCTCCGCGATTGAGAGCTGGGGGGAACACGGGTGATTGAGTCGCGGAGCGACGGGAGTCGATAGCCTGGTGGCGTCAGCCCCAGGCCTTGACCGTCAAAGAACATCAACGAGCCCCGGAGGGGCGGTAGAGAATGTCGTCGCTCCGCGACTGCGCGGTATGTCGTCGCTCAATCCAGGGGTTTCACCCCTGGCTAACGAATGACATCGCTCCGCGATTGAGAGCGCCCGATCGTCTCCGCGATTGAGAGGCAGCGGGGAACATGCGTGATTGAGTCGCGGAGCGACGGCAGTCGATAGCCTGGTGGCGTCAGCCCCAGGCGTTGATCGTCAAAGAACATCAACGAGCCCCGGGTGAAATCCGTCAGAAATGCAATCGACGTCCCGTGAGGCCGCTCGGAACACTGCACCAAGACAAATCGGCACGCTGAAGCGTGAACTCCAACGGTGACTGGAGGTCATGCAGCGACGGTGTGGAGGATTCAGTGCAGCGAAATCGCTTCTTGTAGAGGTCGCAGAACCGAACCAACGAGGTACTCATCGACCAGATCGCAGCACAGGCGTGCCAGGCGTTCAAATTCTTTGTCGAATGATTCCTCAGGCCCCAAACTGTCGTAGCGACGGACCGTCAGGTAAACACTCAACTGATCTTCACCGTATTCGCCGGTGCGAACTTGATAGGCAGTCG
This sequence comes from Stieleria tagensis, assembly GCF_024129865.1. Classification (GTDB taxonomy): domain Bacteria; phylum Planctomycetota; class Planctomycetia; order Pirellulales; family Pirellulaceae; genus Stieleria; species Stieleria tagensis. The sequence goes on along the minus strand of NZ_JAMYFE010000027.1, from coordinate 87,076 downwards.
TCCGGGATTCAAAGCTGATCCGACATTGGGTGCGACATTCCTCGTCCAACGCGAATTGGATCGACGGTTCATTGGACAGCAGTTTGCCGTAGGGCAGCGTACTGAACCGTTCCAACCCCGGTGCGATACCGATGGCTTGGGTCAGGATTTCGTTGTGATTGCCGCGATAGTTGAAATCGAAACCGGCCATCACACTAAGCGCTTCACAGTCCAGCGGGGTGATCGACAATTCATAAGGAACCAATTCCAGCACCGATCGATGTTGCTCGATCGCTGACTCAAACGTCTCGGGATTGACGGCACCGCTATTGAGCCGCCTCGGTTCGATCGAAACCCAACGATAAGCGCCTTGTTCCTTTTCTTCCTCGAGCACAAACTCCGATTTTTCGCGGGAGTAAAAATTCAGCATCTGCGGGTAGCGTCGCCGAACCTGTTCAAAATAGTGCAAGACCGACTCGCGGTTTTGTGGCAAATCCATTTCGGTTGCCAAGTTCATGTTGAGATAAAAATCATCGCTGAACATTGCGTACCCGCTCATCCGTAGCACACTCCCTCTCTCTCGATGTAGGCATCCCCGCCGGGGCGAATGCCACTGACTAGTTTTGGTCGCTGTTGCGTTTGTGTCGGTATCACTTGGCAGTGATCACGACGTCATCAAAGGCGTTCAGGTCGTCAAACGAACCGATCCCGATTCGTCCTTTCGTGAACGTTTTGTCGACCACTTTCATGTGGGGTGTTTCCATGTCGTCAAAGTAGATGGCGATCAAGCCTGATTCGACATCTCGCACCAATTTGACGTTGTGCCATTGGTCATCCCATGGCGTTTTGGTTTCGTTTTTGGTCAGTGCCAACCGGGGCGCTTCATTGACAATCATGATTTGCCCGCTGTGTGGATCCGGAACGGCGCCCAAGTGCACGTAATAAAAGTGCTGGTCATCGGTGTAATTGAAAAACACGCAGCAATCACGGTGATTACCCGTGTCTTTGGTGCTTTTAACACGAAATTGAATTTCGAAACTGCCCAATTCCAGTCCTTTGATCAGTGCCACATGCAAGGGGCTGCGAACCGGCGGTGCGTATTCGCTTTTCCGATCCGTGATCTCGATCACGTTGGATCCGTCGCGCAGTCCATGTTTCCAGGTGGCCGGATCTAACATTTCCCAACGATCGGTGCCGTTTTCAAAATCGTCGGCAAAGACCGGTTTTTCAGCAGAGGCCGGCCGTAAATCGGCGGCGGCAATCGCGAGGACACAGAACAGGAAAACTGGCAGCGTTGGAGACGTACGCAATGAAGTCGCTGGGACGCCTGGAACGTGTGTCATGTATGGCATATGGTCGTAAAGATCAGTTTGTCAGGACGGAATGCAGGCGGACGGCAGCCGGCGAGTGCGGCCCATCACAATGTCACTGCCGTCGCACAGTATAGCCGACTGAGACACTGGCTGCTATCGGCGAAACTCGCCCCAAACCACGCAGCTTATTCAGGCTTTTGAGTGGGTTTGGCGGGGGCTTGGCGATCGATTTCCTGAACAAAAACCGTATACTTTTCAGCCAATTCAAGCTTTCGACGCGCACCCACACGGACTGACCAATGACGGCGCCCCATGCGGAACAGGAATCGCTGCTCTCTCGATTCGGCTTGAACGAGTTTCGCCCCGGGCAGCGCGACGTGATCGAAGCGATCGCCAACGGCGAGGACGTGATGTGCGTGATGCCGACCGGTGGCGGCAAAAGTCTGTGTTATCAGCTGCCGTCATTGGCACGCGAGGGCACCACCATCGTTGTGTCGCCTTTGATCGCGCTGATGAAAGATCAAGTCGACGCACTCCAGCAATTGGGCATCCCGGCCAAACTGATCAATTCCACCCTCAACCTGCGCGAACAGGAAGACGTGATGGAATCGATGGTTCGCGGCGAATTAAAATTGATCTATGTCGCCCCCGAACGGCTGCGCAATGGCCGTTTCCTGGAAACCATCGAGCGCAGCAATGTGTCGCTGCTGGCGGTCGACGAAGCCCATTGTGTCAGCGAGTGGGGCCACGATTTCAGGCCCGACTATGCACGGCTGGGAACCGTTCGCCAGCGTTACCTGGGCGGATTGCAGACGATCGCATTGACCGCAACCGCCACGCCCACCGTTCGAGACGATATCTGCGCCCTGCTGGGACTGAAACAACCTCGCGTGTTTGTCACCGGGTTCGCCCGCACCAATCTGCACTTCGGCGTTTCACATAGCAAAACCGACAGCGAAAAAGAAACACAGCTGACCGAGTTTGTGAAAAAGCAGCCGGGGGCCGGAATCGTTTACGCGGCAACACGCAAAGCATGCGAATCGATCGGGCAGTGGTTGCCGGAAAAAACGCGGCGGCCGATCGGTGTTTACCACGGCGGGATGGAACCAGAGCATCGCCGGATCGTTCAGGAAAAATTCATGTCGGGCGATCTTGCGGCGATTGTTGCCACCAACGCATTTGGGATGGGCATCGACAAGTCCGACATCCGCTTTGTCGCACACTACAACATGCCAGGCACCTTGGAAGCCTATTACCAGGAAGCCGGTCGCGCCGGGCGAGACGGTAACGAGAGTGACTGCCAGCTGTTTTTTTCCTATCAAGACCGCTACATCCAAGAGTTCTTTATCGAGAACCGGTATCCCTCGCGCGAGATCGTGGCCAAAGTCTACGACTACCTGCTGAGCCGTCCGGAAGACCCGATCGAATTGACACTTGAACAAGTGCGTGACGCGATCAAAGGCGACAGTGCCGAAGCGGTCGGGACCGCGGAAACCTTGCTGGCCAAAGCCGGTGTGCTGCGACGATTGGACAGCAGCCAAAACCAAATGTTGGTGCGAATCGATAGCGATGCGCCGACGATGTTGGACTTTTTGCCCCGCGAGGCCAAACTGCGTCGGCGGGTGATGACCGCCATCGAACGCGTCATCGGTCGCCGCCGCAATGACGATGTTTTCGTCCGCCCGAATCGGCTGATGGAATTGGCCGATGTCGAGCGTGAGCAATTGATGCGGACGCTGCGCGAATTGAGTCGATTGAGTGCGTTCGATTATGTGCCGCCGTTTCGTGGGCGTGCGGTTCATGTCACCCAGCGCGATACCCCCTTTGACCAACTGCAGATTGATTTTGACGAATTGGCGCGACGCAAGGCCGCGGAGTACGAAAAATTGGAATCCGTAATCGGCTTCGCACGGACCGGCGGTTGTCGCCAACGTGTGATCCTGGACTATTTCGGAGATCCGGAAAGCAAGAACTGTGACAAATGCGATCGCTGTGTGTCGCAGCAAGACATCGCAGAAGACGAATGCCTGTTGACCAAGGGCATGACCGATGGCGATGCCAAATCAATGCTATGTGGACTGAGAGTGATTCTGAGCGGGATCACGCGGATGCATGGCCGATTCGGCAAGAACTTGGTGGCACAAATGCTGTGCGGTTCGCAAAATAAACGTATCTCGCAGTGGAAACTACAGCGGCTGAGTACCTACGGGATGCTTTCGGCATTGAAACAGAGTCAGCTGTCAAAAATCATCGACGCGATGATTGATCATGGCATGGTGGAACAGCGCGAGGTCGATCAACGACGCCCGACGATCGAGATCAGTGAGCTGGGCAAAGCGGTGATGCATTTAAAAGCGCCCATTCCAGGTGCGTTCGTGTTGAACAAGGGGCTGGCCAAATCGCTGGCGGCTGCAGCCCGGCACATCGAATCCACCGATGTCTCCACCAGCGACTCGGCCGCCGTCACCGCCGTCACCGCCCCCACCGACAGCCCGACCGACGGCGACAATGGCAATCAGAGTGTCCCGGACGCGGCGACACAGCCGCAGCAGCCAAGCGGCGACCCGGGCGCTGACTCGGCTTGGCAGAACGGCCAACCGGACCAAGCGATCACTGTCAGTCTGGACAATTTGACCAGCCCGCTGCAAAAGCTGATGGACCAAGTCCGTGACGCTCTCAAAAGCTGGCGTCGTCGGACTTCCGCTGCACTGGGAATTCCGGCCTACCGTGTGCTGTCCAATTCCACAATCGACCGACTGGCGGAGATCCGACCTCAAACCAGTTCGGAACTGGAGTCGATCAACGGGATCGGACCGGCGACCATGGAACAGCACGGCTACGATATTTTGGAGGTGATTCGCGACAGTGGTCACAAGCATGCGGACGGCCTGGCCACTGACCCGGCGGGCGTTGAGCCCCAAAAATCAGCTGACGAAACCGTTTTGACAGACCAGACGGATGCCCCAGCCGCGCTGGCGGTCGATTCGCCCGCGGACCCAATCGGTGACCCGAGCCACCCTCAGATCAGCGAACGAGATGCCTATTGGACCTGGCGCCTGTTCAGCGACGGATTTGCGATGGACGAAGTTTGCCAAATTCGCAGGCTTTCGCGACGAGAAATTGTGGGACACCTCCAGGCCGCAGCCGATCGCGGCCGTACAGTGTCGCCAAGTTGGCAGTCCTGAAGCCCTGCATCCCAATTTTGCGCAGGACTGCTACAATCCGCCCCCACCGAGACACCCCAATTCGATTTGTCCATGAGATGGGCCCCGCCCCAGCGCCACTTTTGGGGAATGCTTTGACACCGGCTTAATATTTCATCAGCGGTATTTCCGCGCTGAAATTGGTGTGAGTGGCATCCCGTTTGCTCACCGACTGACGGCGGCCTTTGGACTGACACCGTTTGGCCACGACGTCGGACTCTCCTTCTGATAACTATCGCCTGTTTTCAGGCCAGCAACATTCGATCTAGATACGACCATGGAAAATCGTCGCGAAGACACTGACGCTAAAGACACGCCTCCGCGTCGAAACAACGGAATGCTGATTGCAATTGTGCTTGCAATTGCCTTTGCGATTCTGTTTTGGCGGACCGAGGATCCGGGGTCGACGATCACCGCGAGTTTCTTCCGCGAGCAACTCAACAGAGACAACATTGAACGGGTCAGTATCGGCGAACGCCAGGTGGTCGGCACGTTCAAGACCGAGCCCGCTGCGCCACCGACACTGGAAAATGGCACCGAGACCGAGCAAAAGGATGAAGACGGCAACCCCGTCAAACTGAAAAAGAAATTCAACTTCAACATCTCGCTGGATCCGCAATCCTCGGCGCGCCTCGAGGGCGAATTAATCGACGCCAAGGTGCCCTACGATTTCCAGGCCCCGGACAACACACGAGAGTTGGTCAACCTGCTGATCTTTATCGGTTTGCCACTGGCGGTGTTTCTGTTCGTGTTCATGATGATCCGACGGACCCGCAACGACATGATGGGGGGCGGGTTCCTGTCGGGATTTGGCAAAAGCCCGGCCAAACGATTCGAAGCCAACGAGAAAACGGTCACGTTTAACGATGTCGCCGGGCTGCAGGGTGTGAAAGCCGATCTGCAAGAGATCGTCGACTATCTGAAGACGCCAGACAAATTCCAAAAACTGGGCGGCCGCGTCCCCAAAGGCGTGTTGTTAAACGGACCGCCCGGAACCGGTAAAACCCTGCTCGCGCGTGCGGTTGCCGGCGAAGCCGAGGTGCCGTTCTATTCCGTCAACGGCAGCGAGTTCATCCAAATGTTTGTTGGTGTCGGAGCCAGTCGCGTCCGCGATCTGTTCCAAACCGCCAAGCAACATAGCCCGGCGATTATCTTCATCGATGAAATTGACGCTGTCGGACGCCAACGCGGCGCCGGACTGGGTGGCGGACATGATGAACGCGAACAAACTCTGAACCAGATTCTCGGTGAGATGGACGGGTTCACCCCCAGCCAAGCGGTGATCGTGATCGCAGCGACAAACCGTCCCGATGTCTTGGACCCCGCGCTGCTACGTCCGGGCCGGTTCGACCGCCACATCGCCGTCAATCGACCGACGATGAAGGGCCGCGAAGAAATTTTCAAAGTCCACGTGCGTGATGTTCCACTCGCCGATGACGTCCGCCTGGACCGGCTTGCCGCTGGAACCATCGGACTGACCGGAGCCGACATTCAGAACATGGTCAACGAAGCTGCGTTGTGGGCGGCCCGCAACGACAAAAAAGAAGTCGACATGAGCGACTTCGATTACGCCCGTGACAAAATCCTGATGGGCGCCAAACGCGAAGAAGTGTTGCGTGGTATCGAAAAGGAAAAAACGGCCTACCACGAAGCCGGTCACACGTTGACCGCCTGGCACCTCGATGGCGCACACACCGTGCACAAAGTCACGATCGTGCCGCGCGGACGCGCCTTGGGCGTCACGCAGTACGTTCCCAATGAAGACCGATTGAACGTCAGCAAACGAGAACTGGAACACCAACTGGTCGTGTTGCTCGGTGGCCGTGCGGCGGAACGAATTGTCTATGACGAACCCACCGTTGGCGCGGAAAATGACCTCGAACGAGCGACCAGCATCGCGCGGCGAATGGTCACCCAGTGGGGCATGAGTCCCAAACTAGGACCGGTTTGTTACAAGACCAGTGACGAAGACCCGTTCTTGGGCCGTGAAATGCACCAGTCGCGTCAGTTCAGTGAACACACGCAGGAGTTGATCGACGAAGAAGTCTCGCGAATCTTGATGGAGGCCGATCAGAGGGCCGAGCAATTATTGCGTGAACACCGCGAAGACCTGGAAAAGATCACTCGCTCGTTGATGGAAGAAGAAGAATTGGATGAACAGCAATTGACTGATCTGATCGGACAATCCATTCAACAAAAAAGGAAAACGGAAGGCGAATCCGTCGAAGGCACCGTTTCATCGCCAAACGTCACCGATCCAGGTGGCGGTGTGTCCGATCCAGTTATCAATCGCGACGAATGATGTCAGATTCATCGGGCAACAAATCGCATCTCCGCAAAGCACAGAAGAAAGCCGATAACCTAGGCTTTAACGATGCCGCGTTCACACTGGTCATTTGCATGGATCGCAAGACCGGCAAGTGCTGCGGCGGCAGCCAAATGAATCAAGCTTGGCGGCATCTGAAACAACGCAGCAAACAGTGGCAGCGTGACGGGAACGGACCGCTGCTGCGAATCAAAACCGCTTGTCTGGATGTCTGTAAGTCCGGCCCCATTATCGGTGTGATGCCCGATGGAGTGTGGTACGGCGACTGCACCCCGGATGTCATCGACCGCATCTTCACCGAGCACCTCGCCGGCGGGAAGGTTGTCCAACAACATGTGATCGCCATGTCACCGACAAAGACCGTTTGAAGGAGCGTTTTTATCACAAGTGCGACGCGTGAGCGAGGAATTGAGCGTGTTAACGGAATCCCTCGCTGACCGGGCTGTTGATTTAATGAGCCGGTCGCATGTTGGTGTGGAGGATTTATCCGACCGGCTTTCTTCTTCGCAGAAGACCCTCACTCGAGTCGGATAAATCCTCCACACCAGCGCCGTTGAAGTTGCGCGTTCGCGTCACGCGTCGGGTTAGGAAAAACTAAGACCAAAGCACTACTCGGTTGCGGACATCAGCGGTGCGGTGACGATTGATGACACGGAAGACCTGTGCACGAGAACAAAATGACTGGATGTGTCGTTGGAATTGACTTGGGTGGAACAGCGATCAAAGCAGCCGTTGCAGATGTGAATGGCAACGTGCTGGCGCAAGGATCAATCGACACACAATCTCATGACGGACCGTCCAGGGTGCTGCAGCGCATCGCTGATCACGTGATCCAACTCCGCCGCCGTTGCTCTGACGGCGGTGTCAACATCACTTCGGTCGGCATGGGAGTCCCGGGATTGGTCGATGTTCAATCCGGGGTCAGCAAATTTCTACCTAACTTTCCCACCCAATGGCGTGACATCCCGATCACAGCCCAGCTGAGCGATTCTCTGGGATGCCCGGTCAACATTCTGAACGACGTCCGCACCGCCACCTTGGGTGAACTGCGATTCGGCCGTGGCCGTGGACGCCGCAATTTGTCGATGGCCTTTTTTTCGCTGGGCACCGGCGTCGGCGGTGGCGTGGTGATCGACGGCCGGCTGCGGTTGGGGCCGCTTGGTGCCGCCGGTGAACTGGGACACCAAACCATGCAGCCCAACGGCCGGCGTTGTGGCTGTGGCAATCACGGATGCTTGGAAACGATCGCCAGCGGACCTGCGATCGCTGCCGAAGGCGTGCGATTGATGCGGATGGGGTTGGCACCACGGTTATACGAATTGGTCGATGGCGATTCGGGCCTGGTCACGACACAGCAGATGTCGATTGCAGCAAACGACGATCCCTTGATTCGCCAGGCCATCGAACAAGCTGCGAATTACATCGGCATTGCCGCTTCCAATGTGGTCACGATCCTGCACCCTGAAATGATCGTACTCGGTGGCGGCGTCGCACAGATCGGTGCGTTGTTGGTCGACACCGTGCGAAAAGTGATCACGGAGCGAGTCGGCATGTTTCCGACCGACGGCGTCACCGTGCTGGCATCGGAGCTGGGCGACCAAGCCGGCGTGCTGGGGGCCATCGCACTGGCTGATACGACACTGACTGATACAACCCTGGCTGAGAGTACACTGGGCGCCATTGCCCTGGGACGCGATCCTCTGGGGCCTACCAATACGTGACACAACCCTTTCACATGAACTCTTTGGGGAACGAGCCTTCGATGACTGATTTCAACTACCAAGACGTTGCCAAAATGATTGACCACTCCCTGCTGAATCCGACATTGTCTGACAAAGACATGATCGCGGGGATCGAACTTGCATTGGCCTATGACGTCGCCAGCGTGTGCATTCAACCCTATTTCCTAAAACGCACAGCCGAAATGCTCTCGGGCAGCACGGTCAAAGCATCCACGACAATCGGATTTCCCCACGGTGGAAACACGACCGCGATCAAGCGAGCTGAAGCGGAACAAGCGATCGCCGATGGCTGTGAAGAATTGGACATGGTCGTGAATATTTCCAAGGTCATCAGTGGTGATTGGGACTATGTCAAACAGGACATCGCCGCAGTGATTGAAGTCGCACATGCGGCCGGCCAGAAAGTGAAGGTTATTTTTGAAAATTGTTACCTCGATCAGGCTCAAAAGATCCAGCTCTGTGAAATCTGCACCGAACTCGGTGCGGACTGGGTCAAAACGTCAACGGGATACGGCACCGGTGGTGCGACCCACGACGATCTGAAACTGATGCGAAAGCACTCGGGTGACCAAGTTCAGGTGAAGGCTGCCGGCGGTGTTCGCGACATCGATGCGTTGCTGGCCGTTCGTGAGATTGGTGTGACACGTTGCGGCGCCAGCCGAACCGCCGAAATTCTGGGTGAGGCCAGGGAGCGGTTGGGACTGTCCCCCATCACCGCCACCGCGTCGGGCAACGCAGGCTATTAATCGCAGGCAAATCGCAGGCAAATCGCCGCACGATAAATGGTGACGCTGTTGCTTGTTCAGCGCTAGACCACCTATTACACTCTAGCCTAAGCCGGTTTGTTGGCCGTGCGGCGCGTGCGCCCACGGCCAGAACATCCAGTCGATAACAATCTTTTCAACCGGTTTGACCCGAAACCATGTGGGATCTCACTATGTACGGCTTCCGGCAACCCTGTGCTACCGCGTTGCTCACTGTTTGTCTGCCACTCGCCTGGGGTATTTTCCCGCCGTCGGCAGCAGCACAGAACGCTTACTTTGGCTATTCCAATAACCGTGCATCGACGGTTGCCGAAGGATACGCACGCGGGCTCTCGGACGTGATCCGCTCCCGAGCCGATGCGCGTGCGATGGATGCTCAGACCGCGACCGAACTGCAAAACACGCGCGCTCAATATTATCAGAACCGCGTCTTGGCCGCGCAAACCTTTGTCGAGCAAAAACGCCTTCAAGACGAGTATCAGAACGAACAGCGCGCGACGGACCGATACAAATTGTCGGCTTACTTGGAAACGAAGAAACTCAATCCGCTGGGAGATTCGGAATTCGACGAAAGCTCTGGCCAGATCAACTGGCCCCCGATCTTGGATCAGCCTCAAGACGAATCGACGCGGCAGTTGATCAACGACGTGTTCGCCAAACGAGCAAAACAAGGCTCACTTAGCAGCCAAGATTATTTGCAGGGGACGGCGACAATCAAAAAGTGGCGGCAAGAACTAGTCGCTTACAAAGACTTGTTCCCCAAACCGGATCTGCAGGAAGCGGCGAGGTTTTTAAATCGCTTGGATGGCACTTTGAAAGGTGACCTTCGCTAGTTCCCTCTGCCACTCGTACCGCTGCCTGCTCTCTCCTCTGTCCACCAGTCGATTGCTCGATCATGAAACGAAACACACTCCTGCGCCAATTGATGGTGCCAACTCTGTCTCTCGGCGTCTCTCTGGCAACGCTTCTCGGGGCTCACACCGGTGTCGCACAAGACGCAACCGCTGTGGCAACCGGCAGTGATCAAACAAAATCGCTCGACGAAAAAATTGCGGCCATCGTCGTCAAACTCAAAAGCGACGATCCCCAACAACGCTGGAACGCAGCTCGCCAACTCGGACGCATCGGGCCGCCGGCCGCTGCCACGGTCAACGATTTGATCGTCGCGTTGGACGACGAAAATGCAGGCGTTCGTCACAACGCAGCGTTGGCCCTCGGGAAATTGGGTGACAGCAGCGCCAATGTGCTGACGGCACTGATCAAAACGGTGGGCGATGAAGAACTAGACAACCGGTTGGCTGCGGTACAATCGCTCAATGCTCTCAAAACCGACCCGGCCACGCTGGTGCCGATGGCCGCTGAGCTGATGGCCGACGAAGACCAGTTGTTGGCAAGCCGCGCCGTCGAAACGCTGGTGGCCCGTGGCGAAAAAGCGGTTCCCTTTCTGGTGGAAGCGCTCAAGAACGAACGAGCCGCCTATTGGGCGTGCCTGGCGATTGATCAAATCGGCGCCCCAGCGGCTCCGGCCGTCGATGGGCTGCAGAAGTTGATCCGTGACACCAAAGACGAAGGCTTGAAAGTCCAGGCCATCATCGCACTGGCCGCCATCGGCCCCGCCGCTGCCAAGGCCGAAGGTGTCGTGGTGGATCAAATGAAGGCCGACCAATCGCCCGAAGTACAGACCGCACTTGCTTATGCAGCGGGCATCCTGGGTTTTCAATCCGCCGGTAACGCACTGCAAAAGGAAGTCGACTCCGACGACAAAATGCTGTCGATGGTCTCCATTTGGGCCCTGGCAAAAATCAACCCCGATGACGCCGCTCGCGCCGAGGCAGCCACCGATGTCTTGATCGCCGGAATGGCGGATGACGATCCGGCGATTCGCTTGACGGCTGCCGAATGCCTGCACGCGATGAATCTACAATCCGGCCAGGCAGCGTCGAAACTGGTGAAATTGCTGAACGAGAAAGATCCGGTGGTCGCACACAATGTGGTCGACGCGATCGCCAGTCTTGGCCAGCCGGTTGCCGAGCGTGTCGGTGACGCATTGGAATCGGAACAGATGCGTGATTTGGCAGTCTCCGTGCTCGAACGCTTGGGTGCCGATGCCGCCCCCGCCGTTCCAAAGTTGGTTCAGGTGCTGGCAAACACCACGGGCGAGTTCCGTGCCCGACTGCAAACTGCAATCGGCAGTGTCGGGCCAGCTGCTGCGGATGCGGTGCCGGAATTGACCAATTCATTGACCTCGGAAAGTGCCGCTGTTCGCATCACCGCCATTCTGGCGCTGGGAAACATCGGCCCCGCTGCCAAGTCATCAGCCGCCGCGCTGCAGAACGATGTGGCCAGCAGCGACGGCAAACTGGAATCGATCGCCGCCGCCTGGGCGTTGGTCAAAGTCGCTGCGGACGACTCAGAATCGGTAGCGGCCGCCGTCCCAGTCCTGGTTGCTGGTTTGTCCGCTGAAAATCCGCTGGTTCAATACGAAGCCGCATCGGCGCTGGGTGAGCTGGGGAAATCAGCAGGCAGCGCTGCAACCGCGTTGAAAGCTCTGGCCAGTGATCCCACCGCCAGTGTCGGTGTTCGCCAAGCCGCCGCATCAGCCTTGGAAAACATCCAGTGATCCGAGCGTTATGCGGCCGTCCATTTCAATCCGACGATCGCAACGATTAATAGCAGCAGGAACAACAACCGCAATGCTGAAGCGGGTTCACCAAGGTAAACGATCCCAAACAGCGCGGTTCCCGCTGCTCCAATCCCAACCCAAACGGGATACGCGGTGCCGATCGGCAGTTCTCGGACGGCGGCTGCCAGCAGCACCATGCTGGCGATCAACGCGACCACCGTCATCACGCTTGGCCAAAACCGGGTGAACCCGTCGGTGTATTTCAAACCGACGGCCCAGATCGTTTCCAAAAAACCAGCGATCAATAACAAAACCCAGGCTTTCATTTGGTTATTCCGACGGCGTCACGTGTTGGGTCACCAAATAACTGCGATTACCGCGGGTCACATAGATCGCGTCTTCCTTGAGTCGCTGACACAGTTCGACCAGAAACTCAATGATTCGATCAAACTCGGCTTCATGATTGAACGAGACTTCAAAACGCTCCATCACGTCATGCGAGATCTGGGACGCTTGGTCGATCCAGTAGCCTTTCACCGGCGTCGGTGATTGGGTGTAGGCCCGATAACGGTGCATCAAAAATTCGTGAATCGCCGAACGAGCCGTCTGCGTTCCGTGATAGAAACGCGGATCGTCCAATTTGTGAGACGGAATGTAAAACACCGTCATCGTTCCCAATGCCAGGATGTGTGGCGAGTTTTTGGTGCCCATCAGCTGAACTGTTTCTGCATCGCATCGAGGAACGCTTGAAATTGATCGGCCGGCAACTGATTGATCCCCGCAGCTGCCTTGCGGCCGCCCCCGGTGGGGAACTGACGGCACAAATCATCGGCGCCCACTTTCGTCTCTAGCGGCGCCCGAACACTGACCAGGTAGTCACCCGATGGCAGCAGACTGGCCAATGCGTGAGCGCGCTGCGGGTTGTCACGTGCCAATTGGTTGCTGTACACGCCACTGACCCGACGCGAAAACGCTTCGTTGGGAAACGAGAATGCCGCACAGTGGGCTGTTTCCAACACAGGGTCCACCTGCTGTGCCCGTGTCATGTCACTCTGAAATCCGTCGCTCAGTTGCTGAAAGGTCTGGTCGGCAGCGATGAATTCGAATGGATCAGCATAGGGCTGTAGTTTGCGGTACAGCTGGTCCGGCGGAAAATACAGATCATCCAATGTGCTGCCGTAACCGTTGTAGTTCAACAGAGTGCCCAGCGTTTCGAGCTGGTTCAATTGATCGGCATCAAGATTCAAGGGCGCGGCAGATTGCCGAGCGGTATCGTGCAGATTGTCGCCGAACAGAGCGGTCACTGCCCAAGGCAGAAACGCGCCCTTCAAATGATGGTTGACGATCAATCCGGTACAAACGTCACCGGCCAGGTCAATTTGAGCGTTCAAATGTGGCGAATCTGGGATCTCACCCGCAAAGTGGTGATCGAAGTAGTCGACTTGGACGCCGCGATCGAGCAACCGCACTAGCCCATCGCGGTTTTTGTCCAGCGAAATATCCAGCACCGTCACGCGATCACCGGATTGTGCGTCGACCCGCTGCAACAAATTGATGTCGCGTTTGACACCGGTGACCAAATGACTCTCACGTGGCTCTGCCAAGCGGAGTTGGTGCAGTGCGCAGATGCCGTCTGCGTCACCGTTAAAGACATCGAAATCGGCCACAAACGGTCTCCTGTTGATGGGCTGCAAAGAACATGAAATGTAACGTTCTCGGCACAATCAGGAAACCGTTTCCTATCCAGTGCGTCTACTTGCCCACTGGTTTGACGTGCCAAATTTCGTCGGCGTATTGCTGAATCGTACGATCACTTGAAAACCAGCCGCTGTTGGCGGTATTCAAGATGCTCATGCGATCCCACAGTTCAGGATCTTCATAGGTTTCGGCCACTTTGACCTGAGCGTCAATGAAGCTACGTAGATCGGCGATCGTCAACCATTGATCACCAGGGTTTCGCAATCCCGACGTCAATTCACCAAACACGCCGGGTTGATTGCCGTTGAATTGGCCGCTTTCGAGCAACTCCATGACCCGTGAAATCGCAGGATCCGCTGCAATGATCGCGTTGGGATCATAGTTCTGACGCGTCGCCACCGCTTCGGCAGCGTCCAGACCGAACAGGAAGAAATTCTCCGCGCCGGCTTTTTCGCGAATCTCGATATTGGCACCGTCTAGCGTCCCGATGGTCAACGCACCGTTCATCATGAACTTCATGTTGCCGGTTCCAGAGGCTTCTTTGCCAGCCGTGGAGATCTGTTCGGACAATTCCGTGCCCGGGCAGATAACTTCCATTGCGGAAACACGATAGTTGGGGAAGAACACCAGACGCAGCCAGTTTTTCGCCAGCGGATCTTTGTTGATCACTTCCGCCACGCTATTGGTTAGCCTGACGATCAGTTTTGCAATGTGGTATCCCGGCGCGGCTTTGCCGCCGATCAACACGCAGCGTGGCACCATTCCCGCAGTTTCGCCACGGCGGATGCGGTCGTACAAATGGATGACGTGCAGGACGTTCATCAATTGACGCTTGTATTCGTGGATCCGTTTGACCTGAACATCGAACAACGCATCGGATGGAAAATCAACGCCGGTGTGCTGCTGGACATAGTCGGCCAAGCGATTCTTGTTTCCCAATTTGACGGCTCGCCAACGCTTGCGAAACTCTGCGTCATCAGCCAGTGGGACCAGCGCCGTCATTTCTTCCAGATCCGCTTCCCATTTGGTTCCGATCGATTCGTTCAAAAGATCGCGGAGCGCCGGATTACAGTGAGACAACCAGCGTCGTTGCGTGACACCGTTGGTCTTGTTGTTGATCTTGCCAGGATAGATTCGATCAAAATCTGAGAACAAGCCGGACTTCAAGAGATCCGTGTGAAGTTGTGCCACACCGTTGACAGAAAAACTGCCAACGATCGACAGGTATGCCATGCGGATATGCGGATTGTGCCCCTCTTCGATCAAAGCCACTCGCTTCAGCAATTCCGGATCATCCGGGAACTCGGCAGCAACGTACGACAAAAAACGCTCGTTGATTTCGTTGACGATTTCCATCACACGCGGCAGCAACGTGCCGAACAATCCGACCGACCAGCGTTCCAACGCTTCCGGCAACAGCGTGTGGTTTGTGTACGCCATGCATTCGGTGGTGATTTTCCACGCTTCGTCCCATTCCAGTTGATGCGCATCCATCAACAACCGCATCAATTCGGGAACGGCGCATGCCGGATGGGTATCGTTCAGCTGGAAACAGTTCTTCTTGCCGAACTCCGTAAAGTCATCGCCATTATTCTTAACCCAATCCGCCAACACATCTTGCAGACTTGCCGACACCAAAAAGTACTGTTGCTTCAGTCGTAGCTCTTTTCCGTTTTCGCTTGCATCGTTGGGATACAACACCATCGAAATTTGTTCGGCATTGTTCTTTTCCGCAACCGACTCGGTATAGCTGCCTGCGTTAAACTCATTCAAATCAAATGCGTCAGTCGCAGTGGCTTTCCACAATCGCAACGTGTTGATGGTTCCATTGCGGTACCCGGGAATTGGCATGTCGTAAGGAACCGCCAAGATATCGTGCGTTCCAACCCATCGACTGTGCGGCTTGCCGTCGGCGTCGAGGTAGCGTTCGGTGTGTCCATACATCTGAATCGTCTTGGTATCTTCCGGGCGCTCGATCTCCCAGGGGTTGCCATCACGCAACCAGTGATCCGGCGCTTCGACTTGCCGCCCCTCCTCGATCAGTTGGTGGAACATCCCGTACTCATATCGGATTCCATATCCGGCAACGGGCAATTGCAGGTTAGCGCAGCTATCCAGGAAACAAGCGGCCAAGCGTCCCAAGCCACCATTACCCAAACCCGCGTCTTGTTCCTGTTCAACGACCTCTTCCCACTGCACGCCCAATTGCTGCAATGCCTCGCGCATGTCGTCGTCCAAATCCATGTTCAAGACGGCGTTGTTTAGCGAGCGTCCGAGCAAAAATTCGAGCGAGAGGTAGTGCACGCGACGACTGTTTGCGGCATCGACCTGTTCGCGGGTGCTGCGCCAATCACGGCTGATACGGTCGCGAACGGCGATCGCTGCGGCACGAAAACAATAATTGGGATCCGAATCGATCTCGTCACGCCCGAGCGTGAACAATAGATGACGTCTTAATTCTCGCGAAAGTGAGCCCAAGAGGACGTGGCCAGTGTCGCCAGATGTAAGAGCGTTTGGTTCTAAAGTCTTTTGCATCGGTGTAGTTGTTGTTGGCAATGGGTACCGAATAGTTAGACGCTCAACAAATGAGCGTGGCGGAAAAGTCAACGCAACCGTTCTAAGTGCTACGCTAGGCCGCTGACAAGTGATGTGTTTCTGCGGAAAAATTGACGCCCGCAACACAGTAAAAGGCCCTATTCAGACACGTCGACCTAATCGGGCAAAGCGCTTCTTTCGCACTAATCGTCCGCTCAGATCAGTCCGGCTAGTCAAATTACAGCGTTTGGCGAGACCATCGACGCGCCAAGCCCAACAATCCGCACGACCCTGCAACGCCGTAGCTGGACCGGCCACGGTTCAGACCACTCACAATCCAGACCGTTGGAACCCTGGCGTTGATCCGCTACGGATCCAGCACCATGATTTCAACACTTTGGAAATCACAGGGGTGACTTTCCGACTGCAGCGAAATCGTGCCTTTGTCCAACAATATTCCACCTTGCTTTTCGGCCAGCATCGCAGCGTGCGGATCCCGCTTGTCTAACTGCGGCTGGGTGTACTGCAACACTGGCTGGCCATTGACCTTGTGACGGATGACGTCAGAACCATTCACTTCGACTTCGACCGTGACCCATTGCTCCCCAGCATACGTCTGCGAACTGGAACTGGTGCAGTGCGGTGTGAATAGAGTGCCATCTTTGACCACGTTGGTCCCGGGCGTACACAGATTGGCGGTCGTTCGATCGTCGGTTCCATTGCCGCCCAACAGTTGGACTTCAATCGAGGCGGGGAAATCCTGATCGATGTCCATCGTCTGGGGCGATTCCCCGTGCAGCATCAGTCCGCTGTTGCGCAGCGCCCATCCAGGTCCTCCGGCATTCTGCTCTCCAACGAACCGATAGACCACTCGCAGCCGATAGTGTGAAAATGGTTGGTTGAAAAACAGATGACCAAACCGTTCGTCGAACTGCGGGTAGGCAGCACTGTCGTACCGAACTTTCAACAATCCGTCTTCCACTCGAAACGTATCGCCATAATTTTCGCCCACCGCGTGATGACGAATTTTGGGCGTCCAGCCCTCTAGGTCTTTGCCATTGAACAATGCGGTCCATTGCGGGGTCTTGTCGGCTAAACCGGCCAACAGCGACTCGGATTCATGATCATCAATTTGCCGCACAAAAATGTTTCGCCAACGGATTTCTCCGCCATGCGTTTGCAACATCAGAGGGCCCATCGCCGGCAATGGCTGACTACGATCCCAGTAGTTTTCCATGATCGCGGCCTCGACGACAGCGATACCGTTTAGCCAAACCCAAGTGCGATCTCCAACCTGACGTATCTTGACCGAGTTCCATTGGCCGAAGGCTTTGTCCGCTTTTTCTAGTGGATCACGACCATACGCACTCGGTGAATTGTTGAACAATCCGCCCGACCCCAACTCCGGTCGACGCGTGGGTCGTTTGGAATCAAAGCTCTGGTTGCTGTCCCAGATTTGGACCTGTGGCGTTCCCCGCAGATAAATTCCGCTGTCGGCCCTGGCAACCGTTTTGTACTCCAACATCAATTCAATGTTGCCGTACTCCTGATCGGTTGTCGCGTAAGGACCGTGACCATCATTGACCAGTTCGCCATTTTCGACGCGCCAATGATCCGCGAATTCCGCCCGTTGCTGTTTCCGATTTGCCTCGCGTTTTTCCTCGGGCAACTTGACGACTAAGTGCGGGTTCAGCCCGTGCCAACCCGTCAGATCTTGGCCGTTAAAAATCGCTTCGAACCCTTTGGGCGGATCGGACTGGGCGGCGGCAGGCATCAGCGGTGCCAGCGCAACGGCCAGAACCAACAATCGCACTGCCAATCGTGCGGGTAATCGAATCATCAAATTTGAGTCCATGGTGTTCAGTTTTGTCAGTGAGTAAACAGTGTGTCGATCGGTCGATTTCAAACATCCAGTGTACCAACCAGCCAAGCCAACCATTGCCCCCGCACCCATGATTCGGGTTACACTGTCCGCCCCCTCACTCCCACTCGCCAACGCCCCGTCCGGGATCACTCCGCAATCATTCGGATCAATCCCAGGTGACCTTCGGCACTCTATCCCCACCAAATCGATGCACCGCTTCCTACCCACCTGCGCGCTGACAGCACTTGTTGCTTTTTCCTGGCTGGTTGCCATCCCTCCAGCTCTCCGCGCCGAGCATCAGGGAAATCTTCAGATCCTGTTATTGGGCGACAGCACCACCGAAGGCAGTGTGCCACGCCGACTGCAACCAGACGGACCGCATTTGGAACAGATGATCCAGCAGCTGTTGGCTGCCGACCAGAGTTTGCCGCCATGCACCGTGATCAATTCCAGCCGCGGTGGCGAATACATTCGACGTTTGATTGATAGCGGCCGCTACCAGCGTGACGCCAGCGAACTGCCGGGGATCGATTACGTGTTGATCCGCTACGGAATCAATGACCACGCCAAACGCGAAAATTTCGCCGACGGCTTTCCCGACGACTATCGAGAACTGATCGGGCTGCTACGACGCGACCATCCGGACGCAAAAATTGTTCTCTGCACGAACATTCCTTTTTCGTCAGAAGCGAAAACAACGCAGATGAACCAACTCGTTCGCCAAGTCGCCGAAAGCGAATCGCTACCGCTGTTCGATCTCCATGCGGGCTATGCGGCTGCGCTCAAGTCCGGACCAAACATGCTGAACTACCGTCGTTTCCCGATCGAAAACATTCCCGCGGCGCATCATGATTGGCTGCAACCGCGCGTTCACGACGGGCGGTTGGAAGTGATGGACAACGAACTGGATGCCCTGTTCGGCGAACGACCGGGCTGGTTTTCGGATCGGCATCCGAATTTGGCTGGATACAACGTGATCGCAGTCGAAACCGCCAACTACCTAAAACCGTTGTTAAAGTCAGACACATCTGCGTCAATCGATCAGCCGCTTCAAGTCGCATTGAAATTGATGCCGTCGGTCGACAACCCTCGTAACAGCGAAGGTGACTTCGTCACGTTAAATGATGGACGAATGCTGTTTGTCTACACGCGTTTCAGTGGCGGCGGCAGTGATCACGACCAAGCCGTGTTGGCCAGTCGAACGTCTCGTGATCAAGGTCAGACGTGGTCGGCGGATGATCAGATCGTAGTTGCAAACGAAGGCGACATGAACGTGATGTCGGTGTCGTTGCTGCGATTGGCGGACGGTCGTTTGGGACTGTTCTATTTGGTCAAGAATTCACTGACCGATTGCCGGCCCGTGGTGCGATTTTCCAATGACGAAGCGGTGACTTGGAGCGATCCGGTGTCAATCATTCCCGATTCCCAGATCGGCTACTACGTGATGAACAATGATCGCGTCATTCAACTCCAAGGCGGTCGCCTGCTGGCTCCCGTCGCCTTGCATAGGACCGCTGATCAGCAATCGATGGACTGGAAAGGTCAAATCACCTGCTACCTTTCCGATGATGGCGGATTGAATTGGCACCGCAGTGCAACCACGCAGCGCGCCACGGATGCTGACGGAAATCGAATCGCTGCCCAGGAACCAGGCGTGGTCGAATTGCAGGACGGACGTGTGATGCTGTGGTGTCGCAGCGATTCCGGCCAGCAATTGCGCTGCGAGTCCAGCGATGGAGGGCAACATTGGACGTCGCTGCAGCCGATGGGAATCGCTTCGCCCAATTCCCCGGCATCGATCCAGCGAATTCCAGGCAGCAACGACTTATTATTGGTCTGGAACGATCACAGCGAGCTTCCTGTTTCCGAGCGAACGCTGCGAACGCCGCTGACCACCGCGATCTCGCACGATGAAGGAGTGACCTGGGAGAATGTCAAAGTCTTGTACGACGATCCAGATGGTTGGTATTGCTACACGGCGATTGCGTTTGCCAACGACCACGTGCTGCTGGCACACTGCGCCGGCCAAGGTCGATCCGCGGGACTCAACACCACCCAAATCACCCGGCTACCAATCCGCTGGCTGTACGAATCCAGCAAATAGCTCGCCGCCAAAGCCGCAGTCCGACAAGTTTCTAGGCGGCAGTGTCGGTCAGCGCGTTGCGTTTCCCCTCCAGGCCGGAGGCCGATACAACCCTAGGCGGTGGCGTCAGTCACTGCGTTGCTCCAGGCCGGAGGCCGATACAACCTTAGGCGGTGGTGTCAGCCACCGTCACCGGGGTCGATGCTGACAGCAAGCCCAGCGGGCGACACAACCATTGTTCAGGCGATTTGATGTGTCGCCCGCTGGGCTGAGGAAGTCAAACACTTCGCACCCGTGGCCTGACGGCCACGGCAGTGGATCTGTCGGCCTCCGGCCTACAAGTATTGCTCCAGGCCGGCGGGCCGATACAACCATAGGTGGTGGTGTCAGCCGCTGCATTGGCTCCAGGCCGGAGGCCAGTACAACCTTAGGCGGTGGCGTCAGCCGCTGCATTGGCTCCAGGCCGGAGGCCGGTACAACCCTAGGCGGTGGCGTCAGCCACCGTCACCGGGGTCGATGCTGACAGCAAGCCCAGCGGGCGACACAACCATTGTTCAGGCGATTTGATGTGTCGCCCGCTGGGCTGAGGAAGTCAAACACTTCGCACCCGTGGCCTGACGGCCACGGCAGTGGATCTGTCGGCCTCAGCCACCGTCACCGGGGTCGATGCTGACAGCTAGCCCAGCGGGCGACACAACCGTTGTCCGGACGATTTGATGTGTCGCCAGCCGGGCTGAGGAAGTCAAACACTCCGCACCCGTGGCCTGACGGCCACGGCAGTGGATCTGTCGGCCTCCGGCCTACAAGCATTGGCGCCGACTTGCGAAGCACCGGTTGCAAGCAGTGCGCACAAAAAAGCCTCGCTGCAACTGATTGCAACGAGGCCTAATGGAGATGATTCAATCTTGTTCGCGGATCAACTCACGCGTCGACGTCGTCGCGAAGCAACCCCGCAAAGTCCCAACGCTGCAAAGATTGCAAACGAAGAGGGTTCGGGCACCATTCCTGGAGGATCTCCAGTCGGAGGATCAGTTGGAGGACCACCTAGAATTTTATCCGAGCCCCCACCAGGATTGATTGCCTTGAAGCGCACCGCTGTCCGGAGGCTTCCGTCAGCAAAGCCGGCGCGAAACATGGCTTCGATGTCAGTTGGAGAAGGAGAAGTATCCACCGCCCCAGTTTCGAAAACCGGATAGAATGTAAACTCAATGCTGACGGTTATCGTGTCTCCCATCGCTAATCCATCGATTGGTTGTCCGCCACCCTGGATATTCGAACCGTCCGTAAATGCAATGTCAAACTCAGGTGCCCCGCCCGCAGTGAATGGGTTGAATGCTACATCCGGTGAAACCACATTTCCCAGTTCGGATGTCCCGACGTACGAAGAGTTATCGAACACGACTGAGCTTTCTCCAAAAGCCGGGGTGTCGAACGCAAGTCCCGTTAAAAACGAACTCGTCAAGGGCACATTGGTAAGGCTTTCGGAAGTGTTCGAGATGGTGACCTCGATGCTCCGCCTGCCAACTTCGTCAGGTGTGGCTAATCCAAAATTGAAAAACGCTGTCGCGGACGCTCCAGAAAGCGTGCTATCTGTGGAATTACCGGCATAGGTAATCATAAATCCAGCCTGCGCTTGTGCGCAGTGCATCAAAGCAATACACGTTACCGCAACAAGCGTAGACCTAAACGTTCGGTTCATATCACAAATCCCTAATCGTAATTTCTTAAATTGTTTCTTTCACGCGTCAGAACAACGACACGTGCAGAGATAGGAACCTTCAGCAACCTTCTGGGAACTACTTCAGCAACTCTCCGTCGCTCAAACTGCATCCGATAGCGCACGGCAAGCGGCAACTCAATCGAACAAATACCTTCGATTGCAAAATCAACTCTGTCTTGGCCAACGGATATCTGGCCGAATCCGCCGGCGGTGTTTCCGGATTCAGGAATC
Source organism: Stieleria tagensis (assembly GCF_024129865.1). Classification (GTDB taxonomy): domain Bacteria; phylum Planctomycetota; class Planctomycetia; order Pirellulales; family Pirellulaceae; genus Stieleria; species Stieleria tagensis. Next base: position 64,995 of record NZ_JAMYFE010000027.1, on the reverse strand, counting down.
AACATCGGCGACTGCTGATCCGCTGGCGATTGAGCGTTAGAGGGCGAACAGCTAGCGGCGCTCGATTCAATCGCCAAGTCCTGCATCCCTATCACGCCGCCATCAACTGATCCTGCACATGCAAAGATCAACAGCAAGGCAAAGCATGCGTGAGGGTGGAAAAAGTTCATTGAACGGTCCTGGTAACGCAGCCACAGCGAACGTGCCTGCTGACGATTTGACGCCATCACCCTTTACGATACAGACGGACACCCCCCCCGGGCAATGGTTTGCGAACCGTAAAACAGAATTTTCAAGCAGAAACTGATATTTCGTACATCTCTCCTTGGGGGCGACTTCTGTTGGATCGCCCCACAACATGTTGCTTTTGCGAGGAAACTTGGCAGGCGTTTGGCTCTTCACCCAGCAATTTCCCTTCTCGTTCGATACCGGTGATGGTGAGGCTGCAATACCAGGCACCCCCTCTCGTGAGACAGTCAGCCGCGTCCGACCGCGCTGACTTAAGTCATCTCCCAGCAACAAGATGCGTCACTAGTATCGCGTCCAAACCCAAGTCGTCAGTAATGTCTATTTCTTTGCCCCAACTTGCCCAATCCATCTCGAATCCTGCCGGTCGTGGTGCTACACATGCCGGCTGCCGGAGTGGCTTTTCGGGGGTCCAGATCCGACTGATTCTGGCTGGAAGCCGGATCTCCGGCGACTTTTCACTTTCCCACTTTTTCCTTGTCACGGAATTGCGTTATGCCGCTGTCTTTCTCTCGATCTGCTCGCATTGTCCGACGTACCTCCGCGGCCAGAGTTGGGCGTCGTCGCAATCTGAAAATGGAAGTGATGGAACAGCGGGTGGTGATGAGTGCTAACCCGCTCGTCTACGGTGACGCGGAAGCCCCGATCGAAACCAAGCCCCACTTCACTGACGCCTATGAACTGCACGCGATGACCGCATTGCCCAACCAGGCTGCGGATCCAGTCAATCCGGAGGACAGACTTTCCACCGAAACCCCGGCCTCATTGTCAGAAACGTTTGCACTACACAGCAATCCGGGTGCCAGTAAGACCATCTACTTAGACTTTGACGGCCATGTCACGTCTGGAACGATCTGGAACAGCAACTACAACGGGGGAGCCGATATTGTCACTCCGGCCTATGATTTTGACGGTGACGCCAGTTCCTTCAGCGATGGAGAACTCCAGCGAATTCAATGGATCTGGGAGCGAGTGGCCGAAGACTTCATCCCGTTTGATGTCGACGTCACGACTGAGGATCCCGGCGTCGGTGCGTTGGTCAAAAGCGGGTCGTCGGATACACAATGGGGCACCCGAGCTGTCATCGGAGGCAGCAGCAGCGATTGGTGGGGCTCTGCCGCCGGCGGCGTCGCCTATGTCGGATCCTTCAATTGGTCCTACGATAGCCCGGCATTTGTGTTCGAAGCCCAACTAGGTAATGGCAACGAGAAATACACAGCGGAAGCGATCAGCCATGAAGTGGGGCATGCTTTGGGACTGAGCCATGATGGCCGAACCAGTCCGTCGGAAGAGTACTTCAAGGGGCAGGGGAGCGGTGAAACCGGTTGGGCTCCGATCATGGGCAGTAGTTACTATCAAAACGTGACCCAGTGGAGTCGGGGTGAATATTCAGCCGCCAGTCAATCACAAGACGACTTGGCGATTATCACCAGCAACAATGGCTTCTCATATCGCACCGACGACCACGGTAGCGTTGATGCAAACGCATCACCTCTCGCGACCGTCAACGACGTCATCAGCGATTGGGGGATTATTGAACGATCAAATGATGTCGACGTGTTTGCGTTTTCGACCGACAGCGGATCAATTCAAATTGACGTTTCGCCGCTTGATCGCGGCCCCAATCTGGATGTCCTGCTAGAACTCTACGACGCATCCAGCCAACTAGTTGCCAGTTCCAATCCAATCGAGACGTTGTCGGCGGGAATTCAACTGGCGGCGACCGCCGGTCAATATTTCTTGCATATCAGTGGAACAGGCAACGGCAATCCGGCAACCGATGGGTATAGCGACTACGCCAGCCTGGGGCAGTATTTCATTAGCGGCAGCGTCGTTCCCACGGATACGGAGTTCGTGGCTGTTTCGGCGCAAAACGCGAATTTGGTCGAAGGAAATTCGGGATCTCGCACACACTCTTTTGTCGTCAGCCGATCGGGAAATACAACGCGATCAACAACGCTGGACTATACAGTTGCCGGAGTCGGTCAGCACCCTGCCGATCGTCAAGACTTCGCGATTGGCGATTACCCAAGTGGCTCAGTCTCGTTCGGCCCAGGTGAAGTCTCGAAAACAATCTTGGTCGATGTGGCGGGCGATACGGAAGTCGAATTTGACGAGCGTTTCGCAGTCAGCCTATCCGGTGCGACGGAAACCACGGTGATCACAGGATCAACCGCGGAGGGTGTCATTGTCAACGATGATGTGATCGTTGCGCCTGGCATCTCAGTCTCGCCGACCAGCGGTCTGACCACGCGGGAAAATGGCAACTCGGATTCCTTTTCAGTCGTGCTTGATTCCCGCCCGTCGGCCGAAGTTACGATTTCTGTGACATCGCTCGACGCCACCGAGGGATTGGTGAGCACCGGGCTATTGCGATTCACCTCAGACAATTGGGACCAGCCGCAATCAGTCATCGTGATTCCAGTCGATGACAGCGATCGTGATGGCAATGTTGATTACACAATCGCACTCTCGAACGCACAAAGTGCCGATCCATCCTACGCTGGTCTACCGGTCGACGATGTCCAAGTAAACAACCAGGACGATGAAAAGGGCCGAGGCAATGGAAAAGGAAAGAAGGGCAATGACGCAAAAGCACCTTCTGGGGGCGACCTTATTTTTGTCAGCGATGACACGATTCAATTTTCGGCTTTCTTTTCGGTCCTATGGAAAGATGGTGCCGGATCACAACAATCTCATCGCAGTGGTCACGCAGAGGACGGTCTTGTCATCGGGCAAGACGCCCGAGCTGAACTCATCTCCCGTCTGAAACCCAACGGACAGACCGTTCTCAATCCAACCGTGTTGGACAGAGTGCATCGATTGACGAGTCAATCAATCGCTGATTCGGACTCACAAGACGACAGCGAACTGTCTCGGGTCAGAGGACTCGACGCGCTGATCGCAACGATCGTCTGCGAGAAATAAGTTTCAACGCATTTCTCTAGCGAGCACCATCCTTCGTCGGTCACTACCGTTTCCTGACCTCCCATGAAACGGTACTGAGGTGCCGACGGCCAACCAGGTGGATCGTGGCCAGCGGAGCGACCATCCAGGGGCCCCACTGAGTCGGGGGCAGATTCAGTAGTTTGCCAGCCATGGCGGCGATTGGCCCGCTGTGTGACACCGCGATGATCGGCCCAGGTTGGTCGCCGCTGGACCGTGTGACAAGATCGTCCAGCCAGTCGACCATGCGGTCTTGCATCTCTGTCGTCGTTTCTCCGCCGGGCGGACGGTAGCTATCGGGTCGCTCAATCAGACCGTCAAAGTTCTCTGGATCACTGGCGTAGGCGTCATCCCAGCTGAGTCCTTGCCAGCGACCATAGTTGCGTTCGCGCAATCGCATGTCATCGATGACGGGCAACGGGTCTGGCCCAAGTCGAGCGATTTGGTCAGCCATGTAACGCGTCCGCGACAGCCCGCTGTGAAAGATCGCTTGTGGAGCAACGGACGTGAGAATCTGCTGAGCAACGCGCTGCGAATCCAGACGTCCCTGGTCGCTCAGATCGATGTCCATCGCCCCGTAGCAGATCTTTTTCATTCTCGGATCGATCTCACCGTGGCGGACCAACAAAATCTCGATCGAATCACTCATTGTGCCGACGCACCAACCAAAATCACACCTTGAATCAAAAACCCGCTGCAACCGAGCAGGTCGCCGGTTGTGCCGCCGACCCGCTGAATGATTTTGCGGCGAAACCAAACCAGTACCAGCAAACTTGCCAACAGCGAACATCCAGCCACAACCGGCAACGTCACAGGCCACATGATCCAAAACGGCAAACTGATCAACGCCGCGGTGAGTGCACGCTTGATCGTTTGACTGCCAGAGATGTCTTTGGCTTGTGAATTGCGATCTTGGATCGGATCCGTGGTGGCCATCATCAGCACAATCGCAGCGCGTCCCAAACTTGCCGCAGCCACGATCACAATCGCCGCGGTCATCATGTTCGCTGCGCCGATGGCTGCCATCGCAGCGGCCCGCGTACCGACACCGATGATCAATCCGACCGAGCCGTAGGTTCCCAATCGGCTGTCTTTCATGATTTCCAACACTTGATCGCGAGTCCATCCGCCGCCCAATGCATCGCAGGTATCCGCCAACGCATCTTCATGAAAAGCCCCGGTCAACAAAGCTTCCGCGCCGAGTGAAATCAAGGCTGCGACCAAGGGCGTGAATCCGATCCACAGGCCACCCACAAACAATGCCGCCGTCCAACAACCCACCAGTCCGCCGACGATCGGAAAGAAAATCACTGCGCGGCGCAATAGCTCTCTATATTGATCGGCTGTGATCCCAGAGAGTCCCGGCATCGGAACCCGCGTCAAGAATTGGATCGCGACCGCCAGGGTTCTGCACAGATTCCTTTCGGCGCGAGGCGTGTCCGCCGCTGAAGGATTCATCACAACTCCAGTTCGTCCAAGGTTGCCATGTCGTTGATCATTGCCGCCGCCAAGTCGATCAGTGGCAGCGCAGCCAACGCGCCTGTCGCTTCGCCCAGTCGCATCTGTAGATCCAACACCGGCACCAAGTCTAAACTCGCAAGCGCCGCGGTTTGCCCCGGTTCGGTCGAGCGGTGGCCGGCGATCATTTGATCCGAGGTTCCCGGGTGCATCCGCTGGGCCAACAGTGCAGCTGCGGTCGCGATCAATCCATCGACGACGACCGTCCTGCCCCGCTGGGCGGCGTGCTGAAAAAACCCGGCAAGCGCCACGATCTCGAATCCTCCGACCTGACAAGCGAGCTGGTCAGGTGATTGAATCCCAAGCCCGCGGACGCGATCGACCGCGGCTCGCACCACTTGGCGCTTGTGCTGCAATTGTTGATCGTCGATCCCAGCACCAGGTCCCACCAACGTTTCGACTGACTCGGTAGCAACCAATTCGTTGTCACACAAAAGCGCAATCAAACAGCTGGCCGACGTGGTGTTGCCGATTCCCATTTCGCCGCCCATCAAAATCTGATTGCCCGCATCACAAGCGATCTGCGCACGCTCAACCCCGGCCTGCCAGGCATGGCTGAATTCTGCTTCGTCCATCGCCGGTTCGCGCATCAGGTTTCCCGTTCCACGCCGACCGGATCGATCGACCAACCGACCACCGGTCGACCCGCATGGCGACAACAATCCAACGTCGACCACTTCATAGCTGCACCCGAGTGATCCGGCAAAGACTCCGCTGGCAGTTCGTCCTTGCTGCATCAGATTGACCACCGCCCCCGTCACCGAACTCGGCCACGCGGTGACGCCTTCGCAAGTCACGCCATGGTCGGCCGCAAACACGGTGACATGGCGCGGTCGCGTTTTCGGCCGACACGTGCGTTGGGTCATGCACAGCCGGGCGGCGATCGATTCGATCATCCCCAAGCTGCCGGGCGGTTTGCACAATCCATCAAGCCGTTGTTGCATCGCTTCGACATCCCACGGCTCGGCGGCCTCAGAGAATTCTCTCATGATTGCTGCCCCTGGCTTTTGGAAAGGCGCCGATATTGTAGGAATCCACCCATCAGCAGCACGCAGCCCAAGATCACAACCGCCATCAATGTTCGCCGTTGCGGTTGCTGGCCCACAACATCCGGCTGTGATACCGGCCGCATCTCTTGGCCACGGACAAACTCGGGCGCATCAGCACTCGGTGTCGTTGTTTGTCTCGGTGTCGCATTCGGTGCCGCTGTCACTGGATCGACTGGCAGCTCGGCACTGTTCGCCACCGAGGGGTCGGGCTTTAGCGCAGGCTTGGATTTCAATTGGACACTGACGAATTGCTGGACCTGGCGATTGCTTTCGATCAATTCGCTTTGACGCATCATCTGGTCATAGGAATCTAACAATTTCTCACGCGTTTCCAGATCGGGCTGCCAATAGTCCAAACGCACCGCGTCCACCATCCGCTCCAAAATCTGAGCCAGTGCCTGCGGGTTGTCCTCCTGCAGCCACTCACGAGTCCCAAGTTCGTATTCATCGTTGACATAAACATCCATCATCGATTGCCATTGATCTTCACGAATCGTTTCCGGCGCGGTGACTTGCCAGCCCCACAGGAACTGGGTTGCTTTCAGCACTTGCAGTGTCCCGCTGTATCCTTCAGCCTGCTGTGATCGAATCCACTGCGGGTGCAGATAGCGCGTTTGCATTTCTTTCGCGATCGACCCGGCTGCGCTATCGACGATCACTTCCGACTCGTCGCGCAGGTTCTGAACATACAACTCCGGCGCGTCGGCTCCGGCGGCTCGCGCGGCAAGCGAAAAACCGCCCAAATAGGCGAAGGGGTCATCGCTGGTCAGCACACCGTACGTGTTCGAAGATCGCGATAGAAAGGCAGCATCGACACTGGCAATTTGTTTGGCGAACAATGATTTGGCGGCAACACCCTCCAGTCCATCGCCATAGGCGTACCCCATGCGACTGGTGAATAGATCTGCCATTTCCGCATCACCACCGCCATGGTTTTGTCGCTCCCACAAGTCGCTGGCGTAGGCCGCATCGTTCAAACCCGTCCCATAGCCGCCAGGTTCGTTGGAAAACACGCGTGCGGTGGATTGGCGTGCCGCATCGGCCGGTGCAACGCCGGCGGATTCCAATTCGTCACGGAGGGCATTCACGTGTTCGGCAACATAGTTGGCCTGTGATGCTGAACCGGACGGTGTATCGGCGACTGGATCATCCAACTGGGACACCGCCACCACGGCTTGATCGATCCATTGCATCAAATGCGGGAACTGGTCGCGATACGATCCGGTCACACTCAACAGCACATCGATGCGAGGACGATCGAGTTCGTTGCTGGGAACGACATCAAATCCGGTCATCCGGCCAGAATCATTCCAGTGCGGACGGACTCCCAAGGCGTGAAAGATTTGTGATTCGATGACACCTTGATGCCGCATCGTCTCGCCCGCCCACATCGTGAAAGCGATCTGCTGTGGGAAATCTCCATCGTGGCGATCTCGATAGGTTTGAATCCATTCCTCCAGCACGCCGGCGCCGATCTGCCAGGCCTGTTCGGTGGGGACACGCGTGGGATCGAATCCGTATAGATTTTGACCGGTGGGCAGACTTTCGGGGTTTCGCACCGGATCGCCGCCGTAGCTGGACGGAACATGTCGTCCATTGAGCGCCTGCAGAATTGCATCGATCTCGTTGTTTTCGGCGAGCATCGAATCCAGCTGCTGAGCCCGTTTGGCGAGCGCCAACAACCGTTTCGGATCCAACGTTTTGTCACGGGCACGGTTGGGAACCGACGTGTGCTTGTTGGTATCCAATTGATCGATCAGACGCAAATCCAATTGACTCGCGGATTCAGCGTCGACCAGCGCCATCCTCAGCCACCGAGCCGGGCGAGAGTTGGTGACCTTTTCGGCGTCCAGTAAAAACACTTCGTCGATGTCTTCACCCAAAGCGTCGATCAGCGGTTTGCGCAGCATCTGCATCACCATTCCAAAGCGGCGATCTGGGGTGGGAACTTGGCCAAGAACAGCCAGCCCCTGTGGTTGAGCCGCTTGCGCGATGTCATCCAAAAATGGGTGCAGGACTTCCATGAATCCTTCGAAATCGGATTCGATCTGTTCGGCGGTCCAATCCAGATCACGATCCAAATGGTGGCTGACAAAACTTTCGACCAGCTGCTTTTCCATCTGGCGGCGAACCGGGCCGGGGCTGACGGTTTCCCAATCGTGCATCAGATCATGCATGTCATGCAGGCCCGGACGGAAACCAGATGGGGTGAACATCGGTGTCAAGTGACTGATCATTGTCGCCCGACCACGACGTTTGGCCGTGGTCGCTTCACCCAAGTTATCCATGATGTAGGGATAGATGTTCGGCAGATCACCGAGTGCCATCAGTGGGTCATCGTAGATCGACAGAGCACGCTGTTTGCCCGGAGCCCATTCGAGCGTTCCATGCGTCCCGAAATGCACCACTGCATCCGCCTGCCACTGCTCTCGCAGATACAGATAGGTCGCCAAATACGTATGACTTAGTGGAACGGTCGATTGATGATTGATGCGTTTCTTTCTCAGGTCGTCGTCGGTCGCCGTGGTGATCTCGTGTCGCAGCGGTTGTGGCAGCACCAACACGTTACCGAGTTGCACGCCGGGAATCACAAATCCGATTCCGTCGGATTTCTTTCCGTCGATTTCGAGCGCCATCGATTCCGGCGTTCCCCAGTAGTCGACGATCCGGTTCTGAGTTTCTTCCGGCAGTTGATCAAACCAAGTTTGATAACGCTCTAACGACAGGAACTCGGCGGCGCCGGAACGCTGTTGCTCGATCAACGCCAATGAATCGTACAGCCCCCGCAAAGCAGTCTGTGTCTTGGTCGTGATCGCATCGGCACCAATCGGCTCGGTCGTATAACCGGATTCCTGGAGCGCGACGACCAAACGGTCCAGACTCTTGGGAACGTTCAAAAACGAGGCGCCAAAGTTGTTCTCGCCTTGCGGATAGTTGTAAACGACCATTGCGATCCGTCGCTGATCCACAGGTTTGCGCTGTAATTGACAAATCGCTTGTGCCCGCGCCGCAACGGCTTCGATTTGCGCGGTGATCGGCTGCAATAGCTGAGTCTTCTGGTCGCGGGCGGAAATCAGCATCGGATCAACCATGCCAGCCAGCTCGCTGGACGCGTAGTAGTACGAGATGTCTTCCACCGCCAGCCCCTCGCGACTCGATTGCCATTGCTGTGCATCGACATTCAGCGCGGGCAACGTTTGCAAGACCGGCACACCGATCTGGTCCAATTCCAGTTTGCGTTGCTGAGGCCTGAAGACGAGCGCGCCGTTGATCATCAAATTGACGACCGGCTTGATTTCCGCATCGTCGATGCGGCATGTCATTTCGGTGTAGAGCTGACTGTTTTGACGTGGGCCATAAAACGCATAGCTATCTAGATCTCGGTCGGCCAGGGCAGCGATCATCGCATCAACCCACTCGGTGTCATCCGAGGAGATCAACACACGGTTGATCGCAATCGCCACGATCGGCTTTCCGCGACTCGCAAAGTTCGCGGTCACCGCTGAGAGTTCCGTTTCGATCCTGGGCCAATCCGGGTGATAAAACCCCTGCTCGGGAAACAGCACCGGATCGGGCATTGCGGTCACCGTGTCGGTGTCGTCAGCGGCCGGGATCTCGCCAGCCAACGCCTGTGCAAGATTCAAAGTGTTCGTCTTGCCACCGTAGCGATAATACTGTCGGACGCGTGACGCCCAATCCGGGGCAATGCCGCGTTGGCTAAGTAGTTCAGCCGGCTTGACCACAATCCCTTGGCGGATTTCCTTTTGATCACCGATCCACAAATAGGGTGTTTCACTGGACTGTAGAGCTTGACCAGCTGTCTTGATGATCGCATCGGCAACGCTGTGGTGAGGCACATCGATCAACACCAGTTTTGAATCAGCAATCGCTGAATTCAAGGTATCTGCGGCGGTCGATTCCATCGCCAAAAATTCGATCGGCTGTCCCGTCTGTTCGGCAGCCCGACGCAGTTTTTCGACGCGGGCCGGTGCGATTAGATAACTGTGTACGACGACAACAGCACTTGATTTTGGCGGGCCATCGACGACTGGTGCTGCCAGGTCCGCTTGGGCCAGCACCGTCTGGACCGGCAGCCAGCAAACCAACCCCATCATGAATCGGAACATCACGGTACGTTGTTTAGAACCAGTGCCGGCGTCTGTTTTCAAATTCACCTGTCGGACCTGCTTGTTTCGAATCATGGTTGGACCTCTGCGTCGTGCGGGACGTAGACCATTGACCCATCGTTCAAACGATAGGCCGTACCGGCTTTCATGCCATTGCCTTCCGACGAGACACCGGTCGACTGGAACCGGCTGAGTTTCTTTCCTTCCTTGACAACGATCTCCATCGTCGGCTTGCCGGCATCGCGAACCATCGTAAAGTCGCCTTGGGAGAGTTCGTTCATGGGATGATTCATCATCGCGATCATCAGGATCGCCATGGCGACCAGAAAAACGTCCACCAAGTTGATCGAGGACAGCATCGGATCGCTGTCATCATCGTCAAGAATATTCAATTTGCCTGGCATCATCGGACTTCACTCTCTCCCGTGATTGGCTGCAACGCCAACCATTGGTTCAGTTCCTGTAACAGCCAACGCCGGCGCACGGTGTAAATCAAAAAACAGATTGATGCGGCGACCAACGCAACGATCACCGCTGCAAAGGCTGTCCCCAACGCCTGCATCGTCAACTGGGTTTCGCCACTGGACACAGCGACCAAAGCTGGACCGAGCGGGATCATGGTTGCCACCAGCCCCAGCATCGGAGCGATCCGACTGCACAATCGCAATCCTTCCAGTTCTCGCAGCACCAGCAATTGCATCGATTCGATCGTCAACGATCCATTTTGCGGCAAGACCAAGATTTGATTCGGTCGCCGCTGACGGCTGATCGCTTCGACAACGAACCCCCCCAGCTTTAGGATGGCGTACAAAAACACCAACAACACCAGCACCGTGATCGGCCACTGAAATGCTTGTGCCAAATCGAACAGCAACGGTTCGATGGATCCAAAACTTCCGCCGGTCCAAACCGGAAACTCATTCACACTCATCGTTCAATCCAATGTTGATTGTCTTGACTCCGCTGCTGCCAACCACGTCGTTCCAATTCCGGTACCGATTCGTTGGCATCCTGGGGATAGCCGACGCACAAATAGGCAATCAATTGCCAATCCGACGGAACCTGTAATAGCTGCCCGATCTGCTGCGGGCGCAAGATCGATACCCAGCCGACTCCGACACCATCACATCGCGCTGCCAACCAAAAATTCTGTATCGCGGCGACGACCGAATAGGCAACCGTTTCTGGCATCGTTTGACGTCCCAAGCCACGCCCCTGTTGGGGATCGGATTGGACAAACACCGCCAGATGCTCAGGGGCCTGACGCAAACCGGCCAACTTTAACTGCTGGTATTGATCACGGGCGGAATCCTCGTAAACCTCCGCCGCAAGCTGATTCTGTGCCTCAAACTCCGCCGCCACCCTTTGACGCACCGCCGGATCATTGACCGACACGAATCGCCAGGGTTCGGACAAACCCACCGACGGCGCCAAACAGGCGGCATCAATCCAACGGGCCAGATCCGCATGCTCGATGGCTTGACTGGAAAACTGGCGCACATCCCGTCTCATTCGAAACAGTTCGTACAACTGTTCCCGGAACGCATCACTCCAACTCGAAATGCCGACTGGATTCACGGGATCGACGTCCTGCGTCAACTCGGGCTCGCGTCCAATAGCGACTGACTGATTCGATGGTGCATCCAGTGCAGCCAACAATCGATCGTTGGCATTGGTATCACCGACCGCGATTCGGACATAGTTTTCCAGCCCGAACGATTCACAATCTCGCACCAGAACGCCAGACTGCAGCAATCGCTCTACCAGTGCCGCCGAATCCTCCACCGGCAGCAAAAAGAATCCGGTTTCGGTTGGCAATGGATTGAAACCGCGATCCGTGAACTCATTGATCAGCCGCGTTCGCTGGACAATCATTCGTTTCATCGCGTCGTCATAGTGCGACTGTGACTCTAGCGCCGCCACAGCCACCGATTGAACGACGGAGTTGACGGACCAGGGAACCCGTCTGGCTTTTAGCGTCTGTAGACGCGATTCGCTCGTCGTCAGATACCCTAGCCGCAATCCGGCCAAGGCGTAGGACTTGGTCATCGAACGCAGCGTGACCAAATTGTCTCGATCATCAGCGACCAGCGAATCCAGTCCCTGGCAAAAATCGAGGTAAGACTCATCAACCACAAACAGGGTTTCTGGATAGCTGTCCAACCAACGGCGAACCAAACCAGGACTCGTTGTCGATCCAGTCGGATTGTTGGGGTTGCAAATCCAAATGACTTGGTGCGATCGACGATGGAGCATTTCCTGGATGGGCTGAATCGGAACAGCAAAACCATCCTCGGCAACCGCTTCGACCCGGTCGACCACTGCGCCACACAGCAGCGACGCGCGCTCGTATTCAGAGAACGTCGGCCCTACAACCAAACAGCGTGACGGATGATTTTGCTGAGGTGATAAAAACGCACCGGCGACCAAATGAATCAATTCGCAGCAACCGTTACCAGCAAGAATGCGGTTTGCATCCACATTCACCCGCTTTGCCAACGCAGCACGCAAGGCGTGGCAGTCACGATCCGGGTACGGTGCAACCGCCGCGTCTAGGATTGCATCACGGACGGATTTCGGTTGGTCGACAGACAGCAGATTGGAACTCAGATCGATCACCTCTGATGGATCAATTCCACGCACTTGTAACAATCCCCAATCCAGACCGCCATGATGCGCCTCTGCCTGTCGCTTTCGATTCTGCATCAAATCGTACCTCGCAGGACCAGCCAACCGATCAACGCTTTTGACACACAGGCAAGCAACACCGCCAGGGTCACCGTTCTTGCGAACAGCGCCAACATTGACGCGATGTCCATCGACAAGGGCTCGCGTAAACGGGCCCCCAAGCGATAGTGATCCGATTTCTGTAAACAGACGCCCAACGCACCCGCGGCGGCGCTCATCGGATGTCCGGCGTTGGGACTGGTCGTTCGCCGCGAATCTTGCCACCAGGTCCGCCAAGCACAGAGGGCGCTGGTCGGGCTGGCGATCATGATCAATCCCGCGGTGATCCGTGCGGGAATCCAATTCAATAGGTCATCGCAGCGCGCCGCACACTTGCCCAGCCATTCCAATTCGGTAGTTCGATACCCCAACATCGCGTCACAGGTGTTGACGTAGCGGTAGATCAAAGCGGCGGGCAGACCACCCAGAACATAAAAAAACAGCGGTGCCACGACAGAATCCGACGTGTTCTCGGAAACGGATTCGATGGTCGCCGCAGAGATTTCGGCAGCGGACAACAGATCGACTTGGCGACTGACAAGGTGGTATCCCAATTGCTGCCGCGCCGCCGCGTCGTCCTGGCGTTGCAAACACGACAGCACAGACCGCGCCGCACGATCCAACGAGCGAATCCCAAAACAACATTTCAACACGACCGCCTGACCACCCACCACCGCGATCCAAGTCACGACTTGCGTCACCTGACCGCGATTTCCAACCCATTCGCCCAAGATCCATTCGCCCAATGCATCCAACGCCCACCCGATGCCACCGACGATCACACAGCCGACGCCGACAATCGTGCCCCCCCACAAAAAACGCATCCACTCACCGCGTTTTGGACACACCCGTCTTGCCCAACCAATCACAGATCCCATCCAGGCGACAGGATGAAATCGATTCGGCGGTTCACCGACGACCAGATCGATTCCCACCGCGACAATGATGACAACGATTGTTGTAAACAGCCCCATCACGACCGCTCCGGACTAGCAAAATCGGGAACGGTCGGGCCAACAGGAACGACCAGCGGTGTGCCATGCACGGGATGCTCGACGATCGTGGCTTGAATGCCATAGGCTTGTTCAATTCGTTCGGCAGTCAACACCTGCCAACAGTCGCCGATGGCCATCACCTTTTGACCGGACAACAACGCGATTCGATCGGCAAACATCGCTGTTTGGTTTAGATCATGTAGCGCCAAAACGGCGATCAAATTTTTCTGTTTGACCAGATCACGAATCTGGCTCAAACAATCGTATTGGTGTTTCAAATCCAATCCATTGGTCGGTTCATCGAGCAACAGAATCGATGCCTGCTGGGCCAATGACCTCGCTAAAATCGATCGTCGCCATTGTCCACCCGACAAGGTCGTCAGGTTGCGATCGGCCAGTTTCTGCATCCCGGTCGCCGCCAATGCTTCTTCTACCGCTTGTTCGTCCTCGTCCGTCAGCGGCATCCACCAACCACGATGCGCGGCACGCCCGAGCCGGACCATCTCGCGGACCGTGAACGCGGTTTCACAGAGTTCGGACTGGGGCATCATTGCCAGTCGTTTTGCAATCTCACGACGGGAGAGTTGATCAATCGGCACATCATCCAAGACAACGTTGCCTGAATCGGGCGACAACTGACCAGCCAACATTCGCAACAAAGTCGTCTTTCCCGATCCGTTGCCGCCCAACAGCACCAACACTTCACCACGCCGCAAACTGAGCGATAGGTCGCGGAGGACGACATGGTTCGAATCGAATCCGAACGTCAATGATTTTGCCGATAACGTACTCATTGGCTGGCCCCTAACGTGGAATCGCTGCGGCGGTCCCGCAGCAACAGCCACAGAAAAAACGGGCATCCTAGGATCGCGGTCACTATCCCCACCGGCAATTCGGCAGGTGCGATCACCGTCCGAGCGATCGCGTCGGCAATCAACATCAGTGAACCGCCCACAAACACACTCATCGGAATCAAAACCGCATGCCGCGAACCAACGAACATCCGGGCGATATGAGGTGAGATCAAACCGACAAATCCGATCACTCCAGATGCGGCAACAGCCCCAGCGGTCGCAACACTCGCCGCCGCAATGATCAACCAGCGAAATGTGGACAGGTCCAGCCCCAATGATTGTGATGCGGTGTCGCCGAGTGCAAATGCGTCCAACGGTCGCGCGCACAACCCGATCAAGATCACTCCGCTACCACCGACGACGGCGGCGACCGATGCCGTCCCCCAGTGACTGTTGGCCACCGACCCCATCAGCCATGACAGAATCACAACGGCTTTTTGATCGTACAGAAACATCAGCGCCGATACGATCGCATTGACCATGCTGCTCATCACCACACCAGCCAATAACAATGACATCGTCGACGGGGAACGGGCCAACGATCCGATCACCAACACCATCATCACCACCGCAATCGCGCCGATCATTGCCAACAAGGTCGTCGCACCGATCGAAAAAAACGAGGCTCGCAGACCGCTGATGATCACCAGTGCCACGCCCAACGATGCGCCGCTTGAGGCACCGATCACATAGGGTTCCGCCAAAGGGTTGCGAAACAAACCTTGAAACCCGACACCGGCTGCCGCTAGCGAACCGCCGACCAAACCGGCCACCACCAATCGCGGCAGTCGCAATTGAAACAGGATCGTTCGGTCCGTTTCATCCAGCACCGATTCACCCAGCATCGACCAGAACAGATCGCTTGCTGAAATGGTGGTCGCACCGACTAAACTGCTAAGCACCGCAATGACAAACATCACCACCGCAGCGATCAGGATCCGAACAGGCATCGCTTTCATGGACGCTCCGTCAAATCAGTTTCGGGCAATTTCTCGCGGATCTGATCTGCGTCGGCCTGGGGGTAGGCCGCCAAGATGACTTCGGCGAGCGCATCCAAAACACGCGGTCCACAGCGGGAGATTTCATCGCCAGAAATTAAATGAATATTTCCTTGCTGTACCGCGGTAACGGAATCCCAACCCGGCCGCGCTCGTATTTCATCGATATCAACATCCAGAAAATGAGTCGTCGGTGCCAAGATCAGGTCCGGATCGCCACGCAGGACCGTTTCGGCGCTGATCCGCGGAAAGCGAATCGTAGTGTCCTGGATGATGTTTTCTAGCCCAGCCATGGACATGATTTCGTCAATGAATGAATCCGGACCGGCGGTCATCAACGGATCGTCCCAAACTTCATAAAACACCTTGACGGCCGGATCGGGGCGCAGCCGCTGGGCAATGCCGGTCAATTTTTGTCTGCGCGCCGTCATCGCAGCGACCAATGCATCGGCTTGTGATTCTCGCCCGGTCAGCTGACCGATCCACCCGGCTTCCTCAAACAATTCGTCCAAACTTTGTGGTCCGATCGCCAGCGCGGGAATCTGCATCCGCTCCAACGACTGCAACAAGGGCTGATGGGTGTCCCATTTACAAAGTACCAAATCCGGCTTCGCAGCCACGATCGCTTCCAGATTGATACTCTCCAGTGTGCCGCTGCCGACCCGCGGAATCGTCAGTGCGGCGGCAGGGAAATTACAGTGTTTGGTGGCGCCCACAACGGCTGGTCCCAGATCCAACGCAAACAACAATTCTGTCGTCGCCGGCGACAAACTAATGATCCGCGTTGCCGGCGACGCAATCCGCACTTGGCGATCCAATCGATCCGTCAAGATGACAACGTTCTTGTCTGACAACAATTGGTTCGCACCGCTAACGTTGTCCCCTTGCAGCGAATCAGACCGTCCACAGCCACTGGCAAACGCCAACACGATGCACACCAAAACAACCAGCCGCCGTGCGCTAGCACACGGTCCCCACGCGCATTCGCGACTAGACCGCCGCAACAAACTAGAAACCAGGGACCAGACGCTCACGCGTTGCGGCGGATGGGAAACAGTGCTCGCTGACGAATCGTTAGCTTTCATGTTGGTGTTCCTGACGTGATGGCGTTTGGGCTGCGGCCTCGGCGACACTTGTTGCTAACGTGGTCGCATTGATCGCTAGTCCGGCAACCATCCAGTAGGTCGCATCGGCAGATGCTGCCAGTCGCTGATTGGCCAACCCCAATAGATCACGAAACCGTCGTCCCAGCGGATGTTCTGGGACCACCCCTGAACCGACTTCGCCAGAAACGATCACCACATCGGTTTCAAAACAGTTCGCCAAATGAATCAAGGCATCGGATTCCTCTAGCACTTGTGATTCCAGGACATCCATCGACAACGATTCTGATTCCGGGCGACACAACAGGTTGCTGACCAGCAAGGTCAAACAGTCGATGATGACAACACCAGGCTCATGTTTTGATTCGTTGATCCACTGGGCAATCGCAATCGCCGTCTCCAGCGGTTGCTCAAGCGTTTTCCAGGTGGATGGTCGCGATCGCTGATGATGTTCGATACGGTGCTGCATCTCCCCATCATGTGATTCAGCCGTCGCAACGAACAAGACATCATCACCGGCCAATTTGGCGGCCAGATCTTGCGCAAAACGGCTTTTCCCACTGCGGACTCCGCCCAACACCAGTGTCAGCGCGCCGACACGGTCCGATGAACTCGAGAGGTGGATTGTTTCAGCGTTCAAAATTCGACGCCTCGTTGAGGCTGAATGCCGCGTGCGTACGGATGTTTGATCACTTTCATTTCAGAAACCAAATCGGCGATCTCGATGATTTCGGGACTGGCGTTGCGTCCAGTCAACACAACATGCAACATCTCGCGTTTGGCCAACAACTCCTCCACCACTGTCGCGGCGGGGATGTAATCGTATTTAGTGGCAATGTTCAACTCGTCCAGCACGACCAAGTCGATCGACGGGTCGCGCATCAATTCGACCGCTTTTTGCCAGCCGCGCATTGCGGTGGCGATATCACGTTCGCGATCCTGTGTCTTCCAAGTGAAACCTTCGCCCATCGTGTGCATTTCGATCGGCATTCCCGTCGCTGCAATTTGATCAACAAACGTTGCCTCGCCGGTTTGAATCGCGCCCTTGATGAACTGCACGATCGCGACTTTCATGCCTTGGCCGAGAGCCCGAAATGCCATCCCAAACGCAGCGGTCGATTTGCCTTTCCCCGCACCGGTGTGAACGATGATCAAGCCCTTTTTTTCTGTCTTACTGGCAAGCTGACGATCCTTGACCTCATTGATCCGAACCATCTTTTTACGGTGTTCTTCGTTAATGTCATCCGGCATCGTTTGCGGCCTGTGTGCTGTTTGGTTCAAAAGTGAGTTTCATCAGTCGATCAAAATCGACGTATTGCTCGAATGCGTCAGCGAGACGATCGAGAGAGAGTTGTAATTCGTCTTGCGAACTGATCGTTGATCCGGCGGTTTCAGAGACGCCCAAGCGGTTAAGCCAGGCGGCGCGGAAGGAATCATTGTGGAACAACCCATGCAGATAACAGCCCCAAATCTGTCCTTCCGCAGAATAGGAACCGTCCGCCGGTGCGAGATCTGATCCCGCCTCGGTGATTCGCTTCATCCAGGGTGTCGACGAACGCGTTTGTCCATGATGGATTTCGTAACCCGAGACCGATTGTCCGCGCGCTCCCGGTGCAATCGTGTCATCGGTCATCTCGAACTCGACTTGGCACGTCTGCTTGGTGGGGTGAAAGACCGTTTCAATTTCCAACAGCCCCAACCCTGCGGCATTGTGGACGCCGGATTCCACTCGGTCGGGATTGATGATTTGACGTCCCAACATTTGGTAACCGCCACAGATTCCGACCACTTCGGTTTGTTGTTTCGACAACCGCTCGATTTGCGCCGCCAACCCGGACTGGCGCAGCCATTGTAGATCGCCAAACGTATTCTTTGTGCCCGGCAAAATCACGACATCAGGTCGCCCCAATTCACTCGTCATGCGGACATAGCGGAGCCTGACACCGGGGTGAGCGGCGAGCGGATCGAAGTCGTCAAAGTTGGCGATGTGCGGCAAACGAATCACGACGATTTCAAGCTCGGGCGGCGCCGCGCCGGCGGTCAGTCGATCCAAGTCAACATCCGCTGGCGAATCGAGTGCCACAGCGTCTTCCTCGGGCAATCGCAACGCATTGATCCACGGCAAAACGCCCAGAACCGGCACGCCGCCGCGCTGTTGCAAAATGTCGACACCCGAATCAAACAGCGACAGATCACCACGAAACTTGTTGACGATCAATCCAACCACTAACTCGCGGTCTTCCGCGGGCAACAACCACAATGTGCCCAGCAATTGTGCGAACACACCGCCGCGTTCAATGTCACCGACCAACAACACCGGCGATCGGCAGTAGCGGGCGACCGACATGTTGACCATTTCCAGTTCCGTCAGATTCAATTCAGCGGGACTACCGGCGCCTTCGATCACGATCACGTCGTATTGATCGCGGATCCGATCCAGTGCCGCGGTGACGTGTGGCCACAACTGCGTACGACGTTGGAAATAGTCGGTCGCCTCCAGCGTCTGCAATGGCCGTCCGTTGACGATCACTTGCGATCGCGTGTCGCCTTCGGGTTTCAACAGGATCGGATTCATGTCCGAGACCGGAGGCACACCGGCCGCGACGGCTTGCAGAGCCTGGGACCGTCCAATTTCAGCGCCACCGGCACAGACCGCGGCGTTATTCGACATGTTCTGTGCCTTGAACGGTGCGGTGCGAAAACCACGCCTTGCAAAACAACGACACAGTGCCGTCGTCAACAGACTCTTGCCCGCGGACGAACTGGTGCCCATCACCATGATCGTTTTTGCCGTCATACGCTTTCTCGAAGGTGCATCTGGCGGTTACTCGATGTGAGCGATTTCGTGACCATTGCGACTGACAAGTGCCACCAGTTGCTCAATCGGCATCGAAGCGGTAACGAAACGTACCGCACCATCCGCCATCAAGACGTACGCGCCACCGACATGAAACGAGTAGACCTCGTTGTCGTTACTGCAATTGATCGAGCACGTGCCGGGGCGCAGCAGCGTGTTTCCATCGGGCTGAGCACCGTCAATTAAAAAGCCTTTGTTGTGGCTGGCCCAAACCCCTCCGGTCGGAAAGGGACGCGTCACGCTGGAGGAACCACTCCACGTTTTTGGCGTTGTGCCGTCACCGACCAGTCGTCCGTTTTGATACAACTGTGGCCGTCCGGCAGATTCGACCAATAGGATCGTGTTGGACAATCCGTCCAGGACATCCGCCAATTTGACGGCGGTCGTCTTCAAGATGCCACAGTTTCGCGGATCTGCGATTTGCGACGACCGCGGCAACGACGCGTTGAGCTGCGTTCCGATCCCACCGACATTGGCATAGTCCGTGGTTGCACCGTAGTAAAAATCGCGTGGCACATAGGTTGGTGACGTGGCCGTCGGACTGGGGTAGTCCACCAACACCGTCCATTCAAACCCGGGACGATCGGGGACCGACGGACAGCGCAGCACCGGGACCTCCGTCATCACCGCCGCTTCGTTTTCCGGATCGTGCCAGTGTTTGCTAGGGTCAAACGACTGGAACAATCCATCCTGTTCGTAAAATGGCAAAATCGCGGTGAACCAACTTCCCCGTCGGGCACAAAACTGAGCCCCCGGGCCCGGACCGGTGGATTGAGCCGGCCAGACGCGGAATGCGGATTCATAGTTATGAAGTGCCAGCCCGATCTGTTTGAGATGGTTGCTGCATTGCATCCGCCGCGCCGCTTCGCGCGCCGCTTGCACCGCCGGCAGCGTCAGCCCGACCAAAATGCCAATGATGGCGATCACCACCAGCAACTCAACCAGCGTAAAACCACAACGCAGCGTAAAAGGGGAAGGGGGTCTTTTCATGATGATTTGTCCACAGTGCTTGATTGCAACACGTGCCAGCGGCCGAATCAGAATTGCAATCGACGTCGAATGAGCGACGGCAGAGAATGGGAACCCGATCAGGCAACCTCCATGGTCGCGTGATCGCAATGACCGCCCCAATCCGAGAGGGCACGAAGTCACCTTGTTCCAGGTAGGTCTTCTGACTCACCACCGTTTCCGTCACTCACAGCCTTCTCGCCGGTGGATCACCAGCAATGGCTCTTCAATAGAAGGAGCGACGGATGCAACCCGATTAAGGTTGCCAGCGGAATACAGCGGCCGGACCGTCCCGGAATTTCACCGGAGTTCCCTGTTCGCGAGCCATTGAGACCAATCGCTCGTCACCTAGAACGCTGCCAATATCGTCGAACCAGCGTCAATCGTCAACGACTCTTTCGGTGCGTCTGATCCCCAGTTCGCTCGTTGAAACGACAACCGTGCGACAATCGAGTAGACTTCCAGGGCGGACGGACATATTCGCCCGCGATTTTCGCTCCCCCGATCCTCCCCGCCGTTTTGCTGCCCTGCTGCACTGCCCATGAGCACTCTTATCGTTGCCGTCCTGTCGATGGTCGGATTTCTGGTCGCTTACCACACCTATGGCCGCTGGTTGGCGCGGCGTTTGTTCTCGCTGACCGACGATGCGGTGATGCCCAGCGAAGAATGCCGTGACGATGTGGATTTCATCCCGACCAAAAAGTCGATCGTTTTTGGTCACCATTTCACCAGCATCGCGGGAACCGGACCGATCGTCGGACCGGCCTTGGCCGTCTTTTGGGGCTGGTTGCCGGCATTGCTGTGGGTGGTGTTTGGATCGATTTTGATCGGCGGCGTTCACGACTTGTCCGCGTTGGTGATCTCGATTCGAAATAAAGGGCAAACCATTGGACAATCCGCCGGCAGGTTGATTTCCCCTCGCGCCAAGGTGTTGTTCCTGATCGTGCTGGCACTGGCATTGTCGGTGGTGCTGGCCGTGTTTGGTCTAGTGATCGCCAGCATCTTTGCGATCTATCCGGAATCGGTGCTGAGCGTTTGGATTGCGATGCCGATCGCGGTCATGATCGGAGTGCGTTATCGCTACGGCGGTGGATTGGTACTGCCCAGTCTGATTGGTTTGGGGGCGTTGTACGTCGCGGTCTATGTCGGTGCCTACTACCTGCCACTGGATTTGGCGCCGTATTTGCCGACCGGCAGTTGGCTTTGGACACCGACCGTGGTCTGGACCATCCTGCTGTTGATCTACGCGTTTATCGCATCGGTGTTGCCGGTGTGGTTACTGCTGCAACCGCGAGATTACATCAACAGTTTGCAATTGTTTGTGGCGTTGGCATTGTTAATTGGTGGACTGGGACTGGCATCCTTGACCGGCCAGGCGGACTTGGCGACATCGGCACCGATGATCGCCAGTGAAGTCCCCGCCGACGCACCGAGTATGTTCCCGTTTCTGTTCATTACGATCGCGTGTGGTGCCTGTAGCGGTTTTCATTGCTTGGTCAGTAGTGGCACGACTAGCAAACAACTGGAGAAAGCGAGTGACGCACAGGCCGTCGGCTATGGCAGCATGTTGCTCGAAGGCATGTTGGCGGTGCTGGTCATCCTTGCCTGTTCGGCGGGGGTCGGCATGGGAGCGCTCAGCCGAACGACCAACATCGTCGGCGAAGGTGCGGCGGCTCGATCGGTCGTCAATATCCAGCGCGGTGATGTCGTCGGCCGGGATGCCTGGCGCGAGTATTACCGCACGGGCGCCGATGGTGATCCCGATGCCGGGTGGAAGCAACAGAATTTGGCGAAAAAGCTGCGCGCGTTCGTCGACGGCGGGGCAAACTTTCTGACCACGTTGGGGATTCCACTACGTTTGGCGATTGCCACCATGGCTGTATTGGTTGCCTGTTTTGCCGCCACCACCTTGGACACAGCCACGCGGCTTCAGCGCTACGTGATCAGCGAGTTAGCATTGTCGGCCAACATGCGTCCATTGGCCAATAAGTACGTCGCCTCGGGGATCGCAGTCGTGATCGCGCTTGCGATTGCAATTTTTGCCGGCGACAGCCCCGGCAAAGGCGGACTGGTGTTGTGGCCCTTATTCGGCGCTACCAATCAATTGTTGGCCGGGTTGGCTCTGATGGTCGCCGTGATTTTCTTGGCCCGCCGCAGCAAGCCGCTGGCGGCCGTGATGCTGCCGATGTTTGTCATGCTGCTGATGCCGGCTTGGGCGATCACTTACGACCTGTTCGAAAACTGGATCCCCGAGAGAAACATTGTGCTGATCGTGTTTGGATTTTCGATTCTGGCACTGCAGGTCTGGATGGTGGTCGAAGGCGCAATGGTTTGGAATCAGTGCCGTGGCGTGTTGGAACCGCCAATCGAATCGGAACGGGACCGACCGGACGCTGTGACAGCAAACTGACTAGTCTTAAAATGAGATTCGGCCTATCATAGGTGTTCTCAGGGCGACGAGCGCCCTGCCACCGACCGGTCCTTATTCCATCGACGTGAATGACTCATGCTCGCCTATTTAGCGGTCCAAACAGGGCCTGAACAGGGTCGGCATTTTCCGCTTGACCCCGAACGACCGATGCATGTCGGCCGCGGGGCTCGCTGCGACATCCTGCTGTCGGATCCGGTTTGCAGTCGCTTTCATGCGGTGGTGTTCTACGACGAGGGCGCCTGGCAGGTGCGGGACACGGGCAGTCGCAACGGCACCCTGGTCAATGGCCAAAAAATTGACACAGCCCAATTGGTTGACCAGACACTGATCACGATCGGTGGCACCGAAATCCGTTTTGTGACGCCATCGACAGACGGCGTGGAGCCTGAGTCGGCGTTTCAAACCGTCATCCAAGACGTCTCGATGGCAACCGAAGCCTTTGCCGAAGACCCGATGCAGGAGATCGCGCATGCGGGTTATCTGGTCGATTTGTATCTGCTGAGTCTGTCGCTATTGCGATTGGAAAATCCAGAAGACGTGATCGATTCGGTGTTGCAACTGTTGCGCGATCGCACCAGCGCCGACGCGGTTGGATTGTCTCTGGATCTTGGTGACGGGCGACAGCGACCGCACAAGGTGATCCCACAAGAACACGTCGACAAAGTTCATGTCAGCAAAGCGCTGTTGCGGCGGGTGGTCGGTGAAGGGGAAGCGATTTGGGTGAACGATCATCGCCCGGGTGACCTTGAGGTGTCGGATAAATTGCCGGCAAAATCAAAGTGGTCCGACGCGATTTTTGTGCCGCTGGATACCAACGAAACAAACCTGGGGATCCTGCACCTGTACCGTGATCGTCCCTCGTTCAATAAATTTGATTTTGAATTAGCCATCGCAGCGGCGCGGTTGTTGGCGGTCGGGTTGGACCGCGCGATGCAGCATGACTCGCTGCGTGTCGAGGCGCAGCAAATCGCCAAACGCAACGCTGACACCGACGAACTGATCGGGGAAAGCCCGGTGATGATCAAATTGAAAGAGCGAATCGGTCGCATCGCCAAAGCCAACGGCAGTGTGTTGATTCGTGGTGAAAGCGGATGTGGCAAGGAACTGGTGGCCCGAGCGGTGCACCGTCACAGCGCTCGATCCAAACGTCCAATGTTGACCGTCAATTGCGCCGCGATTCCCGCCGAACTGATCGAAAGCCAGTTGTTCGGTCACAAGAAAGGCTCGTTCACCGGTGCTGACAAAGACCACGAAGGCTGGTTCCAACAGGCCCATACCGGAACTTTGTTCCTGGACGAAATCGGTGAACTCACCTTGGAGGGCCAAGCCAAATTGTTGCGAATTTTGGAAGGCCACCCGTTCTTGCCCGTCGGGGGGACTCAAGAGGTCGATGTGGACGTACGTGTGATCGCGGCGACAAATCGCGATCTGGCTGAATTTGTTCGTGCCAAACGATTTCGCGAGGATCTGTTCTATCGGCTCAGCGTGTTCGAATTGTTTTTGCCTCCGCTGCGTGAGCGCGGCGACGATCTGGATCTGTTGATCGATCACTTTTTGGACCATTTCCGATTGCAACATGGACGTGCCAAATTGCGACTGTCCGATTCGGCTCGCAAACGGATGCACGATTACATGTGGCCTGGCAATGTCCGCCAATTGCGAAATGTGATCGACAGTGCCATCGTGATGGCCGACAATGAACAGATCATGCCCGACGATTTAGGATTGCGTGACGCAGGCGTTAGTCAATTGGATACCTTTCGCATCGACGAGTGGGAAAAACGATTGATCAGCAAAGCGCTCAAACGCACCAAGGGCAGTGTTCCCGAGGCGGCAAAGCTGCTGGGGATTAGTCGGGCGACGGCCTATCGCAAGATCAGCGAATATGAAATCGACCGATAGCCGGCCTTTGGCAATTCTGTCCGCGCCGGGTTCGCGCGGTGATGTCAATCCGATGATTGCTGTCGGTCGCGAATTGAAAGCGATTGGCTACGACGTTGCGATTTCATTGGCGGCGCCCTACACGGCCATCGCGCAGGCGGCCGGATTGGATCCCTATGCTTTGATCGACCAAGAACAGTTTGATCAAGTGATGGCCGACCCGGCAGTTTGGAAACCGGTTCGCGGAATGGCCAAAGTACTGCGCGGGGTCGCCGCACATTTTTTGTTGCCACATTTCGACTTGATTCGCAGCTTGCACCGCCCAGGCCGCACGGTGTTGGTATCGCATCCACTGGATTTTGCGTCACGTGTTTACCGGGATCTTGATCCGTCGACGCCGCTGGTCGATGTGCATTTGTCGCCAGTAATGTTACGAACGCCCAGCGAACCGGCGCGATTAACACCCTGGCGTCTTGAACCCACAGCGAATCGGTACACGTTTAGTTTGGCCTATTGGTTGGGCGATGCTGTGGTGCTCGACCGGCTGTTAGGGGGTTCGATTAATCGGCTCCGTCGTTCGCATGGTTTGCCGGCGATTCGTCGCATTCTGGATCATTGGTGGTTGTCGCCTGATCGAGTACTGGCGATGTACCCGGCCTGGTTTGCGCCGGCGACGCAAACCTTGCTGCCACAGCTACGACACGTCGGATTCCCGCTGGATGATGGCAGTGATTTACCAGTTGCCGCCCCAGCAAATCGGCCGATCGTGTTTACCGGCGGAACCGCGAATCAACATAGCCGTGAATTCTTCACCCGCGCCGCTAACGTTTGCCATGATTTGGGTCGGGCCGGATTGTTATTGAGTGGCCATCCGGAATGTTTTCCCAAATCACTTCCGGCGGGAGTGCAAACGCTGGGCTACGTGCCACTCGGAAAACTATTGCCGGAATGTTCGGCAATCGTTCATCATGGTGGCGTCGGCACAACGTCCCAATCCTTGCGCTGTGGGATCCCTCAAGTGGTACGCCCAATGGCATTTGATCAATTCGACAATGCGGCCAGAGTCGAGCGGTTGGGATGCGGCATCTGGTTGCGAAAGGACCGCGAATTGGCCAACGCGCTCGAGCGAGTTTTAGGCGATCCGAACTTTGCCGTTTCCGCCGGCCAGGTAGCCCAACGATTTGGTGGTCCAGCAGCAGCCCGACTCGCCGCGTCAGAAGTGGATGCAGTCAGGACCGTCAGAACCGCGCCAGTTTGACTGCGGATGGTTGACTTTGCCGGTTAGGTCAACTTCCAGGCCAGGAATCGACGGCCGGTTGTTCCAGTTTTGCCGGGTTGATGGTCGATAGGACTTACACCAATTCGACCCAATGGCAGGCTCGTGCGTTTCTTAGGGAATGCACCAGATCGGCCGGCCACCCATCGCGGCAGAGACTGATGAAGAAGCTGAACGAATCTTCCAAACAGATCAAACGTGGACGACTACGCGCCTTCATTGCAACGCTAGCGTTTGCGTCCACCGTGCCCGCAACCCTGGGGTGCAGCATTTTGGACCGAATCGGTCCCGGTCCACACGACACCACGACCTCGTATCACCAATCGGAAGGATTGTCGATCGAGTATCCCGAGGTGGCCGAATGTGCAACGCCAGTGACGATCGCTGCCCAAGCGACGACTCAACCACTGTCGCTAGAGGATCCGTCCAAGTTGCCGACATTGGATTTGCCGCTCGAAGAGGCGGTGGCGATGGCGATGCGGAACAGTCCCGTCATTCGTTCGCTGAACACGAGTGTGACGACGCCCCTGGCCACGTCAACGGTCTATGACCCCGGTGATATCGCATCGTCTCAGCAGGGTACCGAAGCGGCGTTGTCGGCATTTGATGCTCAGTACACCCAGGCGCTCAACTGGTCGCGTACCGATCGACCAAACGTCTTTCGCCCGGCATTTTCCGGTTTGCCCAATGCGTTCCCGTCGGCTTCCGATAGCAACAACGCTGCATTCACTGGCGAATTACAAAAACGGACCGCGCTCGGTTCGACGTTCTCGTTGCGGCACATCGTGAACTACTCGCACTACAACGTGAACGCCGAAAACCAGATCTTCCCCAGTACCTTCACCGGATGGGTCGAAGCGGAATGGCGTCAACCGATTTTGCGTGGCGCCGGACTGCAATACAACCGAATCGTCGGCAACGCGATTATTCCCGGTCAATACAATGGGGTGCTGATCGCCAGAATCAACGAAGACGTTGCCCTGGCCGACTTCGAGAACTCCGTGATCGGATTGGTGGCGGATGTCGAACAAGCGTATTGGGATTTGTTCATCGCCTACCGAGAACTGGAAGTTTTCGTCAAAGGACGCGAAGCGGCGCTGAAAACCTATCAATACCAAAAAGCACGTCTCGACGTGGGAGCCGGGCGTCAAGACGAAGAGGCGCAAGCCCGGTCACAGTACTTCCAGTTCCAGGCCAATGTTCAAGCACAGTTGGCCGGTCCGACCGGATTGTATGCCCAGGAACAGCGACTGCGCTATCTGTTGGGAATGCCCGCGACCGATGGCAAACTGATCAAACCGATCACCAATCCGATCGATTCCAAGGTTGTTTTTGACTGGGCATCGGCGCTCTCCCAAGCACTCGATCGACGGGTCGAAGTGCGTCGTCAGCGGTTCCAGGTTAAACAGCGAGAACTGGAATTGTATGCCGCTCGCTTAAACAAACGCCCGCAACTGGACTTTGTCGGTCTGTACCGCTTCCAAGGCCTCGGAGATCACCTGATTGGTGATGACAGTAATTTTTCAACCGACGGCTTGTACACCTCGATCAAAGACAAGCAGTTTCAAGAATGGCAGGCCGGAGTGGAGTTTGTGTTGCCGGTGGGACTTCGCAGAGCCGCCGTGGCGGTCGCCAATGCAAAACTGGGAGTGCAGCGTGACCGCGCGATCCTGGCCGAAACCGAACTGAAAATCAGCCATGATCTTTCGGATGCTGCCAGAAACATCGATGTCACCTACCAGCTATTGGAAACAAACTACAACCGATATGAATCCGACCGCGATCAAGTCAATGTGCTACGCAGTCGGTATGTAGAGGGCGAAGACAATATCAACTTCTTTCTTCAAGCACAGCGAGCGGTGGTTGAAAGCGAGATTCAGTTTTATCGCTCGCTCGCCAACTACAACCTTTCGATCCGCGACTTGCATCGCCAGAAAGGATCGCTATTGGCCTACAACCAGATCCAACTGGCCGAAGGCCCCTGGGAAGCCGGTGCGACACGCGATGCCTATGAAAAAGGCCTGTTCCTAACACCTCGACGTGACCCCTCCGACGTACAAATGTCTGCGCC
Organism: Stieleria tagensis; assembly: GCF_024129865.1. Classification (GTDB taxonomy): domain Bacteria; phylum Planctomycetota; class Planctomycetia; order Pirellulales; family Pirellulaceae; genus Stieleria; species Stieleria tagensis. The sequence continues at coordinate 36,908 of NZ_JAMYFE010000027.1, read as the reverse complement.
GATCACCCGCCAAGCATTTGACCCATCGGCCATTCAGTCGACCGGAACGGCCATGCCCAACCAGTCACTAATTCCGATGGAAAATGAAGTTCCCATGGAAAACGACGAACCAACGGGAAATGACGAACGGCTATTCAATCCAGCCGATCCGACGACGGAGTTCACGCCGCCGCTGACATCCGTCGACACCGAGAACGCAGGCTAAAACGGTGAACGCAGGCTAAACGGCCAATAAAAAAGCCCTCTGTGTCACTGACACAAAGGGCTTTTTTTAAAGCTACCCCGCTAGGACTTGAACCTAGAATGGCTGGACCAAAACCAGCTGTGTTGCCAATTACACCACGGGGTAGTGACTCTCGTCTGAGCGGGAGTTTAGCAAGTCCTTTCGTTCTGCTGAATAGGACTCGGCAAGTTCTAGGCAGGTTCGCCAAGGAAATTTTGTCGCAGCCCGAATTGATAACCTTTTAGGTGGTCCGCGGAGGCCTAAATGAGCGGCGTTTTGTAGCTGGCAAGCCACCGAAACCGAAAAATCCGAGTTTGACGCGGGCATCACCGGCCCAGTGCACGTGCGTGATGAAATTGCGCTTTTGCGAGAGGGTTTGGTTTTCCTAACCCGAGGCGTGAGTTCTGAAGCCAGCGCTTTCGTGATTCACTCGCCCGCCCCGCGGGAGAGTGAAGAGACCGAAGTCGCGATTTGCCGATCCATTTGAGATGTCGTGATCTGGCGAATGCTGAACAACCTAAAGGTTGAACTCCAACGGTGCGTAGGTAGCGCCGAGCGGCCAGGTGGGGCGGTTACGCTTGTGGCGTGTTTGCTTTGCCGGCGGTCGCTGAGAAATCGTAGTTTTCGACATGGTCGACATCGCTGATTTTCAATCGAGCGGCCAGGTGGACCAAAGCGTTGATCCCACGCAGGTACAACGCGTAGAACACGGGGACCAGAAACAGCACCAATCCGGTGGCCAACATCAGCCCAAAGGCCAAAGAGGCAGCCATCGGGATCAGCAATTGAGCCTGAAAGGATCGTTCCAGCATCAGCGGTACCAGCCCCGCGATGGTGGTCATACTGGTCAATAGAATCGGCCGGAAACGACGTTGCCCGGATTCGGCGAGTGCTTCCATCGCTGGGGCGCCCTCGCGTACCCGAACGTTAATAAAATCGATCAGCACGATCGAGTCGTTGATGACGACTCCGGACAGCGCCACCAGTCCGAACATGCTGAACAAGGTCAGTGGTAACCCCAAAATCGCGTGCCCCCAAACGGCACCGATCATTCCAAAGGGGACGATCATCAAAATCAAGATCGGTTGCACATAGGAACGGAACTGAAGCACGAGCAAGACGTACATCGTGACAATGGCGATGCCAAACCCGGTCATCAGGCTGCCCACCGATTCACGACTCTGCTCCGCCTGGCCTTCCCAGCGGACATCGACACCCGGATACCTTTGTGCCAAATCTGGCATGTAGTTTTTTTGCAAATCGTCGATGATCAAATTGGCGTTGGCGGTTTTCCAATCCAGATCCGCGCTGATCGTGATCGATCGTCTCTGATCGACGCGATTGATTTCTGAAAAGCCTCGCTTGAGTGTGACTTCGGCAAGTTCTTCGATCGGGTGTTCATTTCCCTCTGGGTCGGACACTCGAATTTCGCGAAAATTGACCAGCGAGCGACGTTCGTCTTCTGGATAGCGCACCATCAATTTGACTTCGTGCCGCCCGCGTTGAAGCCGCATTGCTTCGGCGCCGAAATAGGTATTGCGAACCACATTGCCCAAATCGGTTGGCGTCACGCCGGTCGCCAACGCGTGGTCTTTGACCCGAAACTGAAACTCCCATTTCCCCGGCGTGTTGTCATCGGCGATATCAAACACACCGTTGTAACTGGCCAATTTCGTCTTCACGGCTTCGGTTGCCGCCAACAGATTGTCTTCGTTGTCACTGGACGCTAACAGTTTGAATTCGATAGCCTTGCCGCCCGGACCGACGCCGACGCTGCCATAGGTCACACTTTCGGCACCCGCAAAGTCCCCGGTTTCAGCACGCCACATCGCCAGCAAGTCTTTACTGTGAATGTTGCGAACGTTGGTGTCATGTAATTCGGCAAAGATCTGGCCGACGTTGCTGCCCGATCCGCCACCGCCGGCCGGGTTCTGTGTGTTGGTCGTGTTCCCGACCTCGCGATAGGTCAAGCGCACCGGGCCGGCAATCACGTCGTTGCTATTGGGATAGATCTGGGCAATGTCCGTTTTCTCTGCGGCCGCCCGCAGCGTCCCGATCTGTCGACTGACTCGTCGCAGCGACTGTTCCATGTGCCGCGTTGCACGATCGGATTCGATCGCCGGCGTACCGTCAGGAAAGACGATCACGGCCTGCAAAAAATTGTTGTCGGATTCGGGGAACAGCACCGAGGGAACAATGCCGCCACGGATCATGCCCACGGTACCGAGCGCCATCATCACGGCGGCTGCAATGGGGATCACCGGATAACGCAGACTGAATCGTAACGCCGGGACGTACAGTCGGTTGCAGATGAAATTCAATGCGTCGGCAAAGTGTTTACCCAACCAGGCCAGAATCAACCCGAGCGGACGAAGCGGGTAAACCAAGATCGCCAGGATGCGAAAGAATCCGGTGTGCGAGTGTGCCAGGTGACTTGGCAATACAAACAGGCTTTCCCAAAGTGAAATCACAAGCATCGCGATCACGGCGAACGGAATCACGGCCATGAATTTTCCCATCACGCCGGACACAAAAAACAGCGGCGCGAAGGCAATGATGGTGGTCATCACCGACGCGGTGACGGAAGGAAAAACTTCTAGTGCGCCGTCGATCGCCGCTTGTTGGCGACTCTTCCCCATCTGTCGGTGCGCGTAAATATTCTCACCGATCACGATCGCGTCATCGACGACAATTCCTAGTGCGACCAGGAAACTGAACAGCGAAAGCATATTCAGCGTTTGATCACCGAGCGCCAAAGCCGCACCAGCGCCCAAGATCGAGACAGGAATTCCCAGTGCGACCCAAAATGCCAGACGCATTTCCAAGAACAGCGTCAGCACTAAGAAAACGAGGCACAGCCCCTGGATCCCATTTCGGCGCAGCAGTTCCATCCGTCCACGGACTTCAGTACTGGTGTCGCTCCAGATTTCAAATCGGTACCCGGGCGGCAATTCCTTCTCTGCCACATAGTCGCGAACGTCGTCGACCATCGCCAACAAGTCTTCGCTTTTGGATCGTTCGACGTTAACGACCATCGCGGGTTCACCATTGATCTCGCCGACTTTGGTGGTGTCTTCAAATTCATCTCTGACCGACCCCAGATCATCGACCGTCAGCACCACACCGTCGCTGCGGGTGACCAGTGGGATGCGTTTGATTTCATCGCCCACGCGGCCCTTATTATTGGCTCGCAGTAAGATCTCCTGGCCTTCCGCCTTCAATTGCCCGCCGGGCAGCTCGACGTTCCGAGCGCGCAGAATATTGGCGACCTGCCCCAAGGTCAGGTTGTAGCTGCGCAGAGTCGATTCGGGAATTTCCACATCGATTTGGTAGGGACGTGTGCCCATGATCGAAGAAGACGACACCGTGGGCAGCATCAGAACATCATCACGTACATTCTCGGCGATGTTGCGTAATTTCAGTTCGGCTTCTTGCGAGCGATCGTTGGGCCCGATGATGCCAATTCGAATCGCTGCGTCGCGAAACGTGATCTGTTGAATCTGGGGGTCTTCCGCCAGGTCGGGGAAACTGGGGATTCGGTTGACCTCTCGATCAATTTCCGACATCACCTTTTGCACATTTGGCACACCCGATTGCAATTCAGCCAACACGTACGCGCCGCCTTCGCGGGCAATCGAAGTGACCTTTTTGATGCCGTTGATCGACCGAATGGCTTCTTCGATTTTTTGACAAACCGCTTCTTCGCTATCCTTGGGAGTGGCCCCTGGGTAGGCGACCGTGACCATGATCACTTCGAGTTCGAATTCTGGAAACACTTCGCGGCGCATCTGCATCAGCGAAACGCCACCGATGGCCATTAAAGCAACCATCAAGACGTTCATTCCGGGCGCGTTGGAGATGGCCCAGGCAATGGCTTGTTTCATAGTGCGGTGTCAGTCAACGTACAGGTATGCGAGGAAATCGGGCTAAACCACGTGGCGATCAAGGGAGTTCTGCTCGAGCCGAAATGCCTTCCGGAGGAATGCTTTCCAGCGGCGAAACCACGACATAGTCCCCGGCTTTCAAATCCAGTTGGTCGGCTTCACAGATCCAGTCGCGACCGACAGATTGCAACGACGGTGCGAGCAGCGGATCGAGTGCCTGCGGCGACGTTAATCGCAGTGATTCGACGGGATAGACCGAGGAGGAATAGGTGACTCGGCCGGCTGACCACGCCGCTGCATCAAACGCTGGTGGTGTCAACAATTGTTCGGTGTCCTCGGTCGGCGCTGGTGGAGAGTCATCCCCCGCGGATTCGGACGCATTGCGTTCGTCCTCCAGTTGCCTAGCTGCGACCATCTGCGTGACGATGGACGGATCGGGTTCAAATTTCCAAACCTTGTTCCCCGGCCGCAGAGCACGCCCGGGAATCACGATCAACGGGGTCTGCGGTTGCAGCTGCAGTCGAATGCTTACGAACATTCCGCGGACCAGAGTTCGCCCCCGATCGGCGACTTTTGGTTTGCCTTGGGCGTCGACAAAATGCCGTGGATCATCCACCACCAATCGCACCGGCACCGTGCGTGTACTGGGGTCGATTCCAATGCCGTCGTAAGAAACCAGTGTCCCGTTCCAGCGATTCACCGCTGATTCTCGCCCGGCGATTTCATATTCGATCACGGCCGGAGTGTTCGGCAGCGTGTATCCGGTTCGCTCGCGATCGGAATCTTGATCCAAGACCCAATGCAATTGGTCCATTCGCATGTTCGCCGCGATCTCCACGTGCGTGGTGTCTTCGATGGTCACCAATGCGGTCCCGCGGTTGACGAACGTGTTCACGTCCGCTTGCTCGCTGACGATCACACCATCGATCGGCGCGCGGATCACACAGCGTTCCAAATTGACCTCCGCCGACCGCAACTGAGTCGCCGCGAGCTGCTCGCTCGATTCCAAACGAGATCGACGTGTGCGGAGCAGCGACAACTGGTTTTCAAGGGTGACGAGTTGCTGAGTGGATTGCAGCAATTTCGATTTGGCATTGTCAACTTCGCTCTGGCTGGTCGCCGACTTCAATTTCAATTGACGTTTCAGCTGGTTGCTTTGCAATTCGACGTCTTGTTCTGCGACTTCGATCAGACGTTTCGCATTGACCATTTCTTGGTCCACTTCACCGATCGCCCGATATTCTTGCTCTCGTTGCCGTGTCAGCCGTTCCACATCCAACTGGTAATCGGTTGCATCGATCCGCATCAGCACGTCGCCCTGTTTGACGATCGACCCGGCTTCGCAGCTTTCGGATTTCGAAATCACTTTCCCAGCCACTTCGGAGGCGACTAATGCTTCGCGGAAGGGAACCACCGTTCCGTCAATCACCAATTCCAATTGCCGGCCGGTTTCTGCCAGGGATCGAATTTGTTCGACCCGTGTCGCCGGTAGGGTTTCGAGCAGTGCCGCAGCGGAACCATCGGTCGGCGGTGCTGACCCAGCAGTTGCCTGGCCCAAAATGCGGATGACCAGGAAGCCGGCCAACAGCAACAGGACTGGGATCGCAACGTTAAACAGGATGTACAGATCCCACCGCCGGGGCATTCGCGCCGCCTGTGGCGAGGCAGCCGAGGAAATGACATCGTAGCCGCTGGACGATTTGTCTGGTCCCGAGTTGCCGGCGCCACTGTCAGGATTCTGCGCCGAGTCGGCGGGTGCGTCAGCATCAGAGGTGGAATCGGTGGTCAGTGGCATAAAAGAACGTTCCATCCGGTTTAATTCAAAACATTGCGGGGAAAGTCGGATCGTGTGACGGACGCAATCGAATTCGATCGGGACAGAATTCGATCGGGACCGTGGCATTTCAGTTCGCAATGCCAGATAAGAAAAGCAGAACGACTGACAGTTTTACCAAAACCATTGAAAATTTCGCAGGGCTACAATTCGGGGTGTGACGATTTCACCCAGTGTCAAACCCCCTCGCTCACGCGTTTTGAAGTCGCGTTTTTGCGTCAGGCATTGGTTTTTGGTAACCCGACGCGTCAACGAGGGATCCCGTTAACACCCAAAATCCCTCGCTCACGGGTTTCGAAGCCAGCGCTAAACAGCCTCTTCAACTCAAATGGACCGGCAAATTGCCGCGTCGATCTCTTCACGCTCCCGCGGGGCGGGCGTGCAGCTTCGCTCACCGCTCAACAGGGTGGGTTTGCAGTTCACCCGGGGTTCCTGCCGTACCTGCCTGCAGCAGGTTCGGCAGTGACCGCGGGCTGAGCTATTGAACGCCGCTCGCGTAGAGATGGGAACGAGTGCATGCGACTCTTCCAATGGGTGGCACGCGAAGCTGCACAACCTCCACTGGGCGGATCACCTACCCTCAGTGCGACTACTGCTGAGTATCATAAATCTGCAGCGGAAAATTCGGCTCGGTCGTGCGATCGGCCAAAAACGCCTGTTCCAGCCGGGTCACAATTTCAGGGTGCTGCGCGGCGATGTCGGTCGTCTCATTGCGGTCGGTATCAAGGTTGTACAACTCCCAATCGGCTGGTTGCTTGCGATTGATTTCCCGACGAATCGCTTTCCACGGTCCGTCTCGCACCGCCACGATGCCACCGTATCCGGCGAAATTCCAGATCAAGGGCTTGTTGCGTTCGGCGGGTTCGCCTTTGACCAACCCCAGCAAACTGACCCCATCGAGCGTTTGACCAGGCGGCAGGGTACCGCCGGCGACTTCGGTTAATGTCGGGAACCAGTCCGGAAAATAGCTCGGGAAATTGGTTTCGCTGCCAGCGGTGACGTTGCCAGGCCAGCGAACGATACAGGGCACGCGGATGCCGCCTTCATAGCAACTTCCTTTGTATCCATTGAGACCACCGTTGGAATCAAAGAATTTGCAGCCTGCACCACCGATATGAAATTCTGGATTTCGACCTCCATGGGTGGGACCGTTGTCAGACGTGAACACGACGAGTGTGTTGTCGGTCAGGGCGTGTTTGTCCAACCGTTTCAAGATCGTGCCCACATGTTCATCCAAATCCGAAATCATCGCGGCGTAGGCGGCGCGGGGACGCGGGTGTGGCAGGTAACCGTTCTCGCCTCGATAGGGACCATGGTCGTCGTCCCATTCAGTCGGGTAGCGGTCGATCCATTCCTGCGGCGGTTGCATCGAAACATGGGGTTCAACGAATGGTAGATAGAGAAAGAACGGTTGATCCTTGTTGGCGTCCAAAAACTTGACGGCTTCGGCAAGGATCAGATCCGGGGCATAGTTTTCGGCTCGATAATCATCCGCCAGCACTTCGCCGGTTGGCTTTCGGTCGCTACCAGGAATCGGATATTTGTTGACTCGGACCTCGCGTTCGTCACTGTCCAAAAACGCCGGGTAAAAACTGTGTGCGTTGCGCTGGCAGTTGTAACCGTAATAGCGGTCGAATCCCTGTTTGATGGGTGAACCGCTGGTGTTGGACGGTCCAAGTCCCCATTTTCCAAAGGCACCGGTTTGATACCCGGCGTCTCGCAGGACCTCGGCGATGGTCACAATTTGTTCGGTGATCGGAAATTGGCCGGGAAAGATTCGCCCGTTGCCCGAATCACGATTGCTACGTATTTCGGCATGCCCGAGGTGCTGCCCGGTCATCAAGGTGCAACGCGCCGGAGCACACACCGGGGCACCGCTGTAGTGCTGCAAGAAACGCATCCCGTCGGCGGCCAAGCGGTCCAAATTCGGAGTGCGAATTTTCTGCTGCCCATAGCACCCCAGTTCGCCATAACCCAGGTCGTCGGCCAAGATGAACACGATGTTCGGACGATCTGTCGCCGCGGCGCAAACTGTCACCGGGGCGCAAACTGTCACCGGGGCAAACGATTGCGCGATCAGTGCCAGAAACACACTGCATCCAACTGCAGTCACTTGGGGTCGCGAGCGATGTCGCAATGATTGGCGGCAAGCTGTGAATCGAAAAACACGCATCGAGCGGGCAAGAAACTGAATCATGTTGTATCCCAAACCTGGAAATGCGAACGCGCGCCGTTCGCGACAACAGTTTCATCGTTCCCACTTCATAAGTCAAATTCCAGCAACCATCACAGGCCTTTAAACCGTTTCGGGCGAGGTGCGGGTCAGAATCTGTTCCGCAGCCAGCGTCGCAAGTGCTTTGAGAGTCAGTTGCGGGTTGATTTCGCAACCGGCCGGGAACAGCGACGCATCGCCAACGGTCAAATTGTTCACACGACCGCCACAATCGGTTTTCACCTGAAACGTTTGCGGATCAACCACTTCGCCCAACGTTGCGCCGCCCTGGCCGTGCGTGGTGACCAAATTCACAAACGCCGGGCCGCGGCGTCGAATTTCACACAGCGCCCATTCTAAATCGTCCATGTCTCGAATCACAGCTTGGCGACCGCCGCGCAACAACATGGCTTTGGTGGGCAAATGCAACGTGACGCCGTCGTCAGCGTCGGCCGAGGCAAAATAGATTCGCGCGATGCGGCGAATGCCACGCAGCAGTAGTTCAAATTCGTCGCAATCGACTTCGATATGAATGTCGCCACAGGCGTCGACGTAGTTGCTGTCGCGAACCTGTGTCGGGACCACAATGCCAGACATCGACAGGTGGTTGAATTTCCGCATTGTGCAGGCAAATTGCTTGAACCAGCCGGTCAGCGCCAAAGCCACGGTGCCGGGAAAGTGGAACCAGTTTTCCAAGGCGGGTTCTTCCAGCAGTTCGCCATCTTTTTCGACCATTCGCCGATCGACGATAAAGCACTGCGTCACGCCGGGTTCGGGACGCGAGGAACCGTTCGGCCAGATCGGTTTGTCGAACATCGCATAGACCGCGGTGCCGACGTTGGCGGAAAAACGTTTCCCCAGATCGCGATTGCCGCAACCAGCCGACTTCAAGCCTTGGGCGACCAACCGCGTGGTCGGTCCGATTCCCGCCGCAACCACGTACTCATCTGCCGTGACAGTCGCGTGAGCCCGGCAGCCGTTGTCTTCGACTCGACTAACATCCAATCCTGTGACGCTCATTTCGCCAGCAGCGTCGCGGCCGATGCGCAACTGTTTTGCTTCGGTTCGATACGAAACCCGCGCCGGTTCCGGATTGTGCATCGCTTGAACGAGAAAGCTGTTCGCACCGCCTGGCGCATAAGGATGCAGCCCGCCGATGTGGTCGCCGAAACTGTCGACCGAATTGTCACTGCCGCATCCGGAACACTCCACCCGCATCGCAACTGGCAACGGTTGAACTTCTTCGCCGAGCGCCTGACAGCCTTTGGCAAACCGCATGCTGCGATCGCTGATCTGGGTTTCGGTGACAAACGTGTTCACGCCCAGTTCGTTGCTGATGCCATTCATCAGCGCGGACAACTGTTCGTAGTCGACACCGGTGGGTTTTCGTTCGGCCCACTTGTTGTCGTAGACTTCCTGTGGAATCGGCAGGTGGATTGCGTTGTTCACGTACGGGCCGCCCCCAAACACCTGAGCTTGACAGATGTTGATGGTTTGTCGCACGGGGATTTTGCGCCGTCGGTGCGGCAGGACCAGATCAATTTTTGAGTTGACTTTGCCAAGGCCGCCGCTGATTTGACCGCCACCACCTTTGTACAGTTTGGCCAGCACTTCGTCACTTCGCGGGGGAGCCAGTTTGACACTTCCGTCGGGCTGCGGGATTTGCTGGATCAAGGCGTCCGGGCTGACAAAGTCACCGATATCCAAAATCAAGACTTTGCGGCCTTGAGCGGTCAAACGAGTCGCGATCGTCGCCCCGCCGGCGCCACTGCCGATCACAACGACGTCGTAGTGTTCCCGCAAATTTGCCAGCGGTGGCGCGGGCAGCGAGACCAGATTTTTTGCTTCTTCACAGGTCTCGCTCCAACCCAGTCCGATCAATTGGCGAGCCGGGTTGCGTGAATGGATGATCAAACGGCCTAACATGGCGATGCCGCTGACGGCCATGTGCAGCAAATGGTCTTCATCCCACAAAATCAGTGGCGGCGAACCCTTGTGACGAGGCGTTTCGCCTTGATTCAGGATGCTGCGGACACCTTCGTGGGTATGGTGATGCAGCTTTCGCGCGGTGTATTTGATGCTGTACAGATCCAACCAACACAGGGCGACTTTTAATCCCAATTGCATCCGGTAGGGCAGATGGCTGGCGTACCGCAGCAGATCGTTGGCGACGTGACAGGCATGGTCACCTTGACGTCCACACCATAATGAATCGATCTGGGCGCTCAGAATGGCGGTCAGCGTGTCGAATCGCTTTTCCCGGATCACCTGTAGCGGGCAATCGGGTTTCGAACCAAACAGTCCCTGCAACAACCCGAATGGGAAGACGCCTGCCGCCAAAGCCCCTTTTCCGAACTCTCGCCGACCGAGGGATTGCGATGAGACGACATCACCCAAATCCGACAGCGCGTCCAATGTTGACAGCTCGTCCATCAGGCCCCTTCCATGGTCCGACAAAAGCGTGACGACTGATTCAACCAGTCGCCGGGAAACAAATCCGTTTCCGCCGTCATCGTCGCCCGGCGCCCGGTATTCAAGGGAATCTCGCCAGCCGGTGGTGGTCGTACACGGTCCCCGCGCTGCGGTACCGGTCGTACCGGTTGTGATGGACCGGAGCACAGAATCTGAATTCGAACAAGGTAGGACAGTTGTCCCGGATCGGTTAAAAGTACCACTCGATCGGGCGTCCGATTGAAATCGTTCACACCACCCTGCCATGCCGCCAGCCGCCCCCGTTAGGGTTTTATGACCGCACCCCAAGAACCATCGGATGCTGCGACAACCGACGATGATGCGGCGCTCGAGCCAGCCGAATTCCACCTGAATCAGCCATTTGCACCGGCCGGGGACCAACCGCGAGCGATTGAGCAGTTGACCAAGGGCTTTCGTTCCGGTTCACCAGCGCAAGTGTTGTTGGGAGCTACCGGTACCGGCAAAACGTTCACGATGGCCAATGTGATCGCCAACATCGGTCGCCCGGCATTGGTACTAAGCCATAACAAGACGCTCGCCGCACAACTGTACAGCGAATTCAAGGAGTTTTTCCCTGAAAATGCGGTGCACTATTTCGTCAGTTATTACGACTATTACCAGCCCGAAGCCTACATCCCCCAGCGCGACGTCTATATCGAAAAAGACGCGTCGATCAACGAGGAGATCGACCGGCTGCGTTTGGCGACCACCAGCAGTTTGGTCAGCCGCCGTGACGTCGTGATCGTGGCCTCGGTCAGCAGTATCTACGGATTGGGATCGCCATCGGACTACAAACAGTTGGTGGTCGGCCTGACCTGTGGTGAATCGATTCGCCGCGACCACCTGCTACTAAAACTGGTCGATGTGCTGTACGAACGCAATGACATGGCGTTCGAGCGAGGCAAGTTTCGTGTGCGTGGTGACAGCATCGAATTGTGGCCCAGCTACGAAGAATTCGCCTATCGGATTGAGATGTGGGGCGACCAGATCGACAAGATTTCGATCATCAAACCAGTCTCCGGTGAAACCGTCAAAACGCTGAACCAAGTCTTTATCTATCCGGCCCGACACTTCGTCATGCCCGAGGATCGGATCAAGCGAGCGATCAGTGTGATTCGCGAGGAACTGAAACAACAACTCGAAACGTTCCAACAGCGCGGCAAACTGCTGGAAGCCCAACGGCTATCGGCGCGGACACGATTCGATCTGGAGATGATGGCCGAAGTCGGGCATTGTCCTGGTATCGAAAATTATTCACGGCCGCTCTCTGGCAAACCGCCGGGAGCATCGCCAGACACGCTGTACGAGTTCTTTCCCAAAGACTTTGTCACCTTTGTTGACGAATCGCACGTGACCGTGCCGCAAGTTCGCGCAATGTATGCCGGCGACCGCAGTCGGAAACTGACATTGGTCGATCACGGATTCCGGCTGCCAAGCGCACTGGACAATCGCCCCCTAAAATTCGAGGAATGGGAACAGCGTACCGGTCAAATTTGTTTCGTCAGCGCCACGCCCAGTGACTACGAACTGGAACGCACCGGTGGCGAAGTCGTTGAGCAAATCATTCGGCCGACCGGATTGTTGGATCCGGAAATCGAAGTGGTTTCGGCGCGGGGGCAAGTCAATCATTTGGTCAATGAAATTCGAATTCGCGCCGAACGCGACGAGCGCGTGCTGGTGACGGCGTTGACCAAGCGATTGGCCGAAGACCTGGCGACCTATTTTCAAGAACAGAATATTCGTTGTCGCTGGCTGCACAGCGAACTCAATGCGTTTGAACGCGTCGACCTGTTGCAAGAACTGCGTGCCGGACACTTTGATTGCCTGGTCGGTGTCAACCTGCTGCGAGAAGGACTGGATTTACCGGAAGTGTCCTTGGTCGCAATTTTGGATGCCGACAAAGAGGGATTCCTACGCAGTGAGACCAGTTTGATTCAGACGATCGGTCGCGCCGCACGCAACGCCAATAGCAAGGTGATTTTGTATGCCGACAAAGTGACCGATTCGATGCGCTCGGCGATCGACGAAACCGAGCGTCGCCGCGCGATCCAACAGGCCTACAACAAGAAACACGGAATCACACCCGAAACCGTCACTAAAAAGATCAAGGCAGGAATCGAAACGGACGCGGCCAAACGTCGAAAGACAAATGCCAAAGCCATGGAGGAGAGCGAGACGACCTACATCACGCTCGAGTTCGTCGAAGCCCTTGAGCAAGAGATGTTGTCGGCGGCCGAGAATCTAGAATTCGAGCGTGCCGCACAGCTGCGCGACCGAGTGTTACAGTTGCGTGAAAACATTGGTAAACCGTTAAGCGAGATCGAGATCAAAACGTCGACCACCGGAATGTCCGGACGCAACCAACGCAAGCGAAAGGGCACCAAGGGCGGCGGCCGCAGCAAAATCCCCCGCCCCAAACGTGGGTAGGCACGAGCCTTGGGCGATGCCAACAAGCGAATCGGAGTGTTGACTGTATGCCTGACTACCACGTTTTGTAGATGTGTTTTTATCACAACCCGACGCGTGAGTTTTGAAGCCAGCGGTTTTATTGCAACCCGACGCGTGGGCGAGGAATTTAGCCGGTTGACGGGATCCCTCGCTGACGCGTCGGGTTACCAAAAACCAATGCCTGACGCGAAAGCGCTGGCTTCAACGGCGCTGGTGTGGAGGATTTATCCGACTCGGGCGAGGGTTTTCTGCGAAGAATAAAGCCGGTCGGATAAATCCTCCACACCAACTTGCGACCGGCTAACTAAACCAACAACTTGTGCCCCTTCGTTCTATTGGCAAACTCTCGCGGCATGCACATCGATACTTTAGACCCCGCTCCGACTGCCGAATCAACGCAGCGAACCTCTCAAATCCCAGTGGCCCGTGTGGCTTGGTCCGCGGTGCTGGTGTTGGTGGTCGTGTTCATTGCACTGTTGACGCCGATTCCGTTTATGGGACGAGTGACCACGGCGATTGGCGATTTGGTACACGCGCCATTATTTGGCTCCTTGGCGCTGGCATCGTTGTGGGCATGGAGTGCTTTGGTCGACAAGCGCCACGGCAGTGGATCCGTTCAATCGGTGCGAACGATTTTTGGGCGTGGCATCGTGGTTTGGAGCACACTTAGCGTGTTCGGATTGTTCATGGAATGGTTGCAAAGCGGGATGGGACGCAGCGCGTCTTGGCATGATGCCCTTGCCAATGCGTTGGGGATCGCCGCGGCGGTCTGCGCCTACAGTGCGGTTGCCATCGCGACCACGGCGCGGCCACTGGCCGCGCGCTGCCTCGGTCTGTTGGCGGTGACCTTGTTTTCCATCGCTTGGTACCCGCCGGTCGAGTTACTGGCGGATGTCGTGCAAATGCACCGTCGGTTTCCCCTACTGGGCTCGTTCGAATCTGAAATCGAACTCACGCGTTGGTACAGTCGCCGCGCCACTGGACGAATCAGTTCTTTGAATGCCACCGAAGGAGACCACTCCTATGAAATTCAGTTCCAGCCGAACGGCTACCCGGCGGTTTCGCTGGTCGATCTAGTCCAGAACTGGACCGGCTACACGGCATTGGAGGTCGATGCGAGTCTGGCTGCGGATTCCTCAGCCGAGACGGTGACGCTTTTGATTCAGGTGATCGACAAAGCCCATCGCCAGGACTATTCCGGAACCCTGAAGAAGCGAGTCCGCCTGAGCCGCGGCCAGTCTCGGCGAATTCGGATTTCACTGACCGCAGCAGCGGATCAAACGACCGCGCCGAATTTAGATCTGACGCAAATCACGTTCGTCGATTTCACCTTAGAAAAACCAGCCGCCCCTACAACGCTTCGGCTGGACCGGCTGATTCTGTGTCGTTGATGGAAACGGCCTACTGATGCATCCACTTTAAAAAGTGGGGTAAACTTCCAGCTTGCCATCACCACAGCGGGCAAATCTGGCGGTGTCGGAATAAATTTCCTGATCGGCAACAACGACCGATCCCGGGGCAGAATCGTGGGTTTGGGACCAGCACGCAGGCTGTTAATCGGCCGCGACGGCGGTTAGGATTCTGCCCATGACACCGATGATGAAACAGTACCATGAAGCGAAGGCGGCGTGCGGTGACGCACTGTTGCTGTTTCGCATGGGCGATTTCTACGAACTGTTCTTAGACGACGCCAAACAAGCCGCCCGCGTACTGGGTTTGACGCTGACCAGTCGGGACAAGGACAGTGCCAATCCAACGGCGATGGCGGGATTTCCCTACCATCAGCTGGATTCGTACCTCCACAAGTTGATCCAAGCCGGCTATCGCGCCGCAGTTTGTGAACAGGTCGAAGATCCTAAAACAGCCAAGGGGCTCGTCAAACGCGAAATCACTCGCATGGTCAGTGCCGGCACGCTGACCGACGACGGCTTGTTGGATCCGCGCGAAGCCAACTATTTAGCGGCCGTTGTGATCCATGTGCCGCGGAAAGGAAAATCGCCCTCTGGCGAAACCATGGCCGGGATCGCCTGGGCAGAACTTTCCAGTGGTCGATTCTGTTCCGGTACGTTTCCGGTCTCACGTATCGAAGACGAATTGGCCCGGATTGGTCCTGCCGAAGTGATCTATCGCGAAGACGACGCGACATTTTCGCCGGACACCACCGCGCCTTGGTCGTGGACCGCCCGGCCGGCCTGGAGTTTCGCCGAAGACGCTTCGACCGAGCTGCTATGCAAACAGTTCGCCGTCGGATCGCTGGAAGGATTCGGTTTTCGCGACGACGACGCAGCGGCCATTCGCGCCGCCGGGGCGGCGCTGACGTACCTGCAAGAAACGCAGGTCGGTGGACTGGATCACTTTCAATCGATCACCGCGCATCACCGCAGTGGCGTTTTGGAAATCGATGCCTCGACACGACGCAGTCTCGAAATCACTCGCACGCTGCGTACATCGGCCCGGGAAGGATCGTTGGTTGATGCCATTGATCTGACGTGCACCTCAGCCGGTTCAAGATTGTTGGCTGATTGGATTGCAGCACCGCTGATCGATATCAATCCGATCGAAGCTCGGCATGACGCGATCGCAGAATTCATTGCCCACGCAAATCTACGTAGCGATGTCCGATCCACCTTAAAGCAAACCTTCGACATCACCCGCCTGTTGGCGCGGATTGCCACCGGACGCACCGGTCCACGTGATCTGCAACAGGTCGCGCGGACTTTGGCAGGCCTTCCCCAGTTAAAAGCCAAGCTGGCCGAACGGGCGCCCAAACGATTGGCGTATCTCGAGTCCCACCTGCATTTATGCCCCCAACTGCGTAGTGAATTGGAAGCCGCACTCGCCGACGAGTGCCCCTTGAACGCTGCCGACGGCAATTTTGTTCGCAGCGGATTTGATCCCGATCTTGATGCGCTGCGAGACCTGGCGGCCGGCGGTAAACAATGGATTTTGGAATACCAACATCGTCAGATGGACGAGACCGGGATTTCCCATTTGAAAGTCGGCTACAACAAAGTCTTCGGCTACTTTCTAGAAGTCACCAATTCCCAAAAAGACAAAATCCCTGCGGACTTTATTCGCAAACAAACACTCAAAAACTGTGAACGTTACATCACGCCAGAGTTGAAAGAGTATGAAGAGAAGGTGCTGGCAGCCGACGAGAAAGCGTCCGCCCGCGAGCAGCTGATCTTTCACAACTTGCGGACTCGCACGCACCAGCACTTGGCGACGCTGCAGGAAGTCGCCAGTGCGATGGCCGAACTGGACGTGTTGGCGTCGCTCGCGGAAATCGCCGCGCAGCGAAATTGGGTTCGCCCGGAACTGACCGACGACTCGGTGCTGCGGATCGATGCCGGACGTCACCCCGTGTTAGACGTCACCTTGCCGCAGGGCGAATTTGTTCCCAACGACTGCGTTCAGTCTCCAGAGAGCGGCATGATCCTGTTGATCACCGGTCCCAACATGGCTGGTAAGAGCACTTACATTCGCCAGGTCGCGTTGATCACCTTGTTGGCTCAAGCCGGATCCTATGTGCCCGCCGATTCAGCAACGATTGGAATTGCCGACCGAATTTTTGCCCGCGTCGGTGCCAGCGATGAACTGAGCCGCGGGCAGAGTACGTTTATGGTCGAGATGGTCGAAACGGCGCGGATCTTAAACACCGCGACCTCTCGATCACTGGTGATTCTGGATGAAATCGGACGTGGCACCAGTACCTACGATGGATTGTCGTTGGCCTGGGCGATCACCGAACACCTCCACGAACAGGTCGGATGTCGGACGCTGTTTGCGACGCACTATCACGAGCTCACCCAATTAGAAGAATCGTTGCCACGCGTGACGAATCTGAACGTTGCGGTCAAGGAATGGAACGATGAAGTCGTCTTCTTGCACCGTATTGTGCCTGGGGGAGCCGACAAAAGTTATGGCATTCATGTCGCCCGTTTGGCAGGCGTTCCGTCGGAGGTCAACGAGCGCGCCAAGGACGTGCTGGCGCAGTTGGAGATGGACCACCGCGACGCGCTCGATCGCCCCACCATTTCCCCACCCCAAGGTCATCGCAACGACCCCAATGGGAAATATCAATTGACCTTATTCGGATTTTCCGATCACCCAATCTTGAGCCAGGTACAGCGTTTGAATCTGGACACGATGACGCCGATCGAAGCGATGCAGTTTCTGCAACGTGCGCAGCAGGAACTGCAACAGAATCCAGTGCTGAAGCCCTAACCCCCGCCGCCCGCTGAACCGTTGGAGTTCACGCTTTAGCGTGCCGGATACCCCATCCGCGCTGCCACACGCCGCAACCTAAAGGTTGAACTCCAACGGTGCGGCACCATTCCAAACCGTTGGAGTTCACGCTTTAGCGTGCCGGGTCCCCCATCCACGCTGCCACACGCCGCAACCTGAAGGTTGAACTCCAACGGTGCGGCACCATTCCAAACCGTTGGAGTTCACGCTTTAGCGTGCCGGGTCCCCCCATCCACGCTGCCACACGCCGCAACCTGAAGGTTGAACTCCAACGGTGCGGCACCATTCCAAACCGTTGGAGTTCACGCTTTAGCGTGCCGGGTCTCCCAACCACGCTGCCACACGCCACAACCTAAAGGTTGAATTCCAACGGTGCGGCACCATTCCAAACCGTTGGAGTTCACGCTTTAGCGTGCCGGGGCCCCCATCCACGCTGCCACACGCCACAACCTAAAGGTTGAACTCCAACGGTGCGGCCGAACCGGACATTAAGAACTGCGGATAAGTTAAGATTTTTCTGTCAATCCGTTCGTAATGCTGCGGTTTTTGCAGTTTCTTTTGCAAAAAAACTGATCTTTCGTGAAACCCTGGCCATACCGCGTGGTTTCAACTGCAGGTAGCCAGGGTCGCGGATCGATCTCCGTCGACTGCAATTGAGATGGCGCCACGGTCAACTACCGTTCAATACTTTTCTGTTCGAAACTTCCCTGGGAATCTAATTCGATGAAGATTTCACGTGGCCCGATGGGTCTGGTGTTTGCTGCAATTTTGGCGTTTAGCGCGACGGACGTGATGGCCCAACGCGGCGGCCGTCCTGGCGGCGGTGGCTTTGGAGGTCCCGGCGGTGGCTTTGGCGGACCTGGTGGTGGCGTCAGTGTCGTGGGCCTGTTACGCATCGATGAAGTCCGTAAAGAAATCGATTTGGAGCCCGCTCAAGAAGAAGCTCTGAAGAAGATTGCCGAAGACCAGCCACGCCCAGAGCGTCCTGATTTCGACTTCCGCGATCGCAGCGACGAAAATCGCGCCAAGATGGAAGCCTGGATGGAGAAAATGCGTAAAGAGCGCGCCGAAGCAGAAAAGAAAACACTCGAGCAACTCGAAGAAGTTCTGGCGCCTGCTCAAATGGAACGCCTGCAAGAGATCGAAGTTCAAAACATGGGCGTTGCCGCTTTGATGAACGAACGCGTCGCTGAGGAGTTGAAACTGACGGACACTCAGAAAGCGGAACTGAAAACCAAAAGCGACGAAGCCCGTGAAGAGATGGGCAGCAAGATTCGTGAAATCTTCCAGAGCGGCGATCGCGAAAAAGCTCGTGAGGCAATGGAAGAATCGCAAAAAGAAGTCGAAAAGACCCTGATGGCCGTTTTGACTCCCGAGCAAACCAAGAAGCTCGAAACACTCAAAGGCAAGCCCTTTGAGATGCCCGAACGACGTGGATTTGGTGGCGGTGGACGCGGCGGACCAGGTGGTGCCGACCGCGGCGGACGTGGCGGCGATCGCGGTGGCCGTGGCGGCGACCGTGGTGGACGCGGCGGTGACCGTGGCGGACGCCCCGCAGCTGAAGAGTGAAATTGATTGACTGAACGTTCGCTGCAGAACGATGATACGTCGACTGCAGCGAAGCGCTCCGCTGCAACGACTAGGGACAGATTCTCCATGTGGGATTCTGTCCCGTTTTTTTTGCGCTCAGCCTTGCCTGATCCCCAAGACGCACCATTGGACCCTGCAATACGATCCAACCTGATGGGTTCAAGGTTCACGGCACACCAGCGGATTTGCTGAGATCCGGCCGTGAGAAGGGAGCAATGGCTTCATGACCGGCGCGTCCGTTTCAACCCGCACACTCTCGTTGCCTTTCCACATCATTCCATGTTGACTTTTTGCATCATACCCCCGACCAGCGTGCTACGTTTCCTCGGACCAGGTCTCCAACACAGGAGACTGATGACGACTCTATTGCACGTGGCCGACTCGAACCGATGTTCGCTTTCTTCAACCCAACCGACGTACCAGCACAGGCACATCGTGCCGGCGCTCATCGCATCGGCGGGGGGCTGCGCCGATCGTTGCTTGGTCCGTGGGTTTGGTTGCTACTGATCGGACTGGCGTTGCCGACTTTATCCGGTTGCTCTCATCTGCGATTGCCAGCGATTGACTCTAGCGGCCGCTGTATCTTCACACCGCTGCCGACCACGACCACCATTGCATTGCCGGGTTCTGCCGGTGAAGGCAAGTTTTCCAAGTGCCTGAAGTGTTTGGGTGACCCGTTCAAGTTCTGCCACAGCTGCCTGCACAAACATCACACCCCAGGCGGCGGGATCTTTCCCCAGTCGGCGTTTCCGGAACCGGCAGCGCCACCAAAATGCATCACACCCGCGCCGGTTGTTCCTGGTCCGCCGACACCAAAACTCGGTTGCCAGCCGAACCAACCCTGCGTTCCCGGCGGAGCCTGCCCCGGCGACTGCAAAGACGGACCGCCGGCGGTGCTGTTAGGCAACGAATGCCATATGACGGACCTGATGCATCTACCCAAACGTGGAAAACGGGGATGCATTCTGTTGTCACCGCAAAAGATCGTCGCGCCGGTTGGCGGCGAGGTCATGTTGCTGTCTGGGATTTGCGGTGACGACGGCTACCTTCAAGTGGCTGAACCGCTCGAGTGGATGTTGACTCCGGACAGTGTGGGCACGTTCATCCAAGTCGGCGACGATGATCCCGGGCTGTTACACAAATTTGCACGGGTCAAAAAGGCGAGTAAGCATGATCCATCGTACGCGTTTGGTGTCACCAGTACCAAACGGACAAAAATCACGCGAGGCAACCTGAATTCGGGCGACGACGTGCAACTGGAAAAGGGACAGACCTGGTTGACGATCAGCAGCCCTAGCGAGGGGACCAGTCGAGTCACGGTGTTGGCACCGGAGAGTGAATGCTGGGATCAACGCAAAGCCACTTCGACGATTTATTGGGTCGACGCACGCTGGCAATACCCAGGCACCGAAATTGTGCCCGCCGGGACCCCCGTTTCGTTGACGACCCGCGTGACTCGCGCCGAAGGCACCTTGCCGGCTCGTGGATGGAAGGTCCGTTACGAAATCATGCAGCCCGGGTTGGCATCGTTCGCCGGTACCAATGGATCGTCGTTCGTTGAATCCACCGTCGATGAAGTTGGCAATGCGACCGTGCAACTGATCCCGACACCGGGAACCGCTGGCACCGCAACGGTTCAAATGCAAATCATTCGTCCCGGTGGCGAATCAGACAATATCCCAACGTTGACGCTTAGCCGCGGCCAGACCTTTGTCACTTGGAGCGCGCCGCAACTGGCGATTCGTGCCGGTGCACCACAAATTGCATCCTTTGGTGTCCCTTTTCAAGCGGTCGCGAACGTTTCCAACCCCGGTGACCAATCCGCTCGCAATGTCCGAGTGACATTGCAGGTTCCCGCCGGTGTTCGCGCCTCAAGCACCGATTCGTTTGCAACCAACCTGCCCAACGCGGTCGTCTGGGAATTCCAGGAACTGCCGCCACGCACTGAATTGGATTTGTTCGTTGACATGGTCACGGAATCCTCCCTGCCATTGACCTTTGAAGCGCGGGCTGACGGCGGACTAGTCGCATCGGACACCGTCACGGTCGATGTGTACCGCCCCTCGCTGGTAATGAGTATCGCGCCGGAACAAGAACGCTACGAGGTCGGCCAATCGGTGACGTTCAATATCGACGTTCGCAACACCGGTGAGCGTCCGCTGCAGAACTTGCAGTTGTTCGCCCAAGGCGATTCCGGGATGTTGCATGAGAGCAACGAACGAAGTGTACGCAAGCCGAAAGAAAATGGGCCCTTGCAACCGGGCCAAACCTGGCCGGTCGCAGTCACGTTTATTCCCACGGATGCGGGGCGACGGTGCATCACCGTCGAAGCAACCGCCGATGCGGGCCAACGTACCAGCAGCGAATCGTGCGTGATTGTCATCAATAAACCCGTCCCAACGCCTTCGGTTACCGCGACCTTGACCGGGCGGCAACAGACCGCGGTTGGCGATTCAACTTTGTTCCGTGGCATCGTCATCAATGATGGGCAGATTCCACTGGATAATGTCAAAGTCACAATGGCCTACGATCCGCAAATGCGCCCTCTCGGTGCCACCAATAAACATTTGGCGACTCCGCGTCCGGGTCAGTATTTGATCGAATGGTTGATTCCACGATTGGAACCTGACTCCAGTGAAATCCTTGAAACAGAATTCCAAGCGATTGGGATCAATCAACGCAGCACCATTGTGATGACCGTCGATTCGCAACAGGGCGCCCGTGACAATCAACGGGTTGAGTTTCAAATTTTGCCACCAGCGTCGGCACCCGTTACCCCCCCCAGCGATCCTCGACCGAATTTGCCACCGGCAAGTGCGCCGCCGCAGATTCCCGCTGGCCCCGCACCGATCCCGACCCCCGGTCCACCACCGAGCGGCCCACCGCCCCAAGCACCTCCACCGCAGGTCCAACCCCAGGCACTCGGATTGAGCCTGGCCGGGCCGACCACTCCGGTCGCAGTCAACACGCCGATTCGTTACCAGTTGCGGGTGACCAACCCCGGTTCACAACCCGACGGCAACGTTCGCATCGTGTTTAACAAACCGCTGGGCGTACAGATTCAGTCGGTCACCCAACCCCTGGCACCATCACTGGGAAAATTCCAGATCGCCGGCGACCAGGTCTATCTGGCTGAAATTGGGACGATGCGTCCAGGCGAATCGATCGACTATCAAATTGTGTTGATCAGCAATCAACCACAGCAGTTCACGATCACCGCCCAGGCGTTGAGCGCGGGAAAACCGAAAGGGGCCCAATCGCAGGTCACCACCCAAGTCGTGTTGCAACTGTAGCGTCCCTGATCAAGCGGCACCGCAAAACGATCACGTTCCGAACAGCTTTTGGTCGTCGGTTTCGTGAACCAGCCCCAGTTCACGCAGCGGTTCGATCGCGCGGTCAATTCGAAAGTCAATTTCGACATCAATGGCCTCGCGAATCAGCCGCTCACATTTTCGCCGCAGACGACGTCGACTGATCGGTTCAGTCTCGGTGGCGAGTGCAAAGTAGCACAACACGGCTTCATTGCTGGTCTGACGTCGCGATTGCTGGATGATTTGGAACGCGGCCCCCGCATTGGTGTCCAGTTTTTGAAAATAGAGATTGCGGGTCAGATCCAGCAAGTAACGGTTCTTGGTCTGGAAATAACTGAAGAAGCTTTTCACGACGTAGCCGATCGCCGCCAAAATCAATCCGATCACCAAAGCGGTTGAGTAGTAGGCGGCAAGTGCCAAGGTCACCAAGACGAACTTGGATATTTTTTGCAACGACAACAGCCAGCCGCCCAAACTGGGCACAATCACCTTGGCTCGATCCAGTTTGCTAAGCCGCACGGAAGTGCCGGGCAACAGCATGTCGACATCTTGTTTGGGGATGTTCTTAAAAATCCGGATGTGAAAATCGCCGGCCGACAGGGTTTCGCCCCGATCGTGATCGTCATTCAATTGGAACAGCACAACCAGACGCTGGTAGATCGCCACGTCGACCATCTGCATGCGATAGAAACTCCGCAGCCCACGTTTGCAGCGGCGGCCGATGATGTCGCCTCGGGTGTAAACGGCCAGATTGCGAAACAGAGTGAAGTTCGCAGTCATCGCCACACCCCAGTGGCTGGAAACCCCAACGCACTTTTCAATGTCATCTTGTGTCAGCTTGCTGTACGCCGCATCGATCAGGATCCGGTCACATAGCTGCATCAGGTCATCGCCCTTATTTTCCGCCGGATCCGACTCCACCGATGCCGGTGTCTTGCAATCGCTATCGGGATCGACACCTTGGTAGCGGTCGGAAAACTGTGAATGGTGCTGGGAAATCTGACCATCGATATGTGCGATGATTCGCTCGATCGCCGGCTGGAAATCGAGCTCCCAAGGTCTCGATTGATCCCCCGTCCGGCCGTATCGCTGTTTCAGATAGCCAATCAAGGTGTGTGTTTCGATCGGCAAATAGGCTTCGATGTTCCAATGTGCGGCGTCGGGATCGATCCATCCCGACGTACTGACCTCGCTGATGCCTCGCGTCAGTGGGCCTGTTCCATCGATGGACCAGTTGGTAAGAATTCGGTCGACCGATTCGGACACTGCGAGTACACAAACGCGAAAGAGACAGGAAATGACAACTTTGCCGGAACAGTCATTGGAACCGATTCACCAGCGCCACGACAGCGAACCGAGCCTGCCGATCGCCGGTGTCGCACTGGACATGGATGGTTTACTGTTCGATACCGAACGGATTTATTGGCAGGTGGGCGATACCATTCTACAGCGCCGTGGACATCGCTATTGCGCCGCGCTACAGGCACGGATGATGGGGCGGATCGGCACGGCGGCCGTTGAGCAGATGATCGCGTTTCACAAATTGAATGATCAGCCCGCGGACCTGCTTCAAGAATCCGATCAGCTGTATGGTGAACTATTGCCCCAACTATTGCGACCTATGCCCGGTTTAGAGCAGTGGATCGGACATCTACAGCAATCTTCCGTGCCGTTTGCGCTGACGACCAGCAGCCGACGTGTTTGGGTCGACGTGATTTTTGCCGAACTGGACTGGCGGAATTCACTGCAGTTCGTCTTGACCGGCGACGACGTGACTCATGGTAAACCCCACCCGGAAATGTATTTAACCGCCGCCCAGCGTTTTGGATTCGAACCAAATCGAATGCTGGTTTTGGAAGACAGCGGCAACGGATGCGCAGCGGGAGTCGCCGCAGGGGCCCAGGTCGTCGCCATCCCCAACGAACACACTCGCACGCAAGAGTTCAGTGGCGCCCTCTTGGTCGCCGATTCGTTATTGGATCAGCGACTTTGGAAACTCGTCAGCTAGCCCGGCTGGTTCATCAGCCGTTGAGCGCTCGCTCACGGTTCATCACGACAAACATTCCATCGTCCGGACTAGTGCTTCGATTCAGCCATCTTGTCTCGTAATTCTTTGCAGGCGTCCGAGGGATTGCTGCACAACGAACAACTGGTGCTGCCGTCTTCGTTGGTCTTGCTGGCGAGTCCGCCACAGGAACCACTGATCGATTTGCGGCCGAACAACACACCGATCGCCATCGAAAACAGGATGATCGCAAAAACAACGAAACTGAGCAGCACGACGGGCAACAAAGTTGACACCCAGTTTTTTGAAGTGGCGTCTGCTGCAGCGGCAGCGGTTTGAGCGTACTGCGCTAAAACTCCTGTTCCGGCCATTTCATATTGCTCCGGCTGGCTGCGTGAAACCAGCAATGTGTTCAGTTGGTTTTGTTCTGCGAGCGCCAACGCTGGACCGGGGCCGACGACGTTCAATGCGGTCGCCCATGCATCCGCTTCCATACACGTTTTGGCAACAACCGTGACGGACGCCAAATCGTGATTGACCGGCGATCCGGTACGGGGATCGATGGTATGCGAATACCGTTTCCCGTCGACCGTGAAAAAGTTTCGGTAGTCGCCCGAAGTCGCCATGGCGTTGCCGGCTGGATCGGTCGGCTGCATGGCATGCGCCACCATCACCGACTCTCCAACCGCATCAGGCAACTGGATTCCGACTCGCCAAGCCCCCGACGGTTTCTGCCCGTGCGTGCGAACTTCGCCACCGATTTCAACAAATACGTTCTCTGCGCCTAGTTCCTGCAAAACTTGCACGACCCGATCCACGCCGTGCCCTTTGGCGATCGACGACAGATCAATTTGCAGCTGTGGGATCGACTTTCGCAGCGCGGGCGGCTGCTGTCGAACTTCCAATTTGCTGTAGCCAATCGATTCGAGCAAGGTCTTGATCTGAGCCGCATCAGGCACCGTGTTGGAACGCTCGTCCGGACCAAAACTCCAGGCATTGACCAATGGTTCGACCGTCACATCAAAGGCACCCTCGGTTTTCACGGCAATCTCTTGTGCCACGGAAACCACATGTGCAAACTCGGGACTGACATTGTACCAATCCGTGCTCGTTGATTCGTTAAACCCCGTGATCTCCGACGATTTCAGATAGGTGGACATTTGGTCGCTGACCGATCGAAGCTCGCCATCAATCGTTAACCGCAACGTGTCGTCGTCGACCGAGTCGGCACCAGCCACTTTGACCATGTAAGTGGTGCCCATCGTACGGCCGCTGAACTGCCGCGGCGCTGCCGGGGGCGACTGTTGGGCGCTACAACGGCCGGCGCTGTCAAACGGCAACAGCGAAGTGAGACAAACGCAAAACGCGACGAACTGCATCGCTCGCCGCGTTTGTGAAATCATCATGGGGATAACCATCTGGACTTGGGTTGGATCAGCCGCCAAAGTCATCGTAGGCGATGTTTTCTGGTTCAACGCCCAGATCATCTAACATACGGAACACGGCCTGGTTCATCATCGGCGGACCACAGATGTAATACTCGATGTCCTCCGGCGCCGGGTGAGTGCTTAGGTAGTTGTCCAGCAACACCTGGTGAATGAATCCTTTGTATCCGTCCCAGTTGTCTTCGGGCAACGGATCGGACAACGCGATGTTGAATTTAAAGTTCGGGAAGTCCTTTTCGATTTCACGGAAGTGATCGATGTAGAACAACTCACGCAGGCTTCGACCGCCGTACCAGTAACTGACTTTACGATCGGTCTTTTGGCGTTTGAACAATTCAAAGATGTGACTTCGCAGCGGTGCCATACCCGCACCACCACCGATGTAAACCATTTCCGCATCGGTGTCTTTGATAAAGAATTCGCCGTAGGGGCCACTGATGGTCGCTTTGTCGCCTGGTTTCAGGCTGAAGATCCAGCTACTCATCTTGCCCGGTGGCAATTCCGGATTGCGCGGCGGCGGGGAAGCCACGCGGATGTTCAGCATGATGATGCCTTTTTCACCCGGATAGTTGGCCATCGAGTAGGCACGGATCACGGGTTCATCGACCTTGGAAACGAATCGCCAAATATCGTATTTGTCCCAATCCTCGTGATACTCTTCGTCGATATCAAAGTCTTTGTAGTTGACGACGTGAGGGGGGCATTCAATTTGAATGTAGCCACCGGCACGGAAATTGACGTCTTCGCCTTCCGGCAACTCGAGCACAAACTCTTTGATGAATGTGGCCACGTTGTCGTTGCTTTTGACCGTGCAATTCCATTTCTTGGTATCAAACGCTTCGGCGGGGACTTCGACGACCATGTCTTGTTTGACAGCCACTTGGCAAGACAGACGCTCGCCCTCGGCGGCTTCTTTCTTGTTGATGTGGTCCTTTTCAGTCGCCAGGATCTCGCCGCCGCCCTCGGTCACTTTGACCTTGCACTGGGCACAGGTGCCGCCGCCACCGCAGGCACTGGAGACAAACACGCCGGCATCGGCCAGTGCGCCCAGCAGCTTGCCGCCGGCGGGGATCTCGATCTCTTTTTGATCGTTGATCATGATTTTGACGGGGCCGGACGCGACAAGTTGTGCTTTCGCGCCCAGGATCAAGACCACCAATGCCACGACGACAACGGTGAACATCGTGATGCCTAGGAGAACGGTTACCATTTCAGATCGGTAGTGTTGTGAGGATTAAGGCTCGTTGTGCGTCCGACCGTAGTCGGACGAAAAGATCGGCATCGCTATTACAGCTGAATTCCGCTGAACGACATGAACGCTAGGGCCATCAGACCCACGGTGATGAACGTGATTCCCAGTCCGCGGAGCGGTGGTGGGACGTCGCTGTATTTCAATTTTTCTCGAATACCAGCCAAGGCGACGATGGCCAGTGCCCATCCGATTCCACATCCCAATCCGTACGTGCACGATTCGGCAAACGAATAGTTTCGTTCTTGCATGAACAGCGACGCGCCAAGAATGGCACAGTTAACGGTGATCAGCGGCAAAAAGATGCCGAGTGTGTTGTAGAGCGAAGGAACAAATTTATCCAAGAACATTTCCAGGATTTGAACCATTGCGGCGATCACGCCGATGAAACTGATGAATCCCAAGAACGAGAGATCGACCGTCGAAAAGTCAATCGTTTCGGTCGAGATCATCGGATTCAGCCACGACATGGCACCCTTTTTCAGGAACCATGAATAGATGACTTGGTTGGCCGGAACGGTGATCGCTTCGATGGCGATCACGGCGATGCCCAGACCAAGCGCGGTTTTGACGTTCTTGCTGATCGCCAGAAACGTGCACATTCCCAAGAAGAATGCGAGCGCCAGGTTTTCGACGAAGACCGCTTTCAGCAAAATGCTGAGGTGAGTTTCAATGATTTCAGACATCGTATTTCCTTAGGCTTCTTCGATTTGTTCCGGTTTGATAGCTCGGATCAACCAAATCAACAGGCCGATCAAGAAGAATGCACTTGGTGGTAACAGCATCAGGTTGTTCGGAGCGTACCAACCACCGTTTCGGTCCAGCGGCAGGATGACGTAACCCATCAGCGTGCCACTGCCGAGCAGTTCACGGAAGAACGCCACAAACAGCAGCACCATGCCGTATCCGAGACCGTTGCCGACACCGTCCAAGAAACTTAGGCCGGGTTTGTTTTTCATCGCAAATCCTTCGGCACGTCCCATCACGATGCAATTGGTGATGATCAGTCCGACGAAGACCGAAAGTTGCTTGCTGATGTCAAAGAAATAAGCTTTAAGGATCTGGTCCACCACGATCACCAGCGATGCGATCACGGTCATCTGTGCGATGATCCGAATGCTGCTGGGGATGTAGTTGCGGATCGCACTGACGGCCAAGTTACTGAATGCGGTGACCGCAATCACCGCGATGGCCATCACGATCGACGTTTCCATCTTGGTCGTCACCGCCAACGCACTACAAATCCCTAGGATTTGCAACGCGATCGGGTTGTTGCTGACCAATGGGTCGAAGAGTACTGATTTTGATTTGGAGTCGGCCATGGTTAGATTCCTGCCGTCTGGGATGAAGTGTTCGTGTCGTTCTTCAAAGCTTTGAGAAACGGTCCGTACCCGTTGTCGCCGGCCCAGTAACGCAACAAATTGGTCACGCCGCGACTGGTGATCGTCGCTCCGGACAGACCATCAACTGCATAGGGGTTATCGCTGGGCGCGGATCCTTTGTAGACCAACGCCGCCGGATTGCCGTCTGCGTCATAAAGCGATTTGTCTTCCCACTGGGACTTCCAAGCCGGGTTGTCGACTTCGCCACCCAATCCGGGTGTTTCGGCATGCTCGTAGAACGTCAAACCTTGGATGGTTTTCAAGTCCTGTTTGAGGGCCAAGTAACCGTACAGTGTTGACCACAGGCCTTTGCCGTAAACCGGCAACACGATCTGTTGGTAATTCTCCAGGGTGGGTTCTTCCCCCTGTTTGCCGACCAGATAGATCTTGGCAATCTTCTCGCGACGTTTGACACCTGGATCGAATTCAGGATTGGTGATTTCGATGCTGGAGTCTTTCTTTTCGGCAGCTTCACGCGGATCGTAATCGGCCACATTCATGTCCGTCACGACTTTGCCGGTTTCCAAATCCACCAGCTGCTCGCTGACCCGTTTGTATAGGTCATCGATTTGATCTTTGCTGAGCTCACTGGACGGCTTACCGAACTCACCGACGGCCAAACCGGCCGCGTCCAAAATGTTCTTTTGGCGGTCCAGGGTTTTGTTCTGTTCCTGTTTGTCCTTGAGCCCAACGGCTGCGACACTGACGACCAGTGAGCAGACGACGCACAGGACGGTGGCCGTCAACAGGGTTCCGACTACTGAATCACGTTGCGGCATAGCGCGACATCCTCCGACGAACGTTCAACGAAACAACGAAGTAATCGATCAGCGGCGCGAATACGTTGCCGAACAAGATCGCCAGCATGATTCCCTCGGGGAATGCTGGGTTAATACATCGAATCAAAACAGTCATAAAACCGATCAGCCCGCCGTAGATCCATTTTCCTTTTTCGGTCATGGATGCACTGACAGGGTCGGTCGCCATGAACACCAATCCAAATGCCAAACCGCCAATGACGTAGTGCCAATAAAACGGCACGTCCATCATCGGATTGGTGTGCGTGCTGACGCCGTTCAAGAACAGCGCGGTCAGGGTCACACCACCGACGACGCCCGCCATGATTTTCCAGGATCCGATGCCGGCACCGATCAAGATCGCGGCTCCGATCAAACACATCAGCGTGCTGGTTTCGCCCACACAACCTTGGATGGTTCCTAGAAAGGCAGCGGTCCAAGTGATCGGTTCGCTCCAGGTGACCGGATCGGCCGCACCCAGTGCGTAATCAACGTTACTGAGCGATGCGATCGCGGCGTTGGTTTCGCCTGACACATCGGCTTGGGCCGTCGCCATTTGGCCGAGTGCGGTGGCACCGCTGTAACCATCAACCGCCGTCCAAACTTTATCGCCACTGATTTCGCCGGCGTGAGCAAAATACAGGAACGCCCGGCTGGTCAGTGCCACGTTCAAGAAGTTACGCCCGGTCCCACCGAACACCTCCTTGGCCACGATCACCCCAAAGGCAATGCCCACGGCAACCTGCCACAACGGAATCGACGGCGGCAAGGTCAACGGAAACAGCAGTCCCGTGACCAAAAAGCCTTCGTTGATCTCGTGTCCTCGCAGCACACTGAAAACCATTTCAATGTGGCCACCGACAAACATGCACACGATGTACATCGGTAGAAAGAAGATTGCGCCGAGCACGAAATTATCGGCGATACTATTCGGGTCATTTGTGAACCCGAGGGCATGGTGAACGGTGTAGTGCCAATCGCCGACGTATCGTTCGCCGGCTTCGACGGCACGTTGGATGGTGGTGTTGGCTTGATAGCCCACGTTCCACATCCCGAACAGTGTTGCCGGCACGAGTGCCATGACAACGGTGATCATCATTCGCTTTAGATCGATGCTGTCACGCACGTGCGTTTGCCCGTGGGTGACTTCGCCCGGCGTGTACAAAAACGTGTCTAACGCTTCGTACACCGGGTACGCGATCTGCAGCGGGCCGCCTTGTTTCTTGTCAAACAGCGGGTGGACTTTGTCCAGAGCAGCGCGGAGTGCTTTCATTGGTCAATGTTGTCCGAAAACGGATGGTTTTGAGTGTGTGTTATTAGCGGCAGAGGACATCGATCCGTTAGCCTTCGCGTTCGATCGTGCTCAAGTTTTCACGGAGCAGCGAACCGTATTCGTATTTGCCTGGGCAGACGAAGGTGCACAGCGCCAAATCTTCCTCTTCCAATTCCAACGCGCCCAATTGCTGTGCTTGGTCAGTGTCGCGAACGATCAACGCCCGCAACAACTGCGTCGGCAGAATGTCCAGTGGCATCACTCGCTCATAAGTCCCCAGTGGAACCATGGCACGCTCGCTGCCGCCGGTGGTGGTGGTGAAGGCGTATTTTTGGTTCGGCAGCATCGCCGAAGCATAGACGCGGGTGGTGCTGAATTTGTCGAAGCCCGGCATTTGCCAGCCCAGGAATTCTCGGTCGTCGCCTTCTTGAATCACCGAAATCTGGGTGTGGTAGCGACCCAAGAAATTGTGCGGCGCGGTTGCCGTGCGACCGCACAACACCGATCCAGAAATCTGACGCACTTTCACGTCTTGGCTGATTTCACCGTCAACCAGTTGGCTGATGTCGGCGCCGATTCGCGTCTCCAATAGCCGCGGTTTGTCGATCACCGGGCCGGCCAACGAAATCACGCGTCGCACGTCCAGTTTCCCCGTCATCAACAAGGCACCGATTGCGATCACATCTTGATAACCCAGGTACCACACCGATTTTGTCGGTCCGACCGGGTCCAATTCGTGAATGTGCGTGCCAACCAGACCGGCCGGATGCGGACCGCCAAATTCGGTCACCGTGACGCCGTCAACGGTCTCGCCAGGAATCTCGGTCCCCGGGGCTTTGCAAACATGAACTTGCCCGGACGTCAGCCGCGTGATTGCGTTGAGTCCCAACAGAAACTGGTCTTTGCGGTCCGCCATCGCGGTGGCCGGACAAGCTGCCAGTGGATTGGTGTCGATCGCTTGGACAAAGATCGAACTGGGCATCGTTCCCGGCACCGGAACTTTGCCGTAGGGCCGGGTGCGAAACGCAGTCCACAAACCGCTGGCGGTCAACAATTCGGTCAGCCCCGCGGCGTCCAGACTCGACGCATCGCCAACGTCAAAACTGACGCTGTCGGCTTCCGAGGGCGACGGATCAACGTCAACCACGACCGCTTCGAATTTTCGCTTCTCGCCGCGAATCACATCCGCCACCGTGCCGGCGGCAGGCGACGTGTAGGTCACACTGGGATTCTTTTTGTCGGTGAACAGGGCTTGACCCAATTTCACCTTGTCACCGGGCGACACCAACATCGTTGGCTTCATGCCGATGTAATCATCGCCAAGGAGCGCCACCTGGGTGACGGCTTTGGCAACTTCAATATGCTGGGCGGGATTGCCTAGGATCGGAAGATCCAATCCCTCTTTGATCGTGATCATGTGGTTCGAAACAAGCGTGAGCGTGCGCTGAAGCCGGGTGCAGACACCAGGGACTTTGTGATATTTTTCACAAGCAAGTGGCGAGCAAATGCCCGCTACTACTAGCGGGCCGTCGAAATCATGCAAAGTCGTCTTGCTTGGAATATTACATAGCTGACCCGAACTCGCAACGGCAGACAACAAGAGTCGAGCAACTGTCTGAGGCAGCTGACATTAGGGGCCAGAGAACGCCTGTGCGAGCGGTTACCGGCGCCCGCAGGCGCAAGCGACGAAAGGTCTAGCGAAAAACCGTTCAACCGGATTCACTATCAGCCGACCGTGGATGCAAAAAAAGTTTTGCCCGCGGTTCGGCTTGGCGCAGATCTTCATTTCGTAGCGGCACTTTGCACGGTTCCGCAGGGGCTGAACTGCGTTGTTGGCACTGCATTTCCGGTTGGCTTTTGAGTCTTTCCGGCGTGTGGACCATCTGATTACCCCACCGCATCACTTACAAACGCCACCTTCGTGTCCAACATTCTCACCGATCGCCGTTCCGACATTCGCAACGTCGTCATCATTGCCCACGTCGACCACGGAAAAACCACCTTGGTCGATTGCTTGCTGCGTCAGAGCGGCCAGTTTCGCGACACGGAACTCAAAGGCGAACGGATCCTCGATTCGAATGACCTGGAACGAGAACGTGGGATCACGATTTTGTCAAAGAACATCGCGATCCCGTACCGCGATGCCAAAATCAATCTGATCGACACCCCCGGGCACGCGGATTTCGGTGGCGAAGTCGAACGAGTCGTCACCATGGCCGACGGTTGTTTGGTGCTGGTCGACGCAGCCGAAGGCCCGATGCCACAGACGCGCTACGTGTTGGAGAAAGCGCTGGCCGCGGGTGTCAAACCAATCATTGTGATTAACAAAATCGATCGCCCCGACGCCCGCTCGCTCGAAGCGCTCGACGAGGCTTTGGAATTGTTGGCGGATCTGGGGGGCGAAGACCAGCTGGATTCAGTGGCCTATGTTTTTGCCAGCGCGAAAGCCGGCTATGCGACCACCGACCCGGCGGTTGTCAACGACGACATGCGCCCCTTGCTGGATCTGCTGGTGGACCATTTGCCAGGCCCCGAAATTGAAGTCGACGCGCCGCTGCGGATGCTGGTGACCACACTGGACTGGAGCGAGTACGTGGGCCGGATCGCGGTCGGACGTATCGAAGGTGGAACGATCCGCGAAGGCCAGACGATCGATTTGCACCAAAAAGACGGTGTCGTCAAGCAAAAGATTGCGGGTCTGTATGTGTTTGACAATCTCGGCCGCGCGAAAACCCAAACCGCTCGCGCCGGCGACATTGTTGCAATCGAAGGATTGGCAAGCGTCGAAATCGGCGACACCATTTCGGCTGTCGACGCCAACAACCCAATCGAGCGTCTGGCGGTCGACGAGCCGACACTGGAAATGGTGTTCGCGGTAAACTCCTCGCCGATGGCGGGTCGTGAAGGCAAATACGTCACGACGCGACAAATCAAAGGTCGCCTGGAAAAAGAACTCGAGCGAAACGTTGCCCTGCGAGTGGAAATGATCCCGGGGACAGAGTCCTATGCGGTCAAAGGCCGAGGCGTCCTGCACTTGGCGATCCTGATCGAAACGATGCGTCGCGAAGGCTTTGAATTGAGTGTCGGCAAGCCCCGGGTGATCAACCGTGAGATCGACGGCAAGCCACACGAGCCGTTCGAATCATTGCGAGTCGAAGTGCCGACCGAAGCGATGGGACCGGTGATGGAATTGGTCGGACTACGACGCGGTGCCTTGGAAGAAATGAAGCAGCGTGGCGAATACAGCCTGTTGAAATTCCTGATTCCTTCGCGTGGTTTGATCGGATTGCGGACCCGTTTGTTGAACGCGACACGCGGAACCGCTGTGATTCACCACCGTTTTGACAGCTATCGCCCGGTGGAACCCGAAGTCCCCCGTCGCGCCAACGGTGTCTTGATTTCGATGCTAAGTGGGAAAACCATGCCCTTCGCATTGTTTGCACTGCAAGATCGCAGCGAGTTGTTTGTGCCCCCCGGTGTGGAAGTTTATGAGGGCATGATCGTGGGCGAAAATGTTCGCGACAACGACATGAACGTGAACCCTTGCCGGGAGAAGAAACTGACCAACATGCGGGCTTCCGGTAGCGACGAAAATGTGATCTTGAAACCGCCACGCGACATGTCTCTCGAAACCGCCCTGGAGTACATCGAAGACGACGAATTGGTCGAGGTCACGCCGGAGAATATTCGCCTGCGCAAGATCTTGCTGAAAGAGTCGGATCGACGCCGAAATAGCCGCAAATAAGAACTGCGCAACAGAATTTTTTGTAGCCGACCCCACCAGGGTTGGCGATTACCCACAGATGGCAACCCGGCGCGTCAGTTTTGAGGCCAACGCTTTACGGTAACCCGAAGTGTGAGCGAGGGATTTAGGGTGTTAACGGGATCCCTCGCTCACGCGTCGGGTTACCAAAAACCAATGCTCCACGCAAATGCGCAACTTCGAAACGCGCCAGCGAGGGATTTAGCGGGTGATCAAACCAAACTTGTGGGAAATCGCCGTCCCACCAGGGTTCAGTCGGTCAGAACGGCGGTGGGATCCGCTACCGGCGACAACACAGAACAGGTTCCAACGATCCCTGGCCAGCGGGCTGAACCGAATGGCAATTCGAACGTAGAACGTGGTAATCTGTAGACTGACATCGTCTGCACCACTGCCTCAAACGTTTTCTACCTGTCTCTTTCCCCAACCGGACCTTGGTTCCATGTTGCTTCAGTCATCGATCGTAAAATCATTCTCGTTGCCCGCCGGACTGTTGGCGGCTGCATTTGGATTGGCAGTGCTGCCAGGTTGTGGCAAGCAGGCAACGACCACTGTCAGCGAAGTCAGTGAAAGTGCAGATCACGACCACGATGACCATGGCGATCATGCAGGTCACGATCATGACAAAGCGGGCGACCATAGCCATGACGATCACGGCGGGCATGACCACGGCGACCACGACCACGATTTCGAATCGCTGGCCGAAGCAGTCGAAGAAATCACGTCATTGCGCGACGAGATTCGTGACGGCTTCGCCGCAGGGGATGCCGAAGCAGCACACGGACCGCTGCACCACATCGGCACCGTCCTGATTGCAACGCAAACGCTGGTGGAAAAACAAGATCCGTCAGAGCAAAAAGACCAAACCGTCGCAGCCGTCAAATCTCTGATGGATGACTACTCGGCGGTCGATTTAGGACTGCATGGCAGCGACGAATCGAAAAGCAAAGGCAAGTCGTACGATGACGTTAGCGCGTCGATCGATGCGGCGGTTGAAACGTTGACCAAAGCGAGCAAGTGATGTTTGTTAATCGAATCACCGGGGTTGGTTCGCTGCGAGCCGTCAGCGGGGTAATCCTGCTAGCGGTTGTGGGTGGCTGTGATTCCGCCAGCCCGACGGCCGACCATTCGGCGTCCAGCCCGGCCACAGCGACCCGGGCAATCACAACGACTCCGATGGTGTCTGCCGAGCAACCGGACGGCCCAACGATGACACCAACCGAAATCAAAGATTCCGGCACCGACGCGATTGCAACCGTGTTGGCCGGCCGCATCGACGCCGGCGACATGGACCCGTTCCAACCTGGTGAAATGGCGTTCATGTTGTCCGAAATGCCCGACGAGGGGCATGCCGCCGACGACCCCGATCACGCCGACAACTGCCCGTTCTGTGCCCATCGTTTGAAGAACGCCCCGAAAGCGATCGTTCAGTTTCGTGGCGACGACGGGAAGGTTCTGGCCGGTGATCCGCGACAGACGCTGGGATTGCAGAAAGGTGACGTCGTCTATGTCACCGGATCCGCGCAATATAACCCCGCGGTGAACACGGTGATCGTGGACGCGGCAAGTGTTTTTCGCAAGTCCGACTGATCAAGGCCTCGGGCGAATTGCTATCGGTGACCAACGGTGGTAATCTATCGAAGTTCGATTGAGGGTGCGTATCGCATTGAACGACTTAACGCACTCGCTAGTCACCCCTCATTCCAAACTGCGTAAATGTCGGCCACCACAACGGAAACAAACGGTGAGATACTGGTTGTCGGTTTCTTGGATAGCAAGATTCTCGATAGCCAGCGGATCGAATTAGTCGGCCGCGAACTGCAAGAAGCGGTCCCGCAAGCGATCCACAAAAAGATGCTGATCAACTTTCGCGGCGTCTCCTTCATGTCGTCCGCGATGATCACCAAGTTGGTGATGTTGAACAAAGGCTGCAAGGCGCAGGGAGTCGCACTGAAATTTTGCGATGTTTCTCCCAACGTGCTGGAAGTGTTCAAGATCACTCGCCTGAACAAGTTGTTTGATATTCAAGCGACCGAGGAGAAGGCGATTTCCAGCTTTGACAAGAAGGGCTGGTTCGGTTGAACAACGCCGATGGTGGCGTGCGAGTTCAGACGCCGGCACAAATCATTGACGCCGAACGGGCGCAGATCGGACACGATCTGCACGACCGCCTGTTACCGTTGATCTTTGCCGCATCGGCTAAATTGCAATCCGTCTCGGCTGCTAGTGACGACGACGCCCAGCGAATCACGCAGGCACAGCAGTGGCTGCAAGAGGCGCTGGTGCTCGGTCGTAACCTGCTGACAGAAATCTATCCGCCCGAATTAGATCAACTGACTTGGTTGGCCGCCGCGAAAGACACCGTGGCCAGAATCTGTGGCGACCAAGCAGAAACCGTCTGGACCGTGGCAGCAACCAGCCCCGTCTGCGACCCCCATTGGGAACGCGATGTGGCCACATCAGCCTATCGAGTGCTGATCGAAGCGGTTCGCAATGCGCTGCGACATGGCAAGTCGGATTCGATTTCGATCCGCTGTCAGGAGGACGCGATTTTGATCGTAGACGATGGCGAAGGCTTTGATCCGCTACAAGTGCCGACCAGCCGGTTCGGAATTCGATCCATGAAAGGCCGCGCCGCATTGGTCGGCAAACGAGTCAGCGTGGATTCCCAGCCCGGCGGCCCAACCACCGTGCGGTTTGATCTCTAGGACGCAGCCCCGCTGGTTCGTTTTGAAGCCAGCGCTTTTTATCACAACCCGACGCGTGAGTTTT
>NZ_JAMYFE010000026.1 GCF_024129865.1 Stieleria tagensis | reverse complement strand
AGAGGTTCGGTTCGCTCAACTTTTTAGAATCTGGACGGTTTACTCCGACCGCCGGGTTAACGAACAAGCCGACGTTGGTCCCATGGACTGACGCCGGCTTTTTTCGTTGTTTACCGCTTATCTGGCAAGGACTTACGTCATCGCTGGCCGGCCAAAGTTCTCTCTGGGTGTCTCAGGGAAAGTACTATCCGATTGTCGCCGGAACGCTCCGCGGTCCGATTCTGACCAAAGGTCTCTGTTGTCTTTGTACGACGCAGACCTCCAGGTTATGAAGTCTCAGAGTTCTATCCGAAGAAAGTGGTCCACGTTCCCGGCTTTAATCTAGATCATCGATACGGCGCTCATTCGGATAGAAACAGTTACTCATGTGCCGACGGGCATTCCTGTGACTTCTTCGCGTTGATTTCGATGAATCCTTTCCATGGGTCCGGCACATCGTCTTCGTAGAAGATCGCTTCGGTTGGGCATTCAGGCACGCAGGCTCCGCAGTCGATGCATTCGTCGGGGTCGATGTAGACCATGGGTTCGTCTTCGCTCGTGTGAAAACATTCGACCGGGCAAACCGGCAAGCACGCTTTGTCTTTGCACCCAATGCAGGGCTGTGTAACCACCATCGCCATTCTTGTGTCTCCTAAAGTGGGATAGGCTTCCAGCCTGTCAAATTCCTGATCACAGGCAGGATGCCTATGCCACAAAGTTCCTGATCACAGGCAGGATGCCTATGCCACAAAGGAAGTGAGAAAGCGAATTTGGAACCGGACACCAGCCACGAAAAAAATTCTGATTTTCCCGAGTCGATCACGGATCGTCCGGATGGTTGGTTGCTGCGCGAGTGGAAATCAGGCGACGAGCGAGCCGCCGAAGTCTTATTCGACCGCTACGCGATACGCTTGGTGGCTCTAGTCGCTAGCCGACTCAGCCGTCGCTACCAGTCCGCGATTGATCCGGGTGAAGTCGTTCAATCCGCAATGGGAAGTTTCTTTGATGCCGCGAGGCACAGTCGCATTCAGGTCAGTGGCAGTGTTTCGCTGTGGCGACTGCTCGCGACATTCGCACGCCGCAAAATGGCTCGATCTATCGAGCATCAGTCAGCCATCAAGCGCGGCGGCGGTCAGAAAAGACTCCCGCTCGATAGTGAGATCGCCATCGTTGACGACTCCCATGCCGAAGACGACGCGGACGCTTTTCTCGCTACGTTGAAGTCAGAACTGACCGACGAACTGTTTGCGATCGTCGAGGGTTTGCTATTCGGCCAGACGCAGCGAGAGCTAGCCGAGTCGCTGGGGATCGACGAACGAACCGTACGGCGTCGCCTGTCGCGAATACGCAAACTGCTCGCTCCGAACTCCGCAATCGCCGGAAAGACCGCACTCGCGGCAGGAAGCCCGCCGGTATTGCCGCGCGTCAACTACAACGAGTTTGTACTTGGCAAGTTGATCGGCAGCGGCGGATTTGGAAAAGTCTATCTCGCCAGGATGCAATCCGACGGCCGAACCGTAGCTGTCAAATTCCTTCGCAAAGCGTTTTGGCAAATCGAAGACGCACGCCAGTCGTTCCTGCGCGAGATTGATATCGCGTCGCAGGTTAGTCATCCAGGTGTCATTCGCTACCTCGGATATGGCGAGTCCCCACACGGCGGTCCGTACGTCATTAGCGAGTGGATTGACGGACACTCACTTCAAAATGCCACTGCCGCAAAAGAGCAACAGTGGATCAGATGGCTCGTGCAAATATGCGAGGCGATCCAAGCGGTGCATCAAGTAGGACTGATTCACGGCGACCTGACGCCGAGCAACGTTCTCGTTGATGCTCACGATCGAATCACGATCACCGATTTTGGATTTTCACAGGCGTCCGCTAAATCGGCTTTGCCAGTACTCGGTGGAACGATTGGATTCGCGGCACCCGAGCAAATTGACCCGGCTTTCGGTTCCATCAGCTTCAAAACAGACATCTACGCAATCGGCGGGTTGGTTCACTGGTTTCTATTCGGGCAACCGCCAAACGCGGGTAAACGTCTCGAAGTCGCATTCGCCCAAACAATCTCGCAGCACGAATCCGCTCAAGTGACATCCGTCGTGATCCCCAAAGTTTTTCGCGATATTCTCAGCACTACGCTTCGTAAATCACCAGCCGAACGATCAATGAGTCTGTCCAACATGATTCAACTGTTGTGCTCAATGTCCACTGGGAACTAGCACCAGCTCACCGTCGACAAGACTGGAGACCCGTTGAGTCTCTCACCGCGAGAATCTGGTTATCGGATAAAAGTGGTCAACGTTTGCGGCGTCAATCTAGATTTCCGATACGGCACTCTTTCGGATAGAAACAGTTACTCATGTGCCGACGGGCATGCCTGCTGTCAAGTTACTGATCACAGGCAGGATGCCTATGCCACCAGGTTCCTGAGCACAGGCAGGATGACTATGCCACCAAGTTCCTGATTACAGGCAGGTGCCTGTGCCACAAAGGAGGTGAGAAAGCGAGCTTGGAACCGGACACCAGGCGCGAAAAAAAACTCGTCGCGAAAAGCTGGTGAACGTCATCCACCCTTCTCCTTAACAACCCTGAGGGCGATCGCCGCTTCGTTCGGTTCGCTATTGCTTGGTGCTGCCCGATCGACCGCCGCAGACTCCTTGGACTCGGTTGGCGCTTTGGTACCGTTTGAATGATCCGAGGTTGTTTAATTGTTTGATTTGGCTTCTTGGCGAGTCTTTTTACGTGCTTCGCGTTTCGCTTTTCTTTCCGCTTTGTCATCGGGAGTTGGTTCATCGGCAACTCCAGGGGCCGTCCTGAACGCTTGTGGCAACGTTATCTTTTTGCCTTTGATTTCGAGTTGTTTAACGATTTCGATCTGTTTGTCGATCTGGCCGGGCAGAGCCGCGTTTCCTCCGGGAATGAACTCTCCAAAAGGGCGACCAATGACTTCGAGGTCCTGCTGCATGAGATCACGCATCTCTTTTACGCGAGTGGCCTGATCTTTATGATAAGCCAGGTTGTTCATTTCTTTCGGGTCCGTCGTCAGGTGGTAGAGTTGGTCTTCGTCGAAGAAGCCTGGGCGTTCTGCTCCTCTCACTCCGATGCCCAGACGTCCAATATTGGACATCGCTTTCGGTAAGTTTTGCGGCGTGGATTTCTTGATGGCAGCAATCTGTTGTTTGGTGTAGCGAACGGCAATGTAGGACCATTCCTTCGTGACTGTTGCTCGCGCAGTTCCCATTTCGAGATAAAGATGATTCCGCCAATCTTTGGCTGTTCCGTTTTCGAAAAGAGGGGTGAGACTCTGTCCATCAATCCGGTAAGACTGCGGTTTCTCCGCTTTACCCAGTTCGAAGAAAGTGGGTACGAGGTCAATATTCTGCACGAGTTCGTCACACACCTGCCCGGCGACGATTCCTTTTGGCCAACGCATGATCATTGGCACTTGACAACCACCGTTTGAAAAGACGGAAGCTTTGCCATCGCGACCGTGATCTGGCGCAAAAATCACCAGCGTGTTGTCATCGATTCCCAGTTGCTTGAGCTTCCGGAGAATCGCCCCGAGCGAATCGTCGATCCACGCTTCACCAGCCACATGGCTATCGGGATCGAAACCTTTTTCAGCGATTGTTTTGAGAAGCTCTGCGCGCGGTGTCATGACTTCGGGAAGACTTCGGGCTTCGCCCTCTCCGGTGATGAGCGGGTGGTCCATGGATTTTCGCCAGGACCGATCCGGCCCGTGCAGCAGGGTGCTGCAAAGATGAAGGTAAAAGGGGCCGTCCTTGTTTTCTTGGATAAATTCCAAGGCTGCCGTCGTCGTCCACTCTGGGTTGTGGCTGGAATAGGGCGACCGCACATTTTCTGGGTAGACGTTCTTTGCCCAGGAAAAGCCCAGCGTTTGGAGGTAACGACGCATCCAGAGTTCGTTGCGTTTGAACTGAGCCGATGTTTCAGGCCCAGGACTCGCGTCTTTGGGTATGTTGATCCATTTGTCTTTCCCTTTGTAAAACTCCGGGAAATCCAAACTGGAAGTGAGGTGAAATTTTCCAACAAATCCGGTGGTATAGCCGGCTTCACGCAGAACATTTCCGACGTTCATCTTGTCGCGTTCCAGTGCGACATTGAAATTGGGAAGGCCCTGATTTTCTTTGCCGCCGACCGCTTCGGCGTAAAGTTTGCTATGCGAGTTCCCAGCAAACCGACCGGTCAGGAAGCTGTATCGAGAAGGAGTACAAACCGAGCTGCTGACGTAGGCGCGAGTGAACTTCATTCCTTCCTCTGCCATCCGGTCGAGATTGGGAGTGTAGGTATCGCCCCCAAACGCGGCGATGCTCGATGGGTTCTGATCGTCGATCAGAAACATGATGATGTTCGGACGCTCTCCGGAATTCCGCCCGCCGGAAGAATTGTGTTTCAATTCGTTGGCACGGGCAGACGAAGCAAATGGGAGCAGGAGAAGAAGGAAAAGGTGGATGCAATGGGGCATGGTGTGTCTCGATCGGCGTGGTCTTTGCATGCTATTTCTCCGGTGGTTTGATCTACTTGCGTTTTGATTCAGCACTTTTGCGCGTCTCGATCAGCAGCGAGTGCATCTGACGGCGTTGCTCAGCGAAACGCGGATTGGACGCCAAGTTGTTGTCTTCGTATGGGTCGTTGATCAGGTCGTACAACTCGGCCTGATCCTCGCTACCCCATTCGCCGTAATGCCAACGTGACGTGTGGATCGATCGGCCCAGCGTCTTGCCCCGGCTGACCACCGTGTATGCAGCCAATCGACCGTTGGCATTCGGGTTTTCAAGCAAGGGGACAAGGCTGTTGCCCTGAAGTTCGTTCGGACCAGTGATTGCGCACAGTTCCACGAGTGTCGGGAACAAGTCGACCAGTTCCACGAGCGCCTCACTGTTGGCGCCGTCCTTTGTCAGTCCGGGCACGCGGACGATCATCGGCACCCGCGCGCATTCCTCGAACAGCGTCACTTTGCCCCATAGTGCGTGCTCGCCCAGGTGATAGCCGTGGTCTGAGGTAAGAATAATGATCGTGTCGTCCCAACGGCCGTTGCGCTGTAACGCATCAAAAAGCAAGGAGATCTGTGCATCGATGAAGCTGATGCAAGCGTGGTAGGCCTGGGTGTACTTGCGACGCAACTCGTCGTTTTCTTCCTCCAATTCGAAGCCAAACGCTTGGTACCGCTTGGAGATTGCCAGCGGGGGCCTGTTCTTCCAGTCGCCGTTGGGAGTTGGGCGGTATTCGATCGCGCTGAGCGGGTGCTGGTCGAAGTATTTTTGCGGTGCCCAGAATGGCACGTGTGGTTTTTGGATACCACAGGCGATGAAAAATGGCTTGTTGGCGTGGGCTTTGTCGTCCAACCACTTGGTGACCTGGCGTACGTTCTTGCCATCCTTGTGCTGTTCGTCACGCATTTGGGTCGGGCCGTAGCCCGGCGGCGTCTGTCCGGCCAAGGCGCTGCGGTGTTCTTTGAGGTGGCGATGCCAGGACCGATCGTCTTTGTCCGTGATCGGCCCGTGCTCGGCTTCGTAAGCCTTGCGCAGCGTCCTTTCGACGGGGTTTTCTTCGTTGTTGAACCTGATCACTTCGTGCCACGCAACGTCGCCCGGGTCGGAGTTGATGTTATGAAAAACCTTACCCACGCTGGCCGTCCAATAGTCGTTGGTCTTGAACACTTGCGGCATTGACTGTGTGCCGGGGCGCACGTTGCGGATGTCCAGCGTGTTGTTGAGGATGCCCGACGATTCAGGGTAAAGCCCGCTGAGAAACGACGCCCGCGACGGGCCGCACACCGGATACTGGCAGTAGGCTCGGCTGAATGTCATGCCCGCGGCCGCCAGCTTCTCCAAGCCCGGCGTCTTGAGCGGCTGGTACCCCGACGTACTGACGTGGTTGTTCAGGTCGTCGCAGACGATTAGCAATACGTTCGGACGCTCTCCATGAGCCGCTGTGGCGGCCATTGCCGACAAAAAGAAGATCGAGAATGTAACAAAGGTTTTCATGGTGAGAATTTCGGATAACAGTATGTGATGTAAATCGCGTACCCCACTGTGCAAGTCATTTGGATGATGTTGGAATTTGGTCGCTCTTCTTTGCTTCGCGGGCTTTGATGCGTTTGGCTTTCTCTTTTTCGCGCGCCGTTTTCTTTTCTTCTTTCGACATCTTTTTGGCTGGTGCACTGGCATCAGGATTCCAGCGTTTTCCCTGCTTGCTTACCGGGTCCGCCATTTCGTCGAGCCATGAGTTGTATTTGTCAGTGAGCAGGGAAACCACTTTCGGGTGTTTGGCAGCAAGGTTGGTGGTTTCGCTGAGATCTTTTTCAAGATCGAAGAGTTCAATGCGATCTCTCTGCGCGACCAGTTTCCAATTCCCGCTGCGGATGGCCCACTTTCCATTGGCACCCGCAGAGCTCCAGTACAATTCGTCGTGCAGTTTGTCGGTTTCACCTTTGAGGACGGGCAGGATGCTCTTGCCGTCCAGAGGCTTGTCCTGTGGCATGGGCAGCCCCGCAGCGTCGAGAGCCGTAGCAAACAGATCAATCGACCACATGGGAACGTCGCACTTTTTCCCGCCCTCCAGCCCGGCCGGCCAGGACACAATGAACGGGACTGTGCCGCCTGGATTCGAGCT
>NZ_JAMYFE010000025.1 GCF_024129865.1 Stieleria tagensis | reverse complement strand
GGGTTACCAAAAAACAACGCCTCACGCGAAAGTGCAACTTCAACACGTCTGCGTCGCGTTGTTCTTTGTTGACGCACCCCGACGCGTGGACTCCGATCGGTGGTCAGCGGACGCGGCGCATGTAGAGCACGAGTTGTTTGTCGATCTGATCCATCGATTCTTCGAACACGGATTCGAACATCTCAATTCGTTCGCGGGCGGTGAGTTCGGCCATCGGTTTTCCCTTGCTCAATTGCCGCAGGTATTCGACGTATTCTTCACGCCGGGTTTTGAGCAAGAAATACGTCAGCGCCCAGCTTTCGGCGTAGGCGCTGGTCGCGGTGTCGGAGGATCGAAATCGGCCGTCGTCCGACAGCAGCGTGACCAGGGAGTCCGCCGGTCGCGTGGGCAAGTAATTGCGCCAACGATGTAGGTTGACTTGATTGACCCGGCCGATGCCGCGCCAGCGCGCGGCGTTCTTAAAATCAGGTGACTCGAAAAACATCGCCAGACCTTCGCTGACCCACATCGGGTTATCGGCAAACCGGCGCTGCACACCACAGTTGTATGCCAACTGGTGTGTGGCTTCGTGGATGATCGTGGCAACATTGCGTTCCAGGTTCGGCATGTTGAAAGTCGTCATCCGATTGCTGGACAGATGGTAATAGCCGATCACCATTTGCGCGGTCTCGCCGACTTCTGCTCCGGCGTGTTTCAAAAAATCGTCTCGATCGGCGAACACCAATGCGACCAAGGGAAACTTGGGCTCGGGAAGTTTCCAACCTTGGTTTTTCCAATAGGCATAAAACCCACCATACAACTGTTCGAACAACAATCCGACTTGGCGGACGTAGGCATCGGACGTGTTGTGGACGATCACATAATGTGCGGTGCGGTAAACCGAAAAACCGCTTGGCATTTCTTCCGTCATCCGCTCGGCCATCTGGTCGGCGGACAACGGTTGCAACTGAGCATCGTTGGATTCACGGCTGATGATTTGGCTCGGTTGCACCATCCAAATCCGACCGTCGTCACTTTGCAGCATCAACCCACCATCCTGGGCCTCGACCAAAATCTCTCCGGTCACGGTTCGCGTGGGCATCGG
Source organism: Stieleria tagensis (assembly GCF_024129865.1). Classification (GTDB taxonomy): domain Bacteria; phylum Planctomycetota; class Planctomycetia; order Pirellulales; family Pirellulaceae; genus Stieleria; species Stieleria tagensis. The sequence continues at coordinate 6,758 of NZ_JAMYFE010000025.1, read as the reverse complement.
AACGCCATTGACCAGATCTTTTTCGTCTGATTTGAACGTGACCGTTTCGACCGCTTGCGCGATCGTCGCCTGTAGAAGCGACGCGCAAATGACGGCTATGCCGATCCAGTGGAGGCCCACCGAAAAAACGGGGCGTGTCGTGGTCTGTTGTGACATCCGTGAGCAATACATGCGAGAGAAAAGCGAGTTCCGAGGTGGTGGCGGCGCGGGATTGGTATCAGTCTGCCCGTCACTCCGCAGTTGTAGTGTAGGTCATCGGCCAGACCGCTTCCAACCAATCCAGAGCACAATCGAGACGAAAATGATCGCTAAAACGTACCAGAATGCGAGTGCCGCTTCCTGATTGCGAGCTCCGCTGTGCAATAACGCAAACAGGCGAGTTCCCACCGTCACGACGCCGGGCGGTAACACCGGCAACGTCACGGGCACGTCACCACTGGCCATGACCGCTGACGCCAAACCGGCAACCAGCAGCGGGCGGATTAACAGGACGCGATCGATCGACCACATTCGGCGGCCCCACGACAAATCGAGTCGTGCGACGTCTAGCAGCGATCGGTCCAGACCCCAATAGGCCGCGCGGATGATCCAATAGCTGACCGGCAGGGCTCGCATCATCAGCGCCAAGATCGTTGGCAGCAGTGATTGTTGGTACAGCAATTTGAACCCTGGTAGCGGCAACGAAAACAACCAGACCACCACCAACCCCACAATCGGCCCGGGAATCAAAAACACGACCAGCGAGATCCAGTCGACCCAGCGACCGGCCTGGGGGCGGGTTCGCATCAGCGACGCAAGCGTCCAAGCGACAGGGACGCATACCAGGCCAACGGCGACCGCCAGCAACAGCGTCCATCGATATTCATCGGCATACTCGCGCGGCGCGACGGCCAACACTTCGACACAGTGGCGCAGTGACCAATGCACCGTAGCCCCTTGGTCTGGTTGGGGGGACACGATGACCGTCTGCCCGGTCTTCATCAGCAATCCCGCGAATGGGAATGCGAACATCAGTGTCGAAAGTGCCACGGCCGGCGGCGCCGCAAACCAACCCCACCCGCGCGGTGATTCTGGCACGACAGCCGGATCGATCGGTCGTAATCGCCGCGCATCAACCGGGCGACGTCGATGGAGAATGCCGACCGCGGCCAATGCGATCAGCAGCGCGCAGGGCAATACCAACACCATCATCACCGACACCAGCGATGGTTGGGTGACATGGAACAGATAGAATTCGTCCGCCAGTGTGCGCACGCCGTACAGATCCACCACCGTCATTTCGGTTGCTGCCAAAATCGCGGTGGCCAACAATCCGGTGCACACCCATGGCCACGCAAGCGGCAGTCGCACCCACCACCAGGCCCGGATCGGTCCGCCATCGAGTCGGCTTTGGTCGACCACGTCGTTGCTGATCCGTGCGGTCCCAAACCAGGTCGCCAGCGAAACCAGCGAGGCACCGAACAGACCGTGAATCCAGACACAAGCGACCAGCCCGCCGTAGCGTCCGGCCAGTCCGGTGTAGGTTCGTGCGGCAGTTTGTGAAAACGTCAGCCAACCAAATTTTCCGGCGGTCGCTTCCCAGGCCGCCGCATGCAGAATCATCGGCGTGGCAACACAGGCAACCATGCTCAGCAGGCAATAACCAGCGATCACGCGCCCGCCACGTCGCTGCTGGGGGAGCAATGAGATCAGAAAGGCTAGTGGGATCCCGATCAGGGCTGCAACGACGACGCACAGCAGCATCAATTGCAAGGTCAGCAGCAGCGGTTGAATCCAGATCATCGAGAACATTGGCTGCAGACAGGCGGTGTTTCAATAGACGCGGATTTCTAAGATCGTAGGCTCCGTTGGGCGCTCGATGATCGTCTGTTCGTAGGTCGGGGCACCGATCACACTGCGGGCATTGTTGGAAAATCCGTATGGTTCCACCGGAGCATTGAACAGTGCGCGGTTGAGTTCGCCATTGTCATCCAAATCGTGGTAGGCCGCGATCGCAAATTGCTCCGGCAGAAAATCCCGTTTGATCTCCCAAATCACAAACCCGTCGACCGGTACCAACGAATCTTTGATCACGGCTTTGTCGGTATCGCCGAACGACTCTTTGGAATCGTACAGGGCGATCCGAATCGGGCCATGAGAGGCCGGTTGGCTGGTCGTGACGCGAATGATCATGGCGTCCGGCGGCAGGGCGGGCGCAATCGGTGCGCTGACGTCTTCGGAAAAATCAATCGTGGGTTCCTCGCTACCCGGCGGGCTCAACCGGATCATCAATAACCCGATCAAAAAAATGACGCCGGCAAATCCCAACAACCAAGTCCCATGGCTGTCCTTCCAGGCGCGTTTGAAGCGGCCTTGGCGATTGGGTTGGCGGCGGGTCGAGGTTTCATTCAGAGGCGGCATGCGATGACTGGATTCGAGGGATTCATCGAGGGATTCAAGCGCTGGCCGATGATTCTGTCGATTCCGGCTTGGGATGGCCAGTGGAGGCGGCGTCACCAAAGTTCAATTCCAATTGAGCTTCGTCGACCGATTGGCCGAATTCGCGGTGCATCAGACTCGGTTGAATGTCGCGACTGTGCTGGTATTTGTCACTGCAGTAAATCTGGCCTTCGCCCCGCAATTCTTGATAAAAGATCTGGCAGATTTGCATGCCCGGATAGATCCGCACGGGTTGCACGCAATGCATTTCCAGCGTCCAGGTGCCGCAGTAGCCGACATCTCCCATCGATCCACCGGGATTGATGAACAATCCCAATCGTCCCAGCGAACTACGGCCTTGGATGATCGGGACCAAACCATGTGTTTCGGTGTATTCGCTCGTCCGTCCCAAATACAACACGTTGGGCTGTAGCGTCAGCCCGTCGTCGGGGATTTCTATTCGGCGATAGCGGTTAGGGGTTGCCGCATCGAGCACGATTTCCTCGTAGACGAGCAATTCTTCGTGCAGCGAAAGGTTGTAGCCGTTGGGATTCAATCGCGACGGATCGAAGGGATCGATTTTGATCTCGTCACTTCTCAACCGCCGGTGAATCTCGTCGCTCGATAGAAGCATCGCTGTTCCGAATCGATCCGATTGAAAAACCCGACCGGCAAACGTGCCGAATCGGGTTGTCAAAAGTGTAACAAATCTGCCGGCGGTCGGCAGCGAACCTGCCGGCGGATTTATTTTCGCCGATTCGTCGCCACCCGCCCGCTGACGTAGACCTTCAGCGAATGGCAAGGCATGGCGACGATCCGGTTGCTCGGTGGCATCGGCCCGTTCAATTTGGGATAGATGTCTTTGGGCGATTCGGCGGCGGTGTCCAGGAACAAATTCCACTTCATGCCGCGGCCGACTTCGGGCAGGTGATGTGTCCGGTCGTCGCCGGTGCTGTTGAACATCAGCACCATGTCGCGTCCTAACCCGGCAGGGTCTTCGGCGCGGCTGGGGGCCGAAATGTAGGCCACCATGCTCAGTTCGTGCTGGCCCCAATCCAGCGGGCTGCCGTCTTCGCGGTACCAGGACACGTCGCGGATCAATCGTCCGTCGACAGGTCGGCCGGTCAAGAAACTGATCCGCCGGACCGTCGGTTGGTTCAATCGGAACTGGATCAACGCCTGAGTGAAACGCAGCATGTCGGCGTTTTTTTCCACCAATCGCCAATCAAACCAGCTGATGTCGTTGTCTTGGCAATAGGCGTTGTTGTTGCCTTTCTGCGTGCGACGAACCTCGTCACCGCTGACCAGCATCGGGACGCCCTGGGACAGCATCAGCGTGGCCAACATGTTGCGGACCTGACGGGACCGAATGGTGCTGACACCTTTCTTGCGGGTCGGGCCTTCAACACCGTAGTTGTCGCTGATGTTGTGGTTGTCGCCGTCGCGGTTGTCTTCGCCGTTGGCCAGGTTGTGTTTGTCTTTGTAGGACACCAGGTCACTCATGGTGAAACCGTCGTGGCTGGTGACAAAATTGATGCTGCAAAACGGCGGCCGTCCGGCGTGTTCGTACAGGTCACTACTGCCGGCCAAACGGGTCGCCAGTGCACCAAGCGTGCCAGCGTCGCCGCGCCAGAACGAACGGATGTCGTCGCGATAACGCCCGTTCCATTCCGCCCAGCGGGCACTGCCAAACGAACCGACTTGGTACGCTCCTGCCGCGTCCCAGGCTTCAGCGATGATTTTGGTATCGGCCAACAACGGGTCTTCGGCGATCAATTCGACCATCGGCGGGTTGGGGATCAAATTGCCGCTGCGGTCACGCGACAGGATGCTCGCCAGGTCAAATCGGAAACCGTCGACGTGATAGTTGTGAACCCAATGCCGCAAACAATGAAAAATCATTTCGCGGACGACCGGGTGGTTGCCGTTGATCGTGTTCCCACAACCGCTGTAATTGGTGTAGTGACTGCCTTCACCGAGGATGTAATAAACCTGGTTCTCCAGACCCTTGAAGGATAGCGTGGGGCCCTCCTCGTTGCCTTCGCAGGTGTGGTTGAACACCACGTCCAAGATCACTTCGATGCCGGCCGCGTGCAGCGCCTTGACCATCTGTTTGAACTCGGTGACTTGGGCACCCGGGGTTTTGTCATGCGCATAGCCTCGGTGCGGCGAGAAAAATGCCATCGGGTCATACCCCCAATAATTCGGACGCTCCGGCGTGTTGCCGTAGATGTCCAAAATCGGGAACTCGTTGACCGGCATCAATTCGACGGCAGTCACGCCCAATTCTTTTAGATACGGGATCTTGTCGATCACACCCAAGTAGGTGCCGGGGCGTTTGATTTTGGCCGTTTTGCTTTTGGTGAATCCGCGAACGTGCATCTCGTAGATCACCGACTCGCTCAATTCATGCCGCAAATGGCGGTCGCCTTCCCAGTCAAAGTTGTCGTTGATCACGACACACTTGGGCGGGCGGATCACGCCGTCGTCGCTTTGTTGGTAGGTGCCGGCGAGGGCTTGGGCATAGGGGTCGATCAATCGGGCCGACGAATCGAACCGCTGGCCGTTGTCGGGATCCCAAGGCCCACTGGCTTGGAAATGGTACAGTTGGCCGGCTTCCAAACCCTGGATCGTCAGACTCCAGACGTCGCCCCAGCGGTCGGTGTCGCGATCAAATTCGATGATCTCGGCCGGCTCGCGATCGGTCACGTCGTTGTACAGCAACAGTCGCATCGCGGTCGCCGATCGGCTGAAAACCGAGAACTGGACGCCGTTTTCCTGCAACGTCGCGCCGAACGGAGGTTGGTACGTGAATTGGAGATTTCCGGTCGGTTGTCGCATAAGCATGTTGTGAGGGTCTCCTGCAATCCTTCAGTAATGCGTCGAAGTTGCGAACTGAATCGTTCGCATCCCAACACTACCACCTGTCGGCTGTCGCTCGTTCCACGGCCAGGCCGAGAGGTGAAAACAGACGACACACGGAACACGCGATGCCGACTGGCGACTCAGTGCAGAAGATTCCTTCCGATACGATTGGTGAAAGACGGATGATCATTCGCGTTGGCCGGGCGCGGCGCCCGGATTGTTCTTCCCAACCGCCAGAGTTTACCCTCTAGGACCGACAGAAACCGCACGAATGGGCGCTTGATGGCCGCTGCGGTGGGTGGTCGGACAGACCTGGCGCACTGCGCGAACGATAATGGCGTTCTGTTTCCCAGACGCCTACCGAATTTTGTGTTCGGATGTCAAACTGACACGCTCGAACGCTTTTTTTCCCCGCAATGACTCCTGACACACACTGCTATGGCAGCGACCTACAAAGACGCCGGTGTTGATTTGGACGTGTACGCCGAATCGATGCGGCGTCTGCCAAAACTGATGCATCGCACCTTCAGTCCCCGTGTGCTGCCGAGCGACGGAGGATTTGCCGGGCTGTTTCAATTGGATTTTGCCGGCAAACTTTTCGCTCGCAACTACGAACAACCGGTCTTGGTCAGCGGGACCGACGGTGTTGGCACCAAACTCAAAATCGCTCAGCTGACCGGGACCCATCACACCGTCGGCATCGATTTGGTCGCAATGTGTGTCAACGATCTGCTGTGCACCGGCGCCGAACCGCTGTTCTTTTTGGATTACGTCGCGATGGGCAAAGACGACCCGTCGCGGTTGGAACGGATCGTGCAAGGAATCAGTGACGGATGTGTGGCCGGTGATCTGGCCCTGCTCGGCGGTGAAACCGCCATCATGCCCGACATGTACGGGGACGACGATTACGATCTGGCCGGTTTTGCCGTCGGCGTCGTCGAACGCAAACGACTGATCGACGGCAAACAGATCAGTCCCGGTGATGTTGTCCTGGGCATTGCGTCCAGCGGTTTGCATAGCAACGGCTTCTCGTTGGTTCGCAAGGTCATCGCGGATGCCGGATTGACCTGGGATTCCACCCCCGACGCGCTGGGTGGAAAAACCCTGGCAGAAGAATGCCTGACGCCGACGCAGATCTATGTCAGTGCCGTCCGTGCCGTTCAGTCCCACTATCGGGTCAAGAACGTCATTCATGGCCTGGCTCACATCACCGGCGGCGGTTTAGAGGAAAACGTCGATCGTATCCTGCCACCAGGGGTGGATGCCGAAATCGATCCCACCGCTTGGGAATTGCCCGCCGTCTTCCAATTCCTCCAGTCGGCCGGTGGCGTCGCCGATGCCGAGATGCGGCGGGTGTTCAACATGGGCATCGGCATGACGATGATCGTCAGCGAGTTCTATGCTGCCAGTATCCAAGCCCAACTCGCCGACGCCGGAGTCCGATCGCAGCCGATTGGACGAATCACCACCGGCAC
>NZ_JAMYFE010000024.1 GCF_024129865.1 Stieleria tagensis | reverse complement strand
GCGGGAGAGTACAGAGATCGAAGCGGCAAATCGCTGAGTCGTTTGAGTTGAAGAGGCTGTTTAGCGCAACTTCAAAACGCGTCAGCGATGGATCCCGCTAACACCCACAATCCCTCGTTCACGCGTCGGGTTACCATAAAAGTGCTGGCTTCAAAACTCACGCGTCGCGCTTGCGATCAACACGCATCGAAAAGACTCCGGAGGACACGTGATATTTTGCGACGCAATAAATATGCACCTTGACATGCACAATGAAAAGTGTACGTTTAGGTGCAGATATGGAGCTGGCGTTTTCCGTCCTCTCCAAACTGCTCGCAGAATTCCCTCCACCCGAGAACCCCGCCCATGCTGAGTGAAAAAACGATTCGGATTGTCAAAGAGATCACGCCGTTGGTGGCGGCCAATGCAGAAACCATCACGCGACGGTTTTACGAGCGGATGTTCGAAGCCAATCCGGAAGTGAAAGCGTTTTTCAACCAGGCGCATCAACATTCCGGTGGTCAACAGAAGGCACTTGCCGGCGCGATTTGTGCCTACTTCACTCACATCGATAACCCGGCCGTGCTGATGCCGGCCGTTGAACTGATCGCTCAAAAGCATGTGTCGTTGGGCATCAAAGCGGAGCACTATCCGATCGTCGGCAGCAATCTTTTGGCTGCGATCAAGGATGTCATGGGTGACGGGGCGACCGATGAAATCATTGCCGCTGTCGCAGAAGCCTATGGGTTTTTGGCTGACATATTTATCGGTCGCGAAAATGCGATCTACGAAGAACAAGCGTCCGCCCCGGGCGGATGGAATGGAACGCGAACGTTCGTGGTGGCCAAAAAGATTCCCGAGAGCGATATCGTGACTTCGTTCTACTTGAAACCCGAAGACGAAGGCCCTTTGGCGCCGTTCAAGCCCGGCCAATACATCACTGTTCACATCGACCACCCTCACGCACCCACCTCGCCACGCAACTACAGCTTGTCAGATAGTGCCAGCGAACCGCATTACCGAATTAGTGTGAAACGCGAAGGAAGACTCGCCGCCGACGCTCCCGATGGACTGATCTCCAATCACTTGCACGATGGCATTGAAGAAGGTCACCGCATCGAACTTGGCCCGCCATGTGGTGAGTTCACGATTGATCCAGCAACGGTTGTGAAACCGGTCGTGTTAATCGCCGGGGGAATCGGGGTGACGCCGCTATTGTCGATGGCCAAGTCGATCATTCACACTAATTCCAACGCGCCGATCTATTTCATCCAAGCAGCTCGCAACAGCCAGGTACAAGCGTTCGCCGATGAGCTTCGCAATCTGGCAGATACCGGGCCAAACGTGCGCGTCAAAATCATCTACGACGCTCCACTGCCCGGCGACATAGAAAATGGCAAGTGCGACGACACTGGTTTTGTGACAACGGACTTGCTGCGCGAATGGACACCCTCTTGCGACGCCGAATACTACTTCTGTGGCCCCAAACCGTTCATGCAGAACATTCACGCTTGTTTGCAAGAACTAGGCGTTGACGAACACCGAGTTCGCTACGAGTTCTTTGGGCCTAAGGAAGAACTGCAAACCGTTCGATCCTGATCATCCATAGCGATTGTCGGCCGGTCCTTTGGTTCGGCCCAGGCAATCTGCTGGGGTTTTGCCCTGGATCTTCACTCCCTTCACTTCTGGAAACCAATGATGCAAACGATTGATATTCAAACCACAGTTGGCGATCTCGTGCGTGAAGTCCCCAGCCGTGCCCGCGTGTTCGAGTCAATGAAGATCGACTATTGCTGCGGCGGAAAAATTCGTTTGGCAGATGCCTGCGCCAAGAAGCAGATTGATCCAACCCGTGTTGTCGATCAATTGCAAGCGTGCGACTCCAAGCTGAATGAAGAGGGGGCCGTCGATGCCGACTCGATGAGTCTGACGGAATTGGCCGATCACATCGAATCAACGCACCATGGTTTCCTGGAGGAAGAATTACCACGCCTAGACTTCATGACCAACAAGGTTGCACGCGTTCACGGCGAGCATGAACCACGGTTGTTGCAAACTCGTGAAGCGTTTGTGGCACTGAAAAACGAGCTCGAGCCTCACATGATGAAGGAGGAGCAGATCCTGTTTCCACTGATCCGCCAACTGGAGGCCTCTGCGGACAATCCCGCGTATGACTTCGCCAGTGTCGTCAATCCCATTCGTCAAATGGAACATGAGCACGATCAAGCGGGCGATGCACTCATGATCCTGAATGAATCCACAGACGGCTACACAGCGCCACAGTGGGCGTGTAATACCTACCGAGCCATGCTCGATTCGCTCGCTCAACTCGAACGGGACATGCACCAGCACATTCACAAAGAAAACAACGTGCTGTTTCCAAAGGCACTTCAATTGGAGAAACAGACAACAACGTAGTCATTGGCATCACACGCCTGCGTCGTTCACCATTGGACTGCGTCCGCTACCCTCGCTAATCCGTTAGCGTGACTGTTTTTCCGGTTGCCGGTTTGAGTGTGATACTCTTGATCGACGTGATGTCGCCTGGCAACTGGATCCGTAGGTGGATGATTTTTGATTCGCCGGGCAAAACCGTTTCAACCGTTTGCCAGTCGCTTGACGATGTGGCAGCAACGTTCACACGATTGGCTGCGATAAATGCGTTGTCGGTTGACGTTCGCCAGGAGAGGCCAATTTCACCGGATGTTGGCGTCTTCATCACGATGCTGACAGCGACAGGGCCGGTCAATGTCAAACCGTTTCGAGCCATAAACGGTTGCTGCTTTGCATCAGGATTGGTCGACGAAATTTGCACGCCCTGATTGGTGAGTTTCATTTTCCCGTTGCGAACGATCCATGGGATCGCCGGATCCGTGGATTTTGTGTTTGCAGCGTCGGGGGAGGGCACGAATTTTTCAGGCAGCGGTGTCGCTGGTTTGCCGTCGAGATAGAAGTCGAAATAATCTGTGGCAGATTTCGACATGTCACCGTCGGCTAGGCCCGGTGGATCAAGTCGGCTGGCCCATTGCGAGAGTCGTTCACGCAGGCGATCGGCTATCTCGGGATGCTCGCCGGCGACGTTGTGTTTTTCTTCGAGATCGCTTTTCAAGTTGTACAGATACTCGCGGTCACCGCCGCGGAGCAGTTTCCAATCGCCTTGGCGGATGGCTGATTGGGCGAGCCACCGCCACGCGAGAAAGTCATGTGGTGCGTCGCTGTTTTGACCGCTTAGGTACGGAATCAAGTTGACGCCATCGAAATCGTCTGGTGTCGATTCGATCGACGCCAGTTCAGCTGCCGTTGCGGCGACGTCAAGTGCGCTCACTGGGTGATCAAACACTTGGCCGCCGGGAATGGTGCCGGGCCATGAGATGACGAACGGAACATGCATGCCGCCTTCGGAAAGCATTCCCTTTTCGCCGTTGAGCGGGTCGTTCAAGGAACCGTCCCAGCCTGGACCTCCGCCCGGCGTGTCTCGCTTGTGGATCTTCAATGGAGCACCGTTGTCGCCGATGTAAAAGATCAGCGTTTTTTCGGTCAGGTTGTGTTTTTCCAACGTCTGGGTAATCAGTCCGACACCGTCATCCACTGCGGACAACATCGCCAGCGCCTGCCGACGTCGCTCAGGCATCTTCCCCGGGAATCGATTGAGGTACTTTTGCGGTGCGTCCAGTGGAACGTGGGGAGCACGGTATGCGACGTACAAAAAGAACGGGTCGTCTTTGTAGCGTTTGATTAGCGAGGCGGCGGCCTTGCTGCATGCATCGACGTGGTACATCTCCGGTGGCAAGTTCGACATCTTGCGGTCGCTGCCGTCGAGTTGGATGTTGGCGGCGAAGGGGCGTCCGGAGTTTTGGTTGAACACGTGCTTGAATCCGTGATCGCTGATGTTTGGCCCCGGTCCGAGGTGCCATTTTCCAAACTGAGCGGTCATGTAACCCACACTCTGCAGCCGCTCGGCGATGGTCAGCTCGCGATCGAAACCCTCCAGCGTTTTCCCGTTGGCCTCAACGCCGAATTTTGATTGAAATTTTCCGATCAGTAGTCCGGCTCTGGACGGCACGCACTGCGGGGCGGTGCTGTATCCATGGCGGGCGAGTACACCGCGATTGGCCAGCGCGTCAACATTGGGCGTCTTGATGTCGTCCAGAACGTCTTGGCAGGAGAGGTCGGCATGACCGTGGTCGTCGGTGTAGAACACGATGAAGTTCGGACGAGGGTCTGCGGCATCGGCAAACGACACTGAAAGCCAGGCCCAAACAAGACAGAATTGGGTGAATTGATTCACGGGGCTACCTTAGGTTAATCCTGGTTGCGAGAGCGTCTGTCGCTCGACTGAGTTAATTTTGGGATGGCCGCAAGCAACCCTGCGCACTCCGTTGCGTTCAGGGTTATCGTCAATCCACCTATTTGCCGGTCGTCTGAATGAGTGCTTCGGGGCGAACGAGATTTAGGTAGTGTCCGTGGTCGGCGGTCAGGATCAATGCGGTTTCGTCCCAGCCACCGTTTTGTTCAATCCAATTCACCACGGCTTCAAAAGCATCATCACCACTGTGCACCGCACCGATGGAGTTGTCGATGTTGTTGGAATGGTTGGCCCAATCCACGTCGCCTGATTCGACCATCAGCCACCACCGGTCGCTACGGGAATCGAGCACGTCGATGGCCGCGATTGCCATTTCGCTGAGTTTGACGTTCTCGTGCAAATCCGCTTCGCTGTACTTCTCTGCCGCGGCAGGTTTGGGATTTCCGAAACTGACCACCGGGTTGTAGTTTCCATCGGCTGTGCGGAACGGTAGGTGCCCGCCCTGGGCACCAAAGAACCCAAATAGTCGCTGGCCGTTTTCTTTCGCATTTTGCACCCCCTTGTTCAGAACATCGGAACCAGCAACGCCGCTGGTTCGCTGCGCGACGACGTACTTGCCGCCATTTTGGGTGTCGATCGCGGCCAGGTCGTCGGGGGCAATGTACCGATTGCCTGGGACAAAATTTTTCCCCTGGGCGCCATCTTTGTCCTTGTCGATTCCCCATCCACCGCCGATCAAAACGTCGACTCCCGGCAAACCACCGGGGTGATAGATGGATGGCTGGCCGATCAGATCACGGGTTAAATCTTGATAGTCGTTTCGATGGACGTTGTTGGCGTACGCACAGCCCGGCGTCGCATGGCTGATCGGAACGCTTGTGACAACGCCGACTGCGAACCCTTGCTCTTGCAGCGTCCGCGCAATCGGCAGTGCTTCACGTCCTACCGAATCCACGTTCATCGCTGCGTTGTAGGTTTTGATGCCGCAGGTTAGCGAAGTCGCGGATGACGCCGAGTCGGTGTAGGCGTGTTTGATGGTTTTGCCCTTGCCGATGGGGTAGTCTGGATCGGTGATCGGTTGCCATGGTGCAGCTCCGGCCAGTTCAGCGTCGTATCCACCACGAAGTTTGCCATAGGGATTGGTAACCGTTTGTTGATCGACACTGACAGATGTCCCGTCGTTATGAGGACTGGTGACACAGTAACCGAAGTCCGTCTTTGCACCACGATAGTCTTGGAAATGCAAGCCTTCGCCGCGTCCTTCGTGGTAGGCCACTTTGCCTAGCTTTGCGATCGCAGCCGCTCTTGTTATGTCCCAGTCCATGCCGTCAAAGACAAACAAGATGACACGTTTCTTGCCGGATTCGATTGCTTGCTTCTGAAGTCGATAGACGTCGGTTTGGTCGATGTACTCGGCTTGTGGATTCAGCGTCTTTTCTGGCAGATAGCCATAGAGTTTTTCGATGGCTGCGGCGTCACGGTACAGGCTGTTTTCACCACCGACCGACTGAAGATCGATCCCGAAGGTGTAGACCGGAATCAGGCGGTTGCTATGCGTTTTCCAACTCGAGTAGGTGTCGGGGTTCGGTCCCCAGTGTCCCCAATCGCTTTTTCGCGTTGCGACTGCGTCGGCTTGCAACTTTGCGATCGGATCATCGATTTGACCGAACGAGGGATTTGATGATGCCAAGATCATCACGCCAATCAGCGCAGCAATGGGTCTGATGAGGTCAGAGCGAAAACGCATCTTCAGTCCTGGGTATAGAGGTGGGCAGGGGGGAGGGTGGGGTGGGAGGGAGACGCTACTTGGCACCCACTGGGGGCATCCCCGCAGCGAGTGGTTTTCCATCGACCGCGATCGTCTGAGGAAATCTTCCGTTGGGCACAACCGAACCGACGGAAGAATACTGCACGCTAAAAGCGCCCCACAATGGGGCCGCCAGAGTTTAACAGTTGAGCAGGACTCTTTCTGCAGAAACAGCCCTGCGGGGACTCTCGCCGGATTGAATTCGGCGAGGGGGAGAAAGTTGACAGTTTGTGGCTATCCACAGGGAGGTTTCGGCAATTTTCTTTTGTTCGACCACTGTTCGATCGCGTTCGGTTCGAATCTGAGCTCTGTTCATTCACTGACGAATTGCCGCACACTCATCGCCGTTGGGGAGCAGGCATCAAGCAGGGCCGTCACTTGGTGATGAGTGACCGAAAGACACCGCTCTGCAATCTTTGGCTGAGTCTGTTGAATGGATCGGGCGGGCATCAACGCGCCTTCCTTTGGCGATTCGACAGGCGTGATTGACGAGTTGTTTGCGGATGGGGATTGAGATGCGAGTTCTGGTCGTTCGCAAACCTGTCGCTCGTTGCTCACTGGTTGTTCAACGGTTCGACCTTTGCAATGGAATCGGCGGCATTTTCCACGACGCCCAATGTTCTCGCTTTCCCGGCTCCCACGCCCATCATCAGCTTGATCACAGCAATGACAAGCAGAAACAGCAGCCCGTAGGTCCAAGATCTAGTCAAATCATAGAGGCTGCCGAACAGCGTCGGGCCTGTTGCCGCGACGAGGTAGCCGATCGACTGTGCCATGCCAGAGAGCTCCGTGGCAGTCTCGGTGTCGGCCGAGCGAACGACAATGAACAGCAGGGCCAGACCAAAGGAACCACCTAAGACAAAGCCAATCACCGAGACCCATAGCTCCACCCAGCCCAGCGCAGGCAACAGCAATCCGGCGATCCCAATCACCTCCACAACAAACAGGCCCACGACGATGCCTCGTTGGTCTTGCCTGGTTCCTGCAATGGTCGGAATGATCAACGACCCTACGATGCCCGTTGCTTGCGACAACGACAGCATCCAACCGGAATACGCCGCGTCGTATCCTCGATTCATCAGGATCGCAGGCAACCATGCCAAGACCACGTAAAATGTCATCGACTGAAGCCCCATGAAAAGGGCGACTTGCCATGCCAGTGTTGATGCTCCCAAGTCTTTTAATGCCTGCTGGAAACTTCGCGAATGTTGGGACCGTTTCAGCAGACGCAGCTGAGGAAACCAAACCACGCAAGCAAGCATCGCCGGGATTGCCCAGACACCTAGTGAACCCCGCCATCCCAGTCCGAAATCATGTGCTAACGGAATGCTCAACCCTGCGGCCAACGCAGCTCCCAACCCCATGCCGCTTGAATACAGACTGGTAATGAATCCGGAATGGGATGCAAACTTGCTTTTCGCGATGCTTGGCAATAGCACATTGCCAATCGCGATGGCGATTCCCAGCAACAGAGTTCCCAGATACAGCGCGGGAATCGACTCCAGAGAACGAACACCGCAGCCAATCGCCAGCAATCCCATCGCCCCCAGCATCGCGCCGCCAATTCCCAACCGTCGGGTCAATAGGGGAGTGAACGTCGAAACGACACCGAACGCAATCAGCGGCAAGGTGGTCAACAAGCCCAGCAGCGAACTCGACAGCCCGGTTGATTGCCGGATGTCTTCGATCAGCGGTCCCACGCTCGCCAGCGCCGGTCGCAGGTTGACTGCAATTAACAAAATCCCTGCGATCAGCAAGATGTTTGCCGATCGCGAGTGAGTCTTCAGCGGACCGCTTGTCTGATCGACGTCGTCACCCTTCAAAATCCGTTTCATGCATTCCCTTTTCGTCGCCGATTGTTAGAACGCAACATGGTATCGCCTATCATGTGAACCGTGAATCGCCGGTTGATGGGTAAAACGCATCACCGGGGGGACTGGTCTGCACCTCGTCCGGAACGTTGACTGAACACAAATAGGAAGCCGCCTACACCGATTGTCTTAGCGGGCAACGTTGGCATTCAGCGGCGACGGAACGGCATTGATCGTCCAGTAGATTTCTTCATCAAAAGCTTTTCCCTCGGCTGTTTTCAAATGCAACAAAAGATGCAGTTGGTCGACGGCAGCGATGTCGGGTGTGACCAGACGAACGCGGGTGCCGGCTTTTTTCGAACCGAGTGGTGCGATTTGAACGGATTCGATTCTCAGTTTTTTAGTTCCCAATTTGTCGGTCCCCGGAATGTACTGATCGGATCCATAGTTTCGACTCCACTTGTAGTCCCATTGATTGCCGACGTAGGAATTCGGTTGTGTTGCAGACGCCGGGTCTAATTCAAAATTCAGATCCAATTCCAATCCACCGTGAACGACGCGCGCGTCAATCACCATGGGCGCCGGTTTGCCGCTGTACCGCAGTCGTTGGACTCCGCCGTCCGTCAGCCCCACTCGTCCGCCTCCATTCCAACCCTGCAGTCCTGTTGCATAGACCTGGCCGTCACGGGGATTCACACGTCCGCGCATGATGCCCGTTGAAAAGTTGTAGGGCAATTTGACGATCGCTGCTTGCGACAGTTCGCCGACGTCCTGGATCATCAGGTACGACATCCATCCTTTGCCGAAACTGGTGTGCAGCAAGTGTCCCGACAGCGGTCCAAACCTGTCGTCGTCGACCCAGATTTGCCCGCCGGATGAATTGTCGAACTCCTGCGGCATCCACACCAGCGGCGGATCAAACCTGTCAGGGGCCTGTACCTTAGAAATGTCAATCGATCCGCCACCGGGTTCCCACATTCCAGGGATTGAGTAGGTGGGCACCCAACCATAGTATCCACCGGGTTTGAGCAAGTTGATCTTTGACGCTGGCGTCCATTGGCCTTGGTTGTCGCTGTTGACGATTCGTGATGGCGACGAGGGGCCGCCTGGAATGGAGCCCATCCCATTGGGAGTGCGGAACCCGGTGCTATAGATTTCTCGCGTCTTGCCATCAGGCGAAATTTTGAACACCGCACCGGGCAAATCAGAATCCGCTCCGTGCCCGCTTTTGGCGTAGTAAAAGTTGCCGTCATCATCGGTTTGTAAATCGAAGTTGAAGGCATGGAAGTTGACCGAAACGTCCGGGTCCGCACTGAAGCTTTCGTAAAAGTCGGCTTCTCCATTCCCATCCTGATCGTGCAGCCGTACGATCCGATCCTTGCACGTCACATAGACTTGTTCGTCGACAATTTTCACTCCGAACGGTTCGTACAGGCCAGCGGCAAAACGTTTCCAACGCAGGTTCATCAGATCGGTATCGATCCCCGAGACGACCCAGACGTCACCGCCATAGGTGGAGAGTGCCATCCGGCCGTCGGCGAAGAAGTCCAGCGCAGAAGTGCGAAACCAAGTGTTGGATTCGGTCGCATCGGGCATCGTCAGCGTGTCCAAAACGTACCCGCCGGATTCCAAACCGAGCGTCCCGATGGTTCTGATTTCGCCCGGCCACAAAGTGGGGCCGCCACCGATTAATGTTTCAGGCAACGGCGAATGCAACTCGGCAGGCCACGAGCGGATTCGCTGCGTCAATTCTGAATTTGAGTTGCTTGCACCAGGTAAATCGGACCACATTCGGACAATGTCCAAATGGCGAACGTCATCGTCAGCGGGAATCTGCAGCGTCAACCGCCCCTGATCGTCGGTGACCCATTTGATGCCCTCCCTGTCACCGCGAACGACGAATCCGGGATTCCGATTCACCGCGAAATCAGATTCGGATTCGCTCTCACTTCCGAACTCGTCGGCCAACCACAGAACCAGTGAGCGTCCGGGGGATAGCTGCAATGAATGCGTGATGCTGTTTTCATCAGCGCTACGCGGCAATTCCAAAATGGACCGACCGTCGATCTGATAACTCAGAATCACACTGTCGCCCGATACATAGTAGCCGTAGTAGTTCATCCATTTGGTCGGCATCGGACCGCGTGGCAACAGGTCGTTGCGATCATAGTCCATCGTTCCATCGTGCCCCCATTGCCAGCGGGACGCCGCTTTGATCGCGGCGCCCTTGGGAGATGCTGTGCCTTCGCCGCGATCGCGGACATGCTGGGTTTGTGTCAGGTCCAGAAATCCACCTGCCCAAATCTCCGCTTGGTTCATCGAATGCAGGTCATAAGAAATCGTGAGCTTGCCCAGCGGAATTGTCAGTGCACTGCTGACTTCGCGGCGAAGTTGAGATCCCAGTGCTGGCCCCAGGTCTCGCGGCACGTCAGCGACCTTGGTGCCGTTTTCAGTTCCTTTGGGAAGTCCTGCCAAATAATCGCTGGTGACCTGGAAGTAGTCAGGATTAGAAGGCTTCATGAATGCTTCGCGGACGTAGTGCACGACCTGGTAGCGTTCCTTTGGTGTCAAATGTGACATGGGTGCCATCAATCCGTTTCCGTGTGACAGCGTCAGGAACATGCGATAGGGATCCGCCCCAAACCGCAATTTTTGAGTCCCGAACGCACGCGCCGTTGGCAACGAGGGCGTGTTTCCATCGCTACCGTGGCAATTGAAACAATAGCCGTGGTAGATCATTTGTCCTTCGTCAAAATCACGCTGACGCAGCTTGTCGATGATGCCCGCATGATCCAAGTCGGCTGTGTCATCTTTGACGGCAAGCTGTTCCGCCGACGGTTTGAGTTCCGCAGCCATCGACGGACCACCTGCGGAAACTCTCATCACGTATTTCGCGATGTCCAGAAAGTCTCGCAGTTGGATCAATGATGCGACCAAACCATCGGGCATCATCGAAGTTTTATTGATTCGGATCGCTTCGACATCGTCCATCGACAAGACTTTGTCATGCGTCAGGTCCGATGCTAACCGCATGGTGATGGCGTCATCAGTTTGCGATCCGATCATTCCCGCAAGAACTTCGCCGTCCGCTGTCAAAACCGAATGGGTTTCAAAACCCTTGCGGATCTTTCTTGACGGATACAGCAGCGATTCGATGACATGCTGGTCGGTAACCTCGCCGATCGTTGCCAAGTCCGGGCCCAGCGGCGACGATTCACTGTCACCAAGGTGGCAGGAAGCACAGGCTGCGGCCGACTTGTAGAACAGGATCGCACCACGTCGAGCGTCTCCGCGCTGGCGAGCTTCAGTTGCCAGACGTTCGACTCCGGCGTTTTTGAGTTGAACTTCCAGCGGCAAAGGATGCCGCAGCGTATCCGCATGGACTAGCGAGGCCATCGAAACGAAACAGCAAAGCAGCACTCGCCCAGTCATGGAGAAAATCATGGATCACTTATTGTTTAGTCGTTGTTTTTGGTTTCGGCCAATTTTAAAGCCGGTGCTTCGTCGACATTTTAAAATTAGGGTCAACTATTCGTGGCGTAAGCTTCCAGCTTGCGATTCACCCGGTGTCCCGATGGCGGTGTGCTGATGGCAAGCTGGAAGCTTACCCCACTTTCAAAAGTGGACGAAGCACCGAAGTCAAATTGCACCGTGTCGCGACGTTTGGAAACACGCCCCACGAGGTCATTGCAGCCATCGGCTTCGATTCTCGCACACAAACTTGTCGTCGTTTAGATGGGGGTAGGCGGCGATCACGCGATCGATTTCTTCTGACTGGCCTGGCGACAGGGATTCGTTCGGATCCAGACACCATATCCCAGGCAGCATTCCCTGCCGACGTAGAACCTCGTGAATTCCCGGAATGCAGCCAGCAAAGTGATTTGCGGCATCAAAGAAGGCTGCATTGCAATCGGTGACTTCAATGTTGCGGCGTAGGAGTTCGGGAGGAATGTCATCACCACGATCGAGCAGCGCCTGGATTTCGTTCAGCAATTCAACGGCCGTGTGAGTCCACACACACCAATGCCCGAGTAATCCGCCACGAATGCGAACCGATTTGAATCCGTGTGCAGTGTTGATTCGATATTGCGTCAGCAGGTCCGCGATGATGTTGTCATCGTTGCCGGTGTAGAGCGTCACTTGATCTTCTCGACCGGCATCACAGACGGCGCGCACGACATCCAGTGTTTGATAGCGGTTGAAGGGAGCCATTTTGATCGCGATTACATTTTCAATTTCAGCGAACTCTCGCCAGAATCGATACGAGAGCACGCGACCGCCAACGGCCGGCTGCAAATAGAATCCGATGACTGGCATGATCTCGGCGACTTCTCGGCAGTGAGCCAGCAATTCGTCGTCCGTCGCATCGGGGAGTGCCGCTAGACTCAACAAACAGGCGTGATACCGCTGTGACACCGCGAACTGGGCTTCGGCGATGGCCTGCGTGGTTTTTCCGCAGACCCCCGCGACTTTGAATATCTCGCGCGATTGCGAACCCGCGTAATCGTCAATGACTTCTGACGTCAGACTTAGCACGGGTTCAAACAATCCGATCGACGGATCACGAATTGCGAATTGTGTCGAATGCACGCCGATTGCAATTCCACCAACACCCGCGTCGATGTAATAGCGCGTCAACGCGGTTTGGTAGCGTGGGTCAAATTGCCGCTGCGCATTTAGCGCTAACGGATGTGCCGGAATCACCATTCCACGACGTAGATTTTCACGGACAGCGGTGGGGATGTCGTTAATTTTCATTCGGTCAAAAAGCTCCGTCGTTGATTTCAAAATGGGTTGGTTTGCCCAGCGAACGTCCCCCAATCTTGATCCAATTTGCCTGCCAGCGGATCAGTTGCTCTGCAGTGACCGACGGAACGCCAAACAACGCCGTGGCTTTGGCACTGTCGCTCAAATAGGAAACGTTGCCGGCCGTCGTTGTAAATCGCACCGGTTTGTCTAGCAGTTTGCCGAACTGTCGGGCAACAGCTTCGGTAGACAGAGTTTCCGGTCCTGTAATATTCAGAATCGTTGCTGGTGACGTGCAATGCCCCAAACACATCAAGGCTTGCTGATTCGCATCGCCCTGCCAGATCATGTTGAATGCTCCGGCGGAATTATCGACAGGTTGATCGTGCCAAATCTTTGTGGCGATATCGTGCAATACACCGTAGCGAAGGTCGATCGCGTAGTTTAGCCGGTACAGGCACAGCGGCGTTCCCCAACGATTGCTGCCGTACTCGAATATCCGTTCGCGACCCAAACACGACTGAGCATACTCGCCGATCGGGGCCGGCGCAGTGGTCTCGTCTGGCATGTGGTCCACGTCAGCCAATGGGTAAACGCACCCCGTCGAAAACGCCACAATTTTTGAATTGCGAAAGTGATCTGCGACATTTGCGGGAACCATTGTGTTCATCGCCCAAGTCAGAGATTCTTCGCCGCCCGTTCCAAACTTGCGTCCCGCCATGAACAGAACGTTGGAAGCTTTGGGAAGCTCCGCCACCGCAGCGCGGTCGAGCAAGTCACATTTGATGGTCCGCACACCAACGGATTCCAAACGCTCGCGCGCTGCGGCATCGGAAAACCTGGCTACACCGTAAATGTTCTTTTGCACGCCGGATTTCTCAATCGCTGCAGCGGCCAACTGTCCCAGACTGACGCCCATCTTCCCAGCGATTCCCAGAATGATCAGATCGCCATTCAGATGACGCAGGCATTCAACCAATGCATCACTCGGCTGGGTGAGAAACGCATCAAGTTGAGTTTCGGTTTCGATCAAATCTGGCACAGCAACAGTCGTTGTGGGGGAGTCAAGAGAGGGCGTCGATTGTCGGCATTGGACCTGGAGTTTATACGCCAATCTCAGGCCACGTGTTTGTCGCTGCGTCATTCGGACCGATTTCTGCCGCTGTCGCGTGTCCAGATACCTCATTCTCCCTCCCGCGCCCGAGCGACGGTCGTCTTTGCGACCGGGAACGGGCGATCAACACCCAAAGAGCAGAGTGAACAGCCAAAGGTCAATCAAACTGTATTGGCGAACGACCAAACTTGACGACCGCGGCCATTGGATCTAAAAAGATGCACTGCATGTGCATGTTTTACGAAAGGTTGCAATTCTCGGAGAAAATGACATGAAACGTTTCTTGCTCGTTGTCTGTTCAGCGTCTTTCGCGATCGCCGTATTCCTCAGTACGCACCAGTGGGATCATTCCACGGCGAATGCCCAGGAATCTAAAGCTCAGGAAACCAAAGCCCGGTCGACTCCCAACAAGAAGGCGATTGAGCGTTCCCGGCGAACCGTTAAAACGCTGGATAACATTTTTAAGCAGACGATCGTGCTGGTGACCGACAAATACGTCAACGACGATGACGACTTCGCCGCAGGCAGTGCTGCAGTGTTGCTGTTCAAAAACGTTTCAGACGGCAGCGACAATACGATCCGTCTGATCGATGCCACCGGCGACCCCTATGAATCCGAGAACGTCGCCAAGGATGATTTTGAAAAAGAGGGCATCAAGAAATTGAAAGCCGGTGCCAAGACGGTTGACGAAGTCATTACCCAGGATGGCAAACACTATCTGCGCGCCTTGACACCAGTGCCTGTCGTGATGGACAAGTGCATCATGTGTCATGCCCACTACGCCGATGCGAAAAAGGGTGAACCGATTGGCGCGATCAGTTACACCGTTCCGATCGACTGAAAACCATGAATCGAGTCGTCACCATCCAGGTCGGAAAGCCCCAGGAAATGGACTCGGACATCGAGTCCAACAAGCCCTGGGTGTCTGGTTTCTTGAAAGAATCGGTTGCGGGGCCATTGTGGTTAGGCACCACGAATTTGGAAGGCGACGGGCAAGCTGATCTCAATCATCACGGTGGGCCACACAAGGCGGTTTGTGTGTATCCGTTGGTCCATTATCCGTATTGGCGCAAGACGCTTTGCAGGCCGGATTTGAATGGCGGTGCTTTTGGCGAAAATTTCACGGTGGATCGATTGACCGAGAGCGACGTTTGCATTGGTGATGTGTGGACGATCGGCCAAGCAACCGTCGAGGTTTCGCAGCCTCGTCAGCCCTGTTGGAAGCTCGCGCGGCGTTGGAAAGTGAAGGACCTCGCTCTGCAAGTTCAGCAAACCGGTCGCACCGGTTGGTACTTCCGAGTGTTGGTCGCGGGTTACGTGCAGTGCGGAATGTCGTTAAAGCGGATCGACCGTCCTGAACCAAACTGGACCGTCGCCGCCGCCAATAGACTCATGCACTACGACAGGACCAACCGGGCGGACGCGGCGAAACTTGCGGCCGTCCGATCGCTTTCACCGAGTTGGAAAGCAACGCTCACCAAGCGGGCGGAAAAAAATCTTCAACCCGATGAAGGGAAACGCTTAAACGGCGGGAATGCATAGCAAGCTTTCTAGGAATCGCCCAAGAAGCGGTGCTCGAGCAAACGGTCAAAGATTCACTCGATAAAAATGTCACGACGGTCATGCATCAAAGACGGTCAATCCACGACATTTCTTTTCCGATCGAGACAAGGGCCATGTCGCCAACAGCCAAACGAAAAACGTCAAGTTTCCAGCCGCGTTCCCATCTCTCTGAACTTCACTGGACCAGTCCTTAGGCGTCTCCCAGCCTGCTAGGACGGCCTCACTGTATGCTGTTGATGTATTTTTCCAACATCGTGTAACCACCTTTCCCAACGGCCGTCCCGTCGGTCACTTCATTTGGATTAAGTCCGTGATTCGTTTCCCATTCGTCGGGGATTCCATCGTGGTCGGTGTCTTTGGGGGCGGGGGTGCTGGTCAGTTCAGGCCAGCCGCCAACGTTTTTTTGCGAATCAATGATGCCCGTGGGTTTCGAGGTGTCCGCCACGCGTTTTAGGGTCTTGTAGACGCCTTCGTACGTTGCCGTGCCGCTGCGAACTTCCTGTATGACTCGCGTATCCACTGCGTCACGTTTCGGCAATGTTGCTCCGGCATGATCGAGAACTGATGCGAACGCTTCTTCCGCAGTTTGTTGATTGATCGGCATTGCGTCCCAGGGTTCGTCCAGCTTGATGAAGTTGCTGCCACGCACACCGCGCCAATTCTCTGTGGTGACCGAGGGGCTGCCCTCGATGACGTTTCCGTTGACATACCAGCGGCCCCGATCATCCGCTCCGCGTGACGAAGGCTCGGCAAGCTCAGCCATTCTTTCAGGATCGGTTGCAGGGCCTGGTTTGTAGTAGTTCGCAATCAAATTGATGGTGGATAGCTTGGAATTATCAAATCCTTTCTGCTCCGCTTCGCCACCATAGCAACTGCGATATCCCCAGTTGTACACGACGTTGTTGCGATAGTCTGTGTCGCCACAGCCCGACGCAAAGCGTGGGTTTCGACTGGAATGATGGGCGATCAAGTTGTGGTGGTAGGTGCTTTTATTGCCTCCCCAAATGCCCCCGAATCCATGCTGGTTTTTGCTGTGATTAGAGTCGAACATGCTCTCGGAAATGATGCACCATTGAACGGTCACGTTTTCGCAGTGGTAGATCGACATCGTCTCATCCACGCTCCAGCTGGCTGAGACGTGGTCCAAGATCAAATTCTTGACGTACCTGGCTGAGATTGCATCGGCATCTTTTTCTGATTCGTCACCAAACCTGACGCGTAGATACCGAATGATCACCTCGTCTGCGCTGATCATCAACGGGTATCCTCTTAGGCAAATTCCGTCGCCAGGGGCCGTTTGGCCGGCGATGGTAATGTGCGGGTTTTTGATTCTGATGTCACTTTTCAGGTTGATCGTTCCTGAAACTCGGAAGACTACGGTTCGCGGTCCCTTGGCATCGACTGCGGCACGCAAGCTGCCTTCGCCAGAATCATTCAGGTTGATCACGTCGATGACACGGCCGCCACGCCCACCCACCGTGTGTTTGCCATATCCTTCCGCGCTTGGAAATGCCAAGGGGGAAGCCGGAAGTTGAGTTTGGGCCAAACTGATCGCGGGACAGTAAAGCGTGGCAATTAAGACAGCTGCCTTGTTAAAAACGCAATACATTAGTGTCTCTACTTTGTAGGTTCAAAGACGATTCGACGGTATCCGGAAAGGTTGTGTGTGCCATCGTCGGTGACCTCGCAGATGACATGGAAGGTCTTTCCCGCTGATCCCGATGGAACGTCAACGGTGGCAATGGGCGACCTGCTATTTGAAATTTGAACTTCTTGGTTCGCCGTGCCGGCTGCGGACAACACCCACCAGTGGAATGTGAGTTGATCGCCGTCCGGGTCGGATGAATTGGAAGCGTCGAGCGTGACCTTTGACCCTTGCTGGGGTTTCCGGATGAGAATGTCGAGTGTCTTGTCTTCACCAATGGCAACGATGGGATTTCGGTTTCCCATTCCCTCCTTGGCCCAATCCATTCGCGCGGCAAAGTTATTGAATGTGGCCGGGTAAAAGTGATTCTCCAGCGAGTTGCACACTGTCTTGCTTTCACCGGCGTGGTTGGTGAAGCAACGGGTTTCACCGTCGTCGCTCACGCCCCACGATGAATAGCCGCCCCAACCACCGTGGGACGGAATATTCGGGTTGCTTAATCCATTTGGAATCAGATGTAGAAATGCAGGCGTGTCGCCTTCGACACCGTATTTGTATTTCGGATAGACCTTGCCAAGGTTGCCATGACCCTGAATATGAGTTTCATATTCAGGCCAGTTTTTTTTGCCGGTGCCATTTTGGAACTTCCAAGCACATTCATCCCAGATAAAAAACAGGTCTTGTTCGAATTCACGTCGCAACCATTGATGAGAACTGTCCGAATAGGGAGTTTTCTGGTCACGATCTTGATCGGTAATCGTGTACACGCGGAGTTTCTGCAGAAAGGTCTGTAATTCCGCAGCGCTGCGATCCTGCTGAACCCGCCATACAGCCTGGGCCAGCGTGTTGCCTCCGCCCCAGACTGTGATCCACAATGGCCGAGTGTCGTTTTCGTCCACCAACTTGATGATTAGCTCACTGCCTGGGGAGTCATTGCCCTCGCCTACATGTTCGGATCCACGCTTCTTGCTGCCCGTCAGGGTGCGCGTGCGCAGGTAGTTGGGGCTCGGCCAAAAACCGATTTGTTGACGCGATTCGTCTTGTTCGTGCTCCGTCTGGCTGGACCGCATTCGCAGATTCTGCAGATCTTTTTCGTAAGCGTTGATCGCATCGTGGATCAACTCGATGAAGTCGTCACGCGTTTCATTGAGGCTCCAGCCAGTCGTGAATACCAGCCTTCGATTTCAAGCAGGTCCGCATGAACCAATAGCCGCACCAAGGACTCACTGTCGTCGGTTTCCCAGGTCGAAACATCGGTCAATACCACGACGCGAGGTTTCAGTGGCTCCGCCGAAGCGGTTGCCGAAACAGTAATGGTGAGTATCAGGATCAGTTTTGTGATTCGACTCAGTCCGTTCATCACGGAATTCACTCGTTCATTGGGCCAGGACATCATTTTTCTCCAGCCAATATAATCTTAGTTCGACAGAAGCTCTCCCTGTTTCTCGGTTTGTACCCACGGTATTCTAAGGTGGATGAAACAATTCGACATCTCCCGTCCTGAATTCTCGCCCTACGGATTCACATGCGAATTGTGGACTCCGGCCCGTATGCCTCGCCCGGATCGCCACAATGAGATCGAATTGAATCTGTTGACATCCGGCACACTTACCTACCTGTTGGGTGGTCACCGTACGACGATCAAAGCTGGGAAGCTTGCAATCTTTTGGGCGGCTATTCCTCACCAGATCGTTCACTTCGAAGGTGAAGCACCATACTACGTTTTGACATTGCCGCTGAGCGAATTTCTGCACATCGGTCTGCATCTCGATTCGGTAAACCGTGTTTTGAAGGGAGAGCTGCTGATTGATTCAACGCAGGATGCAATCGATGGGTTGAACTTCCAGCGCTGGGAACAAGAACTTTGCGACGGTGCTCCAGCCCTCAAGCGTGCTGCGCTCCTGGAAGTGCAAGCGCGGCTGCTGCGATTCTCACGCAGGCTATCCGACAGACCAGCGACGTCTTCTGCGCTAATTCTGTCGCGCGCGGATCAGTTGGCCTGCTATCTCGCCAAAAACTATCACCTATCGTTAACGTCCCAGTCGATCGCCGATGCGAATGGCGTTCATCCAAACTACGCGATGAATCTGTTCCGGCAGACGTTTGGCATCACGATGACAACATTTATCGTTCAGCACCGGATCTCTCACGCTCAGCGTTTGCTGATCACCACGGACGACAGCATCTTGAACACTGCGCTTGCATCAGGGTTTCAAAGTCTCAGTCGCTTCAATGAAGCTTTCAAAGCAGCATGTGGATGCTCACCACGGACCTACCGCAAGATGCATCGTTTGCAGGACGGTTCACCGGAGCGGCAGGAGCAGTGAATTCAGCCGACGCCGCGTATCGCCAACCGTTACACTCATCCGGTGGCGGCCGTTGCGGAACGCTTTGAACGCGGTTCTATGATTTGATTCGTCCCGGTCATCGGCGACCACCACGGTCGTTCTTCCCAGCTTGTGCAGCGCACAAGACCTTTCCAATCCAGCATCATTGTCAGCCGACAGAGACGAGAATTGCCGATGTATCGAGAATGCCACACTCCCACGAGCTTGATAGGTCTGATTCTTGCACTGCTACCGTTGGGGATGCCAGTCTTGTTCGATATCGGCCAAGCCCATTCACAAGAAATGAACAAGCTTGCTTCGCTGCCGCCCGATTCAGTGGTCGCGATCGTGGGCGGTAACTTGATCGACGGAAACGGTGGCCCTTCGTTACAGGATTCCTGCATCGTGATCCGTGGCAACCGAATTGTTGCCGTGGGATCTCGCCACGAAACACCGATTCCAAACGGAGCGAAGGTGTTTGATGCCGACGGGATGTCTGTTTTGCCTGGACTCATCGACACCCACTTCCATTCGCGCGATTCGGTGAAGCAACCGGTCGAGTTTGAGCTTCACAACGGAATCACTTCGTTCCGCGATCCGGGGCATCCGTTCAAATATTACACGACACTGCTCGCCAGCGATGCCACGATTCCAAGGGTCTTCCTGTGTGGAGGACATCTCGATGCGCCCCCGGTGGTTTGGCCTGATCAGGCAGCCGTTGTCACGACTGAGGACGAGGCCCGCCAGGCGGTCAATCGCCATGTGGATCGGGGGGCATCGGCCATCAAAGTCTATTTCCGCTTGCCGCTCGAACACATTCGCGCAGCATGCGACGCGGCTCACAATCGCCACGTACCGGTCACTGCCCACTTGGAACTAGTGGATGCCGATCAGGCCATCGAAGCGGGCTTGACTGGCATCGAGCATATCACCAGTTTCGGAACGTCGATTGGGACAAAGGATCAAGTGGACCAGTTTAAATCAATGGTCACTGCAAACTCCAGTGCCAGAGGTGAGTGGCGATACCGGCTATGGGCACAATTGCAGCTGGAAAACAACCCGCGGGTGGACAAGCTGGTCGATTTGGTTGTGCAACGAGGTGTGTTTGTTTCGCCGACCTTGGCCGTCTTTGAACGACGCGGGGGTGAGAAAGACGCGACCGCCGCCGAGGCAGCTGGGTTCAAAAACATGATGTCCTTTCTGGGACGCTGTTACCAGGCCGATGCAAAAGTCGTGGTCGGATCACACACCTCGGCTCCATTTGCTGCCCGAGGCAAGGCATATTTGCGCGAGGTCGAACTGCTGGTCGAGGCAGGGATGAAGCCAATGGATGTGTTGACAGCGGCAACCAAAACGGGAGCGGAATTCTTGGGCGTGGAGGATCGACTCGGGACCATTGAAACAGGAAAGCTCGCAGATTTAGTTGTGGTCGACGGCGACCCATCAAAAATGATTGGCGATCTCGGGCGTGTGACGAAAGTCATGCTCAATGGCCAATGGACCGAGCGTCCCTCTGACTGACGACCGACAGTCAGTTGAAGCATGCAATTCCAGTGTTAACTTTCAGCGTGGGAACTGGCCGATGAGGCTTGCATTGTTGTGACGCAATTTCTAACTGCGGATTTGATCCGCGTTGTGCGGGACAATCGCGACAAGTGCTCGCTCGATTGGTCAAACTTTCCATCGCCGTGATGGATGCTGTGAGAATGTTCCCTCCGTGGGACGACAGAATAGACAAGTTGTCTGGGTGGGCTAGGTCTGTTACAATTTTAGACAACAAT
This sequence comes from Stieleria tagensis, assembly GCF_024129865.1. Taxonomy (GTDB): domain Bacteria; phylum Planctomycetota; class Planctomycetia; order Pirellulales; family Pirellulaceae; genus Stieleria; species Stieleria tagensis. The sequence continues at coordinate 93,823 of NZ_JAMYFE010000024.1, read as the reverse complement.
CTCAAATTCTAATTTGCACGTGCGCCAGTTTGACCGGACATGATCATGCGATGGTTTTTTGCATTCACTGTGTTCTCTGTTCTATTGGCTAGCGCGGGTGTGGGCGATGAAGCGGATCCTCGAATTGCCGAGGCGCTTGAAACCACGACCGAGGCGGCAACGCATTACGAATTCTGCTTAGCAGACGATCCGTCGGAAAATTTGAACTTTCATTCCAAATCTCTCCTTCATTGGTCAAACCCGGTGATCGGAGTCATTTATGGCAATGTTTTCGTTTGGACCAAAGATGGACGCCCCGAAGTCATCGGGTCCCTCTTGCAATGGTACGAACCACACCAGCACGCAACCCACGAATTTCATTCGCTCTCAGCCACGCGTGTCGAGGGTTCGCACGACGGCCAATTGGTTTGGGAAACCACGGAACCCGGGATCCAGTGGAAGCCGATACCTCAAGCCCCCATTGTTCATGAATCTCCGTTAGTTCGCCTTCGGCAAATGCGATCGATTGCCCGACAGTTGAAAGTCACCAGCACGAATAAGAATGGAGATGCATTTAACTTGCGACTACTCTCCCAACCGCTTTTTCGTTATGGCAGTGACGAATCGAACATCCTTGATGGGGCACTTTTCTCATTTGTGCAAGGGACCGATCCAGAAGTGATCGTCTTAATTGAAACCAGAAAAGACGATTCGGGCACGCTACACTGGACGATTGCGATGGCACGAATGGCTGCCCTGGAATTTGCGGCTGAGTTTCAAGGGCAAGAAGTATGGCATGTTGAAGCGATGCCCTATCATGTAGCAATGAGCGGGAAAATGCCTTACTCGTTGTTTCGGTTTCGAAATCAGAAGATTGAATCGGAATGAGACTCGGCGCGAAAGTGTTTGACACCGCCGTGGATTGGGGCCTCGGTCGGCCGGGGGGACTCTCTGCCCTACAAATTTTCATTTTGCCAACCCGTTTCCATGAGCACCGCAATGACTCGCTTGATCTGTTTGTTAATTTCGATTGCCGCGATCCTCAACTCGCTTGAGACGGCGTCCGCTGAGACGAAAACGGAGTCGAAAACGGTTAGCCTGTTTAACGGCAAAGATTTGACGGGGTGGCACACTGATATCCCGCATCGTGATGAGAACCCGGACGCAAAAGCGAGCTTTATTGTCCGAGACGGGATGCTGGTGAGTTTGGGCGTTCCCAACGGTCATTTGATTACCGATGCCGTCTACGAAAACTACCGGTTTGAAGTCGAATATCGTTTCGCTGGCGAACCGGGCAACTGCGGGGTGTTGGTTCACGCATCGACGCCGCGTGCGCTGTACGGAATGTTTCCCAAGTCGATCGAGGCACAGATGAATCACACCCACGCGGGTGATTTCTGGTGCATCGTCGAGGATATCACGGTGCCCGACATGGTCCAGCGGCGAGGCCCGAAGGAGGAGTGGGGTGTCACCGAAGGAAAGGCGCGAAGGATTCGCAACCTGACCGATGATTCCGAAAAACCATTGGGCCAGTGGAATACGATGGTCATCGAGTGTGTGGGCGATGCCATCAAAGTCTGGGTCAACGGTGATCTGGTCAACCATGGAACGGGCTGCACCGCAAGCAAAGGTCAACTTGCGTTGCAAGCCGAAGGAGCGGAAGTCGAGTTCCGGAAATTGGATCTGACTCCGATCACGAAACTTAGCAGCGCCGGAAAATAGCGAGCGAAGAGTCGCGAGTTGCTCCGTCGATCACAGGTTCGGATTGCCCAACGATCCACGACATGAAATGAGTGGGGCCGCCGACGTCAGATCGGCGAGAACGAATCCATGTCCGACGGACTTCGCTAACTCAGATCCGTACCATTGCGACTGTCGGTGGGGCTTGGGGATTTAATGATCGTTTTTGATGCAGATGAGCTCACGGCTGGTGCGCTGATACAGATTTCCGTTGGCGGGCGTGAGTGGAGACAGGGTCCATGTTTGACCGGGAAGGCCGAGATCGTTGACGGCCGTCATCGCATTCTCGTCAAAATGTTCGGCGGTTGCGTCGACCACGTAGACCGTACCGAGAACGGTTGAAAAGTAGATGTGGTTGTTCACGACGATTGGTGTGGCAGCAGAGATGTGTCCGAAACCGTGGCTCAAGCGCCGACGGTCACCTTCCACGGAAAATCCAGAACCGGTTTCGTCCCCAGACTTGAAATCAGTCCATGAAAAATTCTTCACGCCGTTTTCGACTGTGACCTGAAGCGGAACTTGCAGGTAGCTGACGTCACCTGTTTCAATGTCGATGCGACCTAGGATTCCCGCTTGGCCACTCATGAAGAAGTGATACTTGCCAACGCCGATATTGCTGCGGTGCGTTAGCAAATGCCGTGGTTCCAGCGTAGAAGCAGCACGTGGTTTGTAGCGGCCACTTGTTTCATCGAACGCGATCAGGCTGCCGTTGTCGCGAATCGGAATCTTTTTGATCGTCTCACCGGTGGCCAGGTCGAGAACAAAGAGGTCGTTTCTGTCGAAACAATAGGCGTGTTTCTCGTCGACGAAGTGAGTGCCTTCGAACGAGAGTCCCTGCCGCTCCCAAATCTTGTCGTGCGCCGCGTTCAGCTTGGAAAGCGTGATTCCGTAGGGTTTTTCCGGGGGACTGTGGCTGCCGCCTTTGGCATGCAGCAACACGTTCTGGCCATGCAGTGATCCCAGAGCGCCCTTGCTGTGGACGCTGATGCCGTCCGCCAGGACTGCGGTGGGTTGTCCTGTCAGTGCATCAAAGCAGCGGACAAAAATCCATGGCCAGCCGGTCTTGCTGTTTTTGTCATAGTCGCTGGCCGTCTGAGCGCGGCGCTGTGGATCGTTCGCGTCACGCATCATTGCGTAATAGAGATTTCCGCCGTGCAAGAACGGTTGAAACTGTTTTGCCGAGTGCTTGGTACGAACTTCAAATTCCTGAGCCCAAACCCGCTGGCCGTCCAGAGTGTGACAGGCCATCCAGCCACCGGCGTTAATGAACCAGACATGAATGCCATCGGTGACTGGCGTGGGTGTTGTCGAATCTGTGAAGGTGCCATTGACCTGGTTTGGCCGCCGGCCAGGCAAATCGCAGCTCCACAGGATCTTTCCTGTCTCGGCGTCCAGACAATACCCACGCGTCTCTGAGACCCAGGTGCCGTTTGGGCCGTTGTCTGCGGGAGTGAGTTTTCGAAAACAGGTTAGAAACAGCTTGTTGTCTGAAATCGCAATGCCGCTGTGACCTGTCTCTGGCAAAGGGATTCTCCAGCGGATGTTTTCGCCGGTGGCTACACTCCAATGTGTTGGATATTGGGCGTCCGTGGTCAGATGATAGTTGTGCTGGGGGCCGCGATGCTCCGGCCAACGATCCTGGCCCACCGCGACCGGCGCCAGGGCAACGATGATGCCCACAAGTGTCAATCGGATTCTAAGTGTCACGTTCACGTCTACCTGTGCTAAAGAATGTGATTTGACTTTACCAGATCTACCCACGGTCGATTCAGCGCAGTTGCCCGGGGACAGAGCCACTCCGGTAGCTGATCCCGCCAAGGGTTCAGTTGTTGGGGGGGCGGGGAGTCTGAACCGTGGCCGGTCCAGCTACGAGTGGGCACTCTAGTTTGGGGTCTGTCCCCGGGGACTCCACCACTCCGGTAGCTGATCCCGCCAAGGGTTCAGTTGGTTGGGGGGCGGGGAATCTGAACCGTGGCCGGTCCAGCTACGAGTGGGCGCTCTTGTTTGGGGTCTGTCCCCGGGGACTCTACCACTCCGGTAGCTGATCCCGCCAAGGGTTCAGTTGGTTGGGGGGTGGGGAGTCTGAACCGTGGCCGGTCCAGCTACGAGTGGGCGTTCTTGTTTGGGGTCTGTCCCCGGGGACTCTACCACTCCGGTAGCTGATCCCGCCAAGGGTTCAGTTGGTTGGGGGGCGGGGAGTCTGAACCGTGGCCGGTCCAGCTACGAGTGGGCGCTCTTGTTTGGGGTCTGTCCCCGGGGACTCTACCACTCCGGTAGCTGATCCCGCCAAGGGTTCAGTTGGTTGGGGGGCGGGGAATCTGAACCGTGGCCGGTCCAGCTACGAGTGGGCGCTCTTGCTTGGGGTCTGTCCCCGGGGACTCCACCACTCCGGTAGCTGATCCCGCCAAGGGTTCAGTTGGTTGGGGGCGGGGAGTCTGAACCGTGGCCGGTCCAGCTACGATTGGGCACTCTAGTTTGGGGTCTGTCCCCGGGGACTCCACCACTCCGGGAGCTGATCCCGCCAAGGGTTCAGTTGGTTGGGGGGCGGGGAGTCTGAACCGTGGCCGGTCCAGCTACGAGTGGGCGTTCTTGATTGGGGTCTGTCCCCGGGGACTCTACCACTCCGGTAGCTGATCCCGCCAAGGGTTCAGTTGGTTGGGGGGTGGGGAGTCTGAACCGTGGCCGGTCCAGCTACGAGTGGGCGCTCTTGTTTGGGGTCTGTCCCCGGGGACTCTACCACTCCGGTAGCTGATCCCGCCAAGGGTTCAGTTGGTTGGGGGGCGGGGAATCTGAACCGTGGCCGGTCCAGCTACGAGTGGGCGCTCTTGATTGGGGTCTGTCCCCGGGGACTCCACCGTCCCCGGGGACTCCACCACTCCGGTAGCTGATCCCGCCAAGGGTTCAGTTGGTTGGGGGGGCGGGGAGTCTGAACCGTGGCCGGTCCAGCTACGAGTGGGCACTCTAGTTTGGGGTCTGTCCCCCGGGGAGTTGGGAACGCTGATCGTGTTGGGGTTTGGCTGATTGAGGTGCGGGGAAGTTGGACCTTGGCAGGCAGCGTTAACGGGATCCCTCGCTGTCGCTTCGTGTTGCCAAAAACCAATGCCCCACGCGAAAGCGCTGGCTTCAAAAGCTACGGTTGGGGCCATTCCCCGCATTTGCGATTGCTAATTGCGATCGGCTAATGAGGAATCACTTCGAGTGCGGTAGAGAAATGCGTCGGAGGTGAGCAATGAGACGAGCAGCGCGTTCATGCTGCCGCCGTTGTCCTTGTAGGCTCGGTGGGCGTCCTGCAGGACGGGGGCGTCGTTGAGGGTTTCGTTGCGGCCCATCCAAAATCGAAAGGCGTGGCGGACGAAAACCTGTTCGGCGCGCTGGCTGCCGGCCAGCCTCCGAATCAGTTTGATCGCGTTTGCGACTTCGCCGTCCAGCGTGGGGTCGCCGGAATCGATGATTTCACCGGAGGTGTCAACGGGTTTGTCCTGTTCGGTCAAACGGTACAGTCCCGCGTGGTTGTACATTTCAAACGGCAGCCCCAATGGATCCATCTTTTTGTGACAGGTCCAGCAATAGTCTTCCCTGGTGACCCGCATCCGCTGCCGCAGTGTGTTCTTCGGCTCATCAGGCAGCATCGCGTCCACAGTGATCGGCACATCGGGAATTCCGCCGCCGAGCAGACGTTCTTGAATCCAGCGGCCGCGTCGGATCGCGTGATTGTCCATGGCATCGGAGTGGGAAACGAGCCAACTTGGATGGGTCAGAATGCCCAAGCGTTCACCTTCGGGGGCGGTGGCCAACATACGCTCTGGTTTCATAGATCCTCTGCCAAAGCTACGCCGACTAACACGAGCATAGATCTCTGGCCCCGAAAGATCTGCTTCGGTGACAAGGTGATTCGCATTGGAACGCTTGTTCGACTTTGTCTTTTCTTGCTCCGGCGGTTTCTGTCCTGGGTTTGCCTTCTTCCAAGCCTTCAGCTCGGTCGCCTGTTTTTCCGCTGCAGCGGCCCGGGCCTCTTTTTCTGCAGCAATGGACGCTGCAATTTCATCCTTGGAGCGTCTCCGCCCGAAGTAAAGGTTGTCGCCCTCGGTGACCACCACCTTGTCGGTTGTTAGCAATTGTTTCAGGACATCCTTGTCTTCTTGCAGGATCAGTTCAATCAAGCGATCGGTACTCGCTGACGCGTCGAACATCGCGCGATAGTGCGCTTGTCCCCTGTTGCTCGCTCCCGTTTCCGCCAACGCCTTCAAATCTTTGCAGATATAGCCGCCGAGGTCGTAGTCGAAGTAGTCGCGGAAGAAACGCAGCACGCGCGGCTTTCGGATACTGTCATCAGCCAGCATCCGCTGAACTTCGCGTTTCACATCCGCTCTGCTGCGCATCCGCCCTTGGACGATTGCCTGGCGCAGTTGTTCGTCCGGTCGGATGTATCGCAGTGCGTGATTAACCGCCAAACCCAGTTCCCAGTCCTGCAGCATGACACGGCCGTGCTGATCCGGTGTACCGCGCTCAGCCAATTCCGGTCTGAATAGCGCGTCGCGATCTAGGAACAGGGATGACAGACCCAGAACGGCACCCTCTTTCTTGCCGAGCTTGTCAATCGATTGGTTGACGAGGGATAGATAGGCGTCTGATTCCGATTGGCTGGGCGGCCGGAAGGTCAACGCTTCGAACAAATCGTCCACTGCAGCGCGAAGATTCTGGTCGGTGAAGCCATCTTGCTTCATCAGGTCATAGACGGGTGTCAGCGGACGGACGACCTTGGTGCCATAGACCAAACTGGTTGGCAGTCCACGAAGATCGCCTTTCATTTTGTCCGCGATCGATTTCGGGTCGTCCGTGATTTGATAGGGCTGGGCGATACTGAGCGGGCCATCCGCCATGTAGCGAATGATATCGCCGGCGATCCCCATGATCTGGGTCGCTTCGGCGCTATTGACGGTGTAGAAGTCGGGGTAGTTTTCCAGTCCATGATTGCGGGCCGACGACAGCACGGCGGGTACGCTCTTGACGGACGTGGCATAAGCGACTGTTCCACCCTGCCATTGGATGATGCGATCGGTGCCGAAGTAAAGCTTGAGTTCGCCGCCGTGATTCGTGGGAACCACATCGCCGTGAGTGCGCTGGCCCGGCTTGTCTGGATCGAATTCGGCTTCCGTGTTGATCAATTCGTTCAGACGCGTGATGTGTTCCTGCGGGGTCACGCGCCAAAGACGAGCCGGAGAAGAGGTTGGTATGAGTTTGATGTCGTCGGGCAGCGGACCGAATAGCAGTGCATGATCGAGGAAGTTGCCCTTGTTGGGATCGAGGTGAGCGTGAAACCCGCCCTTATCGCGCATGACCCGTGATAACTCCGCTACGATCCCATCCGAAAACTGCAACCGCTGAACCACCGGTGGCTGATCCATGTCGCTGGGCGGCATTTCTTTCAACGTGACCTGGGCCCACACGCTCGTCCACGTGCTGGCGTTGATCTCGTCGACCGGCCCCAGGTCATACAGCGACAGATTGCCCTCTGGATCGGTCTCGCCATGGCAGTCGACACAATGATCGGTCAGAAACGATTTGGCAAAGTTGTCGAAGTCTTGCTTTGTTTTTTGGCCGGGCGTGTAAGTCTGGCCATCGGCTAGGGACAGCAGGCCCCATGAAAGCGTGATTGCCAGGGCGAATCCAACTCGACTCATACCAGCACTTCCTTGAGAGGCCCGGTGCTGACGTCGAACTTCTTCGCCATTTTGTCGTCCATGTTGAAGCGATCGCAATTCTGGCCGGCAGCGCGCAGCAGCGATGTGTAAAGCGCGTTGATCGGTCGCTTGCCATCGAGTTGCGTGAAGCAACCGGTTTTAAATGCGCCGTCCAAGTTGCCCAACAGCATGACGGGCCAGTTGGCGCCTGCGGTGTGCTGTTTGTCCGCGTTGTTGCTGGTGTAAACAATCAACGTATTGTCCATCATGGTGCCGCTTCCTTCGGGCACGCTTTCCAACGCCTGCATGATCCGCACCAGCATGCGACTATTGTACTGACGAATTTTAATCCAGATCGGATTGTCGGGCTGATCCATGTGCCCAAGGTTGTGCCCCTGTTGCTCGACGCCCAATCCTTTCCACGCACCAAAGATCTCGCCACGACCAGACCCGATCGTCAGCGTGTTGGTGACACCGGACGTGAGTGCCGAGATACCGAGATCCAACAGAACATCGTGCCAGTCGGTTTCGAATTCCGGGTTGGTGTATCGCTGATCAACCGTGGGCGCAAATTTACGCAAGTGATCCGATACCGTGTCCAGCCGATCGCGCAGACCGTTAACATCTTTGAATCCCTGGACGTACTGGTCGTAGCGCTGTTGGTCGGGCGCTGGAAGCGAACGCCCCTTCATGGCAGCCAGCGTTTCGATTTGACTCATCACGCTCGAACGGGCTTCGTGTTGCAGTCGAATGTTGCCGGTGGAGATGCCGCCGTAGAGCATTTGATACAGATGATTCGGATTGGAATGCATGAAGATCGGCTGTCCCGCACCGCTGGCCGACAGAGTCGCAATCGTCGGTTTGGTCTTCATGTTCTCAATCGAGTCCATGCCGATGCACAGATGAGGCAGCAGGGTTTGCGGCAGCGCCTTGCTGAGTTCATAGTCGATGGTCGACGCACTGGGTGGCACGCCGTCGCTTCCGCGATAGCCGCCGAGCGCGCCAAAGAACGCGCTATGCGAGGGACTGGTGTGGAGGCCGTGCAGACCGTTGATGATGTGCAGGCGTTCTTTGTAAGGCTCGAGCGCACGGATCGGTTCGGGAAGTTTCGCGCTAGCCAGCGAGCCGCTGTTGGTCATGCCTTCGGGAATACACGTCTTGGGGTCGAAACCCTGATTCTGCATGAAAAAGACGATCCGCTTTGGAGTCGCATTCTGGTTGGGCGCAGCGACGACAGGCTGGGGATCCAACGAGGCTCCGAAGGCGGCACTGGAGCTCGCTGCGATACTCTGCAGCATTCTTCTACGGTTGAGCATGATCGATCTATCAGCGAGAGAAACGGTTGATTGTCTTCGATTCGTCTGCCTGAAGGGACTTGTCAATCCGTACAGACTCGGGCGTTGTGAAATCACACGCCGTGTTGGTTAGAAATCGCAGCTGGCAATTGCGAGGGAGGATGGTGTGGGGCGGGATTCGTCGGTCGAAATTCGACGCGGTGAATCCATTCTACCTGTCCCGTGAGCGTCCGTCACTAGAGTTTTTATTGCCAGTTTATCGTCGGTGCGATGCCGAACTTCCTACATCGGCTGTGTTTCGGCTCAAAGGGCCAATCCAGCGTGGTGTAGCCAGGTCTGGCGGCGGTTTGGATCGTGGTTCTGTACGTTCTGATACAGCCGTGCTGATGAACGATTCAAAGTTCGAGGCTATACTGTGCGGTTGAGCAGAAACACCGTGCGACCACAGGAACGTCTTCCTGTTCGCGGTCATTTTCGACTGGCGTGACACCCCATTTTTGGATGAAACGTATTTTTAAAGTACTGATGCTACTGAGCGTCGTCGGCGCGGCGGGAGCGGCTGGCTACCAACCGACGATGAAGTACCTGGCCAATCGCAACAAGGTGACTTGGGAAACGGCCAAAATTGAATCCGGTGATATCACGCGATACGTCAATTCGACCGGGACGATTCAGCCTGTACTGTCAGTGTCAATCGGTTCTTTTGTTTCAGGTCCAATCGTTGAATTGAACGTTGACTTCAATGACGAAGTCAAAAAGGGCGACATTCTCGCTCGAGTGGATCCACGTCTTTTCAAAGCCAACGTGGATCGTGATCAAGCAACCTTGGCAACCCGTGATGCCGACCTGGAACGTGTTGAGGCTCAGTTGCAGCAATCGTTGAACAACTACATGCGCGGCAAGCGACTGCGTGAATCCAACAGCGATTTCCTGTCCGACCGTGAAATGGATGCGTTGACGTTTGAAGTGAAATCGTTGCAGGCTCAACGCAAACTCGCCAAAGCGTCGATCCTGCAGGCCAGGGCGTCACTCGAAACCTCTCAAGCGAACCTTAAATACTGCGAGGTGACCGCGCCGGTCGATGGCATTGTGATCAATCGGTTGATCAACCCCGGTCAAACATTGGCGGCACAATTTCAAACGCCTGAATTGTTCGTCGTTGCCCCGGACCTGCGTGAAAAAGTTCACGTGTTTGCGTCTGTCGATGAGGCCGATATCGGACTGATTCAGAAAGCCAATCAGGACGATCGGCCGGTGACCTTTACCGTCGACGCCCATCCGGGCGAAGTCTTCAATGGTGAAATTGAACAAATTCGTGTTAGCAGTGTGGCAACGTCCAATGTGGTGACCTATCCGGTGGTGATCGCCGCCAGCAATGCCGAACTGAAATTGTTGCCGGGGATGACGGCGAGTATTTCGTTTGAGGTTGATTCGACCGAAGCGGTGCCGAAAATTCCCAATGCGGCACTTCGATTTTTTCCTGATGATGTGAAATTGGTTCGAGAGAGTGACCGCTACCTGATCGATGGTTCGGCCTGGAAAGCCAAGCCAAAGTCGGAAGCGGAGGAAGATGAAAACGCCAACCAAACCGCGGCAGAAAAGGCAGCCGCCCAAAACAAGAAGAACGAGCGCCATGTTTGGGTGGTTGAGGGAGACCGACTGAAAGCCATTGCGATTACCACCGGCCTGACTGAAAACCGATACACGGAAATGTCGAAGGGCAATCTAAAAGTCGGATCGGAATTAGTGGTCGGGAAGAAGGACTAGCTCAGATGTCCTTTTTCGATACCGTTCGAATTGCTCTGCGTGCCCTGCTTAAGAATAAGATGCGGGCGGTACTGACCATCATTGGGGTGGTCATCGGGATCGCGGCTGTCACCACGATTGTTTCCATCGGCCAAGGTGCCAGTCAATTGGTCAGTGGCGAGTTTGAAGCTCTGGGGACCAACGTCGTGCTTGTGTTACCCGGCCAGACGCGGCGCGGTGGGGTCCGCCAGTCGGGTGCACCGACGTTGACAGCAGCAGACTCGGATGCGATCGGCAGAGATTGCCCCGCGGTTCTGGCATCGTCGCCGATCGTTGGCACGGCGGGACAAATCATCTACGGCAACGAAAACTGGAACCCCAAAGAGATGCAGGGTGTCGGAGCGGACTATTTGGTGGTCCGCAATTGGGAGCTCGAAGCCGGCGGATTCTTTTCGAATACCGACATCGATTCCAATGCAAAGGTGTGTGTGATTGGCCAGACGCTGATTCCAAAATTGTTCCGCACGATCAATCCATTGGATGAAACCGTCCGTGTCAACAATGTGCCCTTCCGCGTGATCGGCATTTTGAAGAAGAAAGGCGCCAATATGGTCGGCGATGATCAAGATGATGTCGTCTTGATGCCGCACACGACCGTTCGCAAACGAATCAATGGATCGCCGCTGGACACCGTTCATGCGATCATGGTTTCCGCCCGTAGCACGGACCAGATGGGCAAGGCCACCAAGGAAATTGAAACGCTGATGTACGAACGGCACGATGTCGGCCCAACCGACGAGGCGGATTTCAGTGTTCAGGACACGACCGAGATCGCCGCCACATTGGGAATCATCACTGGCACGCTGACCTTGATGCTGTCGGCGATCGCGGGGATCTCGTTGTTGGTGGGTGGAGTCGGGATTATGAACATCATGCTGGTTTCCGTGACCGAGCGAACTCGCGAGATCGGGATCCGAATGGCAATCGGCGCGCGTGGAAAAGACATTCTGCGGCAATTTTTGATTGAGTCGGTTGTGTTGTCTTGTATCGGCGGCGCAATCGGCATCGCGTTGGGAACGCTGGCGTCAATGGGAGCCACGATGTTGATCAATGCCTACAAACCAGGAACGGATTGGCCGATGGTTGTTTCAATTCCGGCGGCACTGATTGCGATGGGATTTGCCGCCTCGGTCGGAGTCTTCTTTGGCTACTATCCAGCGCGTCGTGCCAGCAAACTCGATCCGATCGACGCACTGAGGTATGAGTAGATGGCGCTGATCGAACTAAACGATGTTCGTCGTGTTTATGATTTGGGCGAAGTGAAAGTACACGCGCTGCGGACGGTGACCCGCAAGGTGGAACTTGGCGAATACGTAGCGTTGATTGGAGCGTCCGGTAGCGGCAAATCTACGCTGATGAACACACTGGGTTGTCTGGATCGACCAACGCACGGCAGCTACCTGCTGGATGGCGAAGAGGTCGTGACGATGAATCGAGACCAGCGCGCCAAAATTCGTAACAAGCAACTGGGGTTTGTTTTTCAAAGCTTCAATTTGCTCAATCGAACCTCGGCGCTGGAAAACGTTGAACTTCCGTTGATGTACGGGACCAAGATTCCCGCTCGTGAACGCCGCGACCGGGCAATGGAAATGCTTGGGAAAGTTGGACTGGCCGATCGTTATCATCACCACCCCAGTCAACTTTCGGGCGGCCAGCAGCAACGTGTCGCGATCGCACGAGCGCTCGTCAACCAACCGTCAATTTTGATGGGCGACGAACCCACCGGCAACTTGGACTCGAAAACCAGTCGTGAGGTCATTGAGTTGTTTCGTGAACTCAATGAGGAGCAGCAAATCACGGTGATCCTAGTCACGCACGATCAAAACGTCGCCCGCAATGCCAAGCGGACGATTGTGTTGCGCGACGGCGAAGTCGTTGAGGACACCGAGGATTTTTTGCTGGCTAAAGCGGCCCTCGAATATGACCCCATGTTGGCGTAATCGCTACAGCCCGACTTTTTGTATCAATTGGGACCAGCGCTCGTTCCGGTCATGACGGCAAAATCAAAAATTTAGTTGAATTCCTTGCATCCGTCCGATTCGAAGCGATATGGACATCCATGCAAAACTTCGCTGCCTCTACCGTCTTTTGCTTGCACTGTGGGTCACTTCTGTAACCACCGTCGGCGGGCCGTTTTCGGGATTAGCAGACGAACCGTGCCAGCCAATTCTGCCCGAGCAACGTTGCCTTGAAATTCGCAGGCCTGGACAACTGTGCCAGGTCCCTGTGCCGTTCACGCAGCGGCCGGCTACCGTGACAGACCCACAATTTGATTTTCCGGAAAACTATCTGACGTTAAATGACGCCATCAACATCACGCTGGCAAATTCAGAAGTGGTTCGCGTGCTTGGGGGAGTCACCGCGACGACGAGTGGCAGAACGATTTACGACGCGTCGATCATCAACACGACGATTGATCAGCAGCGTGCCACGTTTGACCCTAACCTACGACTGAACAACGTTTGGAACCAGAACGAAACCCCCGCAGCGGTCTTTGACCCCTTCACCCCATCGAATGCGATCATCGGTGGGGTTCAAAATGAAGGCTACGGGCTGGACTTTGGGTTGTCCAAACGCAATTTGCTAGGCGGGACCACCAATCTTGGTGTCAACAGCAACACCAATCGAATCACGCCTGGGATTTTTCCGCTCGATCCCGCTGACCGCACAGCGACCGAACTCAGCTATAGCCAACCGCTGCTGCAGGGCGCCGGTCGGGTCGCCAACCAAGCACCCATCGTATTGGCTCGCATCGAAACCGAACGTTCGTACTTTCAATACAAGAGCGCGGTTCAGCAATCCGTCCAGGGGGTCGTCGCAGCGTACTGGTCATTGGTGTTTGCCAAGACGGACCTGTGGGCTCGCCGTCAACAAGTCGAGCAGGCTGAATTCGCTAACGACCGAACCATCGCTCGTGTAAGAACCGGCGATGCCAATGCGGGTGACCAAGCGCAAACACAAACGGCGTTGGAAAATTTTCGGGCCAATCTGCTCGCTTCCGAAGCGAACGTGCTGCAGCGGCAAGCTGCTTTGCTGAACATGATGGGTTTGCCACCCTACCAGCCGCAACGAACCACTCCGGTCACGCCGATGTTGGAAGAACTGATTGAGGTCGATTGGACCGCGATCAATGAGCTTGCGCAACGCGAACGGCCAGACATCATTGAATTGAAATTGATTCTGGAGGCTGACCAACAGCGTTTGCTGCTGGCCGACAACCAAGCTCGCCCACAGCTAAACGGTGTTGCTCTCTATCGTTGGAACGGACTGGAGGGAATCTCTCCGGCAGGCAATCGGATCCGAAGTCCATCGGGCGACTTCGAAGACTGGTCGTTGGGAGTCAACTTTTCCGTGCCATTGGGTTTGAGAGCGGAACGGGCAGGCCTGCGCCAGCGGCAATTGCTGATCACACGCGATCGAGCGAACTTGGATCAGGGGCTGCATCAGATGCAACACTTGTTGGCGCTTAGTCTGCGCAATATCGAACAGTTCTATGCCCAGTACGAACGTTTTCAAGCGGTTCGCAAAGCGGCTCGCACCAACCTCGAGCAACAGCTCGCGCAATACAACGAAGGCATCGTGCAGTTCATCATCGTCTTGCAAGCAATTGTTGATTGGGGAAACTCCGTCAGTGCCGAGGCCCAGGCGTTGTCACAATACAACACCGAAATTGCAAACCTTGAACTGCAAACCGGGACAATCTTGCAGTCGCACAACGTGGTTTTCTTCGAAGAACGATTTCGTTCGATCGGCCCGTTGGGACGATTGGGCGAGGAGAAGTGTTACCCGCGTGCCCAGCCGCCCTCGGCTTCGGTCACTCGTTATGACGGGGGAGAGCAACCGTCGGAAGAATACTTCAATTTGGAAGACCCTGTCAGTAGAAAACAGGTTTCCGGCAGCGATGCCGACGACTTGGATGTCGACATGGACACCGACGCAGAGTTTCAGAAGTTGGAGCAAAACCAAGACGGCCCCAGGTCGGATGCGGAGATTGACGAGCTGTTAGAAAGGAAGAGTGCACTGAGAACGTTTTCTGACTTTCTAAAGGCCAAATTGCGACGCTGAAAGAGGAAGAGGAAGGTTGGAACGCTCCGTCTCGTAGCGGATCCCGCCAGGGTTCCGTCGGTCTGGGTTGGGGAAACTGAACCGTGGCCGGCCCAGCTACGGGTTGTGTGTGCTCGTAGCGGATCCCGCCAGGGTTCCGACACGGTCTGGGTTGTTGGGCAGTCTGAACCGTGGCCGGCCCAGCTACGGGTTGTGTGTGCTCGTAGCGGATCCCGCCAGGGTTCCGACACAGTCTGGGATGTTGGGCAGTCTGAACCGTGGCCGGCCCAGCTACGGGTTGTGTGCGCTCGTAGCGGATCCCGCCAGGGTTCCGACACGGTCTGGGTTGGGGAAACTGAACCGTGGCCGGTCCAGCTACGGGTTGTGTGTGCTCGTAGCGGATCCCGCCAGGGTTCCGACACGGTCTGGGATGTTGGGCAGTTTGAACCGTGGCCGGTCCAGCTACGAGTTGTGTGCGCTCGTAGCGGATCCCGCCAGGGTTCCGACACGGTCTGGGATGTCGGGCAGTCTGAACCGTGGCCGGCCCACCTACGGGGTGTGTGCGCTCGTAGCGGATCCCGCCAGGGTTCCGACACGGTCTGGGATGTCGGGCAGTCTGAACCGTGGCCGGTCCAGCTACGGGTTGAGTGCGCTCGTAGCGGATCCCGCCAGGGTTCCGTCGGTCTGGGATGTTGGGCAGTTTGAACCGTGGCTGGCTCAGCTACGGGGGTGAGTGCGTGAACTACCAGCGTTGATGGGATCGTCGTCGAACGGTGGAAATCTACTGTTTTTCGAAAACTCAATGCAGCAAAGGACATGCACACGTACAAATCATTCCGTTCACGTATGCGGGTTTATCAAAACAAGATCTCGTTTTTATCGTGTTGACTACACCTCGAACCTCGAACCAAATTTGATCGACGGTGTCATGGGTGTTGCGATCGGTGGGTGTAAATTCCGGCGGCGCGGTTTCCTCGTGAGTTCTACGATTGGTTCTCCGTGTTCCGTAAACGGGTTCTGCATTGGCACCTTCCGAAGTAGCTCAGTGGTTAGAGCATCAGGCGATTAACCTGACTGTCGCGGGTTCGAATCCCGCCACGCACCAGTTGGTGAAAACCAACACCCCGAGGCGCGAAAGCGTCCACCATGAAGCTGGCGGGCATTCGGTTGCCTTGCCGAATCGGCTGACAGGCGTCAGCGACCTTGGTCGTCAAATGTCTGCTTGGCAACACGATGGTTTCGCCTTGCAGGTTTGCAGACGAATCATCGAGCAGCATCGGTCAAAACTGAAGACGCGCTTTGATCGCTGATGAATCACGCTCGGCCTCGGCCAAGCCGCATTCATTGGCGCAAAGATCGAATTCAGCGACTGCCGGTCAAGCTCGATGATCCCGAGCAAACTTCCGCGAATGTTTCGTGTGATTCGGTGAACAATCGTTTGCCCAAAAGCCTCCTTCTTTCAACCCAAATGACAAACGAAGCCGCTGGCGATCCGGCAATGAAGCTCGCCGCAATTGTATGAGTGGAGTACGACCAAATCATGTTCAAGAAGATCCATGTCCGTAGTTATGAAGTGGGCCTCAAGTTTTGCGATGGTGAATTCGCTGGCTTGCTAGGTTCGGGCAATCACTTTGTCTTCACTCGGTTTGGCAAGACCAAGGTTCAAGTAATCAGCAGGCGAGACCCGTGGATCACCGGCGGCGACGCAGGCGATCAATTGGATGTGATCGTGAAGTCCGGCGCGCTCGTTGGCAACGCAGAGATTGTTGACCTAAAGGATGATCAGCGCGCGTTGGTCTGGATTGACGGTCGATTCAGCCGTGTGCTTGGTCCTGGCCTATACGCCTATTGGACTGGTATTCGCGACGTTCGCGTCGAAACGGTCACGATCGCAAACGCACGGTTGGAACATGATGAACTTGCGTCGATCGTGCGAGGTGCCGATGCAACTCGATTTTTAGACGTTTGCAAGGTGGATCGAGATCACACCGGGGTGTTGTTTATCGATGGGCGTTACACCGATCAACTCGGCCCGGGCTTGTATGCGTTCTGGAAGGATGCAGGTGACGCTCGGGTTGTCGAGATGGATTTGCGTGAATCGCAAGTTGACGTGTCGGGCCAAGAGATATTGACCGCCGACAAGGTGACGTTGCGGATCAACGCAATGGTGACGTTGGTTGTCAAGGATGCTCGCCGCGCGGTCAGTGCCTCGGACGATGTGCGGCAATCGATCTACCGCGAAACGCAACTGGCGTTGCGCTGTGCGTTGGGTGGTCGAGAACTTGATGCATTCCTGAGCGGGAAAGACGATCTAATCGATGAACTCGAGCAGAACGTTCGCGACCGAGCGGAGACGCTCGGTTTGGAAATTGTCGCGGTGGGAATCCGTGACGTCATTTTGCCAGGTGATATGAAGGACTTGATGAACAAGGTGACTGAGGCCAAAAAGGCGGCCGAAGCCAACTTGATCGCTCGTCGTGAGGAAACGGCGGCGATGCGTAGTCAAGCCAATACGGCAAAGTTGCTGGCCGACAACCCAACGCTGATGCGGTTGCGGGAACTAGAGATTCTCGAAAAGATCGCCACAGCCGGTCATATGAACATCGTGCTCGGTGAAAAGGGACTCGCCGATCGGGTGGTGAACCTGCTGTAAACCACGACGCCCGCAGCGGAGCAATCCGTCGCGGGCGTTTTGGGGCAATTCCAGGTGCAAACCCGTCTCTCGACCAAGCCGTCACATTGGCTGGATACGTTGACTTTGCTGGTATCAACGGATGAGTTCACGCAGTCCTGGCGATTCTGCCGAATCCTCCCATTGAGTCGGTTTTGGTGACCAACAAGGATTTGTGAATTCACAGGAATCCGTGATGCTGGCGGAGTTTAAGGATGGGCGAACCAAAGTCGGTAACGCATCGGATCGCTGATTTCGATCAGTGGTCCAGCTGTGTCGCAGACTTGATTTTCGCTTTCGCGGTGAAAATGCCAGCGGCTGTGCTGCTGGTCTTCACCTGGTTGGTTACCACCCTACCGTCAGCGGTCAATGGGCAGGATTCGTCCGAAACGACGCCAACCATCGAGCAGCTTCAGGTTCAACTGAACGAACAAGCTGCGCAAATTCGCGAATTGCACCAGCTGCTTGAACCGCATAACGACAATTTTGGATTGCGGCCCGATTCAGCAAGCCAGGGCTGCACGTCAGGCATGATCGAGCGTCTGCCGCTAGTCGTTGATCTGCCGGTGGATGGGAATTGCGATGATGCTGAGATGCACGGCGCCAGCAAGACGTTGGATTTCTATGCCGGCTACGATCGCGGGTTTGTGATCCGACCGTTTGATGCTCGCAAGCATCCGTTTGACCTAAAGGCCAATGGCTGGATTCAGTTCCGGTACCACGGTTTTTCCAGACAGTCGGATCGTTGGACGGACAACGCCGGAATCACTCGGCCGATACAAAATCGCAGTGCATTTGACATCGAACGTGCTCGGCTGGTTTTTCGCGGTCACGCCGTCGATCCGCGTTTGACCTATTTCCTTCAAATCGACGGCGATACCGATGACGGGCATGCCGTTGACTTCTTCGACTACTGGTGGGCTTGGCAACTGACGGATCGTTTTCAAATTTTGATGGGCAAACGCAAGGTGCCCGCTAGCCGTCAATGGTTGTTGCCTGCGCGACGGACACGGTTTGCCGATCGGCCCATGGCGAACGACTTTTTTCGACCAGATCGAACGGTGGGAATCTTTGGGATCGGCCGGTTTGCCCAGCACGGGCACTATCGAGTAATGGTGGGCAACGGTTATCGGACCGCGAACCTTCCCAATGCTTCGACCGATAACCGAGTCACGTTTGCGGCGACTAGCTTTATCGAACCGGCTGGCGACTTTGGCGGTCAGATCGTGGATTTCGATCAAACCCAGACTCCACTTTGGCGACTCGGTCACTCATTCGTCTATTCTCCGCAAACATCTCAGCGCAATGGCACACCGCTCGACGAAACAGACTTCGTGCGACTCGCGGACGGGACGCGTTTAACAGAAACCGGAGCGCTGCTGCCCGGCGTGACGGTTTCTGCGTTTGACATCTGGCTGTACGGTGTCGATGCCGCATGGAAGCACAAGGGTTGGAGCGTGACATCGGAGGTTTTCCTGCGATGGATCGAGAATCTTCGTGGTGACGGAACGCTCCCGACGCACGAAATTTTTCAACAGGGATACTATGTCGAGGGGGGCAAATTCCTGGTGGCCAAGCAGTTGGACGTCAACGTTCGCTATTCACACGTCGACGGAGAGTTCGGAAACGCCAATGAATATGCTGCAGGTCTCAACTGGTATCCCTTGGCAAAGCCGACCGTAAAAATCACCTTTGATGTTACACGCCTGGACGGCAGCCCATTGCAAAACCGAACTAGCGATATTGTGGTCGGCGACGACGGTGTGCTGTTTCGCACTCAGTTTCAAGCGGAATTCTGACACAACCATCCGGCTACCGCGTTCGATCAAGCGATCGGGTTTCAGCAAGACAACGTGATCCGTTTTGGAAAACGCTTGATTGACGACGAAATCACAGATCGCGACCGACAGAATTGATGCGAGAAACGGCGCTCTCACAAGTTGTTCACCGTGATGGTGAATTGCAATACAGTCGCGATGGATACCCAGATGAAGTAGGGGATTTGGGCCAGGGCAATCCAGCGGTGATGGGGCCAAATGGCTTTCATCATCCAAGGAATCGTGCACCAGACGATGGCAATGTCGATCGCGGCCAGCGGCAGATTTTGCAACCCGAACTGGATCGGTGTGAAAGCAAGGTTGGCGATCAAGTTGATGGCGAAGGGGATTGCCACCGACCACGGCAGTTGCTTGCGGAGGGCGCGGTAGAAAACATAGCCAAACGTGACCAAGATGATCGGGTAAAGAATCTGCCAGATCAGACTGATCGTGGACGGATCCGGCGTCCATTCGGGTTTGTTCAGAGCGTCGTACCAGTCTCGCCAATTCATGGTTGTCTCGTCAGTAGAAACATTGAGAATGCAGGCCGCCAAACCTGGCAGGTCGCCGCCATCGCGCGCGGTCCAATGCCCAATACTTGATTTGAATGTTAACGGCAAGGCAAGCAGGTTACGGACGCGTCGAGCTGGCGCTGCATTCACCCGATAGAAATCGACGTGTCCTAATCTGCCGCGACCGTTTGCAGCGTTTGCTGAGCGATCTCCAGTTCTTCATTTGTAGGCACGACAAATACTTTGACAGCGCTGGTAGACGATTGGATTTCTCGAATACCGGGGCCACTTGATTCGTTCCGTTGGGCATCCAATTCGATCCCGATGTGCGCCAGCCCCTGACAGCTTTGCTGACGAATTTGTGGCACGTTTTCCCCGATGCCCGCGGTAAACGCGATCGCGTCTAGTCGGCCTAGGACGGCATAGTAGCCGCCCAGGTATTTCTTGATTCGATAACAGAAGAGGTCAATTGCCAAACAAGCCAAGTCGTCGCCCGTCTGGGTACGTCGAAGCACCTCACGCATGTCGTTCACGCCGCAGATCCCTTTTAAACCACTTTGCTTGTTCAAGAGGGTGTCAATTTGATCCAGACTCAATCCTGCCTCAGATCCCAGGTAGAAAACAACTGCGGGGTCCAGGTCGCCACTGCGCGTGCCCATCACCAGACCCTCCAGTGGTGTCAGCCCCATTGATGTATCGATGCTTTTGCCGGCGCGGATGGCCGCCGCACTGGCCCCGTTGCCGAGATGGAAAACGATGATGTTCAACTCGCTGAGCGGCATGTTCAGTGCATCGGCGACCTGCCGGGTCACGTAGTGGTGCGACGTTCCATGAAAACCGTAGCGACGAATCTGGTAGCGTTGGTAGTACTCGCGTGGAATCGCGTAATGGTACGCATGTCGCGGCAACGTTTGGTGGAATGCCGTGTCAAACACCGCGACCTGTTGGACATTTGGAAATGCTAAACGCGAAATCTCGATCCCCAGCAAGTTGGCGGGATTATGAAGGGGAGCGAGCGGAATCAAACGCCGAATGGATTCGATCACGTCCTCATCGATCCGTGTCGGACCAGAAAAAAGTTCGCCACCGTGTACCACGCGGTGTCCGATGCCGACCAAGAAGTCACCGTTGCAAAACGATTCGTTCTGACCGAGCGATTCTCGGATCAACTGCATCCCGTATTCATGATTCGGAATCGCAACCGGAATGCGGTCCGAATGGGTGCGTCCAGCCGATTTGCGCTGGTAGCAGCTTTCGGGTTCGCCGATGCATTCGAGCAGGCCTGATTCAAGAACGTGCATGCGATTCATGTCGAATAGTTCGTACTTGATGGACGAACTGCCCGAGTTAAGAACGAGAATCTGCTTCATTTCAACGTCTCAACCTGCTGGGCCTGAATCGCAGTGATTGCGACGGTGTTCACAATATCGGTGACGGTGCAACCACGACTAAGATCGTTGATGGGACGGTTCAATCCTTGCAAGATTGGGCCGATTGCAACCGCGCCCGCACTGCGCTGAACAGCCTTGTAGGTGTTGTTTCCAGTGTTGAGGTCTGGGAAGATAAACACTGTTGCGCGTCCGGCAACGTCGCTATCGGGCATTTTGGTACGGGCGACCGATGGATCAACGGCAGCGTCGTATTGAATTGGTCCATCCACTCGTAAGTCGGGCCGCAAATGACGCACGATTTCGGTCGCCCGTTTAACCGTTTCAACGTCCTCGCCGGTGCCTGAGAGGCCGGTGGAATAGGAGAGCATCGCAACGATCGGCTCGACGCCGAACGCCTGTGCGGTTTCGGCAGAGCTGATGGCGATATCGGCCAATTGCTGGGGTTCGGGGTTTGGATTCACCGCACAGTCGCCGTACACCAGCACGCGATCTTTCAGGCACATTAAAAAGACGCTGGAAACGATGGAGCAACCGGGGCGTGTTCGAATGATCTGCAACGCGGGGCGGATCGTTTGGGCAGTGGTATGGTCGGCGCCCGACACCATCCCGTCGGCAATTCCCTGCTGCACCATCATGGTTCCAAAAAAACTGAGTTCCTGGATGGTATCACGAGCCCTCTCCATCGTGACCCCTTTATGTTTCCTAAGCTGGTAGTAGCGTTCTGAAAACTCGTTCAAGTAGGGATTGTCGCATGGATCGATGATTTCGACCTGCTCCAATCCAAGTCCCAGGCTAGCGATTGTGTTGCGAATCAAATCGGGAGCTCCTAGCAAAATGATCTCGGCGACACCGCGTCGCACTAGAATCTCCGCGGCGCGCAGCACGCGTTCGTCGTTCCCTTCCGGCAGAACGATACGCATTCGTTCTCGCTTTGCCTGTTCGATCAATTCATACTCGAACATGTCGGGCGTGACCGCGATTGAACGGGCGACATCAATCCGATCGATCAGTACCTTGGATTCAATGCATGATTCAAAAACGCCGAGTGCAATCTGTATTTTCCGTTCATTGTCCGCGGAAATCACGCTGTCCACTGCCATCACATTGCGCACGGTTTCGTAGGTGTCGGTGGTGACCAAATAGATTGGAATCAGCGGGCGGCGAAAGCCTTCGATCAGCCGGATGACGGAATCGTCAGGCATGATTCCGCCGGTCAACAGAATACCGGCAATCATGGGATAGTTTTCCGACGCGACCGTTGCCAAGCATCCGAGCAGGATGTCCGATCGGTCTCCGGGCACAATCACCAACTTGCCTTCTCGCACGCGGTCAAGAAAATGAGGAAGTTGCATGGCGGCCACAGAAACGCACAGGATATCGCGATTCGAATCGCCCTCGCTGTTGCGTAGTGGCGTCGCGTTGAGTTCCTTTGCGACAGCGGCAACGGTGGGAGCGTGCAACGACGGTTCTTCGGTGACTAGAAAGATGGGGTCCTCAAACGTCCAATCGGCTTGGAATCGATCTCGCATTGACGGCGCAGCTTCCGCGCTAACGCGGTTGGCGATCGTGGCGGCAATGGTGCAACCTTGTTCTCGCAAAGCCGAGCGCGTGGCTTCGGCGGTTTGACGAATCTTGAGAGTGGACTTGCCGTGACCCGAGATCAGATTCAAGACTGGCGTGCCCAACTCGTTCGCGATCCGGGCATTCAGGTCAAATTCGAAGGAGGATGTGATCCCGGTGTAGTCCGTGCCTTCGCACAAAACGAAATCCGATTTTGACTCGATGGCTTTGAACTTTTGAAGAATCTGTTTCAGCAGCTCGGCAACACCACGCTCGCGCGTCAAGCTGATCGCCTCGTCAGAGGTCACCCCGAAACTTGTCTCGTAGGACTGATCGAGCGAGAATCGGCTGAGAACCAATTCCGTATCGTTGTCGGGTCTATCGCCGGAGCGGATGATCGGCCGAAAAAAGCCGGGACGCTCGACTCGACTGGAAACCAGCTGCATCAGGCCCAGAACCACAAGCGATTTTCCACAATCCGGTTCACAGGCGGCGACATACAGATTTTTTGCCAACGGAGGCCCCTTCGAGACGAAAAATGCGATTGAAAAGGTGAGGATGCATTTGAACGCGATGACCAAAAACATTGTCACCATGTTCGGCGATCAAGGGCTTGGGTTCAATCAGCCATGGTGACAATCCGACCGACGCCATTGACGAAACGATACACACTGAAACGAATTGGTTGTTGTTTCCAGTGAACCGATGCCCGACAATTGACCAATTGTTCGCTTCGGCCGTTGGATTGCGCTCTCTCCGTTCGTGGCAGACATAGACACATTGCGAGTGGTCAAGCCAACCTTCGCGGGGCGGAACTTTTGAGGTTGCGCTTTAGCAATTCACTCTCCCAAGGAGAGTGAAAAGATCGAAGCGGCAATTTGCCGAGTCATTTGCGTTGAAAAGGCTGATTTGCACTTTTATGGTAAACCGATGCGTGAGCGAGGGATTTAGGGTGTTGGCGGGATCCCTCGCTGACGCGTCGGGTTACCAAAAACCATTGCCTCACGCGAATGCGTAACTTCAAACCACGCAACCGACGTTTAATCGCCGTACGAGGAGATTGGACAGGATCAGTGCCATGAATCGGATCGAAAATCGACGCCATTTTGAATGGCAACACATACGTTCGCCGTGGGTGTCAATTGGCGCGCCGTTTGGACGGAGTTGACGTTGGTCCGACCTGTTTTCTGTCGCTGCAAACGCATCGAACGGGGCGCCGATGATGTGGAAGTGGATAGAATGGACGAATGTTTACAAAAGTGTGGTAACAGTCTCAACAATGTCGCTTGAAAAATCTGTGAATCATCAGGTTCTGCTGGTCGAAGACGACGCGGCGCTTGCGTCAATGGTGCAAGAATTTTTGGTCGGTGAAGGGTTTGATGTCGCCGTTGAATTCAACGGAGTGACGGCCATCGAACGAATCGAGCAAGAGGCCTATGATGCAGTTGTCTTGGACATCGGTCTGCCTGGAACAGACGGTTTCAATGTTTGTCGTAGCGTACGTCCGATGTACGCCGGCCCGATCATCGTGTTGACGGCACGGGGTGAAGAAATCGACGAAGTGATCGCCCTCGAGGCGGGCGCGGATGATTTTATGTCCAAACCGGTTCGCCCGCGCGCGTTGTTGGCACGACTGAAAATGCACCTTCGACGTGGGGACCGAACGGAGGGTGTTGCCAACGGGCAAACGATCGTGGTTGATGATTTGCAGATTGAAGAATCCAGTCGCAGCGTTGCGATCGGCGGCGAGGACGTCGAATTGACAACCGCGGAATTTGATCTGCTGGTCTACTTGGCCAAACGCGCCGGGACCGTGGTTCAGCGCAAGGACGTTTACATCGATTTGCTGGAATTACCCTATGACGGATTGGATCGCTCAATCGATCTGCGAGTGTCGCGTCTGCGCCGGAAGCTAAACGACGATCCCACTCAACCGAGCCGGATCAAATCTGTCCGTGGTGTTGGTTATTTGATGGCAAGGAACACATGACACGGTTGTTCTTTCGCTTTTATCTAGGGGTGATTTTGATCCTGTTTGTTGCCTGGATCATCCAGGCTTACGTGTTCCGCGGTACGACGGAAGCGGCGAACATTGGTGTGATCGAAGACGCACTCGGTGGCGCTGCGTTGTCGGTGCGTGATGATCTGATTGCCGGTGGAATCGACAATCGGGGTGAAACTCTGCAGAGAGTACAGACTCGGTTTGCGTATCCGGTCAGTCTTGTGAAGCGATCCGAGCGGCCGATGCCAGATTCGATGCGTGATCGGATGGATCGTGGCGAAGCGGTTATGTTTTGGGGCATGATCGATGCAAACCTTCCCGATTCAGATTTGCTAGTCGAACTGGGGCCACTTCCGAAATTTGCTGGACCGTCACAGCGGGATGTTCTGTTGGGGCTTGGCAGCGTGTTTCTACTGGTCGCCGGGGCGATCGCAATTTTGATGCGTCCGATCGCAATTCAGTTGCGAACGGTCGAGCGAGCGGCGCTCGCAATTGCAGAGGGAGATCTGTCGGCACGAATTGACGAAGTTAAACGCAAGCGGGGGCTTCCAATCGTTGGTGCGTTCAACACCATGGCCGATCGTGTCGAGCGTCTGCTGCGATCACAAAAGGAATTGTTGCAGGCCGTGTCGCATGAATTGCGCACGCCGTTGGCAAGGATCAAGTTCGCTACGGAACTGGTACGATCGGCCCCAGATGAATCCACGCGGCAACAGCGACTTGATGCGATTGATCATGCGACGGATAACCTGGACGATCTCGTGGGGGAATTGCTTCACTACACAAGGTACGATGAAGAATGTTCCCAACCGGCTCGCGATCACGTGCTGATTGATGAATTGGTTAGCGAATCGATCGCTGTCTATGCACCGCTACATGGGGCGATAGCGTTCCAGGGAGTCGATCCGTCGCCACCGATCGAAATCGTGACCTACCGGGCCGGGTTGTCGAGGGCGATCGGAAATCTTGTTAGCAACGCTGGCAAGTACGCAAAGTCTCAGGTCATCGTCGACGCTGTGATCGAGCAAGGGACAGTGTCAATCATCGTTGACGATGATGGCGACGGGATCGCGGAATCGGATCGTGGATTGGTTTTTGAACCTTTCCAGCGATTGAGCGGCAATTCCCCGCAGAGTGATTCGCCGCCCGGCAGCGGATTGGGGCTGGCTTTGGTGCGCCGTATCTGTCGGCGGCTTCACGGCGAAGTCACAGTTAGCGCCAGTCCACTCGGTGGCGCCCGTTTTCAGATCCGTCTGCCTACGGACAGCGTCTGAGTGGGGCAACCAAGACTCTTAGCGTCGCACGTTTGATCGGGACCAAGCGGCCAGTCTCGGATAGCCAGCGAATTTCCAGAGCTGCATTCCAGACCCAAATTGTTTTGGATCGGCCACCGTCCGGCAAAAACAATCTAAGAAATCGCAATTCAGGCAAGCAGCAAGATGTTGAATCGTTGAGAAGTCAGTAATCTGGAACAACCCAGTAACCTGGAACAACCCAGTCGCAGCCCCCGCCCGCCTTTCCCTCCTGTCCGTTGATGAGTTGCTCATGCCATTCAAGTTGTCTCATTGCGTCGCTTTGCTTTCCGTTCTGGCCTTTGCGGTATCGACCTGTGCGACTGATGCTGCACGACCAAATGTCTTGTGGATCACCATCGAAGATTGGTCGCCGGATCTTTCTTGCTACGGTACCAAGGGGATTGAAACACCGAACGTCGACAAACTGGCCGCCGAAGGCATTCGATACGAGCGGGCGTTCACGACATCACCTGTCTGTTCGACTTCACGCTCCGCGATGATGACCGGTTTCCATCAGAATTACATCGGCGCGCAACAGCACCGTACCGACGACAAACGCCCGCTGCCCTACGGCATTCGACCAATTCCGCATTTGCTTGCCGACGCCGGCTACTTCACCTGTTTGATGAGTTGGAAGACGGACTGCAATTTTCTTCCAGACAAGAAGGAAGAGTTGTTCATGGGCGTGGACTGGAGCGAGCGAGAGCAGGACCAGCCGTTTTTTGCCAGAATCACGTTCGGCGGAACGCATCGAGCTTGGAATCGAGATCCTGTTCGACCAATCGACATTCACGATGTAGAGTTGCCACCATACTATCCCGATACGCCATTCATCCGTCGCGACTGGGCCAATGGATTGGAGCAGATGCAACTGGTCGACCGCGAGGTAGGCGCATTATTGAAACGATTGGATGACGAAGGTTTGGCAGACAACACGATGGTCTTCTTTATCGGTGACCATGGTCGATGCCACATCCGCGGGAAGCAGTTTCTGTACGACGAAGGGACGCGAATTCCTATGATCATGCGTTGGCCAGGAAAGGTTGACGCCGGACAAGTCAACGACGATCTGGTGATGTCGATCGACATTTGTGCCACGGTCTTGGAGGCCGCTGGTGTGACGCCGCCGGTTCCTTTGCACGGCAAAAATTTGTTCAGCGATGAAGTGAAGCAACGCAAGTACGTCTTCGCAGCTCGTGACAAGATGGATGACACGCACGATGCCATGCGCAGCATTCGGTCGCAGGATCACAAGCTGATTCTGAATCTGATGCCAGAGCGAGCCTATTGCCAATTCAGCTTTTACAAAGAGAGCGCCTACCCGCCGTTGGCTGAGCTAAATGTATTGAATCTGCAGGGGAAACTGACGCCGGAGCAGGCGGCGTTCATGGCATCTGAAAAGCCGGAAATCGAACTGTTTGATCTTCGCAAAGACCCGCACGAGGTGCACAACGTTGCCGATCAACCGCAGTATGCAGCCGTTAAAGCGGAATTGCTTGGCGATTTGGAAGACTGGCGACGCAATGTCATTCACGATCAAGGCGTGACGGATGATTTTCGCGGTGTTGGGGTTTTTCCAGCGGTCAATCCGTTGCCGACAGTTGGTCAATGGGTCCAGGAGAACGCGGACAAATACGATTTCGGGAAAGTTGGCGTTCCCGGTTGGTATCCGACCCGGACGCTTGAAGAGTGGCAATTGGTCCGAAAGGCATGGGAACCCTGGGTGTTCCGCGAACCGACGAGCAAGATGAAGCGCCCCGTGATCCCGTTCACCAAAAAGCCGAGTCAAAGGAAGACGAAGACGAAGTGATGCAGCGGAGCGGCCAAACATTGTCCTGATGGTCGCGGATGATCTTGGGTTCAGCGACGTTAGGCATTCATCGCAATGAGACGCCTGGTGGTTTGCATGCCAACATGCGCCGCATTGATGACAGAACGGTGCACCTCGCGTGTCGTTGTTTGGGACAAAAACCCACGCGACACTTGCTCGGCGCAGACGAACAAAAGATGGCTGACGTGTTCTTCAATTCTCCTGTGCCGCAGCGCTATGTTCGGCAAGTGTGTAAAGTCAATTTCTATGATCCGAGTTCATTTACAATTCACGTTCCTACTCATTCTTGGCCTTCTTTGTGTCCAGGCAAATGCGATTGAAACGGTCGACCACCAGCAAGACAAAGCGTTATCGGCGTATCAATACGATGTGATCGACATCCGATTCCAAATTGAACCGGCGTCTTCGGAGCCGACCGACGTCGAATTTTCAGCGACTTTTGAGAGTGATTCTGGACAGTCGTTGACGGTGGCTGGGTTTTACAACGGCGAGAGCGAATATCGAATTCGGTTCACTCCGCCTGCGGTCGGAAACTGGCGGTATGCAACGCGTTCAACCACAGCCGATCTTGACGGCAACGTCGGCAAGCTATCGGTGCATCCCGCTCGCGTGGGTCGAAAGGGCGGCGTTGTTGTTGATCCAGACAATCCCCGGAACTTCGAATATGAAAATGGCGAGCAATACTATCCGATTGCATTTGAGTGCGACTGGTTGTTCGCGTTGGATGCGGAAAACGATTCCGACATTCCGGTGACTCGGCAATTTGTCGACACGTTGGCCGAAAACGGATTCAATCAAGTGGTGATGAATGTCTTTGCCTATGACGTGAACTGGAAGAAAGATAATCGACTTCGGCCAGAATTTGATTACGGACGTCCAAGTGTCTTTCCATTTGGTGGCAACAATGAAAATCCTGACTATCAGAAACTGAACGTCGATTATTTCAAACGCCTGGACCGTGTCATCGACTACTTAGATCAGAAAGGGATCGTGGCTCACCTGATGGTTTACGTCTGGAACAAAGGCGTGGCGTGGCCGGAAGCGAAATCCGAAGCTGACAATCGCTATTTCGATTTTGTTGTCCGACGCTATCAGGCATATCCCAATCTTGTTTGGGATATTTCCAAGGAAGCACTCGGCTACGGGCACACGGATGTCAACTACATCACCGATCGGATTGAACGACTGCGCCGCGCCGATGTCTTTGACCGACTCGTAACGGTGCACGACTACAGTTATTGTCGACGGTTTTCCCAGAACGTCGATTTTGTTTCAGTGCAACTGTGGAGTTCTGAGCTTTACAGCGTGATGCGCAACGTTTGTGAAGCGATCGCGGGCAAGCCGATTTTGAACATCGAACACGGGGGCTATGAACGGGGACCCTACGAAGTCTTTAACGGCAACTACACCTCGCCGGAGGTCTGTCTGCAGCGCGCCTACCAATGCGTGTTTGCTGGTACCTATCCCACTCACTATTGGCAGGGCGCCGCCTGGAATGTGATCGTTGCAAACATCGATGCGTTGCCACAGCAAGATCGACCCCGTCTGGAATACTACCGCCACATGCAGTCATTCGTGGATCGATTCAAGCTGGGTGATTTGATCGCGGGCGACAAGAAAAGTAATGCGGGCTTCTGTCTGCACAACGGCAATGATCTGTACGTGTACTACGTCCCCAAAGAATGCGATTACTTCGGATTGCGTCTTCCAAAGGATCGTGGCAACAGGATGACGACGACCTGGTTTGATCCGCTGACCGGAAACTTTGATGAACCCGTTCACCAGAAGATCACGCAGTGGCCGACGGTGAAGACGCCAAACGGCGATGGATTCCATTTGTTGGTCGTCAACGTTCATCCGGAATAGGACTCTGCCTTAGGTTAAGAATTGACATGCAAAAGTGAACTCCAGCTATTCAGAATTTGCTGCCAGCGGGTGACAATCGGTGTGGATTCACCGACGCTCGTTTGCAGATTTTGAAAGATGCGCTTTCGCAATTCACTCTCCCACGCCGCAGGAGAGTCGGACGTCTAAGCGGCCGGAGAGGGTTCTCGGAAAGCCCCTCTCCGCCCCTGAGAGGCCGACTCTGCCTTTCAAAACTCACGCGTCGGCTTGCGATAAAAACGCCTTTTCAAACTTTGCACATGGGGGCAGCTCATTGGTTGGTCACCCTCGTTTACTCACCGAACATTGTTTAATCACGTGATTAAGACGGTCGTCGAAATTGCGTCATTTCTTAGGAGATTCATGATGGCTCGTTCCGTTCATTTTTTGACTCGAATAGCAGTCGGTTGTTTGACGCTTGCGGTTGTAGTCAGGTCGGTTGGTGCCGATGAGCCGCCGACGATGGTTGACATTGATCGCGTGAGCACCGCGGGGCCTTTTCAACCGGACTGGAATTCGTTGGAACAGTACAAAATTCCTGAGTGGTACAAGGATGCCAAGCTGGGGATTTTCATTCACTGGGGTGTTTACAGCGTTCCGGCGTTTGGCAGCGAATGGTATCCACGCCAAATGTACATTGACTCGCCACGGCGCGGTCAAAACTTTTTCGAGCATCATGTGAAGACATACGGACCGCAAAGTGAGTTCGGATACAAAGACTTTATCCCGATGTTCAAGGCGGAAAAATTTGACCCGCAACAATGGGTCGAGCTGTTCAAGGATGCCGGAGCGCGTTACATCGTTCCCGTTGCCGAGCACCATGACGGTTTTCCGATGTATGCCTGCTCGTACACCCAGTGGGACGCATCTGAAATGGGGCCCCGGCGAGATGTGATTGCCGAGCTTTCCGAAGCCACGCGGGAAGCGGGATTGAAGTTTGGTGTCAGCAGTCACCGCGCATTCAATTGGGCCTACTATGTCCGTCGTCCTGGATTTGACAATGCCGATCCGCGATACGAAGGCTTGTATGGTCGCGCGATTCCGGAACTTTTCAAAGCAGACGCTGCTGACTACCAGAAGCACTGGCCGCCGTTTGATCAACAGTTCAAAGACGAATGGCTGACACGCACAGCGGAATTGGTTGACCGGTTCAATCCGGACCTGGTCTGGTTTGATTTTGGGATCGCACCCCATCAAGAAGAACCCTACGAGCAACAACCGCTCGTTGATCAGCTACGAAAATTTGCCGCGTACTATTACAACCACGCCGCTGAGAATGATCGTGAAGCGATCATCAATTACAAATGGAATGCCTATCCGGAGCGCGCCGCTGTGCTGGACCTGGAACGCAGTTCAATGGACAAAATCCGTGAGCCGTTCTGGCAGACCGACACAGCGGTCAGTTCGAGTTCGTGGGGCTACACCAAAGATCAACAGTACAAGACGCCGAATCGGCTGGTAGATGATCTGGTCGATATTGTTTCAAAAAATGGATGCCTGTTGCTGAATATCGGACCTCGCGCCGACGGCACCATTCCGGACGAAGATCAACAGATTCTCCGAGCCATCGGCAACTGGCTGAAAGTCAACGGGGAAGCGATCTATGAAACAAGGCCGTGGGTTTCGTTTGGTGAAGGTCCGACTCGCACCGCGACCGGCCATCTATCTGAAAAAAAGAACAAGGGCTTCACCGCACAGGATATCCGTTTCACCACCAAAGGCGATGCACTGTATGCGATTGCACTGGATTGGCCGGCGAATCGCTCGGTGAAGATCAAAACGCTTCGTGAAGGATCGGAACAGTACCCCAATGAGATTGGTTCGGTTTCGATGCTGGGATCAAATGCGACTCTCAAATGGACTCGCGATGACGAAGGATTGGTTGTGCAGTTGCCTGACCAGCGGCCAACCGAATTCGCTTATGTGTTGAAGATCAAGTGACCCTCTCAAGCCACTCCAATAAAAACGGTCAAGCGACGACCTATGACAACTCAAACTGAAACTCCGCCTGATCCCGAACGTGTCGCGGATGCGGGTGCGGCGCAGGCACCAATCCCCGTTGTTCCGCAGCCATTCCGGCTGCCGTTTTTTCTGACAACGTGCTGCTTTGCGCTGTGGGGATTTGCGAACGACTTCACAAACCCGCTTGTGAAAGTGTTTGAGCAGGTCTTTATCATCACTACCTCGCAGGCATCTTGGCTGCAATTCGCGTTTTACACCGGCTATTTTTGCATGGCGATTCCTGCTGTGCTGTTCATCCGCAGGTTTTCTTACAAGTCAGCCATCGTGCTTGGGTTGGCGCTCTATGCCATTGGTGCCCTGATCGCGGTGCCGGCAAGTTTGACCGCCACCTTTGGCCTGTTCTTGCTCGCGTCTTATGTGATCACCTACGGGTTGGCCTTCCTGGAAACGGCCTGCAATCCCTACATCTTGGCCATGGGGCCACAGGAAACTGCGACGCAGCGATTGAATTTGGCTCAGTCCTTCAATCCGATCGGTTCGCTCGTAGGAATGGCAGTGGCTTCGTTCATCCTGGCGCCGAGTCTGGAAGTGACGAAGATTCGCGAACAGGTTCGTTTGGGGAATCAGGAGTACGTCCAGTATTTGATGACTGATTCGAGTGAGCTTCCGCAGGGGTCTGAGATCGTGGGGACCGGCAATGAACAAGTCGTGAAGCTTCGCGATGGATCGATCGTGACGTTTTACGAGGGCGGTTTGCCGGACTTTGAAAACACTCCAGGAGCTCTCGATGCGGCGCTTCCCAATGTGCTCAAGGCGATGCGTAGTGGTGACCCCGAGACATTCCACGCAATTCAGCAGACTGACCTGGGCAATGTTCGCGGACCCTACGTCACCATCGCGATTGTTGTGGGGGTGTTTCTGTTGATCTACTTGGTTAGCAAAATGCCAAACCTTCACGACGAAGGCAAAAAAGATGCACCGTTCGGTGAGATCGTTGGTCGGCTGATCAGAAAGCCGCGTTTTCGCGAAGGCATACTTGCTCAGCTGGTCTATGTGGGCGCGCAGATCATGTGCTGGACATTCATCATTCACTATGGCATGACGGAAGTCGGTCTGAGTCTTGGGCAGGCTCAAAGCTACAACATCGTTGCGATGGGAATCTTCTTATGCAGCCGTTTCATTTGCACCTACCTGCTGCGATTCATCAGTGCGGGCAAGATGCTGTGCTGTTTTGCGATCGGCGGGTTTTTCTGTACGGTCGGTGCGATCTATTTGCAGGGAATGGCGGGGCTGTGGTCATTGGTGATGATTTCAGCTTGCATGTCGCTGATGTTCCCCACGATCTACGGGATCGCACTGCGTGGTCTAAAAATCGAAGAAGCCAAGTTGGGGTCGGCCTTCCTGATCATGTCGATCGTCGGCGGCGCCGTGCTGACAAAATTGCAGGGTGTGATGATTACAGCCTACGATGTCCGCACGTCATTCTGGTTGCCCGCAGCTTGTTTTCTGTTGCTCGCGTTGTTTGGTTTTCGGACATTCACCGTTCACGAGAAGGATCCCAACGTAGCAAATTCGGTTTAGGAGAAAATAGAATCGCTGGCGGTAGATTGACAGAAAAATAGGGGGCAGAAAAATTCCAGTGCTGAATGCTCGGAGCGTTTGGAAGGTCAGGCGGTGTGGGCCACATTGATCCCATGCGATTCACAGCCCGTGGAGACGGGGCGCGAATATTTGCCACGCGGCATTGATTGCCGTATTGGCAGCAACATGCTTCTTAATCTTTCTGCCCCCCATTTTTCTGTCAATCGGAATCCGACCTGTCCACGCTTTGTCGACCGACGACCAACGCGATTGTCAGGCCATTTTCAGCGAATTTGGCGCGAGATCGTCCGGGAGATTTGCTTTTTTGCTGTCCGACATCTTTTTCGCTCCGGTCGGATAAATCCTCCACACCAACTCCTTCACACCAGCGTGTGGGATCAGATCATTCGTCTGGGCGGGGCTGATTCGATGGATACAGCCAGCTGCTTAGTAGCCATGTCAGCAGCGGCATGACGATCCAGGTCATCATCGCTACGGTGATCGCGGCTAATAACGCGCTGCTTGCGAGTTTCGGTAGCGACACGGTCATCGGCTTTAATACCCCGATCAGTGGAAGGACAGTGGCGTAGACGGCAATCCAGACGACCACAAACATTTTGTATTTCGGCGGTGCCGCTACCAATGCGGGGGCATCACCTGGTGGCGTGAACCAGGGTTCAAATCCGGTCAGATGTTGAATCTCTGCGGGTTGTTGTTGAAACGGTTCGAGCTGCGAGACTTTTTCTTGGCGCTCGTCGGAGTTGTACCAACGCTGCATATTTTCGACGGTGTCGAATTTGGTGATCACGCGGTAGTGCGTCTGGTCGGACGATTCGGGGCGGAGGAAGATGGATCCTTGGTGTCCGGGAAACGTCGATGCGGTGCGTATCAAATCGCCGATCGCTTGTTCCCACTGACGCTCTTTGCCGGCGGCAGGAAATGCCGTGGCGAAGATCGTTGCCTTGGAACGATGGCCGTTGGGGTCAGTCGAGTTCAAAACGAGCGGTCTCCAAAATGGGGTGCGCGTCGGCATCTGGGTGAGTTGGCATTGCTGATCAGTGCCAGTGTTCTCACAATACCTGTTCCTAGGGAGGGCCCTTGCCGAGTCCCTGGACTTTTTTTACTTCAGCAAAGAATCACCGTCATGGCCAAAAAGAAAGCCGTCAAGAAAAAGACAACTCCTCCGGTAACGACAAAGAAAGCGACGAAAAAAGCTGTGACGCTGACGGATGTCTACAACCAGGTCGCCGTCATGGCAGATACTGAAGGCGTCAAGATCAACGTGGCGGAAACCAAACGCGTGTTAGCGTGCTTTTTTGATGTGCTGGAAGACTACAAACCCGCCGATGCGTTTGACATTGTCGCCAAAGGACTAAAGCGTGCCGGTGGCCGCCGACGGTAGTCGTCCGCGTCACGAACGGTCGTGACGTGTTCCGTTTGAGAGCGAATAGATTGTGAGCCAATGATGAGTGTGATTAGCTGGCAAGAATTTCAAAATGTCGATCTGCGTGTGGGCACGATTGTGGCCGTGGAAGATTTTCCCGAAGCGAGAAAGCCGGCCTACAAGGTTTCGGTGGACTTTGGGAGTGAAATCGGATTCAAACGCACCAGTGCTCAGATCACGGTCAACTACTCGAAAAGCCAGCTCTTGGGGCGGCAAATCATTGGCGTTGTCAACTTTCCGGCGAAGCAGATAGGGCCTTTCCAGTCTGAGTTTTTGATTGTTGGATTTCACAAAGAAGACGAATCCGTGGTGCTGGCGGTGCCGGATAGTTCGGTTCCCAACGGAACCAAGTTGGCGTGACCGGTAGCGATCAGTCGCGGGTTGAATCGACTGTAAGTGTTTGCACGATTTGAGAGAGTTCGGTCGTTGCAGGATTGTTTTCTGGAAGCGGTTTGTCGTGCATTCCGGGCAACAGTATCTCCCAAACCAAATTCAATTCCGCTTGCAGATCGCGTGTTTTGGAAGTGATCGCGATAACGGCATCCAATTCTGGCAGCACGATACAGAACTGGCCGTCTTTGCCATCGCCACGATAGGCATCATGGCGACAGCGCCAGAACTGGAACCCGTATCCTTGTCCCCAGTCCAACGTCGTGTCGCGGCCGGTCGAGACTTGTTTTGCCGTCGCTTGAGCGATCCACTGGGCGGGGATCAGTTGTTTTCCTTGCCAGTTTCCTTGTTGTAAGTAGAGCTGCCCAAACTTGGCAATTTCCTCGGTCTTCAAATACAACCCGTAGCCTCCCAACGAGATGCCTTGCGGATTTGCGTCCCAGCGCGGCGGCTGAATTCCCAGAGGGGTGAACAGACGCGGTTGCAGGTATTCCACCACCGTTTGCCCGGTCACCTTTTGAACGATCGCTGAGAGCATGAAGGTTGCCGGCGTGTTGTACTGGAAATGACTGCCGGGTGCGTGTGGTACAGGGTGGGCGAGAAAGGCTTTGATCCAATCGGACTCCTCACGCAGGTTGACTTCGTTGTCATGGCCGGCAGTCATCGTCAACAGGTCACGAACGCGCATTGATTTGAGGTTTTCAGAGACGGTGCCCGGTGCATCCTTGGGGAAAAATTTGAGTATCGGGTCATCAATCGACAACTTTCCTTCCTCAACTGCCAATCCGACTGCGGTCGATGTGAAGCTTTTGCTAAGCGACCACAGGATATGCGGCGTGTCAGCAGACTCCGGTTTCCACCAGGCCTCCGCGACCACGTGCCCGTGTCGTAGGAGCATGAAGCTGTGGATCGAATGCACATCACGATCTGCCGTTTTCACAAAATCCAAGATCGCGGCTGACGAGACGCCTTGAGATTCCGGCGTGCTTCGCGGCAACGGCTGGGAATCCGAAGGTGGAGCCGGCTGAGCGAAGCATGGAACGGACATCATCACCAACAGCAAGAAAAACGCAGGGGAGCCAAAGCAGGTTCGCATTAGTGTGAATCCAATTGAGTGGAACGTTGTGTCGCAGTGGTGGGGGAAGTGTGCTGAGTGGCAGTTTTTGCAGACCCAGTTGATTTGGAAAGTTGGGCTTTCATCGTAACCCGATGCGTGAGCGAGGGATTTCGCGTGTTGATGGAATCCCTCGCTGACGCGTCGGGTTACAAAAAACAATGCCCCACGTAAAAGCGCAACTTCAAAACTCACTTGTCATGTGTTGGCCGTGTTTCTAGCGATATTGTCCGCCTTTTGAGTGGCCCAGGCAATCACTGCAGCGAAAGTATTTCTGGTTCTCAATCGGGTTGCGCTACGTCATCGACGACGGTGGGCAGGGTTGCATTGGGTGGGGCGAACGTGGGATCATGCGGGCGACTATTTGATCGCCCGTTTCTCTTTCGATGACATCCTGATGACGACTGAATTTAAATTGGCCGGTGGCGACTCGATTCCCGCCGTTGGATTGGGGCTGTGGAAAATTGATCGTGATGCGACGGCGGAGACGGTGCGTTCGGCGGTCGAGGTCGGCTATCGGCACATTGATGCCGCCTGTGATTATGGCAATGAACCGCAGGCCGGGCAGGGGATTCAGGCTGCGATCAAAGATGGTTTGGTCAGCCGCGACGAGATGTGGGTCACCAGCAAATTATGGAATACCTATCACCGTGCCGAACATGTGCGCCAGGCATGTGAGCGAACGCTGGCGGATTTGCAACTGGATTATTTGGATCTGTACCACATCCACTTTCCGATCTCACTTGCCTTTGTGCCCTTCGAAGATCGCTATCCGCCGGAATGGTTTCAAGATCCCACAGCGGAACATCCTCGGATGGTCGAAGCACCGGTCCCGATTTTGGAGACGTGGCAAGCGATGATCGAACTGAAGAAGGCCGGTTTGGTTCGCAACATTGGTGTTTGCAACTTTGGCGTTTCGTTGCTTCGTGATTTGCTGGCGTCGTCGTCGGTCAAGCCATCTGTCATGCAGGTGGAGTTGCATCCTTATCTGACACAAGAAAAACTGTTGCGTTTCTGTAACGAAAACGAGATCCATGTCACCGGGTTTTCTCCATTGGGCGCCCAATCCTATTTCTCAATCGGGATGGCAGAGCAGGGCGAAGGCGTCATCGATCGGTCCGAGACCAAGCAAATTGCTGCGGAAGTCGGCAAGACAGCAGCCCAGGTCGTGCTGCGATGGGGCATCCAACGTGGCACATCAATTGTTCCCAAAACGACACGCAAGGAACGTTTGAAAGAAAACATCGAGCTATTCGATTTTGAGTTGACGTCGCAGCAGATGGATCGACTTTCCGCGATGGACCAGCACCGTCGGTTCAATGACCCGGGTGATTTTGGCGAGAAGGCGTTCAACACGTTCTTCCCGATTTACGAGTAGAAGATTTTGATCGATCAGAAGTTCACCCGGGGTTCCTGCCGAACCTGCCTCCAGCAAGTTTAACAGTGACCCCGGGCTAAGCTATTGAACGCCGTTGGCGTAGCGATGGGATTGGGTGCATGCGACTCTATTTCGCCGGTAACCGATAACAGATGGCTTGGCGGTCGTTGCGGACCAACAGAAAACGACCGGCAAGTGTGGGAATGTTCCATGTTTTCGAATCGAGCGCCGGCAGACGCAGCGCTTCTTGGTAGTCCTCGGTGATCGCGGGAACAAACACCACGTCCCCTTGTTCGTCCTGGACGATCAAAACATCGCCCGCCAGGATCACCTGG
Source organism: Stieleria tagensis (assembly GCF_024129865.1). Classification (GTDB taxonomy): domain Bacteria; phylum Planctomycetota; class Planctomycetia; order Pirellulales; family Pirellulaceae; genus Stieleria; species Stieleria tagensis. Next base: position 56,111 of record NZ_JAMYFE010000024.1, on the reverse strand, counting down.
CCTTGTGCGGCGCGGCTCTGACGCGGTTGAGTCCAAAAAACTGACTGGTCGTTTAAGTCGACTGCTTGCAATGCACCGTTGCTGATTCCGAAAGCAACCTCATTCTTGATGCACGCATGGTTGAACTTCGTTTTCAGAATCCGGTTGCTGCGCCATACATCTTGCGTTGTCCACTGGCCGTCTCGGTCGGAAACTTCGACCAGGGCGCTGCCGCCGCCGTAGCCTTTGCCGACTAACAGGCGGTCGCCGGAAACGGAAATGGCTGACGAGCAATTCGCTCCGGTGTTGGTTGATCCGGGCCAATCGAATGACCACAGTTGGGTGCCATCTGCGATCGCATGTCCTGACACTGTTTTTTCGTTGACCGAAACGATCTGTGGTTGGCCGCCGAGTGTGGTGAGGATCGGTGAAGCGTAACTGAGTTGGTCGTCGCCGGAGGTCCAGACGGTTTCGCCGGTGTCTTTGTTGAGCGCAACCAACGAAGCGGACGACGGCTGGCCAACGGGGCCACCCATCGGCAACACACAGAGTTGATCAACAATCAAAGGTGATCCGGCATAGCCCCAGGGGGCAGCCGCTTCGAATTCGGATTGGTTCCATCCGGCCAGCGCTAGCAGGTCAACGGTCCAAACGATTTCACCACTCGATTGCTCGACGCACCAAATCCAACCGGTCGCAGTGGACGCATAGACTTTGCCATCAACGAGGGTCGGTGTCGAGCGTGGTCCGGTACCGCCGAGCGTGTTCGTGTGTAGGCCGGGATGCCTTTGAATCCACAGCAATTCGCCGTCGGCAAGCCGATAGCATGTCAGGCATTCTTGATCATCACGTTGTTCCAGCGTGATTGCATAGCCATCTTGGACGGCAAAGGAGGACCATCCGGCGCCGATGCCCTGGTCCCAGACGACTTCCAAATCGCTGTCATTGCCAGGGATTGAAAAATCACGGTCCGGGTACACCGCGTTGCGATTTGGGCCAAGGAACTGCGGTGAATCACCGCCGCCAGGGACCGCGATCGAGGAGTCCGCGGCGGTTGAACCAGATTCGCTGTTGGTATCGGCCAACGGCGCTTCACCAACAATCGATTTGAGCTTGTGTTGCGGAGCGGTTTGAAATCGCCATTGAAATTGGGGAAACATTTCGCCACTGAAACCGTCGAAGCGAAATCCGATCATCAACAAGAGACCTGCGACGAGGGCCACGATTGGCACTCGCCAGGGATGGCCCCCCCAGCGGACGCGGCGGTGCAGGCAAAACAGCAGGTACAACGTCGCGATACAGACACTGACCAGCGAAATCAGGTGTGCGTTCTGGTAATCGAATCGCGGCGCGTAGACAAATTGAGCGATCGCAATCACGGCGGTAGCCAAGCCCAGCGCCACCCAGGCAGAGCGCATGCTGGGCGGCCGAGAGCCAGCGGCGGGTTCGGTTTGCTGCGGCTGGTACGGCGACTGCTTGTCAGCGGCCTGCTTGTCAGGAGATTGGGGGTCAATGTTGTCGGCTGGCGAATCCGTCATCCTAGATATTCTCTGCGAGGTTCAATGTTGTGAACCAGTCGGGGCAGTGGGTTCCGCGGTTGGTCCTGGGTCGGTTAACATACGCACTGACTGATTCGATTTCTCTCACCCGATCTTGTTTTATCGACGATGCAGCATGCTTACGAGACCGCTCGACGGCTGCGGGAGAACATGGAATCGGTCATTTTGGGCAAACACGAAGCCGTCCGCTCGATCGTATTGACATTGCTGGCCGGTGAGCATCTGTTGCTGGAAGACGTTCCGGGTGTGGGAAAAACGCTGGCTGCCAAAGCACTGGCGGGAAGCATTGATACAAAATTTAGCCGCATCCAGTTCACACCGGATCTGTTGCCCAGTGATATCACCGGCAGTTCGATCTATCGCAGCGATACCCAAGAGTTTCGGTTTACGCCGGGGCCGATTTTTGCAAACGTCGTGTTGGCCGACGAAATCAACCGGGCACCGCCACGGACTCAATCAGCGTTGCTCGAAGCGATGAGTGACCACCAGGTTTCGGTCGACGGCACAACCTATCCGTTGCCCCAACCGTTTATCGTGGTTGCGACTCAAAACCCGTTTGAATTCGAGGGCACGTACATTTTGCCGGAGAGTCAAATGGATCGGTTTCTGATGCGCACCAGTATTGGATATCCGCCGCGCGAAAGCGAACGCAGAGTGTTGGAGTCGCATCGCAATGGTGAACCGGTCGATTCGATCGCCAAAGTCGTCAATGCCGACGACATCTTAGCGGCGCAAGCCGCGGTGCGTTCGGTGCGATTCGATGAAAGCTTGCAAGACTATCTGTTGGAAATCGTCGAAGCGACACGTTCGACCGATGCGTTTCAGTTGGGCGTGAGCACTCGCGCGGCACTTAGTTTTTATCGTGGTTGCCAAGCCCGCGCGATCACCGAGGAACGTGAGTTTGTGACTCCGGACGACGTCAAATCGCTGGCCGTATCAACACTTTCCCACCGAGTGTTGATCGATGATTTTTCAGGGACTGCGGGGCGTCAGACGGCAGAAGAATTGATGGCCGAACTATTGCGCAAGATTCCCGTTCCGGTCTAGGCATCAGCCCTTTCATTCACACTTTGGCACTAGCAATTCATTGAACTCTCAGCAGACCGCAGCACCTGGCGTCACACGATTTGGCGTGTTGGGGACAGGCCGGATCACCCGTCGTTTGGTGGCTGATTTGCAGTCGACCGATTCGGTCGCCGTGACGGCGATCGCAAGCCGCTCGCAGGAGCGTGCAGATTGGTTTGCGTCGCAATACGGGATCGCAGCTGGTGTGGAGGGCTACGCGGAGTTGATCGGCCGCGACGACGTCGACGCCGTGTACCTGTCGTTGCCGCCCTCGCTGCACGCCGAGTGGTGCTTGCGAGCGGCCGCAGCTGGAAAGTCCATCCTGTGTGAAAAACCATTGGCGATTTCGGCCGCCGAAGCCGTTGAAATCGATCAGGTTTGTCGTCAGTCTGGGGTCCGCTGGCTGGATGCGACCGGTTGGTTGCACCACGCTCGCAGTGCGCAGATGCTGGGACGGGCTCGTGACGGACAGTTAGGAAAGCTGGGGCACATCACTGCGTCGGTTTCGTTTTACCGTCCGTTTCAATCGGGCGAGCACCGTTTGGACCCCCAATTGGGCGGCGGATGCCTGTTGGATTTGGGCTGGTATACGGTCGGAGCGATCCTGCAGTTTGCCAGCCAAACGCCGACAAGAGTGTTCGCCAGCTGCGTTCGCGAGACTGGGGTTCCGCTTCGTGCGAATGCGATGCTCTGGTTTGCGGACGATTTAACCGCTAGTTTTTCTTGTGGGTACGACACCGCGACGCGAAAGTGGTTCGAGGTTGCCGGCAGTGATGCATCGTTGATCTGCGACGACTTTACCCGTCCCTGGGCGGATCGTCCGACCCGATATTGGGTGCATGATGCCAGTGGCCAAGTCGACTCGCACGAGAGCAATGACCGCCAAGAGCAGCGGATGATTGAATGTTTGATCGGTGATCAGCCGTTGGATCACTGGAATCGATTGGCGCTGCAAACCCAAGCCGTGCTGGATGCGTTGACGGTATCGGCTGAGTCGAACGAGCCGGTTGCACTGGATTTTCCTCTTTCCTTCTGAGCCACTGTCCCATGCGCGTTGTCGTCGCAATCATTCAGCCCACGAAACTGTCCACGGTTCGCGATGCGCTGCGAGAGCTAAACCTTGGTGAGATCACGGTTTGTGACGCCATGGGGTATGGCCGTCAACGGGGGCAAAGTGCACTGTTTCGTGGCAACGAGTACAAAGTCGATTTGCTACGAAAGGTCGTGGTGGAAGTGCTGGTGCATGAAGACGAGCTCGAAGCCGTGATCGATACGATCAGTCGCAATGCGCTGACGGGATCGGTTGGCCAGATTGGCGACGGCAAGATTTTTGTACTTCCCGTTGCCCAGGTCATCGATCTGGCCGATAAGAACATTGCCTTCGAGCCGGTTGAATGAGTTGAAAATGGCATTGCGTGAATACGCCAGCGAGGTGTATTGATCATGTCAGCGCTGGTGCGCGGTTGCCATCGGTGATCAGCCGCCCGCGAAGAAGTACTGGGCGAGTCTCAATCGCCAGTCGCCTCGTTTGGACGGGGCTCCACTGCCCGTTCCCATTTGTTGCGGAAGATCACGGATGATTGTTAGCACACGCAGCATGACACTGCTTGTATTCGTTTCTCTGGCGGTTGCAACGACCAGCGGTGCCTACGGTCAAGCCGCACAGCAGCGTGGCACAGTGATGGGCGGATTGGCCGGTGCAATTGCCGGTGGAATCATTGGTGACAACAACGACAAGGCGGGTGCTGGAGCCGCCATTGGCGGAGTGGTCGGCGCCGTTGCGGGGGGCATTCTAGGCAATGCCTCTGACAAAGAAGCCGAGATGCAACGCCAGCGGGCGGCGTATTATCGCGCCCAACAACAGCAATACGCCCAACAGCAACAGACCGCCGCGTTGCAGTCGGCGGTCACGCTACAAGACGTGATCACGATGACTCGCAGCGGATTGAGCGACCAGGTCGTGCTGAATCAGATTCGTCAGCGTGGTTATGTCGGCAAACTCCAGGTCAACGACATCATTTCATTGCATCAGCAAGGTGTCAGCGAGAACGTGATCACCGGGATTCAATCGATGGCCGACGGCCAACCGGTTGCCATCGCCAGTCCCGCACCCACGGTCGTCAAGCAATACATTGAACGCCCACCGGTCGTGATCCGCGAGCATGTGTTGCCGCACTACCCGCCGCCGTACTACCGATCGCATCACCACCATCATCGTCACGCCGGTCGCAGTTCGTTGTATTTCGGGTTCTAGCCGTCGGATAGGCCTTGGCGGCTACGCAGTCGCAACATCATGGCGGCCGTGGAAAGTAACACCACCACCGCGCTGAACGCAAAGTAGCCGATCACGATCGGGACATTGCCGGCATTGACCACCGGGTTATCGGGCGCGATCTGTTCGTTCAACGGTAACGAAAACAACGCGGAGAAGGGGCTCGCCACGCCGGTCCAGTCCGCCCAGGCGATCGTGTTTCCTGGCATTTCCAGTGTCCGCGCCAACGTCGACAGGGCGGGCGGCATCACGTACAGCGCCAGCAACACCGCGTAGGTGGTTAGCAATGCGATTGACGTTTTGCTACAGAACATGGAACAGGTCAGCGCGATCACGCAATTGACCAGACAGACCGTGATGACGATCGCAAACATTCCAAGCACGGTCGGCCAGTTGGACCACAGCGATGGGTTCAGGCCCGCGCCCAAGATCAGGGGCCAAAGCAGGAACGACGTTAGCACCAGCGTGATGCGAAAGCGAACGACAAATTTTCCCCACAGAATTTGACGGGGCGAAAGCGGCGTTGTCAGCAACAGATCCAACGTCTGTCGTTCGCGTTCGTTGGTGATGCTACTGGCCAGGAACGACGGGCCGACCAACATGTTGAACACGATCACATAGACACCGAACCAGGGGGCGTGTTGTTGTTGAAAAAACAGGAACACACCCATCATCGGGATCGCCAGTAAGATGCTGATCTGGATCACCAGTCGCAGCATCAACGTGCCCTGGCTGAAGATTTCGCTGTGTAGTTCTTTGTCATAGACCGGATTGGTGCCATCGGCCATCAATTCGTTTTTCTTGGGCGGGGCAAAGAGCCGATCGGGGAATTGATCCGGTTGAATCACCAGTCCGACGGCGTCCTCGGCTTCACGCTCCAGGTCGATTACTTCCTTGCCCTCACTGCCCACATCCGGCGGGTACAGCATTCGTCCGGCTGCGGCTGCACCCATCAGGATCACAGCGGTCAGCCCGAATGCGGGAAACACGATGGTCGCAATCTTGAGTCGCAGATCGCCGTCGCTGGCCATCGAGGCCCAAAACATACAGGCACCGATGACCAACGGCAGAATGGCCAAGTAGCTGACGACCAGCGCGCTGCTGGTCCGAGGGAAATAGCTGCTGCACATCACACCGATGGCGCCAAACAGCACCACCGAAATGATCAGACCCAGGTACGCCGCTAAGACTTCGTACACGCTGACGCCACCGAGTGGCAAACAGAGCACGATGATGGGCAGTGATCCGATGATCAACATGCCGATGTGGGTCAACGATGCGACGACCTTGCCCAGCACGATGGCGCCCGGACGCAGTGGGCTGGCCAGCAGCATCTCGTATGTCTTACGCTCCTTTTCGCCGGCGATCGTTCCCGCCGCGAAGCTGGGCGCCATCAGCGACGCGATCACATATTGCCCCAGGAAAAACAGGTTCACCAGTTTGGTCGCAGAGGGCGGATTGGACGTCAGGTCCAATCGTTGGTCCGACGGCCAAGCGGTCACCACCACGGTTGCCAGCAGTAACTGGTAAACGGCCAGCAACACAAAGGCCCGTTTGGTGCGCAGGTTGACCAGAAGCTCGCGCTGTAGAACTGGATTTTCAAAAACGTACATCGATGAAAAGTCTTCCCCGTATTCTCACGAAACGCCGGTTGCCTGGTCGGTCGCTATTCTACGCGATTGGCGTCTTGCTTTTTTCGCCGGCGTTTTCAACCACGTACTTTGGCACAGCATAGCCGGGCAGGCGTTGTCGCAGTTGATTGACCAATTCGATTCCGCGGGCCACGTCGACTTGAAAGTGCCCGGCGCCGCGAACTTGGTCCAGTTGGTGCAGGTAGTAGGGTTGGACGGCGATATCGATCAGCGACAGCGACAGCGATTGTAGCGCATCCACGTCGTCGTTGACCCCGGCCAGCAGGACAGATTGATTGAGCACCGGAATCCCGCGGCGGGACAACCGCCCGACCGACTCGGTAACCGCATCGTCGATCTCATTGGCATGGTTGGCGTGAATCACGAACCACACCGCCAAACGTGACTCGGACAATCGATCGGCGAGCTCGGTCGTGATCCGTTGGGGGATCGCAATCGGCAAACGAGTGTGAATTCGGAGCCGCCGAACGTGCGGGATCGATTCGATTTGGTCCAACAGCGTGAACAGTGCGGAATCGGTCAGCGTCAGCGGGTCGCCGCCGCTGAGCAGGACTTCGTGGATTGAATCATCACCGCGGATATAGTCGATGGCCGGACCCCACTGTTGTTTTCGGGATCCGAGTTCGTTGTAGGGAAATTCGCGGCGAAAACAGTAACGGCAATGTACCGCGCAGGCGCCATGGGTGATGATCAACGCCCGCCCGGCGTACTTGTGCAAAACGCCGCCGCCGGCTTCGGCCTGCAGGTCGCCAACCGGATCAGCGACAAATCCCGGTTGGTCAATGGATTCGTCGGCGGTCGTCAGGACCTGGCGCAGGATCGGGTCGTTCGGATCACCGGGTTTGATTCGAGCCAGCAATTCCAGCGGCACAAAGGTCGGAAAGTGCTCGCCGGCGTCGGCTGCCACGTCGGCACCGAGACCCAAACGGCGGCGGAGTTCGGATTGGCTGCGAATCGCTCGCTTCATCGCTCGCTGCCAATCCACCACGGGAAATTCGTCTGCCAGAGGGGGGCGTGGGCCGTTCGGGGAGGTCGAGTTGCGCCAGCGGTCGGGGTCTGGGCTGGGCGACATGAACGAGATTTCCTGGCAGATCGATGGGAGTGAACGGCAGTTGCGCCAGCGGATCGGAACGGCCCCCATCGGCGGAAAAAAAGTCCTGGCGACCCGGTCGGGACAAAACCGCCTGCGGTCGGTAAACTCTCGACCCTTCTGGTAGGTCAACGATCATGGAGCCGAATAAACAATGGCAACTTACAACACTAGCGATTTCCGAAAAGGGCTGAAGGTTCAAATCGACGGAGAACCTTACTTGATGTCGGACATGCAATTCGTCAAGCCCGGCAAAGGCAACGCGTTCTACAAATGCAAACTGAAAAATTTGATTCGTGGGACCACTTTGGATCGCACCTATAAAGGCGGTGATTCATTGGAATCGGCGGACGTCGAGACCACCGACGTATCGTTCCTGTACCGTCAGGGCGAAGACTATGTCTTCATGCATCAAGAAACGTTTGAGCAGTACGAAGTTCCGGCCGATGTTGCCGGCGATATCTGGAAGTACTTGAAAGACGGCATGATCTGCACGATGACGTTGTACAACAGCAACGCCATCATCGTTGAACCACCGACCATGGTCGAGTTGGAAATCACCGAGTGTGCTCCGGGTGCCAAGGGAGACACCGCGACCAACGTCACGAAACCAGCAACGGTAGAAACCGGTGCCGAATTCATCGTGCCGGGGTTCATCAAGATCGGTAACGTGATCAAGATTGACACGCGAACCGGCGAATACAGCGAACGAGTCAGCAATTAGATCGGTGCACCGTGTCGGTCGCTGCCAGGGTTCAGAATGGTTTGTCGCTGGGCCCGCCAGGGTTCAGACTGACTGTGTTTACTGACCGACTGAACCCTGGCGGGCCCAGCTACGACACTGATGGTTAGCCAGGTGATATGGTCAACACGCTTTTCCTACCTGAAATTCGCGAGATGCTGGCCGAACAAAACGCGGCTGAGCTTCAGGAGTTCTGCATCGCGCTGAACGCCGGTCGGACCGCGGAGTTTATGGAGGGATTGGCCGACGAAGAAGTTTGGCAGGTGCTGCAATTTGCCGATCCCGACCGTCGCGCCGAGATCTTTGGCTATTTCGACGAGGAGCGGCAAGTCGAATTGCTGCAATCTCAAGACGTTGCGGAAACCGCCGCACTGATCGATCGAATTGCCTCGGATGACCGTGTCGACTTGATCAATCGTTTGACGCCCGCTCGGGTGTTGGACATCCTGCCGTTGTTGCCGGCCGCCGATCGCCGCGACATTCAGCGCCTGCGTTCCTATGAAGAGGAAACCGCCGGATCGCTGATGACATCGGAGGTCGCGATGTTGAGCGAATCGCTGACCGTCCGCGCGGCACTGGACGAACTGGGGCGTCAAGCCAGCCAGCTGGAAACGATCTATTACCTGTATGTGGTCGACGACGACAAGATCCTGCGCGGGATCGTGTCGACTCGACAACTCGTGTCTTCACTGCGAAATCCCGAGCAGACGCTCGGCGAGATGATGGAGACAGACGTTGTCGTCGCCGAGGTGGACGAAGACCAGGAATCGGTGGCTGAGAAAGTCGAGCATTTTAATTTGCTTGCGATCCCGGTCGTTGATTCGGGCCGCCAGTTGTTGGGGATCATCACGCACGACGATGTGATTGATGTGATCCGGGAAGAATTGACAGAAGACGCCCAGCGTATTGCCGCGGTCGAGCCGCTCGAGGAAAACTACTTGCGGATCGGTCTGTTGACCCTGTCGTGGAAACGCGGTGTTTGGCTGATCATCTTGTTTTTTGCGGCTCTGTTGACCGCGTTCGCACTGGAGCACTATCACCAGGAACTGAGCGAGTTCATTTGGTTAGTGTCCTTTATCCCGCTGATCATCAGCGCCGGTGGAAATTCCGGCAGCCAATCGGCGACATTGGTGATCACCGCGATGACCAGTGGTGAAATCGAATTGACGGATTGGCGACAGGTGTTGCAACGCGAAGTGGTGGTGTCGCTGATTCTGGGCAGTTTTTTGTCCCTGATCGGATACGCGACTGCGATCTTCATGGCGCCGTCGGCGATCGCCGCGACGGTGATTCCGATGACATTGTTGGCGGTGATCATCATGGGCTGCTTTTTTGGCGCCGCGCTGCCGCTCTTGTTCAAACGATTGGGCCTGGACCCGGCCATGATGAGCAATCCCTTTGTCGCCGGGATCGTCGACATCCTGGGCATCGTCGTCTACATCAACATCGCCAGAATGGTTTTGTAGCAAGCGTCCAAAGCGGATGGCCGATTCAGTGGCCGATGTTCAATTCTGAACCGCTGCGGTAAACTTCGCTTTCATATTTTGCTGCCACTTCGCCGTCTTGAATTGCCATGAATGATTACCGAACCGAACGCGACTCGATGGGTGATGTCCATGTCCCAGCCAGCGCCTACTACGGTGCCCAAACCCAACGTGCCGTTGACAATTTTCCGATCAGCGGGTGGCGATTGCCCGATGCGATGATCAGTGCGATGGGGATGGTCAAGCATGCCTGTGGAGTCGCAAATCGCGATCTGGGAAAACTGACCGGCAGCGGCATGAATCCGTTGAACGATGTTCAGGTGGATGCGATGCTGGCGGCCGCCGAAGAGATCGCCGATGGCAAACTGCGAGACCAATTTCCGGTCGACGTCTTTCAGACCGGCAGCGGCACCAGCAGTAACATGAACGTTAACGAGGTGATCAGCAATCGTGCGATCGAAATCGCTGGTGGTGATCGGACGCTGGCTGAGAAAGCGATTCATCCCAACGATCATGTCAACATGGGACAGTCGACCAACGACACGTTCCCCACCGCGATTCATGTTGCCACCGCCGTCCAGATTCACACGGCCCTGATTCCCGCACTGACTCGACTGCATGCTTCCTTGGCTGCCAAAGCAAAAGCCTGGGACAAAGTGATGAAGATCGGTCGGACACACCTGATGGACGCCACGCCGCTGCGTCTGGGGCAAGAATTTGGCGGTTTCGCTCGTCAAATTGAATTGTCGATCCGCCGCGCCGAAGTCGCTCGCGATGCAGTGTTGGAACTGCCCGTTGGCGGCACCGCAGTGGGCAGTGGAATCAACACCCACCCTGAATTCGGCGGGCGTGTGGCGGATGCACTTGCCCAGCGAACCGGGATCGCGTTTGTCGAAGCGGTCAACCATTTCGAAGCCAACGCGCAGCGTGACGCGTTGGTACAAACCCATGGCGAACTGAAATGCATTGCACAGACGCTGTTTAATCTATCCAACAACATCCGTTGGTTGGGCAGTGGCCCTCGCTGTGGATTTTACGAAGTTCAGTTGCCCTCGCGGCAACCGGGCAGTTCGATCATGCCGGGCAAAGTGAATCCGGTGATGTGTGAGTCGCTGATGCAGTTGGCCGCACGCGTCATCGGCAACGACGGCGTGATGACGGTCAGCGGCGCCGCCGGTGGCAATTTCCAGCTGAACATCATGATGCCGGTGATGGCTCACACCGTGCTGGAATCGATTCTGTTGTTGTCCAGCGGATCCAACGCCTTCATCGAGTTCTGTGTCGACGAAATGGAAGCCAATGAGGAATCGTGCAATCAAGCCGTTGAACAGAGTTTGTCGATGTGCACCAGTCTGAATCCGCTGATCGGCTACTCCGAGGCTGCCAAGCTGGCCAAGGAAGCATTCAAGACCGGACAGACAATTCGCGAATTGTGTTTGGAGAAGAAAATTCTGCCCGAGGAAACACTTCGCGAAGCGTTGGACCCCTGGAAGATGACCGAGCCACACGAGTGATCGCCAACGCGAGTTGGACGCCGTAGCTGAGCCAGGGCTGCCAGGGTTCATTCGGTCTGAATCCTGGCGGTCTGAACCCTGGCGGTCCCAGTCCATCTGATTCGTAGCGAAGCGGCGCGAGCCGTCCGGTATTGCGTTTTGAAAATAGCCTGCCGTACCGGGAGGGCCCTGCCGCTAACAATAATGACCCTTGGGGTGCCAAAGTAGATGGCATTGGGGCCCAGTTACGGCGGGAGACGGGGGTTTAGTTTTCGACTCTGCCCCGCCAGGCGACTTGTCGGCCGAGCAACTGATTGCCGAGTGCGAACCATTGCAGGGCAACGAAGGTGAACGTCGCCGGCAGGTGGCAGCAGGCGCCTAGCCAAGACTGGCGGAATTGAGCGGCGGCGATCAGTCGCGGCAGGTGCGCAACCACTAACGCGACGACGCAGATCGCTGTGGCCGTCCAGTGCTGGCCAACGACAGCTACGACCAGGCCGGCCAACGGCAGCAGGCTGCAACCAAGTAGTAACACAGTGAAGACAATGATCAGGCGTGGATTGGCGATGCCTTCGGACGCGTTCTTCATCAAACCCCGAACGACTTGGCGGGTGTTTTGGTACATCCTACACTCGGCCAGATCGCTGCCATCGATCACGTCGGTCATGATTCCTGCGGCGCGATAGGCGCGGGGCAGTTTGACACCGTCGTGACGCGATGATTTGATCGCTGCATGAGTCCCCGCGTGATCGTAGGATTGACGCGTGGTGAGAAACAGTTGGCCACAGCCCGCCGCCAAGCTTGGTTGGCAATCGCGGCGCATACGAGCGAAGGGTAGATAGCCCAGCAGGATAAAGTGCATCATCGGGATCAGCCATTTTTCCAGCCATGTCCCAGTGATCTGATGCGGGAACGCACTCAATAGCCCGGCGTCGTTGTCATCCAAATGCTGGGCTAATTTTCGAATCGCGTCGGCTGATAGGCGGACATCGGCATCCAGAAATAGCAGGTGCTCGTAGCGAGCGGCATCGGCAAGTTGTGCGCAGGCGTATTGTTTTCCGTTCCAACCCGGCGGCAGCGGTTTGCCCCTAACCAACCGGACTCGAGGGTCCATATCCGCATATCGGTGGACGATCGCGGGCGTTGCATCGGTCGATTGATCGTCCAAGACAATCACTTCGATGGTGATCGCCTTGCTGGCGAGTGCGGAATCGATGCAATTTGAAATCGAGTCGGCTTCGTCGCGCGCGGGCACTAGCACCGACACCGGCGGTAACTCGCGGTCCGTTGCATCGTTTGTCGTTTGATCACAAAACAACGGCAGGTTTGCCAGCAGCATCACCAGTGGCAGAGTGGACAATCCGAGTCCGATAATCGCCAGCAACAGAATCACTGAAATTGATCTCCGTGGTTGGCTTTGAAAGCCCCACCGGTCGCAAACGATTTGATTCGTCGGCACGAGTCGTAAAACCAGCCGCTGCCGGTGGAACCGCGTAGCAGGTTGTCAAACGGTTCACTGGAACGCTCGATTGCCAATCGAGACAATTGCGATTGTGCCGACCGCAATCCGGCGGTCAGTTCGGTTGCCCATTGTGGTTTGTCCCATTGGGAATGTTCGCTGGCAGCGATCGGCGTGCCGAGTGAAGCCAGACAGACTGGCAATCGTTCATCCCAGAACGTGTATTCAAGTGCGATCGGCACGGCGACAACGTTTTGGCTGCGGTGACACAGGTGTGCTAGTCCGGGCATCAGCGTCGCAGAGAGGTCGCGGGAATCAACGAAGCGGCCTTCTGGTGTGATCCAAATTGCCGAATTCGGTTGGTCCAAAATCGACAGGCTGGTCTTCAAGAATGCTGCGGCACCCGATTGACTGCTCAGTTGAACCCCGTAAAAACCCAGCTTTTCGAACACACGGTACTGTTGCAGGGCTTCGGCATCGATCGGCGCGAAGAAGTGTCTTGGTGAGAATAGCTGGCGATGCAAGTAGTGGGCGATCAATGGGTCCCACCAGGACGGATGGTTTGCATAGACAATCACTGGGGTCTGTTCGGGAATCGGTGGATCCAACCGGCTGGCGCGTTCGATCGCCACCGTATGAAAATGGCGGCCAAGGTAGGGCCGCAGAAAACGATGAAAGCCGTTCAGGAACCAGGTTGCCGGTGGAGGAACAGGATCGTCAGCGGTGTTCAACGGTTGGGATTCCCAGATTGTCGGTTCAGTTTTCCGCCCCGTGCGTCTTGGTCCAGCGAGTCCGCTGCGATCCAGCCGCTCATCAATACCATCGGCATTCCGGGGCCCGGGTGCGCGGCACCGCCCGCAAAATAAAGTCCCTCGAAATCTTTGCGCCGATTTCCCGGTTTGAACGCACCGGTGAATTTACCGTGACTGGCCAGCCCATAGATTGCTCCGTTCCAAACACGAAAGCGGTTATGGATGCCTTCGGGGGTCAGCGCTTGTTCATAAACAATGCAATCGCGGATGCCTGTCATCCCGGCACACGATTCCAGTTTGTCCAAAATCACTTCCCGATAGTCGGGCAACATTGCGGTCCAATCGTGATGCGGGCGTAAGTAAGGCGTGTGAACCAAAATATACAACGCCTCGCAACCGTCCGGAGCGACACCGGGTTCGCTAATCGTCGGGGCGCAGACATAGGCGCTGGGATCCGGCGCCGGTTCTCCCTTGTCGTAGATGAACTCAAACTCCGACTCGGGGTCTTTGGAAAACACAAAGTTGTGATGCAGTAGTTGTTCGTAGCGTCGATTTAATCCCAGGTACAAGACGACACCGCTACAGGCCGGTGAGTGGGTGTTTCTCTTTTCGAATTTTGCGGCCTGCGGAGTGTCTTTTAACAATTCGCGATAGGTCCGTACGGAATCGCAGTTGCTGACCACGGCGTCACAAGGCAACGTCTCGCCGGATGCGGTGATGACGCCGGTGATCTGGCGGCCGCTGGTTTGAATTCGCATCACATCGGTGCCGCAGCGAATCTCGACGCCCAGTTCCTCGGCCAGTTTGCCGAGCGCGTCAGGGATCGCACGGGTTCCGCCCATTGGATACCAGATCCCCTCTTCGGTTTGCATGTGGGCGATACTGCACAGCACCGCCGGCGACGCATAGGGCGATGATCCGACGTATTGAGTGAAGTGGTCCATCATCTGGGCGACGCGAGCATCCGGCACGTGAGAGCGGACGACTGCAGCGACGCTCTGGCCCATACGCAATGACAGCACGTCTTTCAAAACGTTGATCGAAAACGCCCCGCCGACATCCATCGTGTCGGCCAGTCCACCAATGGATTTCCAAAAGAAAAACCGATCGGACACGCCGTGCAGATGTTCGCTTAGTTTTAGAAAACGCTGGTAGCCATCCCCACTGACGTCACTACCGGTGAATTGTTTCAGATGTGCCTTCATCTGGTCGGTGTCGACGACCAAGTCCAACACGGTGTTGTCAGAGGTGTCGTCGTCTTCAAAGAAACAGCGCCACTGCGGATCCAACGGGACGATTTCCAAATAGTCCTCGAGCCTTCGCCCGGCTTCCTCGAACACGCGTCGCAAAACACTCGGCAGGGTCAAAATGGTTGGTCCCATGTCGAACCGATAGCCCTCGGCACTCAGCTGTGCGGCTTTGCCACCCACCCAATCATTCTTCTCCAGCAACGTGACCTGGTGGCCGCGGGCGGCCAAGACGCAGGCGCTGGAGAGTCCAGCCAGCCCGCCGCCGACGACAATCACATTCATTTGGTTCGAGTCGGCTGCGATCATGAATCGGAGTGTAGGGTGAGAACTAGGACGTGAGAGTTGGCGATTACGTCTTTTTGACTCCATCAACGATCTGACGCAACCCGGCCAAACGTTTGCCCAGGCTGCCGCCGTACAACCAGTGTAGTGCACCGTGTAGAAGAGCTTTGTCGCGGGATTGTCGCGGCCGCAGGTGTAGCGTGAACGATCCGCGCCGCGTGCTGATCACTTTGGCCGCGGTCATGGCCAGCAACCCCTCGGGGCCGCGCGTCACACCGAATCCGCTTTGTCCCCGGCCGCCGAAGGGGACACGGGGGTCGCCTGTCGGTGCAATCAGGTCGTTGATCGTCACGGTTCCAACGGCCAGTCGTTCTGCTAGCTCGCTGGCTTGATCGACCGGACCAAACACACTTGCGGCTAACCGATAGGGGCAATCGTTGACCAATCGAGCGGCATGTTGATTGTCACGGACCGTCATCAGTGACAAAACGGGCGCGAATAGATCGGCCGATGCAATGCTGTCGGATTCTGTGACACCGTCCAGCACGACTGGGTGCAGTTTGCCAGTCTCCAGCAATGCTCGTGAATCGTATCGGCCCAACAGATCTCGGGCGCCAGATTCTAGTGCCGCGTCAATCTGTCGAGCGACGTTTTCTCTCGCTGCCGGGTGCACGATCACGGCGGGTTCATCGCCAAATTTGGACACTAGCCCCGACAAGACTGCGTCACGATCTGGCTGTCGCAACATCAATCGACGAGGCCCGATGCACGTCGCGCTGGCGTTAAATCGCAATCCAAATTGCAAGGCATCCAGCAAGCGATCGAGGTCAAAACCGGGCAGGGCGATCGCCGCATCACAGCCGCTGAGTTCCATGATTGACGCCGAAAGCTGTGGCGCGGCGGACTGTAACACCTTGCGACCGGTGGATGCGGCGCCGGTTAACACGATCAAGTCCACGCCACCTTCGATCGCCGTTGTGGCGGCCGCGGTTTGTGTTTCCAGCAGTGAGAGCTGCGATCGGGGGACGCCGGCCGAATAGAAACATTCGGCCATGATTTCAGACGATTGTTGCGTGCCTTCGGCGGGTTTGAACAGCACGCGATTGCCGGCGGCTAACGCTTGGGCGATTTGAACACCAGCCAATAACAACGGATAGTTCCAAGTCCCTAGCACCAGCACGTCGCCCAGTGGCACCCGGTGCACCACCGAGCGAACCCCAAACATCCAAATCGGTCGGCCGCGGAAACCGACGCGACGTGGTGCCAGCACTCGAGCGCCACGTTTTCCCAGGTACCGCAGTGCCGCGCACAGTGGAATCAGCTCGCTGGCGATGGTTTCCACAGGGTCAATTCGCTGTGCCGAGGCACAGGCGTCAATCAACTTGTCCGAACGCTCGCAAAATTCGCCGGCGGCGGAGCCCACGATCTGACAACGCTGTTTGTTCGCCAGGTGTTGCCAATCACTTTCGTGGTGTGACGATTGGTGATGACGTTGTCTGAGCATGGTGTTGCAAAACCCCGGTATCGCATCGCGACCCGGGGTTCTGTGAATTCATCGATAGGAAGACTCGTAGAGAATATCTCGCTACTTTTTAGCCGTCTGACCAGCGGATGCAATTTCTTTTACGGCAACCAGGAAGTTGTCGATCTCCGCGCTGTCCTTCAGGCGATCAAATTCGGCTGCCATTTCCGCCGAGAACTTTTTGTCGGTCAGATCGCGGACCAGTTCGTTTTTGACGACGTTAATATCGCTGACAACCGGTTCGGTGCGGCCTTGGCATTTCAATAGAATGTATTTGTCACCGGTCGCAATGATACCGCTTAAACCACCCGGCTCGAGTGCAAATGCTTCTCGCTCGATGGTGGGCTGGCCGCTGTATTTTCGGATCGGTGGGACTTTGCCGCTGTTGCTGGCCGAAACTGGTTCAATGCTGTACTGCTCCGCCAGACGTCCAAAGAATTCTTCGGAGGGGTTGTCGCGGGCCATTTTCCAGACCTTTTGTGCAGTGCGTTGATCGCTGAGCACGCAAGCCAGGATTTCGACGCGGGGGCCGAAATTGGATTCGAATCCACGGTCCAGGTCTTCCTGTGTGACCGTGACTCGATCTTCGACCAATTTCTTCAAAGCAACGCTGGGCCAGACGGCATCTTTGATATAGATGTCCGTGGTCGTTTCCCCGTCGCTGGTGACCGATTGGGTCCAAGCGTCCAGATCGGCGGATCCGTCGGACCGAATGAAGCCATAGCTTTTCGCAGCACGTTCGATTTCGGCTTGCAGGTCAGCTTGTGCGACTTGCTTGTTCGCTTTCGTCAGAGCTTGGTTGAGCAGTTTGCGATTGATCTCGCCTTCGAGCACATCTTTGCCGTGTCGTTTAACGCATTCGGCGGCAAGCTGTGCGAGAGTGATTCGTTGGTTGTTCACGATCGCGGCAACGCCGGGATATTGTTCCATCAACTGTTTGTCACCCAACACTTTGATGACGTTGGAGTCGCGTTGCAGTTTGGCGAACAGGTCTGCTGCGGCACCTTTCATTTTTTGGTCACGGATCCGGTCGTTGATTTGCTCGCGGATTGTTGGCATTGCCGAGGCGGGAGGGCTGCCGGCCGGGATGCGACGTACCGCCTGTAGAAAAATCCATTGATCAGCCAGCTGCATCACAGGCGAAATTTGGCCATCGGCGAGTGCAAAGGCGGCGTCTTCCAGACGCGAGTCGCCTGTGAATTTTCGGATGGGAGGAATCAGCCCGCCGACGCTCGCGCTGACTTCGTCTTCGCTATTGGCTTTGGCCAGGGGGCCAAAGGAATTGGGGTTAGCGGTTGCTTCGGCGTGCAGTTGCCGCGCCTTGGCTTCTTTTTCAGACATGATCATCCGGCATTTGACCGCTTCGCCGTACTGTGCCAGAAAGGCGCGATTGAATTCTTCTTCGGTCGGTTCGACTTGGTCGGCAACCAATTTTCGTAGCGCCAGCATTGGCCAAACAATTTCGCGGCCATATTGGCCCGGCGAGATGTCGCGTTTGTCTTGCAACAGTTTCAGGTAATCTTGGACTTGAAATCCAAATTTAGTCGCCAATCGCGAGATCTCTTCATTGACCTCGGCTTCGGTGACTTCCATTCCGCGATCCTTGCAGGCTTGCAGGATCAACTGGCGATTGATGATCACGTTGTCCAGAACACTGTTTCCATAGCGATCCAGCGTCGCATCGGAAAGCATTTGGCGAGTGATCGGGTCGGCGTTGACAACGGCGACGGCCGAGCTGCTTTCTTGTGCGGCGGCAGGTGAAACGGCGTGAAACGCGGTGAAAACCAATGTGACGTAGCCAATGACTAGCGCCAACGCAACGTTTCGATGCCAACTCGTGGAAACCATGACGATCACTCCTTTGAATCGTTCGACCAATCTAACCAGGCGGGAATCAGTACGTTCAGGGGCTTCCCGACGCCCGACAGATCGACGACTTTAGAAAAACTCGGATTTTGGCTCAAGTCGAATCTTGGTGTCGCAACCAAAGCCAATTCAGTACAACATTGGCCGCCTGTCATTTCGCCCCGTAAACGGAGTTTCCGATGCGTTTGTTTGTTTTCTCGCTGGTTTGTTTGACTGGGATCGCCGCTGCGATCGGCCAGGATTCGGCGGAATCGCCGAAAAAGATTTCGGGGATCGATCTGTCCCTGTTCAGTGACTCGATCAAAGCCGGAGACAATTTCTATTTGTACGCCGACCAAAAATGGTTGGATGAAACAGCGATTCCCCAGGACAAATCCAATTACGGGATCTTCACGGTGTTGGACGATCGTACCCGCGAGCAAGTGCGCGGTTTGATCGAACGCGCCGCGATGACTGAATCGGAACCCGGTACGCCCGCGCAAAAGGTCGGCGACCTGTACGACAGTGTGCTGGATCTGGAGACGCGAAACGCGGCGGGACTGGAGCCCATCAAGCCACTGCTGGACGAAATTCAATCGATTGATTCCCAGGGTTCCTTGGCGGCAACGCTGGGGACACTTCGCCGTGCCGGTGTGGGGGCGCCGATCGTGCCCTACGTTTCCGTCGACGCCCGTAACAGTGATGCCTACACGGTCTATCTGACCCAGTCCGGTTTGTCGCTGCCGGATCGCGACTATTACTTGGAAGACGATGAACGCTACGTGGAACTGCGCCAAAAGTTGCACGACTACATCGTCGATCTGTTGGGGTTTGTCAGTCATCCCAACGCCCAGGCAGCGGCTGCGAGCATTGTCGAAATCGAAACCAAGATTGCTCAGCTGCATTGGACGAAAACCGAAAACCGTGATCCGGTTGCCACTTACAACAAGCGAACGCCCAGCGAGCTGGACTTGATGCTTGGTCAGTTGCAGTGGTTTGACTATGCCAAAACCGCGGGTCTGGCGTCGGTCGACGCTGTCGTGGTTCGGCAGCCCAGTTTCATTGATGGATTGGCGGAACTCAGCGAATCGATTTCGATTGATCAGTGGAAAGACTATTACACCTATCACACGATCGATGCGTTTGCGTCGGGACTATCCGAGGCGTTGGAAAAACGCCATTTCGATTTTCATGAAACGGAAGTCAGTGGCATCGACCAACAGCAACCGCTTTGGAAACGCGGTGTCGACGTGACCGGCGAAGTGCTGGGCGAATTGGTCGGCCAACTGTACGTGGAAAAGCATTTCAAACCGGTTGCCAAGCAGCACATGAATCAATTGGTCAGCAATTTGATCGCCGCGTTTCAAGAGCGGATCAAGACCCGTGATTGGATGGGAGAGGGCACCAAAAAACAGGCCCTCGAAAAGCTGTCTCAGTTCACGACCAAAATCGGCTATCCCGATCAATGGAAAGACTATTCCAATTTGACGATCAAACAGGGATGTCTAGGCGATCATCTATTGGCATCGGCTGAATTCGAATATCAACGCGACCTGGATAAATTGGGGGGACCCATTGATCGTAGCGAGTGGCACATGACGCCGCAGACGATCAATGCCTATTACAACCCGACGATGAACGAGATCGTTTTTCCGGCGGCCATCTTGCAACCGCCGTTCTTCAATCTGGCCGCCGATGATGCGGTCAACTACGGCGGCATCGGCGCCGTGATCGGTCATGAGCTGAGTCACGGGTTTGACGACAAAGGCAGCCAGTATGACGGCAAAGGCAACTTGCGAATGTGGTGGACCGAAGAGGATCGTCGTGAATTTGAACGGCGCGCCGAGGGGCTGGTGCAGCAATACGGCAAGTTCGAGCCGATCAAAGACAACTTCGTCAATGGCGAACTGACGCTGGGTGAAAACATCGGCGATCTAGGTGGGTTGAGCGTTTCCTATGCGGCCTATCAGCTGTCATTGAACGGCAAACCGGCGCCCGTCATCGATGGTCTGACCGGCGATCAACGGTTCTTTCTCGGCTGGGCCCAGATCTGGCGGCGACTGTACCGCGAGCGAGAATTGCTGCGACGATTGGTCGTTGATCCGCACAGTCCCAGTGAGTACCGCGTCAATGGAGTCGTCCGCAACATGGACGCATGGTACGAAGCATTTGATATCGGCGAAGGCGACAGCCTGTATCTGTCGCCCGACGATCGCGTGCGGATCTGGTGATCCGTCGTACCACTCGGGTCAAACACTATTGGGGCGAGATGCCATCGGGCTCGCTGGCATCGCCGGCAGCCCATTTGTGGACAATGCGTAGACGTTCTTCTTCGGATGCGTACATCATTTGCAATGCCTCGTCGCCGCCGACAATGTCGAACGCTTTGATCACTTCTTCGTCGCTCAGCAACTGTTGCGATTGAAACAAGCGGACTTCGGCCAGCGTGCGAAGATTGCGGCCACCGCCACTGGCCAAGATGGATCCGATTCGGCGCGACGCGACTTCGGGAGTCAATGTCGGCAAGTCGGTGGTGACGGCTGAGCGGTCGATGATCGCCAAGAAATTCGAAAGCTGCTCAGCGACGTAGTCCCGAGAAGCGGTTCCTTTGGCGTGGGCCTTTTGAGCGGCTTCGAGGGAGTCGATCGGTTTGGACACGCCCAGAGATTTTCCGGTTGGGACGTGAAGCAATCGACAGCGGCAGATGTTCTGAACAAATTCGCCGCGGAGCGGTTTCAGCAACACGTCGATGTGAATCAGCAGATCCAAGCCCGATTTTCGAGCGTTTGCGATCATATCATCCGCGTCGCCTTTGCCGACAAACGCAATTCCAGGGTGCCATAGTGGTTGGGTGTTGGCCGAGCTGGATAGCAGGTCCGCGAACGCATTGGACACTGTTTCGGGTGAACCGGAATCGGGTGTGACACCGTTCAAGGCACGGCCGAAGCGGCCTTCGGCGTAACGTTTGTCAAATTCCTCCCCCAGCATCGTGGTCACTAACCCGAGAGATTCCGAGAGTTCGGTTTCGGCTTCTTCAGACAACATGCTGCGATCCAGTTCGGCTAGCCGTGCACCTGGCGTTGGTGGTGGTTTGGGGGCAGAGCTGTTGGGCATCCGTCCGCCGCTCATCCCCATTGCCATTTGTTGCATCTGCATTTCCATCTCCATCTGCATCTGTTCCTCCATGGCGCTCTGGTCATAGTCTTCCGTCATGCCACCTTGGTCGCCCTGCATTTCCATGTCCATTCGCATGGCCATTTCGTCTTCACCGTATCCACCCTGGCCAAAACCGCCGCGGTTTGACTGCGGGGTGTCTTTGATCGGTTGGGGGTCGGTGGCTTCACCACGAACTGCAAACGAGATACCCCACTGCAATTGCCAAGCGGGGCGTTTCATCAACCCGCTGTACTGGACCAAATTGATTTGCGGTTGGGCGGATTCGTACTCGGCCACGATGTGTCCAAAAAACAGACGCAGCGCCAGCGGATAGTCGCCGTGGGTGTAGGCAACGACGGATTCGTTCAACAGCACCGGGCCCTCTTGGATCGGCGGTGCGGCGTCGGGATCCGTCAAACCGCCCAAATTGGCCGACGTGTAAACCGATGTCAGCGCTTCAGACAATCGCTCGGCCATCAGATCCTGGGGCGAACTGCCACGGCCCATCGAACGTCTGGACGAACCGCCGTCGGAGCCCATGTCATACATTTGTTGGTCGTAGCTTTCGTCGTAGCTGCTGCCGGACTGGTCATCGTATTCGTTCTGGGCAAACGCTGCGGGGGGGGGCCCCATCGCCAGAATAGCCAGAGCGACAAACGCCACGGGAGCGGTGACGCGAAGTTTGGCAAACACCCTGCTAACAGCGGGTGATGATGTTCGCTGGCGATGATTGGGCCGGCAGCAACTGGGCAGGTACACCCGACAGACAGGGGCGTTCAGAATGTAAGAGATCATTTGATGGCTCGAATGGAATCGCGATAGCAAAAAAAAGCGATCTACAAATTGCTTCGGTCCGTGGAGGTGATTTTCGCGTTAAATATCACTCCATTGTGGCCCGGAATGGGCGATTTCACGTCCGCAACGTTCCCTCGTCAGCTTATCATAGACGCTGGCCGGAACGGATGCTCACTGTGCAACAAAGATCAGCGCAACAATGATCAGACCCGAAAAAGTTTGCCGATGTGCAAAAAAACACCCTCTGTTAGGGAACTTAGTCGGGATTGTGTGGTCTTAGTCAGAGTTGAGATCTAACTTTCCAGCAGAGAATCTTGGAATCCAGACGAGCGAGGTGTCGCTCAATTTCAACTACATAGGGACAGACCGGAACGAAATGGGATCACGCCGGCGAATGACGACCAATAACCCTGCGGCCAGCCCGCGGCCGATCGATGCTGGAGACTCGGCCGGTTCTGCGTCGAAGAAATCCGCGAAACGCGGTCGTCGTCGCCGTCGATTGGTTTTTGAGCGTTTGGGGCAGCGGCGAGTGTTGGCGGTGATCACCGGTGCGGTGTTCAACGACGTCGATGGCTCGCTACGCGCCGAAGCCTCGGAGGTCGGATTGGGGTCTCGATTGGCATATATCGATGCCAACGAAAATGCCACGCTCGATGCGGACGAACGATTCGCTCTCACAGACGCTGATGGCCAGTTCCGATTTGAAGGTCTGGACAAAGGAACCTATCCCGTTCGCTTGTTTAGCGGTTCCGCCGCCCAGCGTCAGACTTTTCCTGCCGGTGTGTCGCAAAAGTCACTGCCGGCATCATTCGAGCAATCGATCGGTGGATTCCACAGCGGTGATCAATTGCAGGTGCTGGCCGACGGAGCATTACTGCAGATTCAGACCACAGGGACGCGAACCAGCGAATTCCCACTGAATTTTGTGCCGTCGGAATTGGTAACCACAGTCGGCGCGGGGCAGGTCAGCTCGCTCCCGGTGTCGCTGGTGGCTGGTTCGACCGATTTGGACGGGGCGTCGCAATCCGGATTGTGGTGGGTTCCCTCGGGTGATGGACAGACACAACAGGTCTTCGCGGCCAGCGGCCAAGTTTCGGCTGCTGTGGGGACCGATGGGCTGGGACTGCTGTTAGCCGCCGGTGAAGACGAAAGCTTGATCCATGCGATTCGTATTGGTGCCGACACGGATGCTTCGGCAGAAGCGTCGCCTGCGATTGAAATCGAGGAGACCCCATTTAGTGTGCCGCTGGGTGCGCAATTGGTGACCACATCGACTGCGATCGATTTGACGGCGGAGTCAGATTTCGGCAGCCGATCTATTCTGGCTTGGCCGGTCGCGACAACAAACGGCGCAACGCAGTTTGATTCTCAAGATGTGCCTTCGCTGAAAGCGTCGATCTGGAGCAATCGCGCGGCTGGTTGGGTCGCCGGTAGCGAAACGGTTCTCGTCGGCGCGACCGAGTTGGTCAGTTTTGACGACGCCGCCGGGTTGTTGGCGGTTCGTTATGCCCACGGCAACATTGGCGTGTTGGACGTTGACGCAAACTTTGCGGAACTGCATCAGTTCGCGCCAATGCCGGGACCGCTGGCATTGATCCCTGGCTTCGACGCGCTGGCTTCGGTATCCACGATCGATTCGGAAACCGTGTTCTCGTTATTGGATGTTCGCGACGGGAAACGCCTGGTGACTCAAGCACTGCCAACGACCGGCCTGGGGGCTCCGCAGGCGATGATTGTTGGCGACTCACTCAGTCCCCTGTTTTTGTTGGGTGAAACGGGGGTTGCGACGATCCGTTTGGACCAACCCACCGAGCATCGGGTCGTGGTCCAGCGTGACGACGACATCATGAACATCGAATTTGGCGCATTGCGGCCCGCTGAAAATCAATCGCCCGTTGCCGTGGATTCGTTGTCACTTGATGCCATCGAAGACAAACAGCTCTCGATCAGCGCTTCTGAAATGGCTGATTGGGTGGTCGATTCGGATCAAGATCGCTTGATTTCCTTGATTGTCCAATCGCCAGAACATGGCAAAGCCAGTGTCGGCAGCGATGGAGAGCTGAATTACGTTCCCGATCAAGATTTTAATGGTTCGGATTCGTTTTCTATCCAATTCCATGACGGGCAATCGGTTTCCGATCCGATCACGGTTTCGGTCGAAGTCGCTTCTCGACCGGACATTCCCCGCGCCGTTCGCTTGGCTGGGGCGGGAATTCCCGAGCACACCGAGGGACGCTACCGAGTCGGTGCACTGGAAATCGAAGACCCAGATGTGGGCGACGTATACGAACTAAGCGTTTCGGATTCGCGATTCCGTATCGAAGATCAGACGCTGGTATTGGTCAACGGCGGTCTGAATTTTGAATACGAACCGGAAATATTGCTTGAGATCAGCGGTTTTGATCGCGATGCCAATGAATACTTTGGCTCGGACGTGGTGGTCTACATCGAAGACGAAAACGATCCGGTGACAGAACTGTGGGCGGTTCAGCGGGAACTGTTCGAAAACGATTTTGGAGCCTACGTCGCCACGCTGGATGCATTTGACGAAGACTTTGACCAAGTCGTGACGTTTTCTGTTGACGACAATCGTTTCCAGACCGAGGGAAACAAGCTGCGTCTGAAGGAAGACATCGCGATCGACTATGAAGCCGAGACGTTGATCGTGCTGAACGTGACGGCCGATGATGGTGCCGGTAGCAGCAAGTCGACCGAAGTGCGAATCCCCGTGATGGATGTTCCCGAACAAGTCGGCGAAATCACGTTGTCCAACGAAACCGTGATGGAGTGGGAATCAGGGGCGTCGGTCGGCGACGTACAACTCGATGGCGTTGTCGCAGCGGATAGTTACCACCTGAGCGTCGACGATCCGCGTTTCGAAATCGATGGATCGCTGCTCAAGTTGCTCGACGGGCAGATGGTGCTGCGATCGGATGCCGAGCAGATCGAATTGACGATCACCGCCCAGGATAGCAGCGGCATCTTTGCAGCGCTCTCGGAGACCTTTGTGATCGAAGTTTTGGAGAACGAAAGCCCGTTCCATAACGACGATAATCCATACGATGTCGACGGCAACGGGAATGTCACACCGCTCGATGCGTTGGCCATTATTAACTATCTGAACCTGTACGGCCCCGGTCCCGTCGGCCCCGGCGATACGGGCTATGGATACGATGTCAACGGTGACGGCCAAGTTAGCGCGCTCGACGCGTTGTTGGTCATCAACTTTCTAAACACGTTGCAGAATAATGGCGGTGCGGTCGGCAACCATGATGCCGAAAACAACGCCGATTCCAATGAGCCAGCCGATTCGAACCAGCCGGCCGATGGCGTCGATTCGCACGCGGTTCGTGGTGCGATCCGCAGTCATGGCATCGCGCCGCCGGCAGCAGCCGCACCCCTGGCGCAGAATCCCACCGGGCCGATCAACGACGCACCGTTGGAAGCCGGTGCCGCCGACCAGGACACCGCCAATGGCGATTCCGAGCGTTTACCCAGCCAACAAGCCGATGAAGTCACGGACTGGTTGCGTGAAATCAATCGCGATGACAAAGACGATGATCTGCAGTTGGCGATCGACGAATTGCTCCGCTTGCTGGATTCCCACTAGGATCTGGGGCGGTCGAAAACAATCGTATGCGATATAGTTGATCGGGAACGGTTTTCTCATTCGCATTCCCATGCTGATTCAATGCCCAACTGCAATGTTCACGGGGCGGTTTTCCATTCTCTGCTCTCATTGGTCCTCCTGACCGGCATCTCTCTACTGCCGGGATGCTCGTCGGGCAAACAGTCCGCGGAATCGGACAACCAATCGTCCGACGATCCGTCCACGCCTGGAATTGACAGTGCGGCCGATCTAATGGCCAAAGGAGTCGAACCAGACGTGGGGGCCGATTCCTTCACGTCGTCAAAAGTGCCGTTGCCAGATTCGGCCAATCGAGCCGACGGAGCCGCGAGCCAACGGTCACTGCAGAACAGCGGATCGATGGCGCCAGCGCCACCAAACGCTCCCCCGGCAGGTTCCGACGCAGCAAATTCGGCAGCGGACCGTCCCACTGGATTTCCCTTGGCTGAACAAACTCCCGCGCCGCCGGGCGTCTTGGACCAACCCCGTGAACCGAGTGATGGTTCGATGGCATCGCGCGCCGAACAACGTTCGTTTCGCGATGACCTAACGCCAAACGAATTGGCCGGGTTTCTTGAAGGAGCTGACCATGACATGCAACTGACCCAGACCAAAATGGCGGATCAGTTGGAAGCCAGCAAGATGATGAAGGTCATCGCCAAAAAGAAGCTCGAAGCAGCGCAAAAGCTGATCGATCACTCGGACGCCAGCGAGGCGCAGCGGATCGCCGGTCGACGCGGACAGCTACAGGCCCTCTCCCATCTCGCCGCGATGGGAGATGTCACCGCAGCCGACGAATTGGAGACGCTGGCAGAAACCAACCTGGAGTCGCCCGAAGCGACAATTGCCAGTGACAGTCGAATCGTGTTAATCGGTTTTGCGGTCGACGATTTGCAAGCCGGTAAACCGGACGCCGCGGACAAAATTGTCACGCTGGTTGAGGGCGTTCATCCGCATCCCTCATCGGACATCCCCTCGATTCTGGTGATGGGTCGGGCTCGCCAAATGCTCGCTCGCTATGGACAACTCGACCACGCCGCCAAAATACGCGAGCGAATCCTGTCTCTCTACGGTGAGTCGTCGGACAAGTTGATCGCAAAAGTGGCGACGGACGCTGCGGGAACGACCAAGTTTGAATCAGCGGACCGATTGTTGTTGCAGATTCTGGGTGATGAAAATGTCACCGTGGATCAATGGTCCGATGTCGTGCGTGAACTGATCTCGCAGGCACCCGACATGGAAACGGTTCAGTATTTGGCCAGCGCAGCATTGCAATTGGAAGCAGCCGATCGTGATCCGTTTGTGGAAGCAACATTTTCATTGCTACAGGAACAGTTCACCGATCCAGAGGAACCAACGACCGAAGAAGTCCAAACCGCTGACAAGGCACGGAAAACACGCCAGCAGGTGATCGGCACCCGATTCGATTTCGATCGCTTGCCTTCGGTCGATGGAAAGGGAGTCAATGCCAGTGAGTATCAAGGCAAAATTGTCTTGATGCCATTCTGGGCGATCAGTTTTCCGTACTCGCTGCAAGTCGTCCCCATGCTAAAAGAGATTCAGCAACGCCATCCCGACGAGGTCGTGATTGTGGGGATGAATCTGGATCCCGAAGAAGCTCCGCTGCGAGAGTCTTTAGCCCAACAAGAACTCGGGTTTCCAAGTTTCCGCAGTCTGTCTTCCGCAACCCAGAGCGTTGCCAATCCGGTCGCCGCAAGATTCGGATTGGTATCGTTGCCCTTTGTTGCGGTTTTCAATCAACAGGGTTATGTCGAAGCGTTGGATTTCACCGGTCGTCAATTGGAATCGATCGTTGATCAACTGATCAAAAATTAGTGGTGCGTTAACGCCTCCATTGTCTGTTCATTGAAGTGATTCTTTTTCCCTTGGCATCGTTTGATTCATGGCTTTTGATTTAACTCGGAATCCGACCACCGACCCTGCCCAATTGTTGCGTTTTCGAGATCGTCAATATGCCGCAGATATGTTGGGCGTGGCGATCGGCAAACTCAACTTGTTCACTTGGTTGGACGATTGTGATGGCGCGACAACGGACCAGATTCAATCCGAATTTAAATTGGCGGCGCGCCCCTTGGACGTGTTGTTAACACTCTGCCGCGCTAGTGGATTGATCGAATCGGACGCGGCAAGCGGGGTGCACCAGTTGACCGCGATGGGACGTGAACACCTGGTTGATTCGTCGCCTTGGTTCCTGGGACCTTACTACGCACCGATCTTGGATTCGCCGATTGCCGAGGGTTGTCTGCAAGTGTTGCAGCATGATCGACCGGCCAACTGGCAGGCCAAAGACGACGGCAACGATTGGCATCAATCAATGATGGACGAATCGTTTGCCAAAGGATTCACGGATTTGATGAATTGTCGTGGCACCGCGATGGGGCAAGTGTTGGCTGATGCGGCCGCGCCATTGATTGAATCGTGCCAGCATTTGTTGGATGTTGGTGGCGGATCCGGCATCTATTCGTCGACGATGGTTTCCAAGCACCCTGGCATGCGAGCCACCGTTTTCGAACAGGCTCCCGTCGATCGGCTGACGCTTGCCGAGATTGAACGCCATGAATTGGCTGATCGGATCAAGGTCGTGACGGGAAACATGTTCAGTGATCCCTGGCCCAGCGATGTCGATTGTGTGCTGTTGTCCAATGTTTTGCATGATTGGGATTTTCCCCAAGTCCGTGAATTGATTTCCAAGACCGCTGAAACACTGCCTTCGGGTGGTCGAGTGATCATTCACGAAACCTTTTTGAACGACGACAAAACAGGTCCATTGCCGGTGGCCGAATATTCAGTGCTGTTGGTCAATATCACACAAGGTAAATGTTATAGCGCAGCGGAATACGGCAGCATTCTGGAAGAATTTGGGTTTGATGTTGGACCCTACGTCGACACCGTCGCCGACCGCGGATTCATCAGCGCCGTCAAGCGATAGCGAGTCCGGTGCCATCCGTCCTGCACTCGTCTTCGACAGATCCGGATAAACGCTACAGCCGTTCTATTCGGAGGACGCCGATTCGGCTGGGCTGATTTGGGTCTGCAGTGATCCTTCAACGGCTCGTTCGTCGCTGCGGCGAGCCATGGTTCTACGAGGAGTTTCTTGATCCGCTGTAGACCGATTGTTGTGCCACGCAAACCTTCAAACACTGAAACCAATCCCCAAAGTTTTGTCGCCGATTCGTTGGCAACAGGCATGCTGGTGATGTTGGCGATGACGGTGGTTCAGCGTGCTTTTGGTTTTTTTCGCGGGATTTTGTTTTGCCGGTTGATGGATGATGCCTCGGTCGGTCAGTGGGCGATGGCATTCGGGTTTATCACCATGATCACTCCGATCATGCTGATGGGCATGCCGGGATCGTTGCCACGGTTTGTCGAACACTATCGCAGTCGCGGACACTTGAACGCATTCGTTAGGCGATTGGCAATCGGAACCATTGTCTGCGCCTTGGTCTTTCTAGCGGCGCTGTTTGGGGCACCGGATTGGTTCGGCTGGCTGATTTTTCTGCAGCCCCAGAATCGGGCATTGGTTCATGCGGTCGGCATCGGCGTCTTGTCCATCATTGTCTACTACTTTGTCAACGAATTGGTTTCGGCACTCCGCCAGGTGCGCATCGTGTCGTCGATGCAGTTCATCCAGAGTGTGGGTTTCACGCTATTGGGAGTGACTTGGCTAAGCATCGGTGGTGGACTGACCGGTTTGGTGTTGGTGTTTGCCGTCGCAACCTTGCTGGCGATTATTCCAGGGATGATCACATTGGCACGAGGCTGGCGGGGGTTACCGGTCAGTGGTTCGCCGCTGAACACCTCGAAAATGTGGCGACGGATTTTGCCGTATGCGGGGGCGCTGTGGGTAATGAACCTGCTGGCAAATCTATTTGAATTGTCCGACCGCTATATGATTTTGCATTTAACCGCTGGTGGCGAAAGCATCGGTCAGGCCGCAGTGGGCCAATACCACAGCGGCCGAATCATCCCGGTGCTGTTGATGAGTTTGGCGACAATGATCAGCGGTGTGCTGTTACCGTATTTGGCTGCTGATTGGGAAGCAGGGCAAAAACAAGCCGTGCGAACGCGGCTGCGAGAAACCTTGTTTGCCATCAGCGCACTATTTACCCTGGGCGCTGCAGTGGCACTTTGGATCGCACCGACGTTGTTTACGACATTGCTACAAGATCGTTATCAAGCCGGTTTGACGTTGATGCCCATGGCATTCACATTTTGTATTTGGGCGGCACTGGCGACGATCGCGCAAAACTATTTGTGGGTGACCGAGCAAGGCAAATGGGCTGGGCTGGCGCTGGCAATCGGACTGGCGGCAAACCTCGCTCTCAACGCGTTCCTGTTGCCTCGTTGGGGATTGCATGGTGCGGTGGTTGCAACCTTGTGCTCTCATGGAATTGTGCTGTTGGGCATTTGGGTCGCGCTGTGGGCATGCGGCTTTCGATTGGATCAATCCACCTGTTTCATCACGCTTTGGCCCGCTTGTTTGGTCGCCGGCCCATGGGTTGCCATCGTCAGTGTGATCGCCGTCCTGGTCGTCAGTCAGGATGCTCGGCAGATCATTGCTCGTTGGAGTCATGATCCGCGCCTACGACGTCTCTGCGGTAGCGGATCTTGTTAGAGTTCCTCCCCCCACAGGTGCGATGGTCCGGGATAGACGGGTTCTCGGGCCTGCTTTCAGATTGTTTTCCCAAGGATTTGTCATCGGGCTAAAGCTGTGGCGAGCTAACTTTTCAATGGAACCCACTCGCCCCACACAAATCCTTGGAACACTAGCCGTGGCAGCAACTTCTGGCGCACGCGTCTTTGATTTCTTGCAACTCGAAGACCGAGTATTGTTGAGCGCGGATGGTCCGGATGGCGACGTGTTGTTGCCCAATTCCGATGCCGAGATGCTCGATGCGTTGGTCGATCAGGCTGCCGCCGAAGCGATGTTCCCGACCACGCCAGATTCAAATTTCTCGGATCACGACGCGGATCTTGCCGCCCAGGATTGGGGCAATCAGGAACGTGAGGCACTTCGCCGGGAAGTGGTGTTCGTCGATCAAAACGTCCGTGACTATGAGACACTGGTCGGTGGCCTGCGGGAACAAGATCCAGGCCGGATCGAATGGGTCGTCATCGAAATCGCTGCGGACAGCGACGGAGTCAAACAGATCACGGACTCACTTCAACAGTTAAGCGGGGTCGATGCGATCCATCTGCTCGGCCATAGTGATTCAGCTGGTCTGCAGCTGGGAACCAGCACTCTGGGAAATGAAACTCTTTCGGGATACGCCGGTGACATCGCTTCCTGGCGCAACGCAATGGATGACGGCGCTGACGTGCTGATCTATGGTTGTGATCTGGCAGCGACCCAGGCAGGGCGAGATCTGATCGAATCCATCGCGGCGTTGTGTGACTGCGATGTGAGCGCAAGCGACGACCCGACGGGACATTTTCGCTTGGGCGGTGATTGGGATCTGGAATTTCAATTCGGTCAGATTGAAACTGACGTCGCCTTTGGACAGGTCGTCCAACGAACCTGGCTGGACACCCTTGATAGCGTGCCGGACACAATTGTGGTCACCCAGTCCGGGGCGGCGGGGTTGTCGATCAATCAAACCGGGAATGATACCTATCTGATTTCTGATGGTGGGCTGGATGCACACCTGGATCAGTTCACCTATGAATTACGATTCAATGCTGACGCTTTCGATGGAGAGCAGGTTTTCTTGTCCTACAACGTCGGCAATGAAGATGAACTCTCGTTTCAACTGGTTCAATCCGGTCACCAATTTGAGCTCGACATTGCCGCTGGCGATCCACTGAATTCGTCCGCGATCGACTATGTTGCATTGTTGACCGATGGCCAGGACCATACGGTCAGCGTGACTTGGGAAAATCAATTTGGTTCGTGGCAGATCTTCGTTGATGGCCAAAGCGTCGATCAGGGAACCGGATATCAGATCGGACAGCAGGTGCGAACCAACGGTCGGTTTGTATTTGGACAAGAACAAGATGCGGAAGACGCCGACTATGATCCAGACCAGAACTTTCGCGGCGTGCTGTACGGCGCTCGATTGTTTGACGACATTCGCAGTCCGACTGAAATCACTGCAAACTATGCTGGCGGTGTTTCCAATCGCGAACCTGGGTTGATCGCGCAGTGGGATTTCAGAGAGGGCGTGGTCGATGGCGTGCTTGCCGATTCAGTTGGCCAACTGCACCTGCGGCCGGCAACCATAGCCGGCGGTGTGTTCGAATCCAATGACACCCCGTTGACGTTGGCGGTGGATACGAGCAGTCGCAATGGTACCATTGTTGGGCAAGTTCAAGCCCAGGATCCCGGTCGGCAAGCCGTGTTGGAGGTTTTGTTGGCTGACGATCCCGGTCTGTTTTATTCGGCGTCCAATGACAAGTTCTACAAATTAGTCGGCACTGATTTGACATGGGACGATTCGCTTTCGTTGGCTCAATCAAGCGAACTGTTGGGGCTCACAGGGCAATTGCTAAGCATCCACAGTGAAGGCGAAAATCAACTGGTGCAACAAATCGCCATCGCTTCAGGGCAAGACGTCTGGCTGTCGGCGACAGACCGTGGGCATGAAGGTGATTTCTATTGGACTGAAAACGGAACTGAAGTTGCTCCCGTCTGGTTGGGTGGCCCCGCTGGCAACGCAGCGAACGGCAGTTATGCAAATTTTGATCCGGGACAACCTGACGATTTTCTGGGGCAAGATCACGTGTTGCTCCATCAGTCCGACGGTTCCTGGGACGATATCGACGGCACCGCGGTTGCGGGGCTAATCATTCAATGGGATGCGGACGACGTGTTGGACCAAGTCGCTCCGATCGAGTACTCGATTGAATCCCAGTCCTTGCCCGGCGCATTCGCAATCGACCCTGACACGGGGCAGATCACTGTCGCTGACCGGTCGCAGTTTGATCCTACCCATCCCGTCGCACCCACGGTCACCGTCAGTGCAATTCCGCCGTCGGGAGTGCCTTCCGTTCAAACGTTCGCGATCGAGTTGTTGGTTGCCAATCAAGCGCCAACATTGGATCGCGTTGGGCCTGCCAGTGTCGATGAAGCGATGTCGGTCATACTTTCAGACGGCCTGCTGTCGACATCCGATCCGGAACAATTGCCTAACGAACTGCAGTACATTTTGACAACTGCTGCTCAGCACGGTGATCTGTTGCGAGACGGAGTCGCTTTGAGCGCCGGGCAATCGTTTACCCAGCAAGACGTGATCGACGGGGTGGTCCAATACAACCATTCCGGCGTCCATGTTGCCACTGACCAGTTCGACTTTATCGTCACGGATGGTCAGGGTGCTGGTAGCACCGGGACGTTTGAGTTCGTTGTGAATTTGTCTGATGATCCGGTGTTGCTGAGTGGCCCCGATGCTGTGGTGACCGACGAAGACATTGCGATTGAGTTTGGTCCATCAGGGGTGGGGGTGTTCGATCTGTTTGACGAGGAATCAGACACTCTCACGCTGCAGCTAACAGCGATCGACGCTTCGCTCTCTGCAGTCGTGCCGTTCGGTTTGACGCAGATTGATGACGATGGTTCAGACGGGACGTTGCGATGGGTGGGGCAGCAAGCTGAAATCACACAGGCGCTGAACAGCCTGCAACTGCTAACACACCCTGGATTCAATGGGATCACTTCGCTCACTGTGTCCGTCAGTGATGCATCCAGCACATCCATCCACACGGTTGAGATTGAAGTCGCGCCGGTCGCTCATGTCGTGGTCTGGGACGGTGGCGGTGTTTCAGACGATTGGTCAGACCCACTGAACTGGGATCTGGATCGAGTTCCCCGCGCAGATGACACGGTGGTGTTTGATGCAACCAGTGGCACGGACTCCGTCATCGATGCTGCATTTAATGGTGCGGTCTCGGTGATTCGAGTCGACACAGGATTCGTTGGCGAAATCTCGCAGCAAGCCGACATGTTGGTTGGTGACGTGCATTTTAGCGGCGGGTCACTGGTCACTAGCGGTTCAGACTGGACGGTGCTTGGAGACTGGATCGCCGACGGCGGCACCATTGATCTGAACGCAAGCGAATTGGACGTCGTTGGCGATTTCATCCTGGACAGTGCAGTGTCAATCAGCAACGGCACCGTGCGGGTTGCCGGTGATGCCGTCATCGCAGTGTCATCTTGGGCAGGCTCCAATCGACTTGAATTGGTCGGTGACACTGACCAATTGTTGTCTGCTGGGGGCGGAGTTGGGTCGATTGGTTCACTGACGATCAACAAGTCCGACGGGAACGCGGTGATCACCGATTCATTTCGAATGAGCGGCAATCTCGATGTCGTCAGAGGCGGCGTCGACGCGAGCGGATTGGATTTGATTCTGTCGTCGGGTTCGTCGGCAACGATCGATAATCAGATCGGTCCACTGGGGTCTTTGGAAATTGATGCGACCAGCGCCAAAACCATCCGTGGGACATTGGATGTCATCGGCACAACACAATTGACAAACGTCGCCTTGCTGAACGGTGGAACGATTCGTGCACTGGGCGATGTTGTCGCAGATGACAATGTTTACTCTGGAACCACAACATTGGAATTGGGCGGTAGCGGTGATCAGAATCTGACGACCGACGGCGGCAGGGGAATGATCCGAAATTTGCTGATCAACAAGTCAGGGGGGACGGCAACGGCGTTGGAAGATTTGGAATTGGCCGGGAATGTGACGTACCTGGATGGGAATTTGGACACCAGCGCTGTCACCACTCGATTCACATCCATCAACATGGTGATCGACACGGGCACACTCAATTTTGGTCGTGTTGAATTCATCGGATTTGTTGACGCAGACATCGTTGGTTCTTTAAACGTCCAGGGGGACGTGGTCTTCAATCAAGTCTTCACTGTGGCGGGTGGCCAAATCACTACCACCGGTGATGTGATCAGTTACGACGCAACTGTGCTGGGGAACACCGCGTTGAAACTGGTGGGAAGCGGCGATCAAATGATCTTTGCCGATGATCTTCCCGACGGAGACTTGGTGATCGACAAACCAGCGGGACGAGTGTTGTTGGGTGACGATTTGTTGCTCAACGGCAGCTCGCAAAACATTCGCTTGGTTCAAGGCGAAATCGTTCTCAGTGGTCAGCGAATCGAGACACCCGGAACGGTCTCCATTGAATCTGGGCGATTGTCAGGGTTTGGTCAGGTCGCGGGTGATTTGCAGATCGATTCGTTTGCCACTGTTGTTTTGGATGGCACGTCAGCGTCGCCTTCCGGACGCGACCAGATTCGCGTCAGTGGTGAACTCGCGATTTCTCCCGGCGCGACACTCTCACTAGACGTTTCCGGTTTCAGCGGAGGCGGATTGTTCGACGCACTTATCGTCTACGGCAACCGTAGCGGACAGTTTGACAACGTGGAACTGCAAGGCAATCTGAACGGTTGGATTCCACACCTGGTGTATGACGATGTAAACGGCGTGCTAGGCATGTTTTTAAATACGCCACCGAACGGACGAATTGATGACATCATCGTTTTCGAAGATGCTTCAGAGACCTTGATCGATCTTGCTGCGGCCTTCGACGATATTGAGCATCAGGATTCTGATCTGACCTATGCGCTGATCAACAATAGCGATCCAACACTTTTCAACTCGGTCACGATTGATCAAGCCAACGGCACGTTAGCGATCCAGTACGCTGCGGACCAAAATGGTGAAGCCGACCTCACGCTGCGTGTTTCAGATCCGCTGGGTGATTCGGTCGATGTGACGTTTCACGTCACAATCACTGCGCAAGACGATCGTCCGACACTGGTCGTTGGAATCATTGATGTTGGCGAAGGCGATTCCGTGACGTTGACGGCGGTGCATTTGGAGGGTGTCGATATCGACACCGATCCAAACCAATTGATCTACAACGTTGTGTCTGGTCCAAGTCATGGCGAAGTATTGGTGGATGGGATTCCTGCAACTGTGTTTTCGCAAGGGCAACTTGAATTGGGGCATGTTGCCTACTCGCATGACGATAGCGAGCATTTTAGTGATTCGATCACGATCGAACTCAGCGATGCGACGTCAACATTGCCGCAGCAAACACTTCAAATCGTGATTGAACCTCGCAACGATCAGTCGCCGACGATCTATACCGATGCAGGCGGCGACAGTGCATCGCTGGCGCGATTTGAAAACGATTCCTTGGTCACCATCGTGCAAGCCACCGATGCCGATTTGCCAGGCGACGTCATCCACTATTCAATTTCTGGTGGTTCTGATGCTGCGGAGTTCACGATCGATGTGATGACGGGGCAACTGTCGTTCTGCAACAACCCGGACGCGGAAAACCCACGCGATCAGAATGGGGATGGCGTCTATCATGTGATCGTAATGGCGGACGATGGATTGGCTGCCGACACACAAACCCTGTGGGTTTCGGTGCATGATGTCAATGAATTCGATGCCGATCGAATGATTGATCGTGATCCGTCAGCGAATCAGATCGATGTGGATGCGGCGACCGGATCCGCTGTTGGGATCACGGTTCAAGCCACCGACGACGATGTGTCCAATAATGTGATCTCGTACAGTTTGATCACAGACGATGGCGGTCGATTTGTGATTGACCCGATCACGGGTGTCGTGACCACATCTGGACGGTTTGACTGGTCCGTGGATGCACCGACGCGACAAATCGTGGTGCGTGCCACATCATCGGACACTTCGTTTGTTGATCAACTGATCGATGTCGAACTGTTCCGTTCCAACACTGCGCCGGTTGCTAGAAATGATTCGTGGACGACCAATGCGTCGCAGTCGATTCAATCGGCCGCT
The DNA here is from genome assembly GCF_024129865.1 of Stieleria tagensis. GTDB lineage: Bacteria > Planctomycetota > Planctomycetia > Pirellulales > Pirellulaceae > Stieleria > Stieleria tagensis. The sequence goes on along the minus strand of NZ_JAMYFE010000024.1, from coordinate 19,272 downwards.
CCTGGCGTGATGGCCAACGATTATGATCCGGACGGTGATTCGTTGACGACAATTCTGGTGGCCGGTCCGACCCAAGGAACAGTACAACTTCTTTCGAATGGGCAATTCCAGTACACGCCGGCGAATGGATTTCATGGAACCGACGTGTTTCAATACCGCGTCAGCGACGGTATCACTGTCAGCAATGTTGCCCGAGTGACCATTCAAGTCGTTGTCGGAAACGTTGCAGATACCGGCGGCGCGCCGCAGGGTGGGACTGAACCCGCGCCATCAACGGGGCTTCCTGATGGTAATCTAGGGTACCAGCCCATGCATCCCGGGACGACCACCTACGGGAGTGACGGCAACGACGCCAGTGGTAGCCAAGGTGGAAGTGCAATCACAGATCAGTCGGGGGATCCGTTCTGGGGTGATCGCGAGTCACAGCAGGAATCAGAGGCGGTTGAGTATTTTGATGGGGCACGGCAAGGGGCTGGGGCGCAAGAGGGGCGCGGCGACGAATCGAGCGATTCCGAATTGGCTCATCAAATCGAATCCGAAAACACAGCCTTTCTGCAACTGGTCTATCACGAGCTGTTTGCCGGTATGGTGGACCAAGACATTCAAATCGCCGATTCATCTCAAGAGCTTCGGCAGTTGGAACGTTTGCTTCAGCAAGATCTGAAACAGGCCATCTTATGGGACATGTGGGATCATCCCGACATGTCACCGATCGAGCGACCGGTGACGATGTTTATTGGCTCGGCCGGCGCTGCGTTGGGACTGTTTTCAATCGGCTACGTGACGTGGGCCGTTCGCGGCGGCGCATTCCTGTCGGTACTGGCATCCAGCCTACCGTCCTGGCGATTCATCGATCCGACATCCCTACTCACTGCCTATCGATCACATAACCAAAACACCAGTGATGGCGTCGACCAGATCATGAGCTAGAGAAACAGCGGAATTCAATCGCACAATCAAAACTGAAAGTAAACGAACGGTGCGAAACCGCGTGGGGCATACAAGATCAAACAGGCGATCATGATGGTGGTCACGACGGGGGCATACCAGCGATCGAATCGTAGCCGCATCACGCGTCGCAGTCTCGTTGACCAGGCAATGTGATCGGCCACCATGCAGCCGACGGCAGCGATCGCCAGCGGAGGGTACCAGCCGATTCCGGGCGACCAGAAAACCAGCTGTTGAACCACCAGCCAGCAGTCCTGAAGTGAATCGCAACGAAATAGCACCCATCCCACGCCAACGACCGCCAGTGTTGACAAGTGACCGAGGCAAAAGGGACTCGCACGTCCGCTGAGTGAGCGCAGCCAACGTTCGACCACCAACGCGACTCCGTGCCACAATCCCCACAGAACAAACGTCCAAGCCGCACCGTGCCACAATCCACCTAGCAGCATCGTGATGATCAAATTGATCGCCGTACGCATCGAGCCGTGCCGGCTACCACCCAGTGGAATGTACAGATAGTCGCGCAGCCAACGTGATAACGTCATGTGCCAACGCCGCCAAAACTCCGTCACGCTGCCAGCCAAATACGGATGCCGAAAGTTCACTGGGAATCGAAAGCCCAGCATCTTGGCGATCCCGATCGCGATATCACTGTAGCCCGAGAAATCATAGTAGATCTGGCCGGCATAGCCGATCACCGCTAACCAGACGGTCCAGCCATCGTAAAGTTCTGGACCGGCAAACACGACGTCGACCATCTCGCCCAAGCGGTCCGCCAAGAGAACTTTTTTTACCAGTCCACGCAGCACCATTTGAAAGCCGCCGTAAAACCGGCGCGACGACCAGTGGGGAACATTGCCAGAGAGTTGCGGCAACAACTCCGACGCTCGTACGATCGGTCCGGCAACCAATTGCGGAAAGAACGCTACGTACAGCGCAAAATCGAGCAGCGAATCGGTGGCGTCGATTTTGCCACGATACACATCAATCGTGTAGCTAAGCGTTTGGAACGTGTAAAACGAGATCCCGACTGGCAGGATAATGTCCAGTGTTCCGGGATTCCAACCCAACGATTGAACCAACGGCGCTGCGGACTCAATAAAGAAATTGAAGTACTTGAAAAATCCCAGCACTCCCAGATTCGAAGAGAGGCTAACAACCAGCCAGCACCGCTTGGAACGCCGGGCGGGCGTGGTTTGAATCTTTTTGGCCACCACAAAATCAACTGCGGTAGAGAACAACAGCAGCCCGCAAAATCGATAGTCCCAGTATGAGTAAAAGTAGTAGCTGGCCAACAACAGCACTAGGTTGCGCGAATGCCGTTGCCGACACTGCCAGGCGATGGTCAGCACCAACGCCAGAAACAACAAAAATTCAATCTGAGTGAATTGCATCGCTGTCTAACGCTCCGCCGTAACGGTATTCGCGGTAGAAGTCAGCGGCAAAGCGTCAAGACGCGGGTGTGCAGCGAGGGCTGCGGAGATGATTCGGTAGCCCACTGCGTTGTAGTGGCCGACACCAAACTGGCCATTGTGAAATCCACGCGGCCATTGTTTTCCCGTTCGCACGCTCTGCTGCATCTGGTGTCGCAAATCGACGACATCAAACCCCAGTTCTGCCGCGATCGATTGCATGGCTTGGAACAAGTCATCATCGGGGTCATCCCACAGGATGTCACCGTTGATGATGGCGGGCGATAGCGGCGCGTAGAGAAAAATGCAGGGCAAACGGGTCTGATGTTTCAGTCGCGCCAGTTGAACCGCTAGCATCGCGACACGCGACGTCCATTGATCCGGTTGCTCTGTGACAGCGGCTGGTGCCACAGCGGTTGCTGAAGAATTGCTAGTGATCGGCCCGGGGCGAAATCGTAGTCGACGAAATTGATTGTCCGTGCCTGTCGTCAATACATTCCGAGTCGCTTGGATTAAAAACGCCGGCAGTTGCTCCGCGACCCAATCGAATTGCTGATCAGTGATCGAGGAAGGTTGGCGCACCGGCTGGCACCAATCGGACCATTCCACCAGTAAGAAAACATGTGCATCGAGTTTGATCGATGATCGCTGTAGCGAAGTGATTTGTGGCAGCCAATCGTTGCAGTCATCACCGCTGCGAGCGAAGGGCAGCACGTCGATGCGTTCGGCCGAAAGATGATGTGTTTGTGCAGCAATCTTTTGGTCATCGGCAACACAAACGCCTTCGGCCTGTGAATCACCCCATAGCGCCAGATGGACGGTGGACGGATTGAGCGGCAATGGCGGCGAAGCGCCGGGCATACCGAGCGGCCCGATCTGGGTGTTCGCATAGCCTTCGCTGCGCCAGCGATATTCCGCGCCAGGCTGCAACGTCAGGGCGTTGCGTTGCGGCTGCACGACGCGTGGCGTGTAGCTGCGCACAAAACAGGGGGATGTGACCGCGATTATCAATAGGCCGGCGATGCAGCCGATCGTCCAGCGCAGAATCATCGGATTGGAAACCGTGGCAGGAAGTGTTGACGGCGACATCATAACCACAACCCGTCGGCCAGGTGAAACCGGGTGGGTTGACGGGTCGAGGAGAAACCGAAGGCTCTGGCAAAAGCGACAGTTCAAATTTTGCGTCCGAAGATCGCTTTTGCGGTCAGGGCGTCGCGGTGTTGCAGTAGGTAGGCGGTCCGGGAATCGGGATCAATGCAGGTCTCACGTAGCACGTTGGCATTCAGACTCGCCAGACCACGGTATCGATGATGAGAATGCTGGATCTGTTTGACATCCAGTGCCGAGCGAATCCGTTGAAGGTGTTCCTCGCTATAGGCGTGTAGGCAATCGGCATAACCCGCCGCACGAATTTCAAACAAAGGTGATTTGATCAACGAGACACGATGGGCATCGAGTAACGGGCGCAGGTAGTCATCAAAGAACATCAGCATCAGCGCGCCACAATGAATTCCGTCTGCATCAGGATCAAACAAAAACAGCACACGGTCGTATCGCAACTGTGCCATGTCTTCCGCATGCCAGCCGACGCCCAAGGCATCAATCAGAGCACCGAACCACTGATTCTTGCGGACCGCTCGATCGGTTGCTTTCGTGGCGTTCATCGGTTTGCCCTGCATCGGCAAGACCGCTTGAAACTGCGAATTTCGCACGCGTGCAACCGACTGGGATGCCGAGTCGCCTTCGACCAATAACAGTTCCCGATAGACAGGCTCCGCAGCAACTTGGATCTGGCGGTCGCAGTCGATCAGCTTTGTTTTTTGCGTGATAAATGTCATAGCCGCCATAGTCTGACAGGATCCGCGACACATGTGGTCAATCGATCCAACGTTTCAACAGCCCTTGGTAGGCGTCGATTCGGCGGTCTCGCAGGAATGGCCAGTGGGTTCGAACCAAATCGATTTCGCCCAGGCTGCAATCCACACACAACAGGTGATCGCCGCTGTGACCGGCTTTGCCGACCACTTCGCCACGTGGTGAAGCGACGAAGGAACTTCCCCAGAATTCGATTTCGCCTTCGATCCCGACACGGTTGGGGGCTCCCAGCCAAACGCCGTTGGCGATTGCGTGAGCCCGCATCGCGGTTTGCCAGGCGTCTTGTTGACCGGCACCGAATTCTTCTTTTTCGCTATGGATCCAACCGATCGCAGTCGGGTACAGCAAAATTTCTGCTCCGGCCAATGAGAACAAGCGTGCTGCTTCGGGGAACCATTGGTCCCAGCACACCCCGACGCCCAATTTTGCGTAGCGGGTGGTGACCGGTTTGAATCCTAGATCGCCGGGGGCAAAGTAGAACTTTTCGTAAAATAGCGGATCGTCCGGAATGTGCATCTTTCGGTAAACACCGGCGACACTGCCGTCGGCATCGACCACCACGGCTGTATTGTGATACACCCCCGGGGCACGTTGTTCAAAGATGGGCACCACGATCACGACGGCATGTTCAGCCGCTAACTTTTGCATCCGCTGGACCGACGGCCCGTCGATCGGTTCGGCAAAATCAAAGTTTCGGTGGTCTTCACTTTGGCAGGGGTAGGGGCTCGCGAACAGTTCTTGTAAGCAGATAACCTGTGCCGACTCGCTGACCGCTTCTACGATCATCGATTCGACATCGTCCAACATCCGATCTCGTGATCCGGAATAGGACATCTGTAACAGTGCGAGTCGAACATTTCGGCTGATCACGATACGATTGATTCTCGATAGGGAGTGTTTGTTTTGAAAGTCATCTTTGTCACAGGAACCGGCACCGAAGTCGGAAAAACCTACGTGGCATCAATGCTGGCCGCGCGAGAGTTGCGTGCTGGAATCCGTGTGGGAGTTTACAAGCCGGTCGCAAGTGGTTGTATCCGAGGTGAATCTTCTGGCCAAGTGAATTTTGTTGATTCGCCACCGCCGCTGGTGTCAAACGATGCTGAATTGTTGTGGCGTGCCGCAGGAAAACCGCTGGATTTGGACGCGGTTTGCCCACAGCGTTTCCAGGCCGCGCTGGCACCCGATGAAGCGGCCCGCCGTGAAGGAAAGACCGTGGATCGAGCATTGTTGTTGTCAGGTCTGCAGCGTTGGCGGGGGCATTGCGAAACGCTGATCGTCGAAGGCGCCGGCGGCCTGTTCAGTCCACTGGCGGAGGGGTTTTTAAATCTTGACCTGTTTCTGCAACTCGATGACGCCGAACTTGTCTTGGTCGCTGCGAATCGATTGGGGGTGATTCACGATGTGATTGCGACCTGCCGCGCCGCAGAATTACAGGCGGCCGGTGTGTCCCGCTTGGTGCTGACTGCGGCCGGCCCCAAGGGGGACGAATCGAGTTCCAGCAATGCTGCGCAACTCAAATCACTCTGCCCAGGTTTGGACATCAGCGAATTGGCTTGGCAGAGTTGACGTGATTGATCGCAGTTTGAGGTTGCAGTCGAGTGCAATTTGAAAACGGGCACTTCACGGAGCAACCGCTGCGTCCCAACAGCGTTTTAGATATCGGTGACTTGACGTCGACGCGGCGCCGCGCGAGTGCGGAAGTGAGGTTGGGGGAGGCCGGGGTCTTGTTGGGCCGGGTGGATTTGCAATGCGTCACCGCCGGGCATTTGCACCGGCATTTCGGCCGGCATCGCCACCGCCCGTGAGCGTGTGGCGCCATCCAAATCGCCCAAGTATTCTTCACGTACTTTGGGGTGTTGTTTGACTTCATCCGGTGTTCCGTCGATCAACACTTGGCCTTGGTAGATGACGTAACAGCGATCCACAGTCCCTAGGATTTCGCGGGCCGCGTGGTCGGTGATCAGAACACTGATCCCAGAGTCGCGCAGTTGCGTGATCACGCCTTGAATGGATTGAACCGTCACCGGGTCGATGCCTGCGAACGGTTCGTCCAACATCACAATGGTCGGATCGGATACCAAGCAGCGGGCGATTTCTAATCGACGCCGCTCACCACCGCTTAGCCCGGCGGCCTTGCTTTTGCGAATGTGAGTGATGTTGAATTCTTCAAGCAGCTCTTGTGTTCGTTGCTTACGTTGCTTGCGATCCATGCCCAACAATTCCAACAGCGCCGAGATATTTTGCTCCACGGTTAGCTTTTTGAACACGCTGGGTTCTTGTGGCAGGTAGCCCATGTGTCCTTCGCGTGCGCGGCGGAACATCGGCCAATCGGTCACGTCGCGGCCATCCAAATAGACCCGGCCTCGGTCGGGTTGGATCATCCCGCAGATCATTCGAAAACTGGTTGACTTGCCGGCACCATTGGGACCCAACAGGCCAACGATTTCGGCCTTGCCAACGCGCAAGTTGACTCCACCGACAACACGTCGGCGGCCATATGTTTTCTGCAAATCGATCGCGTCCAGAATCGGCGTCGCGTCGTCGTTGATCCTATTCATTGCAGCAGAAATCCTTTTCCAGAGGGTTGCGTTATCGAATCAATCGAAAGCGATCGAAATTGGGGGTGAAAGGAACCGGTGTGTTCCAGGGATGTGGCCAGAACACCAACAGTGCTTTGCCGACCAGCAGGTCACGCGGCACGTACGATGCGTCGGCAAACGCATACGCCTCCTCATGAAAGCGATCCGGCAGTCGTGCACCTCGTTTGGTGCCCGCCCAACAGCGGGCGTCCAGACTTTCCGGACTGTTGTCGCCCATCGGGAAAAACTGGTTTTCATCCAACTGAAACGAGACTTTGCGGCGTGTTTGCCAGATCGGGAACTCCGCCCACAATTCTGGTTGTTGCATCACCGATTGGATTTCTCGGAAGCTGACGTTGCGATTGGACACGGCCCACAGTTCGTTCATGTCATAGTCAAAGATCCCGAACGAGCTGTCGTCGGTTGCAATGTAGTACTTGTCACGATCAAGTTTGACGCGATTGATGGTGGCCGCGCCGCCAGTGACAGCGATACCGATCGGAGCGGCGTCCAACGGATGCCCGCTACCTGAGTAATGGGGGTAGTTGGTTTCGGGCGTGCGAAATTTGCGGGAATCGAATGTCGTTGGGCCTTCAAAATCGACCAAACTGTCGTTGATCCATAGCGAGAGTTGATCATCAAAGTTGCTAAAGCGAACGGAAAACGAATCGCCCGCGCGGACGGATGTCGTTGCTTTGACCGAGGTCTGGTCGCCGTCAAATGCTAACGTCTTGTCCCCGTCCAGAATGCTTAACTGAGCCGCGCCGCTCGCCAAGTCGATCTGGCATTGGTACTGCACACCAGCCTCAACAATCTCTAGCGTTACCTCTTTGCACTCACTGTCGACGCTCAGATCGGACTCCACCATCAAGTCGCCGACCCAGTGCAGGCCGTAATCGGCATTGCCGCGTTGACCGAACCGCGCGTTTCCATCGAACTGTGAAATGGGACCGCCAGATTCGTAGCTGGGATTGAACCCGGCAGTGCGCGACATCCGTGCATTTTGAGGCGCCGATTGATAAATCTCACTGCTTCGGACGGTGACGTAGCAATCGTATGCGTAGAAATCCGAGACCAGCCGGCTGCTATAGGGATCGATATCAGCCAGCGATCCGCCGGCTTGTGCGGTCTCCCACTGCGTTTGATCGGGCCAACGATGAAAGTATCGCAACCAATTCGGGGCCGCGCTGTCTTTCGCGTCCAGCTTGGCCACCACACCGTCGCTGTTGCGCTCGATTTGCCACGAATCCGTTGGCGGGGACGAACTGTTTTCACGCCAGGGTTGCAAACGGGTAGGGTACCCGGATTTGGCCAACAACTCTGATTGCTGGTCGGTCTGGTAGACAGGGTGCCGCATCGCCAGCATTTTGTCGGCCGGCTTTCGCAACATCGTGTCATCGGCCGATCCGTCGTCGGGCGTCACATAGACGTCGCCGTATTGGATGGACAGCGTTTCGTTCGGCAGTCCGACGAGACGTTTGATGTAGTTCTGTTTGGGATTCCCCGGAAACTTAAATACGATCACGTCCCAGCGTTCTGGCTCGCTAAGCGTGTAGGCAAATTTGCTGACCAGAATCCGGTCGCCGTTAAAAGTCGCGTCGTTGCTGTTGCCGGCCAAGTCCAAGTTGTTCAGATAATGGCAATTCGGACATACCCCGCCGACAACGGTGTCGTCTTGGATCGGCCCCCGCCGTTCGATGCTGGCGCCGACTTGAAAGCGGTGGTCGCATTGCTGGCAAAACAGGTCTTTGTGGGCACCCATTAAGGTGGGTGCCATTGATCCGGTTGGGATCACAAACGCTTCGGCCACAAAAGCGCGAAACAGTAGCGCCAGCACAAATGCAACCACGAACGCTTCGACCGTCTCGCGCTGGGCAGCCGTACGGATCGAATCGCCAAATTTCTGTTCACGAGTCCGATTGTCAGGCCGGTTCGCATCCGAAGCGGGCTTTTTTGCACCGGACTTCTTGGGCTGTTCCGTCGGTTTACTGGATTTTTGCGACATTCACGGTCAATTTTGTTCAGCGGAATTACGACAATCGGCTCGGCGGGATGGTACCGGTTTTCGGCCCGCCTGGGAACTTCGATTCAGCCGCCCCAATCTTGGCAAATGAACTGCCGCCTGCATCGGGGACTGTCCCCGGGTGCGTTGGGGTCTGTCCCCGGGTGTGTTGGGGTCTGTCCCCGGGTGTGTTGGGGTCTGTCCCCGGGTGTGTTGGGGTCTGTCCCCGGGTGTGTTGGGGTCTGTCCCCGGGGGATGATTGAGCTGCACAAAATCACGCTGGTCGATAGAATGAAGCCCGGTAATCAACTGCGCGTGTGGTCTTCAGATGGACGTGAACATGACAAATCTTGTGCGAATCGATTTCCAGCGAGTCGTCGCCTTTTGTCTCGGACTGGCCGTTTTGGCATGTCAGTCGGGGAGCCAAGTGGCGGTTGCGGATGACCCGGGGAATCGAACGGCCACTGACAAGCAGGCCGCGGGGGCTGGTGCCGGTGATCAGTCGACGGACCAAATCATCGCCGAACTGATCGAAAAACTAGGGAGCGATAGTTACGCCACCCGGGTCCGAGCACGGAATTTGTTGAAAGGCTATGGGTTGGAGGCGTTCGGTGCGCTTCGTGAGGCTCAATTTCATACTGATAGTGAGATCCTGGCCGCCGCACGCTATTTGATGCGGAGTCTGCAGGTCAGCTGGTCCAAAGAATATGACCCCAAGGAAGTGCGCGAAATCCTGCAGGAATATGGGGCGCAATCGGAAACCGAGCGGTTAGGGCGGATCGAATTACTGGGCCAGTTGCGGGGGCAAATGGGTGTCCCCGCGTTGGCTCGACTCGCAGAATTTGACGACAAACCGTTGCTCAATCGTCGCGCCGCAATGCTCGTGCTCAAACAACCGCTTCCCGCTGACCCCGCTGCACGCACTCAACTTGCTGAGCAAATTGAATCGATCATCGGAGAAAGTGATCGCGATGCAGGGAAATGGTTGCTGGCCTATGCGAATGACTTGCGCGCAGGCAGCTATTCTGCGGAGCAATGGAGAGAATTGGTCCGCCAGCAACGCCACAAAGTCGACTCCGGTGAGAGCGCAAGCATCACCTCGGATTCGGTCATCCAACTGATTCGTGTCTTGGCAACCCGCGCGATCGCCGAACAGTCGCGCCAGCCAGCGATTGAACTGGTTAGCGAACACATTGATCTGGTCGCGCCGACCGCTCTCGATTTGGCAGAGCATTCCGCCTGGGCGATCCGGCACGGGCTGTTTCCGATCGTGATTTCGTTGTTCGAGCGGAACACGCATGCCTTTCATGAAAACGCCGAATTGCTGTACTCGGCCGCGCAAGCGTTCGATGAGTCCGGGGATGCGGTGGTCGGACAGCAGCTCGCGACCGACGCCCTGCAAATCAACCCGTTGCCAGAAATTCAGCCTAGCGACGATGAGGAAACGCCTGACGGAGCCGACGGGCAACCGCAGGCAAATCCCGTCACGGATCAAAAAACCGAGGAAATCGCCTACTCGCACTTTCAAGTCGCCACGATGCTGAAACGCCGCGGCAGATTTGATTGGGCCGAACGAGAATTGACCACGGTGATCGAACGCTGTGGCATCGAATCGATCATCGGGGTGATCGTACGACGCGACCTGGCGATGATGTACGGCGAACAACTTCGTCATCAAGAAGCCACCGCAGTGCTGGATCCGATCGTCGACCGAGCCAAAAAAGATCGCCTCTACCAGGCTCGAATGAGCAACGGACTGAGCAGTCTGAATCAAATCAGCAGCTTGCACCATTTCGAATCCGCACTCGCGCTTCTGGATGACCAGCAGACCGCAGCAGCGGACATCGACAAAGTCAAAATGTTGCTCAAGCGGGCGTATGAACTGGACAACAAAAATATCGACATCCTGATCAAAATGTATCGAGTCGATGATCCCAGTGATCCGGATTGGAAAAACACGGTCGTCAAACAGATCACTCAAAACTGTGACAATTTGTGGCGGACAATCATGCAGCTCAAAGCCAAGCGAAAGATCATCCCCGCCGAATTAGCCTCGCAGTTCGAAGCCGAACTGGGCGATTCGTTGAATCACTATGCCTGGCTGGTCGCTAACACCGAAGGTGACTTTGATCGCGCGCTCAAATCCGCCTTGGAATCGGTCGCCATGGCCGGTACGGATGATCCGGTCTCCCGCTCGGCACGTCTGGATACATGCGCACGCTGTTATTTTGCGCTCGGGCAAGTTGACGAAGCAATTGTTACCCAACAAGAAGCGCTGCGGCTGGAACCGTTTTCTTTGCCAATGATTCGCCAATTGGAAGAATTCAAATCTGCGCAGAAGTAGGCCAGGTGCAACCTGGAGCGGCTCAAGTCTTTCGAATTTGACCGTAGACGCTGCCGCCAGGTTTCACCTGGCCTACTGGGGAGAATCTTGCGCCAGGTTTCACCTGGCCTACTGGGGAAAATGTTGCGCCAGGTTTCACCGGGCCAGCTGGGGAGCAGCATTCCGCTGGGCGCGGAAATGACGCCTGTGCAGCCGAGTGGTAAATGCTTCACTTGCTAGCATTGCGGGTGCCGATGCAATTTCTGGCACCACACCTCCTCCTCCCCCCCTTTCTAATCGGAGACCCATACCGATGTGGCGATCCTTCTTCATCGCTGTAGGCATCATGGCGATCATCGTTGGCTTTGAATCGCTGTTCATTCACAGCGCAACGTTTTACTCGGCGCGTGGTTCGACGGCCGCCGAATTCTTGGACCCGTCTACGGTCACGGGACAGACCACCATCAACTGGCAGCCGAAAGAATGGTTCCCCTGGTTGGTGCTCAGCGTCGGCGCGCTGGTGGTGATTTATTCGTTCACGCTGCCGCAGCGGTTTCGCACCGGCGGTGAGTGATTCGCGGTCAAATAGAGAGCGTCTGTACATACATGCTCTTTAACGGTGATCCATCCTCCCTAGTCTCGCTGGCTAGGGTGCACCGGGTTGCGAGACTTGACGTTTCAGCCGAACCGATTTAACTTCCCATTAGCTGCTCGAACAGTTCGGGCTATCAGTATTAGTAACGGCTAATGGTGAGATTTGGATTGCAACTACGGACACTTGAAATTTTCTGTGACGTCGCACAGCTACGCAGCTTTTCAAAAGCAGCGGATGCACGGGGCGTAACACAAAGTGCGGTCAGCCAAGCGATCTTGCACTTAGAGGAAATTTTGGGTGTGAAGTTGATTGATCGCTCCAGTCGCCCGTTGTCGTTGACGTCCGCCGGACAGACCTATCATCGAGGGCTGACCGAGATCTTGTCCAAGTATCACTGCTTGGAAGACGAGGTGATCACGGCCAGTCGTTCGCTGCGAGGGCCGCTCCATGTGGCCTCGATTTATTCGGTGGGCCTGAGCTATCTGCCGGATGCTAACGAGGAATTTTCGCGTCTGTATCCGGAAGTGGATGTCCGCGTGGGGTATGGCCGCAACGAAGCGGTGATTGATGACGTGATCAACGGCCGAGCCGAGATTGGATTGGTCAGTTTTCCCAAATCGACCAAACAGATCATCGCGGTGCCGTGGCAAAAAGAGCCGATGCGGCTGGTTTGTTCGGCGAACCATCGCCTTGCGGCGCGAAACGAAGCCGATTTGGCGGATTTAGACGGCATTGAGATGGTCGGCTTTGAAAAAAGCCTGCAGTTACGCCACATGATTGACACCGAACTGAAGCGTTTTGGTATCAAAGTGGACTTCCGAATCGAATTTGACAATGCGGACTCCATCGTCCGTGCTATTCAGGCGAACGAGAGCGCGGGATTTTTACCGGAAGCCGCAGTTCGCCGAGAAACTGCGACAGGTGCGCTACGCGTGGTCGCCTGTCGCTCGCTCAGCATGACTCGTCCTTTGGGAATTGTCTTCCGACGCTCGGGGCAACCGAGTCGCGCGGGAGACGAGTTTGGGTCGTTACTGCTAGGTCGTCCGCTCGCACCGGACCGTGAAAAACGCAGTAGGGGAGCCCGCAAATCGCCGCCTCCTGACGCGGCAGTTGACAACGGAACATCCGTTGTCGCCTAAGGGGTCCGCCCCACAATCGCAGTCGCACAAACCGCCCGCCAGCCACTTGGCCGACGATGCAACAAACCAACTGATCGTACACTGACTCCGCAAGAACCTATGACATCAACAAGCAAAACTCAGACGCGTGAAAATCTGATCCACCTTCCGCCCGCGCAAGGCTTGTATGACCCGAAGCATGAAAAAGATTCTTGTGGTGTCGGTTTCATCGCGCATATCAAGGGCGTACCGAGTCATCAAAATGTGATCGACGCGGACGAGATCCTGCGGGCGATGGATCACCGCGGTGCCTGTGGTTGTGAACCGAACACCGGTGACGGTTGTGGAATGATGTGCGGGCTGCCGCACAAATTCCTGGCCAAGGTTGCCAAAGCCGACTTGGGCGTTGATCTGCCGGAAGCCGGTCGTTACTCCGCTGGTTTGGTGTTCTTGCCTCAGGACGACGCCGAGCGTGCCGAGTGCAAACAAACGATCGAAACGTTGATCGCCGAGCGTGGACAAGTCCTGTATGGCTGGCGCGACGTCCCGCAAGCCACCGATTTGGCCGACGTCGGTCCGACCGCCCGCGCCGCCGAACCGGTGATCGAACAATTGTTCGTTGGTGCCGCTGACGGTTTAGAAGGCGATGCGTTTGAGCGTGAACTGTACGTGATTCGCAAGCGTGCCAGCCACATGTTGCGAGGCAGCAAGACGCTGCGTCAGGCGCTGATGTTCTACATCTGTTCGCTGAGCACCAAAGTCATCATTTACAAAGGGATGCTCACACCGGCACAGGTCCTGCCGTATTATCCCGACCTCCGCGATCCCGATTTTGAAACTCACCTGGCGATGGTGCACAGTCGGTTTTCGACCAACACGTTCCCCAGTTGGGACCGCGCGCAGCCACTGCGTTTCATGAGCCACAACGGCGAGATCAATACGCTGCGCGGCAACAGCAACTGGATGAAGGCACGAGAAGGCGTTGCCAAAAGTGAATTGTTCGGCGACGAACTTCAGCAGTTGTTCCCGGTCGTCGAACCCGACTGCAGCGATTCCGGCACCTTCGACAATGTGCTGGAGTTCCTGTTGATGAACGGCCGCACGCTGCAGGAGGCCATCATGATGATGGTGCCCGAAGCTTGGCAAAAGCACGACACCATGAGTGAAGACAAGCGAGCCTTCTACGAGTATTTCTCGTGCATGATGGAGCCTTGGGATGGACCCGCATCGATCGCCTTTACCGACGGCAAGTATATTGGTGCGACATTGGACCGAAACGGTTTGCGTCCCAGTCGCTATTACGTGACGCACGACGATCGCGTGATCATGGCCAGCGAAGTCGGTGTGTTGCCAGTGGATCCGGCGATCGTCAAAGAGAAAGGCCGTCTGCAACCGGGCAAGATGTTCCTGATCGACTTTGAACAAGGCCGATTGATCCCCGATGAAGAATTGAAGACGGCGTTCGCCAAGAAGATGCCCTATGGCGACTGGTTGCGTGAAGAACGAATCCGTTTGGCCGACTTGCACCCCGAAGCGGAACCGCATGGTTTCGACAGTGAAACGTTGCTGCCGCGAATGCAAGCGTTTGGCTACACCAGCGAGACGATGAATTTCATGTTGCGTCCGCTGGTGCGTGACCTGCGTGACCCGGTCGGATCGATGGGGAACGACAGCGCCCTGGCATGCTTGAGTGACATGCCGCGGATGATCTATGACTATTTCAAGCAACTGTTTGCACAAGTCACCAACCCTGCGATCGATTCGATCCGCGAGGAGGTGATCATGTCGCTCGAGTGCTACATCGGTCCTGAACAAAACCTGTTGGATGCCACGCCGGCGCACTGCCACCGGTTGCTGGTCGAGCACCCGATCCTGACCAACGAGGAATTGGCGGCGCTTTCGCATATCAATTACGAAGGCTGGCACAGCAAGGTGATCGACATCACATTCGATCGCAGCGAAGGCAAGGCCGGGCTGCAATCCACCTTGGATCGTATTTCCCAAGAAGCCGAAGCGGCCGCTGATGCCGGAATTCAGTTAGTCGTCTTGACCGACCGTAACATTGGACCCGATCGCGTTCCCGTCAGCGCTTTGCTGGCCACCGGTGCGGTCCACCATCACTTGGTCAAACAAGCGAAACGGACCCGGATCGGAATGGTCGTCGAAACCGGCGAAGCCCGGGAGGTCCACCATCACTGTTTGTTGATCGGATATGGTGCCGACGCCATCAACCCCTACCTGGCCTTCGAAGCGTTGTGGCAAGCCCGGCGTGATGGGTTGATGGATTCGACACTGGACGACGACAAAATCGTTGCCGGCTATCGCAAGGGTGTTGCCAAAGGCATGCTCAAAGTGATGGCGAAAATGGGCATCAGCACGCTGCAAAGTTACAAAGGCGCCCAAATTTTCGAGGCGCTCGGATTGAAAGACGAAGTCATCGACAAGTGCTTTGTCGGCACGGCCAGTCGCATCCAAGGTGTCTCGTTCGACATCATCGCCGAGGAAACGATGCGGCGGCATGACCTGGGGTATCCAGATCGCGAATCCGACACCCAGCCGACTCTGCCAAACTTGGGCGAGTATCACTGGCGCGCCGAGGGTGAAAAACACACTTGGTCACCGGAGACGATTGCCAATTTGCAGGTCGCTGCGCGCAGCAACAACGAAGACGCCTACTGGAAGTTTTCTCAAAAGATCAACTTCGACAATCGTTCTCGATGCACGTTGCGAGGTCTGTTGGATTTCAAAGACACTGGCAATTCGATTCCGATCGAGGAAGTCCAGCCGGCAACGGAAATCGTCAAACGATTCTGCACCGGAGCGATGAGTTTCGGCAGTATCAGTGCCGAATCGCATGAGACGTTGGCAATCGCGATGAACCGCGTGGGCGGCAAAAGCAATACCGGCGAAGGCGGCGAGGATCCCGAGCGGTTCCTGCCAATGGCCAATGGAGATTCGAAGCGATCGGCCATTAAACAGGTCGCATCGGGACGATTCGGAGTCACGATCGAATACCTGACCAACTCCGACGAAATCCAAATCAAGGTCTCGCAGGGTGCCAAGCCCGGTGAAGGCGGTGAGTTGCCGGGTCGCAAGGTTGATGGAACGATCGCCCGCATCCGCTACAGCACACCGGGCGTGGGATTGATCAGTCCTCCGCCACACCACGACATCTATTCGATCGAAGACCTGGCGCAGTTGATCCACGATTTGAAGAACGCCAACCGAGCGGCGCGGATCAGTGTCAAACTGGTTTCCGAAGTCGGTGTGGGGGTGATCGCCAGCGGTGTCGCCAAAGCGTTCGCCGATCACATTTTGATCGCTGGGGATACCGGTGGTACCGGCGCTTCGCCGCTGACCAGCATCAAGCACGCCGGGCTTCCTTGGGAACTTGGAATCGCCGAAACACATCAGGTGTTGGTGTTGAACGATTTGCGAAGCCGCGTGGTGTTGCAAACCGATGGTGGATTGAAAACCGGTCGCGATGTTGTGATCGCTGCCTTGTTGGGGGCCGAGGAATTCGGGTTCTCCACCGCGCCGCTGATCACACTCGGCTGCATCATGATGCGTAAGTGTCACCTGAACACCTGCCCGGTCGGGATTGCAACCCAAGACCCGGAACTGCGTGCGAAATTCAATGGGAAACCCGAACACGTCGTCAACTACCTGTTCATGGTGGCGGAAGAGGCTCGGCAGTTGATGGCCAAATTGGGCTTCCGCACGATCGACGAAATGGTCGGGCACAGTGAAGTGCTGCACACCGATGATGCGATCAAACACTGGAAATCCGATGGGCTGGACTTGACCGCCGTGTTGCGACCGGCCGCCAAGCCACACGCCGGGGTGAAAGTGATCTGTAGCCAGGCCCAAGACCACGGGTTGGAGAAGTCGCTGGACATGACGAAGTTGCTGATGGAAGCAAAACCGGCGATTGAGAACAAGACACCGGTGGTCATTCAGTCGCCGATCATCAACATCAACCGTACGGTGGGGACGATCATCAGCAATGAAGTAGCCAAAATCCATGGTCAAGCCGGACTGCCCGATGACACCATCCGTTTGGAATTGACCGGATCGGCCGGCCAAAGCCTGGGTGCGTTTTTGGCACACGGCATCACGATCGAACTCGAAGGCGACGCCAACGACTATGTCGGCAAAGGCCTGAGCGGCGGTCGGATCATTGTCTATCCGCCTCGACAAAGTAGTTTTAAATCGCAGGACAACATCCTGGTTGGCAACGTCTGTCTGTACGGTGCGACCGGTGGTGAAGCCTTCTTCCGCGGTCGTGCGGCAGAACGATTCTGTGTCCGCAACAGTGGTGCCAAAACCGTCGTCGAAGGCGTCGGCGACCATGGTTGTGAATACATGACCGGCGGACGCGTGGTCATCCTGGGTGAAACCGGACGAAACTTTGCAGCCGGCATGTCCGGCGGGATCGCCTACGTCTGGGATCGCACCGGCGATTTCAATTTGCACTGCAATTTGGCATTGGTCGAACTGGAGAAAATCCAAGACGCCGAAGAGCAGGCAGAAGTCAAAGAGATGATTCTACGGCATCAGCAATACACCGGCAGCGAAGTCGCAGCCGAGGCGCTGGATGATTGGGACACGTTCCTGTCGCAGTGCGTCCGCGTGATGCCCGTCGACTACAAACGCGTGCTCGAAGAACAAAAGGCACGCGCCGCAGTGGCGAACTAAGAACGCAAGACCAACCGCAACTTTTCCAATACACGGCGTCTTTTCCAACAAAGCGTCTTCCGACACACAGCGAGAACGAACGATGGGCAAAAATACCGGATTCAAAGAGTTCGATCGAAAAAAAGTGCCATGGCGTTTGCCGGTCGTCCGGTTGAACGACTACGACGAGATCTATACCGAACACAAAGTCGATCAATTGCAGGAGCAAGGGGCTCGTTGTATGGATTGTGGTGTGCCGTTCTGTCAATCGACAACCGGTTGCCCGATCCAAAACTTGATCCCGGAATGGAACGACCTGGTCTACAACAACCGTTGGAAAGAAGCGATCGAGCGGTTGCACAAGACCAACAACTTTCCCGAATTCACCGGTCGAACTTGTCCAGCGCCTTGTGAAGGTGCTTGTGTGTTGGGCATCAACCTGCCGGCCGTAACGATCAAGAACATTGAAAACGCAATCGTTGATCGCGCTTGGGAGGAGGGGTGGATTGTTCCTGAGCCGCCGGAAACCCGAACGGGGAAATCGGTTGCAATCGTTGGTGGTGGACCAGCCGGCATGACCGCCGCGGACCAGCTGAATAAAGCCGGACACACCGTGACGGTCTACGAGCGTGCCAATCGCATCGGCGGGTTGTTGCAGTACGGCATCCCCAATATGAAACTGTCCAAAGCCGTGGTTCAACGCCGTGTCGACAAAATGACCGCCGAAGGCGTGACGTTTGTGACCGGAACCAACATCGGCAAAGACATTGCACCGCAGCAGTTGATTGAAGAATCCGATGCGGTGTTGTTGACCTGTGGTGCGACCAAGGCACGCGATCTGCCGATCCCCAATCGCGAGGCACCGGGTGTGCATTTTGCGATGGAGTTTTTGACCGCCAACACGCGTCAATCGGTACACGGCGAAAAACTCGGTGATGGATTCATCAGTGCCGAAGGCAAAGATGTCATTGTGATCGGTGGCGGTGATACCGGCACCGACTGTATCGCAACAAGTTTGCGTCACGGTTGCCGCAGCATTGTGAATTTCGAATTGTTGCCCAAGCCGCCTGAAGAGCGTGCCGACGACAACCCCTGGCCGGAATGGCCTCGCATCTTCCGTGTCGATTACGGTCACGAAGAGGCGGAAGCAAAATTCGGACGCGATCCTCGTGAATACCAGATTCTCAGCAAAGAGTTTGTCACCGGCGCCGATGGAAAACTCTCTGGCATCAAGACCGTCGAAGTCTGTTGGACCAAAGACGACGCCGGAAAGTGGCAGATGGAAGAACGTGAGGGTTCGGAGAAAGTCTGGCCGGCACAATTGATTTTGCTGTCGATGGGCTTCTTAGGGCCTGAACAATACCTGCCCGAAGCGTTGGGAATGGAAACCGATCCCCGCAGCAACTTCAAAGCGGAGCACGGACAGTTTGCGACCAACATCGACAAGGTGTTTGCCGCTGGGGACTGTCGTCGCGGACAGAGCCTGGTTGTCTGGGCGATCAACGAAGGCCGTGGTGCCGCCCGTGCGATTGATCAGTTCTTGGAAGGTGAAAGCCATTTGCCAGCTCCAGGAACGACGATGGGGACGTCGATGCAGGTTGTGTAGCTGACAACCCGGCCGAGAATGTTGAGTAAACTGATGGTCGCTCTCGACCATCGAGGTGACGCTCGCGCCTAGTGGTTTAGTATTTTCCGAGCCCGACGCGTGAGTTTTTGGAGCCAGCGCTAAACAGCCTTTTCAAC
>NZ_JAMYFE010000023.1 GCF_024129865.1 Stieleria tagensis | reverse complement strand
ACTCTCCCGCAAGGAAGTCGTGCAGCTTGGCGTGCCACCCATTGGGAGAGTCGCATGCACCCAATCCCATCTCTACGCCAACGGCGTTCAATAGCTTAGCCCGGGGGCACTGCCGAACCTGCTGGAGGCAGGTTCGGCAGGGTGAACTTCAGAGCGAGGTTGAAATTTTGGAACTACAGCGCGTTGGGGCTGAATGTATCGCCCTGCGTTATGTCACCGGTTTGCAATCCTTTCATGAACCAATGCAACCGTTGCTCGCTGGTTCCGTGTGTAAACGATTCTGGCACGACGTAGCCTTGGCTTTGTTTCTGCAGCCGATCGTCGCCGATCGCCGTCGCGGCTTTCAACGCTTCTTCGACGTCGCCCGGTTCAATGATTTGCTTGGTGCGTTGAGCATGGTTCAGCATCACACCGGCATAAAAATCGGCCTGAAGTTCCAAGCGGACCGACGCCGCATTGGCTTCGACTTTGCTACCGGATTGACGGATTTGATCCACGTAGTTGGTCTTGCCCAGCAAGTTTTGGACGTGGTGTCCGACTTCGTGCGCGATCACATAGGCCTGTGCAAAGTCACCGGGCGCGTGGAGCTGCTCGGCCAATTGGGTAAAGAACGAGGTATCCAGATAAACTTTTTGGTCGGCCGGGCAATAAAAAGGTCCGGACGCCGATGTGGCACCACCACAGGCCGAGCGAATGCTGCCCGAGAATAGCACCATGCTTGGTGGTTGATAACGCTCGCCGTTCTCGGCAAAGATTTCTGACCAAACGTCTTCCGTGTCTTTCAATACGACTTTGGCAAAATCGCCGCGTTCCTGCTCTTCCGGTGTCAGTTCCCGAACTTCGCCGCCACCGGCTTCCTGTTGCATCGCCGCTTGCTGTTGCAGCAACTGCTGTGGATTGCCGCCCAGCAGCGCGTACAACACCACCATGATCAACAATCCAATGCCACCGCCGGCAACAGCCACTGCGCCACCGGATCGGCGACGGTCTTCCACATTGCTACTTTGCTCTCTACCGCGCCAACGCATTACATTGCCTCTTCTCTGTTCGATACGGCATGGGAACCGTATCAACGTGTCGGATTGTTTGCTGAAACCATTCAGGACGCACACATTATGGTACTGCCCCGGATTGGCTGACCAGCAGGGAAGAGAAGAATTTATCGCCGGCGGCATCGATCGAGCCGGTTGGCGAATTTTTCGCGGCGGCACACCTCAGGACGGCGATAGGAACAACGCAGTGACACAACCAGCGCAGGGCGACGGCGGCGAAACAACGTTTCAGGCAGCCGATGGGGACAGTCCCCACGAGAATGGGGCAGCCGATGGGGACTGTCCCCAAGAGAAAAATCCTGGCCAGAAACGCCGCACCTGGACGGCGGCACTACTCCGTGGCGGGGTGTTCGCGGCAACGCTGGCGGTGGTTCTGGTCGGTGCCAGCGGATTGGCGGGCGGCAAATCGCTGGCGGCGCGTGCGGCCACCGATCTGGCGATGCCGGTGGGAATTCTGTGGTTGCTGATGCTCGCATTGGCGATCGCCTGCGCCTCAAAACACCGGCGTCGCGGGGCAATCTGCTTCACAGCGTTGTGGATCGCCGTCGGGATTTCGTTCAATGGCCTGGTTGCTGAACGCTGGATGAAAACGCTGGAATTCCCGATCGACGCGGATCCGTTGGCGACCGATTCACCGCCGTTTGATGCTGTCGTGGTGCTCGGCGGCTATGCCCAAGTCAATTTGTTTGGGATCACCGAAGTCGGCTGCGACGCTCAGCGCATCGTGTTGGCTGCTCAGCTGTGGCACGCCGGTAAAACGAAATCCATTCTCTGCACCGGCAGCGGACCGCTGGGCGCCCCAGATGCATCCACCCTCGGGCGGCAATTGCTGCGATCGCTGGGCGTCCCCAATCGCGTCATTTTTGAATCATTCGGCGAAAACACGTCGGCAGAAATGGCCGGGCTGCGATTGTTCTTTGATTCCCCACCGCAAGCTTGGCAATCTCTGATCGGAACTGGCCGTGTGCCGGAAAGCAACGGGCTAGCGAGCGACTCGAGATCGTTGGGACTGGTGACCAGCGCCTTTCATATGCCTCGGGCATTGCGATTGGCCGCAGCCAACCAACTGACGTTTTCAGCTCTACCCTGCGCGTTTCAATCCGGCTCGTCGGCTTCTTCGACCCCAAGAGACTTGATTCCCACCGCCGCGGCGGGACGCTCATTCGCAATTGCCACCAAAGAATTTCTCGCCGCCTGGGTAGGCAGGTGAGCACCAGCTGGTGAGAATTCCTTGGCTTTTACGCAAAATCCGACAGATTTTGGTGCGGGATTGGAAGTTCTTCTGTTGACCCTCTTGTAGAATGGAACGTCCACTTCGATTTGGGGGGGCGCCCTGGCGAGGTGTCAACAATCCACTGAACAAGACTATTTTTTCACGGATTGCCGGGGCGGTTGCCCGCCAATTAGCCCCCCGAGATAGAAAACGAGCATAAGCTGTCAAATATCTGACAGAATTCAACCAATCCTGAACATTTTAGCGACATATCTTGCAAGACCGCCCGATTGGAACGGAGATTGCTCGCAAATCGTTACGATGACAAGGGCTGTCATAGGAACGGAATTACGGCCATATTTGCCCATCCCTTACATGGAGCCCAAAGCCCCCAAATCGGATGAATGTGAGAAGCCGTCTATTTCGACGAATTCTGCTGCGGGGTGGTGTGTGGTACGTCGCCCCTACCAGTAGCAGGAAACAATCCAGCTGATGACTCTTGATGCTAGCTAAGTATCAAGTGATCTCTAATTCCCTGATCTCGATGCCTTTAACCGCTTGACGAATACAGCGCATCCAAACCCTGAAAGCGAAGGAGATTCAATGAGCAAGAATCTATTAGTAGTAGACGATCACTTGGTGATTCGCATGGGCCTGAAGTCCATGCTAGAAGGAACTGATTTGGTCATCGCCGAAGAGGCATGTAACGCCGCAGAAGCCTTGGCTTCGGTCGAAAAATCAGTCCCCGACTGTGTGTTGATGGACATCCGGATGGACGGTGGAGACGGATTGAACACACTGGGTCGGTTGAAGCTAGATCACCCCGATTTGCCGATCGTGTTGTATTCCGCCTACGACAACCCAACCTACATCGCACGCGCGGTCGCGCTGGGTGCTGCCGGATATATCCTTAAATCTGCTCCACGTGAGCGATTGATCGACGCGCTGAACTTGGCTGCCAGTGGTGAATCGGCTTGGACACGCGAAGAGCTTCGCCGCGTCACCGGCGCCTTGGCGACGCCGCGTCTGAGCCAAGAATTGGACGTTCCGTTGACGCATCGTGAAAGCGAAGTGTTGCGGCAAATGGCTCAAGGGCTGACCAACAAAGAAATCGCCAAGATGTTGGGCATCAGCTACGAAACGGTTAAAGAACACGTTCAACACATCTTGCGCAAGATCGGTGTCACCGACCGCACGCAAGCCGCTGTGTGGGCAGTTCGCAAAAACTTGGTCTAACCCTCCGCAGTTAGGCTGTTTCTTTCAAAGCGGTCGTCTTCGCCAACAGCGAAGAAGACCGCTTTTTTTATTTCGGCGGATTCCGCCAATGATGACTGGCCGCGCGATAGATTTTGCGCTGGCCGATCTTGGCCGACAATTCGTCCATCACAGCGTCGACCTTGCGCTCGGCATGCTGCTGGTCCTGGTCATCCAACAATGACAACTGCGTCGCCGTCTGGCCGCCGACGAACGATCCCAACGAGACGCCGATCAAGCGTACCGGACGTGGTTCGTGTTGCCGCATTTTGGCTAATAAACCGCAGGCAACCTGAATGATCCGGCTGGTTTGGTCGGTTGGTGCGTCGAGTGTCTGTGATTTGGTGAACGTACGGAAATCTTCGCGGCGATACTTCAACACCACCGCGCCGGTTTTTTGCTGGCTGTGACGCAGTCGCATTGCCGTTTGTTCGCACAGGAAACACACCACAGCATGCAAGAATTCCTCGTCGCTTTGGTCTTCCCCGAACGTTCGTTCGTGACTGATTTGTTTGGCGTTTCGGTCGGTCACAACCAGTCGCGAATCAATCCCGTTGGCGAGTTGCCACAGGTGGTCGCCCCAAGCGCCCAGTTTGGTCACCAACAGCGAGCGATCGTAGCACCGAATGTCACGGACAGTTTTCAATCCCAAACGATGCAACCGCTGCGCTCCGACCTTGCCGACGCCCCATAGCCGCTCGACCTGCAGCGGGTCCAAAAAGGTTTGCAGTTGCGATTCCTGTACGACAACAAACCCATTGGGTTTTTCCAAGTCGCTGGCGATCTTGGCAACAAACTTGCGTGGCGCGATGCCGACACTGGCCGTCAACTGCAACTCTCGCTGAATCATGTCTTTGATTTGATGCCCAATTGAAACCGCGTCGCCGTGCAACCGCTCGGTCCCCGCGACATCCAGAAAGGCTTCATCCAACGACAACGGTTGGATCACCGGTGTGAAACGAGCAAAAATCTCGCGGACCTGACGACCGACTTCGCTGTAGTGTGACATGCGGCCGCGAACAAACACCGCGTGCGGGCATAACTGGGCGGCGCGGCGGCCCGGCATCGCGCTATGAATTCCGTACTGGCGAGCTTCGTAACTGGCTGCCGCCACCACCCCACGCCCCGTTTTGCTGCCACCGACCACCACGGGCTGGCCGCGCAGTTCGGGATGATCTCGCTGTTCAATGGAGGCGTAAAACGCATCCATGTCGACGTGCAGAATCATAGCATTGGACCGCCAAGGCAAGGCATTTTATGAAACCGAGAGAGTTGTCAGCGTGAACCTTTGATCGATTGCCACCCAATCTAACTGGACAGCCTCTCGTTGCGAACAATTCCCCGGCCAGCCGGCTGAGAGTGAAAGCATTCCAATTGGACTTGAGCGTCCGAATGCGATGCCCCGACCTATTTTGCCTGGTTTGCCAGGCCTTCGGGTTCGTTACGGATACTGACAATCATGCCTAATAGACCGATTGGGCACCAGTATCGCAGTGAGTTTGACTGTAGCGAATGAAACGACAAAGACGATCACTGGGGATGAACGGAGGAAGCGCTCTTGGAGTTCCGTTCGTTTTTGTCGCTCGCCCCGTACGTCTGCAAATAGGTGTTGCCCGTGCACCGGTTGAAATCTGCTGTCTCCCCCATGTCTGCCTGTCTACGGGGAGCCTTGTGCTTGAAGCTTGCCGCGGTGATTTCCGTGACGACGGCTCATGCCCAAACCACCCCCAGCAATACGCTGCCGAGTCAGCCGCCAACGGGAGTGCCACACCGTTTGCCATCGATGGCAGGCGCCACAATGGCGTCCCACCAGGCGAACATGCAAATGGTCGCCGTCCCGGCCAGTGATTCACCCCAATTGCGTAAGCTGTCGGTGCCGGCGGCCCACGCCCGTTCGATCGCTACGACGCTCAGCATGCGTTATAGCGAATTGCCGGGCGTCACGATTTCGCCTGATGTCGGCAACGAGCAGTTGGTCGTGATGGCGCCGGCCAAAACCCATGCTTCGATCGCATCGGACGTCAAAGCGTTGGTCGCTGGCGCGGTGCGTCAGGCGTCCTCGGCGGCTGTCGGTCCGCTCAGCATGCGGCTGCAGAATATTTCTTGGCGCGAATTCGAACGCGACTTGAAACAGGCTGCCGGTCAAGACGTTCCGATGACCACCCGGAACAATGGCAATCTGGTGACGTTTCAAATGAACGTGATCCCGATGCAAGGCACGTTGGTCGAAGTCGATCGTCGGCAAAACCAAATCACGGTCCGCGCCCCAGAACCGGCACTACCCGGCTGGCAAAAAATGATCAGCGCGTTGGACAGTGTGCCCAATCGTTACGATGACGTCACGCAGGTGCATCGGCTACTCAACGCCGAAATGGCACCGGTTCAGCGAACCATGCGCCAATTGCGAACACTGCGTCCCCAAGGCGACTTCGCCGCCGGGAATCAAAATGTCTTTCAAAACGCAGTCTTCCAAGCCGACCAAAGTGCGGATCAAAACACCGCGCCGCCGGCCGATCTGGGCGATGCACCGCCCGCCGACGGTGATGCCGACAGCGAAGGCAGCGGACCACTGGGTGACGTGCAGATCGAATATGTACCTGAACTGGGGCAGATCATCGTCAAGGGTTCGACCCGTGACGTCCGCCGCGTGATGGACCTGATCAAAGAAATCGAAGACAAAGCGGAATTGACACAACCTGATTCCGAAGTTGTGCCACTTAAGTATGCCGACGCCAATGCCGTCGCCGCTCTGCTGACACAGTTGTACGACGATGTGCTTTCCTCGCGACAGGGCGACGTCAGCATCACCTCGCTGGACAGTCCCAACTCGCTATTGTTGATTGGCCGTAGCGAAGCGATCGTGTCGTTGAAAGAACTGATTCAAAAAATCGACCAACCGGTCGAAGAATCCAGTCGTCTACGAGTGTTCCGGTTGCAAAACGCATCGGCCATCGACGCCGAAGAAGCGATCCGCACGTTCTTCAGCGAGCGACCCGGTGTCGAAGAAGAATTGCGCACCGGACTTGGACCACGCGTCCGAATTTCGGCCGACTACCGAACCAATTCGCTGATCGTCAGTGCCGCCCCGCGGGACATGACCGAAGTGACCCGTCTGATCAATGATCTGGACGTACAACAAACACAGGCTCAAGCTCAACTGCGAGTATTCCCGCTCAACAATGCCGTCGCCGAAGATCTGGCGACGACATTGCAAGATGCCTTCAATGGCAGCGAAGTCACGGGCAGTGAAAACGTCTCGGCACCGTCGACCTCGCTATCGATCGTGGCCATCGACAGTGATGAACGCCGTGTCGTCGATTCAGGAATCTTGGCCGGTGCCACGATCACAGCCGACACCGGTGCCAATGCCATCGTGGTGCGAGCCCCCTCGACCAGCATGCCGCTGATCGCCGAACTGATTCGCCAATTGGACAAAGCTCCCGGAATCGATTCGCTGGTGAAAGTGTTTACCATCGAAAACGGTGATGCCGCTCAACTGGCACTGTCACTTGAAACGCTGTTTGGTGTTGAGGCTGGTGCGTCAGGCACCAGCATTGGTGGCGCCAACGCAGCCGGATTGCCATCGTCGACCGCCTCGGCCGACAGTTCGCTGGTACCGCTACGTTTCTCCACCGACATTCGAACCAACAGCATCGTTGCCAGCGGTTCGATGGAGGATTTGGAGGTCGTTGAAAGCATCCTATTACGATTGGACAGCGAAGGGTTTGCCGAACGGATCACCGAGGTGATCTGGTTGCGAAACAACGACGCACCGATCGTCGCTGAAGCGATCACCAATTACGTAAACGATCGTCAGCAGTCTCGAACCGCGATCCAGCAATACCAGACTGGCCTTGGCCCTTACGATTTGTTGGACCGTGACATCGTCGCCATCGCGGAATTCAATAGCAACAGCATTCTATTGAGCGTCGCACCACGATTGTACGAAGAGGTTCGCACCCTGATCGACCGTTTGGACCGTCGTCGTCCGATGGTGATGATCAAAGTGATGTTGGCCGAAGTGAATTTGGACGATGCCTTTGAAATCGGCACCGAATTGGGTCTGCAAGATTCGTTGGCCTTCAACCGCGGTCAAGCTGTCGGTCCCGGTGCACCGGCCGCCGGTACCCCAGGTTTCAACTTTAACGATGCCGGAGTTCCCAACGTCAATGCTTCGGGACGCGATTCGCTGGCAAGCACGGCGGTGTCGTCCTTCGGCCTGGGACAGGCGAACCCGGCGATCGGCTATGGCGGATTTGTGCTCAACGCTGCTAGCGATTCGGTCAGCCTGTTGTTCCGTACGCTGCAGGATGCCGGACGAGCTCAGATTCTTAGTCGGCCGCAATTGATGACGACGGAAAACACCGAGTCACTGATCGAAGTCGGTCGCCAAATCGCTCGTTTCCGCGGCAGCACCGTCACCAACAACACGGTGACTCAAAACATCGAAGACATCACAGTCGGCTTGATCCTGCGACTGCGGCCTCGAGTGGGCAGCGACGGCACGATCACCATGCAAGTCGATATCACCCGTTCGGATCGCGACGATGCCAACGGCACGCTGGTGCCTGACGGCGACGGCGGGACCGTGTTGATCAACGACATCATTGACACCACGGCGCAAGCCACGTTGTCGGTGTTCAGCGGTCAAACGGTGATCATGGGTGGACTAATTCAGACCTCGCGAGCTGCGTTCAGCCGTCGTCTGCCATTGATTTCGAACATTCCGATCATCGGCAATCTGTTCAAGTATGACTTTGAATCGGAAACCCGCAGAGAATTGTTGGTCGTGTTGACACCGATGTTGGTCACCGGCGAACAGGATTTGGAGTACATCAAGCAAACCGAATCGAGCAAGATGAGCTGGTGCTTGGCGGACGTGGTCGAAGCCAACGGCGACGTCGGACTGAGCGGTGGCTATGGATTGTGGGGACCGGCCATCGGACCGACGATCTATCCTGACTTGCAACCGACCGTTGACGGTGAAGTGGTCGTCGGTGAATTGCCACCGGGGATCGTCCCTGATCGTCAACGTCCCGCCATGGGCCAACCCGCCGGACAGCCGTACTACCCGCCTGCGGCGCCTGCTCCGGCACCCGGAATCGCCCCTGCAGCTCCCTACGCCCCTGGCCAAGACATCCTGGACGATGGGTTTCAATACCAATCACCGGAACCGCTGGGGACCGGCGTGGGATCCCCTGTGGACGTGCCTAGCGGAAATCTGATCCCGCAAAACTCGCTGCCGCAAGCTGCATTGCCCGGCGGTCCGGCTGCCTCGCCAACCGCTGCAAACTCCGCGGCGAACCCGGCGGGCGTTAACCAATCGTCGTTTCAGACCACCACCACGATGATCGGTAGTGAGCCGGAACCCAACCTGCCAGCCGGTTGGCAGAACGCGTCGCAGAAGTAAGTCCCCGTCTGACTGCGGCGGCTTTGTCCATCGACCCTCAACGACCCTCACCAATCGATAGCAACATGTCCGATCAAACCAAACGTACGAAAGCGACGCTGGCCGCGTTTCTAGCCGCCGGCTCGCTTGTCGCCGGCGGATGCACCAGCCCGGCAACACAAACCGACAAAAAAATTGGCAAGTTCTTTGACGCGCCTGAGTGGACCAAGCCGGCGTCCTGGCGCAAGTCCAAGGACGAGCTTCCGGAACCCTATCCCAATCCGGTCAAATTGGCCGCGACTTGGACGCCGGACACCCTGGTGCAATCCGGTCGAGTCCCGACGCGTGGATTTGGCGGTCGCCTGTTTTTCTTTGACGAAAAAACCAAAGTGGTTCCCGTCGAAGGCACGTTGACCATCCATGGTTTTGAAGCCGACAGCGAAGGCAAGGAGGGAAAAATCCAGCCCTTCAAATTCACGCCGGAACAGTTCACTCAGCATGTCAGCCAAAGTGATTTTGGTGCCAGCTACAGCATCTGGATTCCTTGGGATGCGGTTGGCAGTGAAAAGAAACGTGTCTCTCTGGTTGCCACGTTCCAAACCACCGAGGGCAAATTGGTGCAAGGATCGCCGACCACTGTGATCCTGCCGGGCAACTCGCCGGAGGAGGAACCGAGCATGGTGCAAACACCCTATTCACCGCAGTACCAGGGACACCGTGACGCGATCGCACATCATACGACCCGCGCCAGTGGGTTGGCGACAACAACCATCCGACGAAACATCCCCTCGCCGGAATCACCCCAGCGGGAACCCAGTGTTTCGATCGAAGATCGGATCAATGCGATTGCTGCCGCACAACAAGTATCGACCGACGGATCCACTCCATTTATTGACGTGCCTTTGACACCGAAGACACCAACCGTGATGGCTGCCAGCGCGCAGATGCCCGTTAAGATGGACAAGCCGTCCGTGCCCCGGCGAATCTCTTCGCCAGAGACCAACGTTCAGCGATGACCAAGGGCGAACGCCGAAATCGAGGAAGTAAAGCGTCGCAGCGCCCCGATGGGCCTGCGTGGCGCGTGATGATGCACGACGTCATCTTCGAATCGGATACACCGGGCGGTTGGGCATTCGATGTCGCGCTGCTGTTGACGATCATCTGTAGCATCGTGGTGGTTGCGCTGGAAACGTTGCCCGGCTACACTCGCGGCGGACTGTTGTATGGTTTGGAATGGATCCTAACGATCCTGTTTACGATCGAGTATGTTGCCCGCCTGGTCTGTGCGCGGCACCCCTGGCGCTATGCATTTAGTTTCTGGGGCGTCATTGATTTGCTGAGTATCCTGCCGACCTATGCAGGAGTCTTTTTCGCTGACAGCAAAGCCCATTCGTTTGTGATCCTGCGCAGCATTCGTCTGTTGCGCGCGTTCAGGGTGTTGAAGCTTTGGCGGATGATGGACGATGCAGACGAACTTTCACAGGCGATCTGGAAAGCGAGACACAAAATCATCGTGTTTCTGATCGTGGTGTTGGTCGCGGTGACGGTCAGCGGCACGCTGATGTACTTCATCGAACATGACCTGCCGATGATGCTCGCAGACGATCCCGACCTAGTGCCCCCCAGCAAGTTTAGTTCGATTCCACAATCGATGTACTGGGCGATCGTGACGATGACGACGGTCGGCTACGGCGATATCGTTCCGCAAACCACCATCGGAAAATTCATTTCGGCCACGCTCATTCTGCTCGGCTACAGCCTGATTATCGTGCCCAGCGGTTTCGTCACTGCCGAGTTGACCTCCAGCACGCGAACGGCAGCCGACCCTGACGCACCGCGCTGCCCACGCTGTACTTCCGACGGGCACCGCAAGGAAGCGGTCTATTGCGATCGCTGTGGCGAACGACTGTAGTCTCGATTCAAGCTTGCGGCATGCTGCTGCTGCCGGAACCAGTTGACGCGTCCGGCCGGGCGATTGGCAAAACGAGCGTGAAACAGCTGCCGACACCTTGTTCACTCTCGCAGCGAAGTTCACCGCCGAGTGATTTGGCGATTCGAACTGCGATGGCAAGTCCTAAACCGGTGCCGGTCACTCCCGATCGGCGAGCCGACGGCGACCGATAAAATGGATCAAACACCAGATCGCGTTCATCGTCAGCGATCCCTAGCCCAGAATCCGACACGCTGATCTGCACCGTTTGGGCATCCGCCCTTGCATCAACGATCACGGCCGTTTCTGGGCGGCTGTATTTGCATGCGTTTGAAACCAAATTCTCTGAAATCTGGGACAACAGCATCGGCGTGGCGCGGACCTGGATCGTTTCGTCAAGCTGATTGTTCAATCGCAGATCATCGTGGCGATCTGCGGGGCATCCGCGTGTCGAGTTGTTTTCAATCCATGATGCGAGTGCCACCGTTCCCAGTGTCGGCGTGACCGCGTCTTCGTCGGATCGGGAAAGAAATAACAACGATTCAACGATGCCCTGTAGGTCCGCCGTCTGACTGCGCAGCAGACCGAGATTGGATTGGTAGTCGTCGACCGACCGCGGGCGACGCAGTGTGACATCGATCTGTCCCATCAGAACGGTCAGCGGTGTGCGCAACTGATGAGCCGCATCACCGGCGAATCGACGTTGCTGGTCAAACGCGACCTGTTGGCGGTCGAGCAAGCGGTTGAATGCCGACCGCAACTCAGACAGCTCGCCATCAGAATCCGCGCCGTGCAGTCGTGTTTGAAAGTCCGTCCCTTGAATCGAACGCGCCTGACCGGCCATCTCGATGACCGGTCGCAGCGCGCGGCGAACGATCTGGCGGCCGACCGCTGCGGCGCACAGCCAAACCGCCACAGGAAGCAGAATGACCAGCAAACAAAGACGCCACAGGGTTTGGTCACGCTGCACTGTCGAGCAACTGACGATGACCAATAGTTCGTCAAACTCATCCAGTTGTCGATCGACGGCCTGTGGATCAGGAGCGACCAAACGTTGAAACAACTGTTCGGACGATTCCGTTTCATTCTCACCACGAAACACTTGGCCGGCTGCAACCGCGCGGGCTGCGATCACCTGGGATTGGGCCACAAACGATTCAGGGGCATGGTGCGATTGTTCGACGATCACATTCCGGTCCCCGATCACCAACCAATTGATTTCTCCGCTGCGATCATGAGTTCCAAAAGAAATGGAATGCTCCAGCGGTTGCCATTTGACCTCGGTCTGCTCGACCTCCGCGGCGGCGACCAGCGAATTGAGCGCTCCACGCAATTCATAATCAAACTCGGTGCCGATGTGCCGTCGCGCGACACCGTAGAACACCAATGAATAGGTACACAGCACGACCGCCAGAGTGGCTAGGAAAAAGGTCGAAACGCGGGTGGTTAACTTCATGATTGGCCGTTCACGCCCGACCCGTCCAAGATGTAGCCTTGACCGCGACGTGTCTGAATCACTCGGGCACCATGTTTTTCCAATTTGCGCCGTAGCTCTTTGATATGGACCTCCAAGGTGTTGGACAGGCCGTCGTAGTTCTCGTCCCAGACAGCCTCGTAAATTCGTGTCCGAGTGAGTACCCGTTCAGGGTGCCGCAGAAAGAAACTTAGCAACGAAATTTCTTTGGCGGTTAAATCCAACCCGATCCCATCTCGGGTCGCCGTCTGTTTGGCCAAATCAATTTGGATGTCTTGGTAGCGTAACTGAAGGGAATCCGATTGCCCGGGACGGCGCAACAACACACGTACGCGCGCCAACAGTTCCTCGAATGCAAATGGCTTGGTCAGATAGTCGTCGGCGCCCGCATCGAGCCCACTGACGCGTTCGGCGATTCCGTCGCGAGCGGTTAAAAACAGCACCGGCGTGCTGCGATCACGACTTCGAAAACGCTGCAAGATTTGGATACCCTCTTCCCCCGGCAACCACCAATCCAACAGCACCAAATCCCACGATTCAAACTGCAGCCGCAACGATGCGGCGCGACCGTCGGATTCATGTCCGACGGTGTAGCCCTCTTCGGTTAACCCGCGAACCAAAAAATCGGCGATCTGAGGCTCGTCTTCAACCACTAAAATACGAACACTCATCAGCTGTCATCAATCGTGGGAATAAAGGGGAAACGCAGGGTGTCACGGCGCCGTCGCTAGATTGAACAACACCAAGATAAAAGCCACCTGAAAACATTCTAAAGTTTTCTTCAGCAAGCCGAAATTATGGGCGAAATGCCGCAGTCAATTTCGCACGCTAGCGAATCCCTGAAACCGTCATTGAATGTGGTAGCGGTGACAGGTTGTGCATTGATCACCGGCGGACTTGGCAGTGTGGCACTCGGCACAAGTGGCTTGTTGCAACGGTTGGAATTCGGCGAGTTTCGGATCGACCAATCGATCCGCGTTGATCCGATGGCAATGATCACATCGCCCGAGCTGAGACACGTTCAAATGAGGTTGGTGATTGAATTTTGTAAACTGATTTCGTTGGCCTTCGAACGCCGTTGCTCGCCAAACCGATGGCACTGAATTGGCCGATGCATGACAGGAAACACAGCTTGAAACGACCACGTCTGTAAAAAAGCGTTTCTTCAGTGGGTCCGTTTCGCCGAGCTGCGCGAATGTTTCGATCACCGCGACCAAGACCGGGTCCGCATGCCCCGAACCGCGATACTGCAATGTCAGTTGATTGTCATCACGATACCAACCGCCACTGCTGACACGTTGGTCAAACGGAATCGCATTGGATTGGGATAGCAACTCGGATGCGATGTTCGGCCGATCGAAAGAAAACCAATGCTCTATCGCCGATTCAATCAACTGAGGTGACAACGTGCCCAGCACCGGACTCAGTGACTGCGCTGAAATCCCCTGTTTCGCCAATCGGGTCTCAATCACCGGATGGCCGCCGACAGCCAACTCTTTCAATAGTCGCCCACAGTGATCGGCTAGCTGCAGTAATTGATCCCTGGTGGCCGGGTCGTCGGCGTCCAATCGAGAAAGATCGCCGTTGGGAATCGCTCGCAGAACCGCTGCCATCTGCGGATCAACCCGCAACAATAATTCCATCAACGGTGGAATCACTCCGTCTGCAAATCCGGTCGCCGACTCGGGCCAATTCGTAACCTGCTCGGCAACCGACTGGGGCAACATTGGCAACGCCACTAAACCGATGCCCTTGTTCGTCTGCAATTCCAGACTGTCATCGTGACAACCTTGACAGCTCGCCTGATAGCCAGCGCTGCGTTTGACTTGCCCAGAATCGGGATGGCAAATCGCACAATCAAATCGGGTTTGCCCAGATTTCCACTGGGGAAAATGTTTCAGTTGGTGACTGGCATGGTCAAACGAAATCTCACCACCGCGGCCGTAGGGCCAACGGCCCCAATCGGGATGGGAGTCGGCAAACGACCCGAACTGAACGAGATGACAACTTTGGCACTGGGCATCTGAGAGCGACCGCAGGTCCGCGTCGGCACCATGATGCTCTTGATGGCAAACCTTGCACTGGACATTGTTCTGATCCATTCCGGTGCTGGAGATCATTCGATGGAGCGACAATCCCTCCGCCGGATCGGATCCGGCGGACGCCACTCGAATCGACTCGGTCAATTGCTCTCGAACCGAGAGTGGCAGATTATGCGCTGCGAATGCAAAATTTCGTGGAATCGTACGATGATGACACTGCAGACACAAATCACTTTGAGTCACACCGGCGTGGTCCTGGCCGCCGCGAGAGAACCAGTCCAGCGGCGATTGTGCCGCATCGGTGTGACAGGCACCACAACTCTCGCTGGTCGCGCCACCCAAGACTTGCGCATGCGCGTCGGATAGATCCCCTGGCTGGAACAAATCGGCGCGACCGACCAGTGCCAATGCCGTCGTCGCCAACAACACACAGACGATCAAGAAACACACCGAGATGCGACGTCGGCGTCCCGTCCAGGTCCGCACGGCGCGCAGATCCCCGGGATGGTCGCCGGCAATGTGCATCCAATGATCGCCGGGACGATCGTTATCGGGTGCCGGTGGCAGGTCTAATTTGTCGTGTCGCATTGATCCATTTGCCCTGCCGGCGTCACCCCATGAATCGGAGCACGATGATCGCGTGAATGATCGATGCGACAATCAAAACCACTGACAGCAAGCTGTGAAAGACGACCCAACAACGCAATCGTAGCTGGAGGGCGTATTGGTAATCTAGATCGTCTCGCCGTCGCACCAACGCGGCAAACTGGCCGGCATATTGACGTCCCTCAGTCTCCAAATAACGATCGAGCTCTTTCAGGTCACCTAGCAAACGTCGCCGGCGATAGCCACTGGGCGCGATCACATAAGACAGCGAAGGGCGACTGATGAAAAACGGTGCCAGGACCTGCTGATAAAACGCGTCCAATACCTGTTGAGCGGCCGAATCGGCCAATCGACCATGTGTTTGCTGCGCAGCCGTGGCAATCTGGTGACGTCCCGATTCGGTTTGATCAAATCGATGCTGCGTTTCAACCTGTGTTAACTTTCGCGGCAAAGTTCGACTGGCATACAGCCCGTAAAACCCACTGGCCGTGACCATCAAAAACAGCATTGACAGGAATGATTCGAAAAGACCGCTGGCGATCAGTGCCGGCACATGCATCAAGTAAATCGCGGTCGTAAACAGCCCCACATAGAGATGAATCTGAGTCCACATGCTGACGCTGCCCAACCGCCAAAACGGCAATCGCCGACGAACCCCCAACAGCATCAACAACATTAGACAGGACAGGGCGGTAAAACCGGTGAAGTACGCCGGACTTCCTAAACGATCGGATTGCCAACGGTTCATGGCCCAAAACGCAGCGATCACTACCAGCGTGAACGTCAGCGCCACCAGACGCCGTGTTTTGAAATGCCAGGTGGAAGGTTGGATCATCGGCTAGCTTCGCTTCTGTAACCAATTGGTCAGCGGTGGTGATTCGCTCAAGTCGATTCGCACTAGCGCGTCGTGCGGACAGGCCGCCACGCAGGCGGGGCCAGACGGCAGACCACTGCACTGGTCACACTTGGTGGCTTTGCGAATTGGTTTCCCATTGCCATCGTCGATAAACGGACGTCCCTTGCGATCAACCACATCAGTCATTCGAATCGTGTCGTAGGGACAGGACGCCGCACAGACGCCACAACCAACACAGATCGAATCGTGAATGGAGACCACGCCATTGGTCGTGTCGCGTGCGATTGCCCCCGTCGGACAACCGATCATGCACACCGGATCGCTACAATGCATGCAGGCCTGGACGAACTGCAGTCGATCGTGGATCGCCCCTTGGCGGACAAATCGCGGGTTGCCTTCGTGTACGTCACCACAGGCTTTGACACAATCGTCACATCGGGTGCAGCGGTGTAGATCAATCACCATCGCGTCCTGGCCGTTGTTCAAACGGTTTTGGACGATGAATTCCAGTAATCCGGTTGATTCGAATCGGTCACCGCCGGATCGCCGCACGTCGACCGGTGGAGATTCGATTGAATCGGAAACTTGTTCCGAGCGTCGCTCGCTACGGCGACGTCGCCGTTCACCGCTGGAACCAGTCGTTGGCAATTGCGATAGATTGACGGTCGCTGGCAATTCCGATTTGCGGATGTGCGGCAAAATCTCCGTCGCAAAGACTTCGACGGGAATCGCCAATGCATCCAAAAAACCCACGGCGCGCAACGAATTTTGATAGTGAATCGGCGGACTTGTATCGGGTCGCGTGGCGTTGTGAACAATTTCTTCCAAACCAAACAAATGGCCCTTGCCCAAATACGCCGTCGTCCGATGTGCCGCACCATGACGCACACTGAGACGACCGAATCCACTGCGTAGAATGATCAATTCCGTGGGCAATTGATCTTCTTCGACCACCAACGGTTCGGCCTGGATTTGCTCCGCAGCAGGCAATTTCCTGGTTTTCTTGTAACTCGCGTTCCATTCCATGCGGCCATAGGAACGAAGTTCCGTCGACTCGATCACACGCTGCAAATTCGATTCGGGCAAGTACCTTAGCAACGGTATCTCACGCAAGTGAACGGGTAGCCAATGCTGGCGGTAATGCTGTTCCAATGAATCCGCAAAGCGTCGATCTCGGCGCAGTACACGTAATCCCTGCCAACGAATCTCGACCAATGCTGCCTCGGTTTCAGCAACCACCGTCGCAGTTCGCGGTGATCGATACATCGCAGCGACCTCGCCGAACAGTTCCCCTGGACCCAGGGAAACCGTTTCATGCCGATGAAAGATGCCTTCAAAGTCTTGTAGAAAAACCGCCGGGTGGTCGTCCACCTGACGGATCGAATGTGATGGGGCACCGGCCCGATTCACGCTGATTTGATCCGGGTCGCGAGCTTCGGGAAACCGCGAACGAGATAGAAAACGCTGCAACGCCTCGCCCCAACCGATCGCCCGTTGGGGCTGTCGGCCCAGTTGTGTCGGTGTCAGGGAATCAACCAGGGCGCGAACGCAGCCGGTGATCACCAGAAACGCGCTGTTGCCGTAGTCTCCTTCGCGGACAATGACCTCTCCCGGTTCGACACGGTGCAGTCGGCAATCATAGCGCAAGATGCCGTCCAGCGGTGTTGCGTTTGGAAACGCGGAACGATCCATGCCGTTAAAGGGGACGCGAGTGCGCAGCCAAGCCACGTCGGCATCGGTCATCGATCCGTCGAGCGGTTCGTCCCAGCGGCTGGGGCGTTGAACTGGAATAGCATCGGTACGTTCCATCGCTCAGTCGATAGGTGTTTTTTGATAGGAAAGTCAAGCCAAGCTGGGCAAGCTTCGTTGAGTTTCGTTACGCTTTCACGCTAGCAAAACCATTCACGGTCCTCTGTTTTTGTACTTCTCGTTGAATAAAGTCATTTGTCTGCTGGCCGGTCCCATCGCTGCGGGAATCGTCGCCGCCCTGGTCGCCTCGTCCGGCCACACGTTTCCGGTCGTTTTCACAGCGATGATCGTCACCTGGTGCGCCGTTTGGTGGGTGTTGGAACCCATTCCGATCGCCGTGACCTCGCTGTTGCCGATCGCATTGTTCCCAATGTTCGGCGTGTTGACGGCGACGCAGGTGGGCGCTGCGTACGGCAACAAACTCGTTTTGCTGTTGATGGGCGGGTTCATGTTGTCCACTGCCATGGAACGCAGCGGCGCGCACCGCCGACTGGCATTGATGATGGTCCAGTTGTTCGGTGGCAACAGCGCACAGGGGGCAAACCCCAAACGCGTGGTATTTGGATTTATGGCAGCCACGGCACTGTTGAGCATGTGGATTTCCAACGCAGCCACCACATTGATGATGCTGCCGATCGCCATGGCGGTGTTGGAGCGATCGAGCAATCGCCGATTGCCGGTCTGTCTGCTATTGGGCATCGCGTATGCCGCCAGCATTGGTGGCACGGGAACACCGATCGGCACCCCGCCGAATTTGATCTTCATCGACAACTTCAAAAAGATCGGCGGCGAAGTCCCCTCGTTCACTCAGTGGGCCATCTGGACTTGGCCGATTATCGCTGTGATGTTGCCGGTCACCGCGTTTTGGCTGACACGCAATCTGCCCACCACAGAAAGTCTGGTCCTGCCAAAAGTCGGCCATTGGCGAAGCGAAGAAAAGCGGACTTTGGCCGTGTTTGTGGTCACCGCGTTGCTTTGGATGACTCGGTCGGAACCCTTCGGTGGCTGGAGCGACCTGCTGGGGATACCCGACGCCAATGATGCCTCGGTCGCGCTGATCGCTGTGATTGCCATGCATCTGATCCCAAATGGCAAAGGTGAAATGTTGATGACCTGGGAGGACGTTTCCAAAATCCCATGGGGAATTCTGATTCTGTGCGCGAGCGGGATGTGTATCGCCGAGGCGTTCCGGTCGACAGGGATCAGTGAAATGGTGGGACAGGAACTGGGCGCCTTGGGAACGATGTCGCCGCTGATTGTGGTCGGCGTGACCTGTCTGGCACTCACGTTCTTGACCGAGGTGACCAGTAACACGGCGACCGCCAACCTGTTGTTGCCAATTCTGGCACTGATTCCAATTGCCGATCCCAAACTGGTCATGATTCCGGCAACGATCAGCGCCAGTTTTGCCTTCATGTTGCCAGCCGCCACGCTTCCCAACGCAATCATTTTCGGCAGTGATCGTATCCGTATTAGTCAGATGGTTCGCGAAGGCATCGTACTGAATCTACTGGGCGTCGTGATCGTCACCGCAATGTGCTACCTGCTGCTATAGCGGCCAGTTTGCAAAACTGGCTCAGTCAGACGGAAACGTCAGCGGCACAGAATTGGTATACTGATCCACACTCCCGCACGCAGGTGGATCGTGCAGTTTTTTAGTGTTGGCATTCGAGTCATAAACGATTTCACCCTCCCAAGCGAGGGCGAAACATTCGGAGGGCGATGGATCGGGCATGAAGTAAGAGGTGCCTGCTTGACCTGTTGTTCCACAACCATTCTGTCCTCTTCCCACCAATCAATTTTTCGGAGTCTCACGGTGAATGCTTCGTTCGCCTTTCAGCCCTCGAATCCGTTTTCGACCAAGTGCGTC
The DNA here is from genome assembly GCF_024129865.1 of Stieleria tagensis. Lineage (GTDB taxonomy): Bacteria > Planctomycetota > Planctomycetia > Pirellulales > Pirellulaceae > Stieleria > Stieleria tagensis. The sequence continues at coordinate 23,054 of NZ_JAMYFE010000023.1, read as the reverse complement.
GCGCCGTCACAAGTTGTGTATCGGTTCACGCACGGCGCCAGTGGGACCAGCCCGCACACCGTCGACTCGCATTTGGAAGCCGTTCTGGCCCAACTGCGCACCGCCAAACGCGGCTTGATCCTGGGGCCCCATGGAACCGGCAAATCGACTTTGCTGCACACCTTTTTGCCCAAACTACAACGCAGCTATCCCAAGGTTGCCTTTCATCAATTGTGCAATGATCCCAACATTCCGCTGCGGAAACGGATTGGCGAACGCATGCGCGCCAGCCGGCGGATTCGCGCGGATCTGAAACAGTTGCCACCTCAGGGGCTGATCATGATCGATGGCTGGGAACAACTCTCACATCTGTCTCGGTGGCGGATCGCGAAATCAGCCAGCAGCAACAAGTTGACGATTCTGGCAACGGCACACCACCGCATCCCAGGCTGGACGACGGTGCACGAAACTTGTCCCTCGGAAAAATTGATTCGATCGTTGGCGGGTGATCTGCTACACGATTCGCCGTACGAAATTCGAAAACTGGTCGACAATCAATTGAAGAATCGCCCCGTCACGCCCAAAACGAATGTTCGAGACCTGTGGTTCGAACTGTATGATATGGTCGAAGACGCTCAAGCGAACCCATTGAAATTCAACGCGTGATACGAAACTGACAATGCGACTGCCTGTCATCTTGGTCCAGAACCCACCCGCCGCCGGCGCGGCACTCGCCGAAGCCTTGGTGGGCTATTTGATTGGACGCGCCGGACTGGACCTGACCCTGGTCGATCGCTTTGACGCGATCAGCGCCGATTCCACCGACCGTTTGACCTTGGACGGCATCAGCGTTCCCTCGGCAATCCTGGACTGGCGCAGCGCCGATGACATGCTGTCGGTCCTGTCCGGGATCGAGTTCCATGGCGTCCGAGCTCCGCACCAATTGGATCCCGACCACGAGGGCGGTAGAACTGCTGGCAGCGGCGTACGTCGATTGTTCCTGTTCGATCTAACGCGACACACCGACGCGGCGAAGATCACCGCGGAACTGGTCCGGCTGAAAGACTCGCTGGCGGTCAAAACCGTTTCGCTGGGCGGGCTCACACCACCACGATCGCCTCAGCCACAGCGGACAAAACCTGTCCCGACCCCCACGCCACTCGTCTCACCGGTCGGTTCCACCCCAGCGGTCTCCGACGCTCAAGCGAAACCTCCAACCGCCGTTGGAACCCGCAGCGACCAGAATCTGGATGACTTGATCAACCGCCTGGACGAATTGGACGTCTAGTACCCGAATGCTTCGTCGTCCAGGTCATCGGGCTCTTGATCCAAAACATCGTCGTCCAGATCTGTGCTGCGGCGCATCAAGGATTCCGGAGGATCAGAACCGTCATCGGGTAGCCAACGGATGGTCCCACGTGGCGGATCGGACAGACTTTCTTCGCACTCGATCGCGTTCCAACTGATATCGCCGGGGCCGTCGGCCGAATCCCCGTCTTCGAACTCTTCGGACGTGCTCATCAAATACAGCGACGCGTTGCGCAAGAACCGCTCCACGTCGGCCGGTTCATAGCGGCTGGTGTCGTACACCGCTTCCATGTCGGGCATATCGAGTTGGCCCATGCCGACCGTGTCCATCATCGCCCAGGAATTATTGGCGCGGAACAGTCTGACGTTCGTCCACATGTCCAACGGCGGCAATTCATAGTTCCAAGCGTAATTCAATCCCTGCCGCAATCCGTTTTGGTCTCGCAGCACTTCGCCGCCGGGATTGAAATAACAAATCGCTTCGGGCAATTCCAGCAATGCCGAGACGGCTCGAGTCAGAAACTGCAGCTCACCGATCGGATCATAATCCTCGGGGATCAGCACCACATCCTCGGATTCGTCTTCGCCCGGTTCCTCTGATTCGTCGGCACCGAGCACGTAACTGATCAACAATCTGACATGGGCGGTGTGTTCTTCGACGGCCTGTTCGCCCTGTTCCCAGCCCCACGATTGTTCACCGGCACGTTGCAGGCAGCCGGGAAAGGCCAGCGGACCAAATTGGCCCAGCGACCAAGCCACGAACGTATCGGGTTCGGATTCAGGATCGCCCATCAGATCCGGCCACGGATCGGTGGACGGCGTCACCAGCAAATGCCCGCCGACTTCGGGACGAAAATCCAGCACCAACGTTTCGGGCGATGCACCATCGACGACCGATTCCTGGACCCCCACAAAATCAAACGATGCCAGCTTTTCTTGCAGTGCAGAGAGCGCAACGCGATCCCGCAATAGGATGCACATTCCCTGTGTAAACAAACCCTTCGCCATATTGGTCCGCAATCGCTGTTTTGCTGCAATGAAAGACCGGCAACCATAACCGTTACCGGGCGCGGTTTTTAGCCCAAATCACCGTATTCGGCGAGTCCTTTTGACGGCACGGCGTGGGGGGCATGGTGGCCCTCACCGATGCGAGTTTTACAAGTAGGTTTTGCATGAGGCATCGTGCTTTGGTAACCCGGCGCGACCGTTTTAAAGCCAGCGCTTTTGCGTGGGGCATTGTTTTTTGGTAACCGAAAAGTGAGCGAGGGATCCCATTAAGACCCCAAATCTCTCGCTGATGCGTCGGGTTACCGAAAAAACGCAACTTAAAACCTGTCAGCCAGGCATCCCGCTAACACCCTAAATCCCTCGCTGACGCGTGGGTTACCATTGAAGCGCTGGCTTCAAAACGCGTGCAGTCGCCGGGCAGGGCGGCTCAACAGATTCTTTCGTCGGGGCGCCGTAGCTTACAGACCCAGATCACCAAACAGCGGTGTGCTGAGATAGCGTTCACCCAGGCTGCACATGATCGTGACGATCCGCTTGCCTTTCATTTCCGGGCGGGCGGCAACTTGGGCAGCGGCCCACATGTTGGCACCACTGCTGATGCCCGCCACGATGCCTTCCTCTTTCGCCAAACGACGTCCCCAGGTAAACGCGTCTTCGTCTTCCACTTGGACCACGTCGTCGATCAGACTGGTGTCCAAATTCTTGGGGATGAAACCGGCACCGATGCCTTGAATGCGGTGCTTGCCAGGTGACCCACCGCCGATCACAGCGGAGTGGACCGGTTCGACGGCAAAGGCTTTGAAGTCAGGGTTTTTTTGCTTCATGTAGCGAGCCACACCGGTGATGGTTCCGCCGGTACCGACGCCGGCCACGATCGCGTCGATCTGTTGTCCGCTGTCTTCCCAGATCTCTGGCCCTGTGGTGGCTTCGTGGATCGCGGGGTTTGCCGGGTTCTCGAACTGTTGTGGCATAAACGCATTGTCGCCGGCTGCAACCAGTTCGGCGGCGGTATTGATCGCGCCTTTCATGCCATCACCGGCGGGTGTCAAAACCAAGTTGGCACCCATCGCACGCAATAGGGCACGTCGTTCCACGGACATCGATTCGGGCATCGTCAATGTCAACTTGTACCCTTTGGCGGCACAAACGAATGCCAATGCAATGCCGGTGTTTCCGCTGGTCGGCTCGATGATGTGGGTCTCGGCGTTGATCGATCCGTCTTTCTCACCGGCTTCGATCATCGCAACGCCGATTCGATCCTTGACGCTGTTGAGCGGTTGAAAGAACTCACACTTTGCAAACACGGTTGCGCCGCCCTCGGGAACCAAGCGATTGACTTGGATCATGGGGGTTTCGCCGATGGCTCTCGTGACGTTTGGGTATGTCTTTCCGCGTGGCATTTAATTCTTCCCTGGAGAAAACCGGTTGGTGAATCGATTCAGTCGATGGGCCGATTAGTTCACGACCCAGGTATCACCTGAGTGGAACAGTTTTTCCAATTCGCCTTCGCCTTGCTTTTGTTTGGCGAGTGCGACTTGGTCGTTGATCTGGTCATTGTACGTAGCGACGCCTTCGACCTGACGCAGCACGCCGATCGGTTCAGGCATCTCGGGATAACGCATTCGTGCCAACATCATCTGGATCGATGGGTTGGGATCTTTTTCATCGTGAATCAACAGATCATCGTCTTGCACGTCGCTGCGATTGACGATTTCCAGATGATTACCGACTAAACGAATGCCTTTTTCATTCTCTTTGCCGAACACCAACGGCTTGCCGTGCTCGAGTTCCACGACGTTATCGGCCCGCTGTTTCTTTTCTTGGGCGTACGCCATCGCTCCGTCGTTGAACACGTTGCAGTTCTGATAAACCTCGACCAGCGAAGTCCCTTTGTGCTCCGAGGCGCGTTTCAGCACGGTCCCGAGATGTTTGACGTGAGCGTCCAGTGTACGGGCGACGAAGGTGGCTTCGGCGGCCAACGCCACCGACAGCGGATTAAGCGGATGGTCGATCGATCCCATCGGCGTGCTTTTCGTCACCTGGCCTTCGCTACTGGTCGGGCTGTATTGGCCTTTGGTCAGTCCATAGATGCGGTTGTTAAACAACACGATGTTGATGTCCAAATTGCGTCGCAGCACATGGATGAAATGATTGCCGCCGATCGAAAGCGCGTCGCCATCGCCGGTGATCACCCACACCATCAAATCCGGTCGAGTCGATTTCAAACCGGTTGCAAACGTTGGTGCACGGCCGTGAATGCTGTGCATCCCGTAGGTGTTCATGTAGTACGGGAATCGGCTGCTACAGCCGATACCGCTAATGAAGACGATCTTTTCGCGCGGAACACCCAATTCGGGTAGGACCTTTTTCATCTGCGCCAAAATCGCATAGTCGCCGCATCCTGGGCACCAACGTACGTCTTGGTCGGAAGCAAAATCAGCGGCTTTAAGAACTGGAAGGGACATAGCAGGCGATTACTGAAAACGAATATTTGAAGGGTGGGGCTGGCAGGCATTGGATCGCCTGCGAGCGTGCGAATCGGAGTTTAGGCGGCAACCGGTGACGCCAGTTGCGCCTCGATCTGTTCGATCAATTCGCTAACGGCAAACGGTTTGCCTTGGACTTTGTTGAAGCCGATACAGTCGACTAAGTACTTCGCCCGCAGCAGCATTCGCAACTGGCCCATATTCAATTCGGGGACCAACACGCGATCGAAACCTTTCATCAGTTCACCCAGGTTTTTGGGGAACGGATTGATGTATCGCAAATGTGTATGGCTGACACGGTGTCCGGCTTGTTGGCACCGCTGCACGGCGGTGTGACAGGCACCGTAGGTTCCGCCCCACGATAACACCAGCAAATCACCACTGCTCTCCCCAAACACCTCCTGGTCGGGGATGCGGTCGGCGATGTTGGCAACCTTCGCCGCCCGGGTTTCCACCATGAATTGGTGGTTGGCCGGGTCATAGCTGACGTTGCCGGTTTCGTTTTCCTTTTCCAATCCACCCAGTCGGTGCATCAGTCCTTCGGTGCCTGGAATGGCCCATGGGCGAGCCAGGTTTTCATCACGCAGGTAGGGCAAGAACGGTTCCCCCGCTTCGATTCCGGCGGGATGTTCGATCTTGATGTGCGAGAGCGAATCCGTGGTCGGGATCTTCCAGGGCTCACTGCCGTTAGCAATGTAGCCGTCTGACAAGATCATCACTGGAACCATGCATTCGGTTGCGATCCGCCAGGCTTCGATGGCCATGTCAAAACAATCCGCGGGGGATTGTGGCGCGATGATCGGCAGCGGTGATTCGCCGTTACGGCCAAACATCGCTTGCAACAAATCGCTTTGCTCGGTTTTGGTCGGCAACCCCGTGCTGGGACCGCCGCGTTGGACGTTGATGACGATCATCGGCAGTTCCAACATCATCCCCAATCCCATCGCCTCGGCTTTGAGCGCGATCCCGGGACCACTGCTTGCGGTCACGGCCATCGTGCCGCCGAACGCCGCTCCGATGGTGGCGCACATCGCGGAGATTTCGTCTTCGGCTTGAAAGGTGCGCACACCAAAATTTTTGTGTTTGGTCAGTTCGTGCAAGATGTCACTGGCCGGCGTGATGGGATAGGTTCCATAGAACATATCCTTGTTGCTCAACCGGCTCGCCGCGACCAATCCCAATGCCAGGGCTTGGTTGCCCATGATGTTGCGATAGGTTCCGGGTTTCAGGTCGGCCGCATCGACTTGATAACTTTCGCCAAACGCTTCGGTGGTTTCGCCATACGCCCAACCGGCTCGCAGTGCGGTCACGTTGGCCGACGCAACATCGGGTTTGCGTCCGAATTTGTTCTCGATGAACCGCAGTGTCGGATCCAGCGATCGCCCGAACAACCAATACACCAATCCCATCGCAAAGAAGTTCTTGCAGCGGTCGGCAATTTTGGGGCTTAAACCGTGCTCGGAAACCGCCGTCCGGGTCAACTGAGTCATCGGGACTTTGATCAGCCGATAACTGTCATTGATCACGGTTGCGTCGAGCGGATTGGCGTCGACTTTGGCCAATTTGAAATCTTTCTCGGTAAAGCCGTCTTCGTTGGCGATCAGGATTCCGCCTTTGCGCAGATCCTGGATGTTGGTCACCATCGCCGCAGGGTTCATCACCACCAGCGCATCGAGGGTGTCGCCGGGCGTGAAAATTTCAGTTTGGGCGAATTGGACCTGGAAACCGCTGACACCGGCTCGCGTGCCTCGGGGGGCACGGATTTCCGCCGGAAAATCGGGGAACGTTGCGACATCGTTTCCCGCCAAGGCACTGGTATTGGTCAGCTGGGTACCCAGCAATTGCATTCCATCGCCGGAGTCGCCTGCCAAACGCACGGTGATTCCGGATACCGATTTGACTTCTTTTTTGGTCGTCATGAACAGAGTTTTCGTTTCGTCTGGCGGGTCCGCCTGAGTGTCCCCGTCACAGCAAGACCTGCTGGGACGATCGGCATCAAGCGCCAATACTTGATGCGAACGGACTGTAGGGGTTGTATCGAGTGTTCCAATTGAGAAACATTCGTCAAATTCTATAATTCGGTCGGCAAAACGTAATGACCCGGCGTGGTGAATCGGGCATTTTGCACAAGAAACGCCATCCCAACAGCGAGCTGGACTTGCAAATCGGGGGCTTTCATGCGGTTAGACCGCAATCCGGCCACCGGGTTGATAGCGAACTTCCATCATTTCGATTTTTTGGCTGGTCGCCTGCAACACTTCAAAGGCGGCGTCGCCGATTTCGAACGTGGCCCCCGATTCGGGGATTTTCCCCAGGCTGTTGAGCACCAATCCGGCGATGGTTTCGTAATCGTCGCTTTCCGGCAGCGTCCAGTGCAATCGATCGTTCAAATCATCGACCATCACCCGACCGCTGACGATCACCGTGGTTTCGTCAATCACGTCGAACCGCGTTTCTTCGTCCTCGTCGGATTCGTCAACAATTTCACCGACGATCTCTTCCAACGCATCCTCGATCGTCACCACGCCGGCGGTCTGCTGGAATTCATCCAGCACAATCGCCATGTGACTGCGACTGTGCAAGAACTCTCGCAACAGAGCATCCACACTGCGATCGACCGGAACGGTCCAGGCGTGACGCATCAAATCACTCAGCGGCCGCGCTGGCGTTTTGCCGTCACTTAGTTCAGGCAACAAATCCTTGACGTACAACACGCCCACCACCTGATCCAAGGTGCCATCATAGACCGGCAACCGCGTGCGACCCGAATCAATGACCTGCTGCATCACCACCGGCCAACTGTCACCGACTTCAACCGCATCGATGTCGCCGCGAACGGTCATGATATGGCCGACGGTGTCGTCCCCCAGGTCCATCACGTTTTGGATCATTTCCCGAACGCCGGGACCAAAGATGCCTCGGTTGGTCCCCGCCGCGATGATCGTGCGGATTTCATCTTCCAACAATTCCTCCGGCTCGTCCTCGTTCTCCTCTTGCCCCGACAATCGTCGCGTGATCGCTTCGATGATCTCTCCGGGCAGCGAGAACGGATTCATCACCGACGACAGCGATCGCCAGAACGGCCAGGTGTGATACAGCAGCGGCGCCGACGCGAACCGCGTGACGGCTTCGGGCAACCAGGAATGCACCGCCATCATCGAAAACATCGCCACCACACACCACACCGCCAATGAACCCAGCGTCCAGCTCATCGCCACCGCTTCGACGTCCTGCTTGTGGATGATCAGCGCCGCGGTGCCGGCAATCAGAAACAGCACGGTCCCGATCATCCGCAGGTACTCGCTACCGCGAATTGCCGCGTCCTGGTGTTCCAAGACCGATGTGAACCGCTCGCGTCGCTTTTTGAATCGACAAAACGCTTCCAGCGATCGGCCGGCAAACGAGTCCAGCAGTTCGGCGCCCAATCCGCCGATGCTGCTGAGCAAAAAACCGGCCATCGAGATCAACAAACAGGGCCAAAAACTAACCAACACTGGAACCCTCCGAAGAGGCCGACGCGTCGTCTGCCGTGGTCCGAACTCCCATCCGCTGGAGCACCGCGCGCTCGCTGCGACGCATCGCTTCGCGGTCGTCGGGGGCATGATCGTCCATCCCACCGATGTGCAACACACCGTGGATCACATACAGCAACAGTTCCTCGGCGACCGACCAATCGGCTTGATCGGCGTTTTCGGCCGCGGTGTCGATGCTGACCACCAATTCGCCTTCAAGCTGTCCGCCGTCGGCGCGATACATGAAACTGATCACGTCGGTGGGGTAATCGTGCGAGAGATGCCGCCGATTGATTTCATGGATCGACCGATCGTCCGTCACGCGAACACCGATCTCGCCGCTATCGAACCCGCGCTCGGCGGCCGCCAGCACAACGGCTTGAACGATTCGCTGATCTGTCAGATCAAGGCGTTGGCGCCAATCCTGGACGGGCGAGTCCCAGAGGATTTCAACCGTTAGCGGAGACGAGTCAGGATCGCTTGCTGGCCGCATTTGCTGCGGCGCTCCGGGATCAATCATGCAGGTTGTTGGCTGGGATATTTGACACGTGCGTGATAGATCGCTGTCAACGATTTGACCAGACTCTTACGCACCAGGTTCAATTGGCGGAACGTCAGCCCGCATTCGTCGAATTGACCATCGGCCATTTTCTTCTGTGCGATTCGATCGACCAGGTTCTGAATTCTAGCCGGTGTGGGATCGACCAGCGTACGGCTGGCGCTTTCCACGGTGTCGGCCAGCATCATCACGGCCGCTTCTAGTGTTTGCGGTTTCGGTCCGGGATAGCGAAAGTCTTTGTCACTGACTTGTTTTTCGTTCGGATTGTCTTCGCTGCGTTTGGCCGCTTCGTTAAAGAAGTACTCGACCAGCGTGGTGCCGTGGTGCTGCATGATCAAATCGATGATCGGCTGCGGCAAATGGTGATTGCGAGCCAAATCCGCACCGTCCTTGACGTGTGCAATGATCACCAACGTGCTCATCGCCGGCTGCAGCGAATCATGTTGATTGACACCGCTTTGGTTTTCGATGAAGTATTCCGGCTTGAACATCTTGCCGATGTCATGGAAATAGGCGCCCACCCGAACCAATAAACCATTCGCGCCGATCGAATCCGCGGCGGCTTCGGCGATCGATGCCACATTGATACTGTGGTTGTAAGTCCCCGGTGCCCGCTGTGCCAAACGTCGCAGCAACGGATGGCTGGCATCACTCAGACTCAACAGACTTAGATCCGTCTGAACCCCGAACACTTTCTCAATCAGTGGCAACACGGGCGTCAATGCGGCAGCACTGACGACGATAAAGGCTCCCGCGCGCAGCCCTTCCTGAATCAGGACTTTCAAGACGTCCAAAAACGGAGTCGCCGTCGGTGGAGCCGCTTGCAAATCCGAGCCCACCCCCACCGAAACGGTCATGGTTTCACCGGCAACGATCCCCACGCCGACCACCGTCAATATCGTGACCGCAGCAGAAACAGCACCGACAAACAACAGGTGGCTGTGCGAACGAATTCGACCGGACAACAGCGTGGCACTGGTCGTCGCCGCGGTCAGCATCACCAGGTGTCGCAGGTCTTCGTTCAAAAACAGCGTCACGCTAATACATGCCGCGGACATCAACAGCAGCGCCAGATCACGCCCATAGACGATCGCGGTAATGATCGATGCGACCACCAACGGCGCCAGCTCACTGCGATACTGGTCGCTGGCGACCCAAAAACTGATCCCGATCGTGCAGACGAACAGCAACAACAGCTTGGATAGTTTGACCCGGTCCAGCACCAACGAACGGTCATCGACGAACACGATGTACGAACCGCACAACAAGTACAGCGCCGCAATCATGCCGGCATAGGCCAACGTGCGGGCGATGCGATCGGTGGTCCCGCGGTATTTGGTCCACTGCACGTGTTCCTGCCTCAGCAGACGCAGTTCATCCGGTTCAAGCGGTTCACCGGCATCGGCCAGCTCGCTTTTTCCCGCATGAAACTTCTTCATCACCGGCGGCACACTGGCGGCAATCTCGGCTCGCGCCTTCTCACTGGCTTCGTCGTCATAGGTCAGCGTCACGTACTCGGGCAAATGAGCATCGATCCACTTACTGATCATCTTGGCGACCAAGCGTGCCTGATCCACGTCGACTTCACCGCCGAACAGACGCCGGAATTCCTCGGCCAACATCTTGTCGATCTTTGGTTGCATGAGCGCAATCTGCACGTCATCGACTTTGACATGCACGGCGTCCGAGGGATCCGTCGTGTAGACGCGAATCTCGCGCTGGCTGCCCTGTTCGGGGGCATGCTTGAGCGACTGCAGCAAACCATTTTTAAATTCGTCGGTTGTCAGGGTCCGGAACGCCGTGTCCAGCTTTTCCAGTTCTTTGTCGCCCCCCAAGACGGCTTTGATCGCGTTGAACTTGTCTGATGCCGACGGTTCACCGTCACCGGCTGATTCGGGCGTGACCGGAACCGAATCGGCAAACTCGGCGAACGCGCTGCTCTGTTCGGTGCCCATCTCCTGTAGCGATGCGGCATGCAGGATCACAAGCAGGCGGTTTTTCAATCTGGCGCGCAGTTGCTGCAGTGATGCCAACCGGTTGTGATAGAAAACGGGCAACTCGCGGACTTTCTTTAGCCGCTGCGCCTCGGAATCGATCTCGTCTTCGACTTCAAAATCGACGCGTGCGATCACAGACCGCATCGGTATGGTGCCGCTGCGAAAGGCAAACCGCGGCTCCCAGGCGCGACAGACCACCAGCAATGCCACGGCGGCAAACACGCCAATGGCGATCCGCACCGCCCAATCCGCTTTGTCGCTGTCAATCCACCATTGAACAAACTTCGGCTTGGGGATCCCAAGCGATTCAATGCGCTCTTGACGCGTACGCGTTTTGTTTTGGCCGTTCATCACTGCGGAAACGCAGCACCCCGATTCGGACGGGGCGCTAGCGATCCATGGTTCCCTCGGCACTATTACGTGGAGTCATCTCGCCGCCGATCATGCGCACGCTGGCGCGTCGCGGTCTGGTGTTCGAGGTCGTGGTGGGTTCTTCGGTTTCTTCATACGCTTCCACGATCCGCTGGACCAATCGATGCCGCACAATGTCTTCGCCGGTCAATCGGATCACTCCGATCGCCTTGATCCGGCTTAAACGACGAATCGCATCTCGCAAACCACTGGTCACGCCGCGCGGCAGGTCCAATTGTGTCGCATCACCACTGACAACCATCTTGCTGCCTTCGCCCATCCGCGTCAAAAACATTTTCATCTGAGCAATGGTCGTGTTCTGGGCTTCGTCCAGGATGATGAAAGCGTCGTTCAACGTCCGCCCCCGCATATAGGCCAGCGGGATCACTTCGATCACTTCTTGCTCCATCAATTCGCGAGCCCGGTCATAGTCAACCATCTCGCCGAGCGCATCCAACAGCGGTCGCAGATAGGGGTTCAATTTGGCGCGCAGGTCGCCCGGCAAAAAACCCAGACTCTCACCGGCTTCGACGGCCGGTCGCACCAACACGATCTTGCGAATCTGACCGGCCTTGAGCGCTTCAACCGCCGTGGCGACGGCCAAATAGGTTTTTCCGCAGCCAGCCGGACCGGTGGCAAAGGTCAGGTCATATTGACGGATCGCATCGACATATTTCGCTTGGCCTTCGGTCCGGGGCCGAATTCGACGACCGACATGTTGGATCGCAATGTCGTCGCTATTGCTGACCTTGGGTTTTCCGGTCGCCGCCGAGCCTTCCTTTGTTTTGACCGTCGCCCCCTCTTCGGTCGCCAACGTCGCGACGTCGTCGCCACTGATGCCGCCGTGCTTTTGAATCTGATGGCGAAGCTTTTCCAGCGTTCGCAGGGCGCCAGACACATTGTCACCCTCACCAGCAATTCGCACACGCCCATTGCGATGTGTGATTGTGACGTCAAATAACTGCCGCAACTTTCGAAGATGTTGATCCCGCGGCCCGAACAGTTGCAACAACTCGTCAGGCTCACTGACCATTAATGTGGCTTCAGTCATTCAGTTGGGCCGACCCCTCGGCCATGTGGTTGGTTTGATCCATCGAGATCAACGGAGGTTGAAATCAGCCTGTGCCGGTCGACCGGCAGCCCAGGATCAGAATTCAATTTGACAATCGTATCGACTTCACCGCTAGAAGCCACCGCATTATTACCCACCAACGCCTGCCGCGAAGCAGAAAAATGCTGGCACACTCGCTGCAATCAAGGAGTCAGTGACGTCCCACACCCCCCCCAAACCGGGCAGCAGGTGACCACTGTCCTTGACTCCCGAATCGCGTTTGAACAGCGATTCAGCCAAATCTCCCATCATTCCGGTGATCGCCAGCGTTGGCCCCAACACCAGCGCCCCCAACCATGGCTGTGCCAACAGTCCGGAAAGTCCGGTTTTAAGGGGCGTTTGGATCGTGGGGAACAGGTAACTTAGGCACAGGTAGGCGACCAGGGTCGACGCCAGGATGCCGCCAAAGGCCCCTTCGATCGTTTTCCCCGGTGACAGACGCGGAATCAATTTATGACGCCCGAAAGCCCGACCAGAAAAGTAGGCCCCTGCATCGGCCACTTTGGTGACCATGATCATCGTGACCAGCGCCGCTAAACCGAACCGGCCCGCCGTCGAGTCGCAATGCATCGATCGCAGCGCGGTCAGCATCGCCATCGGTATCCCCACATACATCGAGACAAACACCGAGGAACAGGTTCGGTCGATAGCCCGCCCCAAGGCCACGGAGGGTTCGCGGCCGTAGTCGCGCATCTCGGACAACAAGATCACAAAGATCGCCAAAACGGCTGCCAAGACGATCCAGCCCAATCGGCCAATCGGGCAATCACCCGGATAGCCCGATTCGCTGATGGCCCACAAGAACGGAACCGCCGCCGACACCGCAATGATCGCTGCACCAGTGACCGCATTGCCGCGCTGAATCGAGTGTCCTGCGGTTCTCAGCATCGTCGCCATTTCCCAGGACGTTCCGATGGTGAAAAACAGCAACAGCGGCAGCAACCAAATGCCTTCGGCCCCCGGCGGAGAAACGGTCCGGTCCAAGAACAGCAACCCCAACACCAGCGCGATCAATACCGCACTCGTCCGCAACCGGTCTCGTAGCATGGGCCGCCTTTTTCCTTCCCTACTGGCCGACTGAAAGACCACCAAAGCGGCGATCGCGTGAAACAAAACTCTCGAGCGCCGATTCAAACTCGCGGCGGCTAAATTCGGGCCAACAGGTCTCGGTCATCCAAAACTCGGCATAACTGAGCTGCCACAACAAGAAATTGCTGACGCGCAACTCGCCGCCGGTGCGAATCATTAAATCGACATCCGGTAACCCAGCGGTGTAGAGCCTGCTGGAGATCATTTCTTCGTCGATTTCGGATTCGTTGATCTTTCCGTCGCGGACGTCTTGGCACAGCAAACGCACCGCCGACGTGATCTCGTCGCGGCCGCCGTAATCGATCGCCAGCACCAGTTCGGTACCGTTGTTGCCCGCCGACATCTCCAGCGTCTTGTCCATTTCCGCCAGCACACCGGCTGGCAAGCGGTCACGCCGTCCAATGACCTTTAAACGCAAACCGTTGTCCATGATCATCTGGCGTTCATCGACCAGGTACTGTTGCAGCAGGTGCATCAGAAACTCCAGCTCCGCCTGCGGCCGTTTCCAGTTCTCACTGGACAGGCAATACAGCGTCACCGCGGCGATCCCTAGCTCGGTACAGGTCTCGCTGATCATGCGAACGGTATCGACACCGCGACGATGGCCTTCGATTCGCTCCAGGCCGCGGGCTTGCGCCCAACGCCCGTTGCCATCCATGATAATGGCAACGTGACGCGGCAGCGTCTTTTGCGGCGCGGCGGTGGTTGCCGTCGCGGGTTTCAAATCAGCTGCGGATTTCAAATCAGAACCGTCTGCGTTCATCGATCGATCACACTCCGATCGGTTGCAAATTTAACTCGCCCGACTGCTTGGTAAAAATCGTCTGAGCCCGATCGGGGCCAACCGAAAGCACACCGACAGGAATCCCCACCAGTTCTTCGATCCGACGCACATACGCCAATGCACCGGCGGGGAAGTCTTCCTCCCTACGCACGTCGTCGACCGGTTGTTTCCAGCCGGGGATGGTTTCGTAGATCGGTTTGCAACGACGCAGTTCTTCGCTGTGGCTGGGGAACCGCGTGATCCGCTCGCCATCAAGCTCATACGCCACACAAACCTTTAGCTCGTCCAGATGGGCCAGGACGTCCATCATCATCAACGCCAACCGTGTCACACCACTCAGCCGCGCAGTGTAGCGAACCGCCACGGCATCGAACCAACCACAACGCCGCGGACGGCCTGTGGTGGTGCCGAATTCATTGCCCAAGGTGCGAATGCGGTCTCCGGTTTCATCCTCTAATTCGGTCACAAATGGGCCGCCACCGACGCGGGTGCTGTAGGCCTTGCAAACACCCAGCACGGTGTTGATCCAGCGAGGCGGCACGCCAGCTCCGGCACAGACACCGACTCCGCTGCTGTTGCTGCTGGTGACAAATGGGTAGGTGCCATGGTCGATGTCCAGCAGCGCGCCCTGGGCGCCTTCGAACAAAATTCGCTTGTCGGCTTCGGCGGCATCCAACAACAAATCGGTGGTGTCGCCGATCATGCCCCGCAACCGATCGCCCCACCGCGCCGCTTGAGCGACAACCGTTTCGACGGCAACCGATTCCAGTTCTTCGTCCGAAGCGCCCATGGTCCGCAGAATCGCCAATTTCTGCTGCGCAACGGTGGCGATCCGTTCGTCTCGATTGGACTGGACCAAATCGATCATGCGAATCGCGTGGGTCCGCCCGACCTTGTCGCGATAACAGGGGCCGATGCCGCGGTTGGTGGTGCCGATCGATTCGCCGCGGACGGCGGTCGCATTGATTTGTCGGTCTTCGGCCATGTGCCAGGGCATCACCAGGTGCGCCCGCTCGCTGACCAGCAAGTTGTCGTCACAGTGAATACCGCGTTTGTCCAAACCATCCATTTCCGCAATCATCGTTTCCGGATTGATCACGACACCGGGGGTGATCAGATTCTGGACCCCCGAATGTAGAATGCCGCTCGGAATATGATGCAGCTTGTACACCTCCTCGCCGACCACCACGGTGTGCCCCGCATTGGCACCGCCTTGGTAGCGAACAACTAGGTCAAACTGCGAGGCCAGCAAATCAACTAATTTGCCTTTCGCCTCGTCTCCCCACTGCAAACCGATGACGCAAGTTCCCGACACCAGAATCACTCCGATTAGTTGACATGGCCGGGAGACAGCGTTTCCCCGGCGCGTAATCCAAGAGCCTAAACCTGATCCAGCCGTAAGGCAACGGGAGAGGGCTGTTTCTCACCCGATCGATCGAACCCGCTCTCGTCAGCCACGTCCTGATGTCTATACTCCCCGGCAGGCTGCTTGCGGCAGCCGTGCGAACGTGAAACTCGTCCCCCTTATGGCGGCCTGATGTCGGACTACAACCTGACCCACCTGAAACAACTGGAAGCAGAAAGCATCCATATCTTCCGTGAAGTCGCGGCAGAATTCCAAAATCCTGTGATGCTCTACAGCATCGGCAAGGATTCTTCGGTGCTGCTTCATCTGGCGCTCAAAGCGTTTGCGCCGGCCAAACCGCCCTTTCCGCTGCTGCACGTCGATACGACCTGGAAATTCAAAGAGATGTACGAGTTCCGCGATAATTATGTCGCCAAAGAACTCGGTTTAGACCTGATCGTCCACATCAACGAAGAAGGCCTGAAACACGACATCAAGCCCTGGGAAGACAGCGAGCGGCACACCGAATTGATGAAAACCGATGCCCTCAAAGCCGCTTTGGACAAACACGGCTTCGATGCGGCCTTTGGCGGCGCCCGCCGCGACGAAGAAAAATCGCGAGCCAAAGAGCGTGTGTTTAGCTTCCGCGACAAGGGCCACCGCTGGGATCCCAAAAACCAGCGTCCCGAATTGTGGAACCTCTACAACACCCGAGTGAACAAAGGCGAATCGATCCGTGTTTTCCCGATGAGCAACTGGACGGAGTTGGATGTTTGGCAATACATCCACTTGGAAAAGATTCCCATTGTGCCGCTGTATTTGTCGGAAAAACGCCGCGTCGTCAATCGCGATGGCGTGTTGCTGCTACGCAATGACGATCGCATGCCATTGCTGGAGGGCGAGGTCGAGGAAGAAAAAATGGTGCGGTTCCGCACACTGGGCTGCTACCCGTTGTCGGGCGCGGTCGAATCCGACGCGACGGATTTGGTCGACGTGATTCAAGAAATGCTGTTGACCACCACCAGTGAACGCCAAGGCCGCGTGATCGACCAGGACGAAGGCGGCGTCGGAATGCAGAAGAAAAAAGAACGCGGCTACTTCTAACGCCTGCTTCAATAGCGCCCCGTCAGCGATTGGCATCGCTCCACCACACCGTCACCCGTCATCCTCTCCCAGTTCGCTCTCATGTCGCACCAGTCAGACCTAATCGCCACCGACATCAACGCTTACCTCAAACAGCACGAGAACAAGCAACTGCTGCGGTTCATCACCTGCGGCAGTGTTGACGACGGCAAGAGCACCTTGATCGGGCGACTGCTGTACGATTCGAAACTGGTCTACGAAGACGAATTGGCCAAGGTCCAAAACGACTCGGCCAAACACGGTTCGACCGGTGGTAATTTTGACCCCTCGCTATTCATGGACGGGCTGAAGGAAGAACGCGAGCAAGGCATCACGATCGATGTCGCCTACCGCTACTTCAGTACAGCGAAACGCAAATTCATCATCGCCGACACCCCGGGTCATGAACAATACACCCGTAACATGGCCACCGGTGCGTCGACGGCCGACCTGGCAATCCTGATGATCGACGCCCGCCACGGCGTGATGACGCAAACCAAGCGTCACTCGTTCATCGTCTCGCTGCTGGGGATTCGGCACGTCGTTGTCGCGATCAACAAGATGGACTTGATCGATTACGACCAATCCAAATTCGAAGCCATCTGCGACGACTATCGCTCCTTCGCCACACGTCTGGATTTGCCCGACTTGCATTTCATTCCCATCAGCGCCCTTAACGGCGACAACGTCGTCGACCGCAGCAAGTCGATGGACTGGTACGGCGGAACAACGCTGATGAACTTTCTGGAATCGGTCTACATCGGCAGCGACCGCAATCTGCAAGACTTCCGGATGCCGGTGCAATTGGTCAATCGCCCCAACCTGGATTTCCGCGGCTTCTGCGGCACGATCGCATCGGGCATCATCCGCCCGGGTGAGGAAATCATGGTGTTGCCGAGCAAGCAAAAATCCAAGGTCAAGTCGATCGTGACCTATGACGGCGATCTAGACGAGGCGTTCGCGCCGCTGTCGATCACGTTGACGCTGGAAGACGAAATCGATGCCTCTCGCGGCGACATGATCGTTCGCCCCGGCAACCTGCCCAAGTCGCGCGACTCGATCGAAGCCATGTTGGTGTGGATGGGCGAAGAAGCAATGGTGCCGGGCAAAACCTATCTGTTCAAACACACCACCCAATCCATCCCTGGCACCATCGACACGCTGAACTACAAAGTCGACGTGAACACGCTGCACCGCAGTCCCGCGCCGGAACTGGAACTCAATGCCATCGGCCGCGTCGGCATCACCCTGTCGGCGCCAATCCACTTTGACGCCTACCGCCGCAATCGCTCCACCGGTGCCTTTATCGTCATCGACCGGATCAACAACACCACTGTCGCTGCCGGCATGATCCTGGACAAAGCCGGTGATGGTCATTCGAAATCAGTCTGGGACGAAGAAACCCAAGACTCCGGTAGCGATTCTCAAACCGTTTCCGAAGTCAGCTCGGACGAACGCACCGCGCGTTACGGTCAACAACCGGCGACGATCCTGCTGACCGGATTGACCGGATCCGGTAAATCAACGATCGGCCGAGCCCTGGAGCGAAAGC
The DNA here is from genome assembly GCF_024129865.1 of Stieleria tagensis. Lineage (GTDB taxonomy): Bacteria > Planctomycetota > Planctomycetia > Pirellulales > Pirellulaceae > Stieleria > Stieleria tagensis. The sequence goes on along the minus strand of NZ_JAMYFE010000023.1, from coordinate 4,791 downwards.
TGTTTGACAGCGGCCGCGCCGTCTCGGTGATCGACGGCGAACAGGTCCGTAAAGGCCTCTCGCGAGGACTCGGGTTTAGCGTCGAAGATCGCAGCGAAAACCTCCGCCGCAGCGCTCACCTGGCTCACACGCTCAATCAAGCCGGACTGATCTGTGTCGCCTGCTTTGTCGCCCCCAGTGACGACGTCCGCAAGAAAGTCGCCCGTGTGATCGGCGAAGACCGTTTCTTGGTCGTGCACGTCGCCACGCCTTTGGAAGTCTGTCGTCAGCGCGACAGCAAAGGTCAATACGCCCAAGCCGACGAAGGAGCGTTGCTGAACTTCCCCGGTGTCACAGCCGACTACGACGCCCCCCAAGACGCCGACGTCACCGTCGATGCATCCACACAGTCCATCGACGAGTGCGTCAATCAAATCATCGACGCCCTCCGCTCCAAGTCGATCATCAAATAGCACCACCGGCGGGCAACTCACTGATTCAGTGCCAAAGTAAAACCGGGGTAGGTGTTGGCAGTGGAAATGGGTCGAGGGAGTGGATGGCGGGAGGCGGAAAGTGGTAGATTGACAGAAAAATAGGGGGCAAAAAATTTCAGTGCTGGCGTCGGCGCGTTTAGAAGGTGAGACGGTGTGGGGCGATGTTGACCCAACTTCAACCGGCATTCGATCGCCGCATTGAAAGAAACAGCTTTCCCATTTTTCTGCCCCTCATTTTTCTGGCAGACATTACTCCGCCACTTCTACGCTCTGCCGGATTTCTCGTTAGATTCTCTTCCGACGACTGCAAAAACAAGTTTGTCGAATTTCCTGGGCCTGAACGGGTTTCGACCATCTTGAGCGTTTCTGATCAAGCCGTCTCTGGCAGCCACCAATCTGATCTCACAAGTCTTTCGAATGCAGCGTTCAGCGGCTTGCGGCTGCGTGCGTCAAATCGAGTGCAGGTGTTGTCGCGGTGCAACGGCATGTGAAGTGCAGTGGATGTCTGCGAACATGTCCATTCGTCTCTCGAAACTTCTGGATCCGCCAGCCATGCAAGTCCTCACCACCCACTGCCCATACTGCAAGCACCAAGTCGACAGCACGATTGAACATATCGATGGTCCCGTCGTGTGCCCCGGTTGCAAGAAACCGTTCGAAATCGAAATGCCGACAGCGGTGGTCAGCTCGGTGAATGAGGTTGATGAGACGAAGATGGACAAGAGGCAGATGGCGGCAGAGCCCGAGGAACGCACGCTGCTGCAGGTCCACCCCGTTGTGTTTCGTGCCAGACCGATCAAAACACTCGTCTTGGGAACCGTCTTTTTGGTCGCCGCCGCCCTGATGATCTTGTCGGTGACCGAGACGTCTATTGCGGGCTATTCATTCGCCGAAACAACAAAACTCGGCCCGGCTTCGTTGCTGACCTGGGCCTGTGCCATCACGTTGCTGTTGATCGTCGGTACCGTCGGATACTGGATTCTACTCAGCCAGTTCACGACCCTGACGGTGACAAGCGACCGAACAATTTTTCAGAAAGGGCTGATTGCGCGTGAGACCTCTGAAGTCCAACACGACGACGTTCGCAATATTCAACTCGACCAAACCTTTTTGCAACGCATGCTGGGCGTCGGCGGCATAGGTATCTCCAGTTCAGGCCAGGATGATCTGGAAGTGGTTGCGAAGCGACTTCCCCACCCCGAGCACATCATCGATCGGATTCGCCAAAACCAGGGCTAAGGCAGTCACTCAGGCCGGCGGCAAGACGTTGGAGGCTGGGTGAGGTGACCTGAGTTTGAGACCGTCGGCATGGATCGAAGACCAACCCTCGTTTCGGATCCTGCACACCAGCTAGCGGCAAACAGGCCTGCGAAACTGCCGCCCGTCGGAATCACGCGACCGGCCTTCTCCAACAGAGAATTTGAGTATCAGCTCGTCCGCTCAAATCGCTAGCCCCTGTTCATGCTTGATAGAGAACCAATGCCGACACCGCCGTGCGTTCACGCGATGTCAAATGCTTGTTGGTTCGGCCCTGTTCGTAGTCAAGGAGCACCCCATGACGGCGCCCAATTGTCTGTGTTGCCATCGTTTACAGTGATCGTGTTGACGTCTGACCCGTCGGCTCGCATGATGCAAATGTCCATCGGTGGTGATTTCCCATCAGAACGTGCAAATGCGATCCACTGGCCGTCAGGTGACCATGTGGGTTCAGAATCCCTCGCGTCATTGTTTGTCAAATTAACAAATGCCGATCCATCGCGATTCATGATGCACACTTCCAGATTCCCGAAGTCGCGACCACTTGCCATTGCGACCCGTTTGCCATCTGGCGAACATGCTGGCGCATGGTCAGTTCCCTGTGCATTGGTGAGGTTGATTGGGTTTGATCCGTCAATCGAAATCTCGAAAATGTCTCGGTTCCCAGTCATCGTTGATTCGAACACGATCCGCTCGTTATCGGGACACCAGCAGGGAAGCCAGTGATAGCCTTCCGATCTCGTCAGCTGTCGAACATCCGATCCATCGGATTTCATAGTATAGATCTGCGAGGACGAGCGGTCTTGATTCCACGCCTGGAATGCAATGTGTGCTGCATCCGGCGACCACGTGGGTGCTTCCGCCTGCATCTCCGCAGGAGTCAGGATCTTCAGTTTGCTGCCGTCCGGGTTGCATACACAAATGCGTTTTTTTGCAGTGAACGCAATTGCCTTGCTGTCGGGTGACCATGATGGTTGATCTTCTCCGGGTCTGTCTTCGTTGTCAGTTAACGGTCGCAGATCCGATCCGTCAGGATTCATCAAAAAGATTTTCCTGTTCCCGCTATCCCCGAAATCACCTCGAACAAAAGCGATCCTGCCAACGGGTTGGACCTGTTCAGCGTATAGCGATCGCGTTGCGCAACACGCGATTGCCCCTGTGCTGATTGAGAGCAGTTCTCGTCGATTTAATCGGCTCGCCTGCATGGTGCATCTCCCTCGTGTTTGTGGCTGTGGCCGAACGACCGGCCTCACTCGCAGCCTTCGTGTGGATGGCATGGTTCCACATTCTACACGTCACCGGTCGATCCAGGGGAACGTTAAACCACGAAGGACGCGAATGTGCATCCGTGTCTATCTGTGGCAACCTCTGCTTGCTCGATACGATGAACGGCGGCGATGACCGAGTCGCGACGGACACCTAAAAGGGGCTGGGGGTTTTATTTCCTCCTCCGTGCCTTTGTGCCTCTGTGAGAGCCCCCGGACCAATCGGTCTCACGGAGGCACCAAGGCTCGGAGAATCAATGTTGATCCAAACAAAGCGATTGAAGACCACCCCTCGTTTCGGATGCTTCGTTGGTGTGGAGGATTTATCCGACCAAGCATGACGCGTTCTCCTTTCGATCCCGTCGGATGAATCCTCCACACCAACGACGGCAAACAGGTTTGCGAAACTGCCGCCCGTCGGCATCACGCAACCGGTCTGCGCAGTCGCTGGTCGATCAGCGAGAAACGGACTTCCAAGCGTCAGTCACCTCGCTTCAAAACGCCACAACCCGCTCCCACATGCCTGGGTTCACTCAAGCGAGTTCCTGCAGATCCAGTCACACGCGGCACAAAAGGTCGCCCTCCGCACCGCAGCATCGGGTGCAAATCCCAATGGGGCGTCGCCGACTCCGGCCTTCTTGAACAGAGAATTTGAGCATCGGCTCGTCCGCTCAAATAGCCAGCCCCTCTTCAAAATCGATAGAGAACCAATGCCAACACCGCCGTGCTTTCACGCGATGTCAAATTCTTATTGGTTTTCGCTGGCGTCCTTGCGATTATCGCGAAGGTGGCCGTCGAGAAAACGGACGATCTGCTGTCGATATTGTATCGGATCGTCGCGGAAGAGGTCCACGTGTGCAGCACCATCGACCAACCAAAGGTGTTTGGGCTCTGCTGCGGCGGAGAACATTGCGTGCGTTTCCGATTCGGTGGTGTGTTGGTCCTCAGTTCCGGATGCAACGCATACCGGACATTGGATGTCAGGTATGTGGTCGATAGGACGAAGCTCAGTTGGCGATATGCCTAGACGAGGTTGGAGTTGGATGAGTAGCAGCGACGCAGGAATTGATGAAAGCGGACCAAGTTTAGCGGCGACACGATTGTGGATGGCGTCGTGAATGTTCGGGTAGACCGATTCGAGCACGAGAGCGTCGATGTCTAAAGGCGACGCCAATAGAGCCGCCGCGCCACCAAGCGAAACGCCAATAACGCCGATCGGTTCGTCTGGGTGTTCGCGTCGTGCGAACTCAACAGCTGCACGAACGTCGTGTTGTTCGAGGTATCCAACGGTGATTACGTCTCCAGGACTCTCGCCGTGTGCCTGGAGGTCAATCATCACCGTCGCATACCCCGCGTCATGAAGCATCCGAGCGCGGTCCAACATCGACAGGCGCGACCCACGTATGCCATGGAGCAATACGATCACACCGTTGCTGGAATTTGGCTGGGTGTGCCAACCCGAAATCAGAGAACCAGAATCGCTGTTCATTGTGAACGCGGTTGCGTTCAGTTCGCGTGGTGGATCACCAATTACACGAGGGTTTGGTGCGACGAGTGCGCCAGCGACAAACCATGACACTATCAATCCGGCGACGATCAAGCACAACGTGACGATCATAGCACGGCGGATCATTAGTTTTCGTCGTGAGGGTGGCGTCAATGTTCCGGTTTCCTCGTCCAGCGAACGTCCGGGATCAGCGGGGGGCGGGAGTTGACATTGATCTCACCAAAAACCGCTCCACCGCCACTCCGGGCGAGTAGACCGGGGTCTCTTCGGTTTAGGTTAGGGTTTGTGT
>NZ_JAMYFE010000022.1 GCF_024129865.1 Stieleria tagensis | reverse complement strand
CAAAACCCAGGCCACCTCAGTAGTTCGCATCGGCTTGGAAGAGTGGTCCGCCCCGGTGATCGTTGAACAGGTTGTGCAGGTAGTTCCGCTCCAGCAAGTCCTTGTAGTAAGTGTAGGCTTCTTCGCCGTCGTGTAGTCTGGCCCACATCGAGATGCGTTCCGCTCGCGACCATCCAATGGGTGACTTGCGGGTGCGTAGAGTCAGGCTAATCTTTGCGGCATCGAGCCAGGCCGGCGTGGTGTCGTTGATTAATTGTCCCGGATACAAGCCGAGCAGCATGGACGTGTGACGGTGAGTGGGGTCGCCGATTTCGCCGTAGTATTCCTCTTGGCGAAACTCTTTTATTTGCCCCGACTTGCCGACCTGGATTGGATCCAGCAGGGGCAGCTGATTCTCGTAAATGGCCAGCCGGCTGTCGGAGCGACCGAGAATCTTGGCCGCCGTCAGCGTGTTGTGATGGTTTTCGTAGAACATCTGCTGGTCGAAAGTGGTACCGACTGTATCCCGGTGCTTTTGCTCGGGGGAAGAGGATGGCTTGGCCAGCAGAACGCCATCGACGTCTTTGACGAACCGCGAAACGAAGTTGGCCTGGTCGTAGATCACCGGATACACGGTGTCCGCCAGCAGAGACTCGTCGCGTGTGTAGTCGTAGTAGTCCCAGAACATCTGAGCGAGCCATGAACCCGTGCCGAAGCCGGCAACGGCCGACTTTGGCGGGACGTTGTAGGGATTGGTCCAAAACGGTCCGGACCAGCCATTGTCTCCGTTCGGATCAAGCTGTGATGGGTTGAACTGCTTGATGTATTGATTGGCGTACAATCGCTGCCTGGCGACGAAGCTGTTGAAGTAGTCGACGTAAGACTCGAACAATTCAGGCAGGTTGGCGGAGAAGGCCGGCGCAAAGGCCATCTGTATGTTCGTATCGGCCAGGTATTGAGACGCCCATGGCGGGTCCTTATAGACGTTCCAAATCCCTTGTAGATGAGGTGGGAGCGTGCCTTTCCTGGAAGAGCAGATCAGCATGTAGCGTCCGAACTGGAAGGCAAGTTCCTCGAGATAGCGGCTGGAGGAGCCATTGGGATAGGCATCGACCAATTCATCGGTCGGGATCGCCGGTTCCGCAGCGCCGAGGTCTAGGCTCACCCGGTCGTAGAGTGCGGTGTAGTCGGCCTGATGGCTCGCCCGTAGTTCGTCATAGGACTTTGCGGACGCAGCGGCCAGGTAGCGACTGACCTTGGCGTGGGGATCAGGAAAACTGGCCAGCTTTTCGGAATTCTCCGTCGTCAGAAATATTTCGGGGGCGAGCTGGTAGTTGGTTCCGACCGCGATCAGAATCACCGCGCTGTTGGCATCGGAAACGGTGATCGTGCCCCGTGATGGGCGGTTGGCTGATTTCATCGAGCCACCTTCGGGGATCACCTTGAACTGCCCCTCATACTTCACGCCAAAATAGCTCATAACGCCCGAAAGTGTGACGGTGTCGCCGTTCGCCACGACGGATCCCGATTTGCCGTCGCCCAAAAAAGGGATGGTCGGTCGCAGAGTGAATGACAACGCCCCCGCCGTTGATGCGCTCAAGCGGATCACCATCACCTTGTCGGGGTAGCTGGTGAAGTACTCCCTGGAATACGTCACACTGTCGTACTTGTATTTCACATGCGAGACGCCCTCGTTTAGATTCAGCTCCCGCTCATAGTTGAGGCCGTTGTTGTGGCCGAAGTCGAGATAGACCTCGGCAAAATTGTTCAGGCCTCCACGGTGCAGCCCCCGGCCTTCCGTCGAGTCGTACAGGCTGTTCTCGGTGATCTGGATCCGCTCGGTCTCCATGCCTCCGAAGACGTTGACACCCATGTAGCCGTTGCCCATCGGAATCGAACAGTTGACCCAACCGTCGTCGCTGTCCGGCGCAGGCGCGTCGTACCAGAGCCGCATGGCCTTGTCAGGGGTGTCTGCAACGAAACCGGAATTTGTCTCCGCAGCCGATGCCGTCGGATCATTTGCACCGGCCCATTCCAGGTGGCAATGGCCGAAAGTGACCGCCAGTAAAAACATGGCTGCTGTCATGGGGGGCATTTTGGGATTCTGCATCTTGATGCTGAGTTAGCGTGGTGGTGCGAGAGCGATTGAGACCCACGAGGCAGCGCGGGTTTCAGGCGAATCAAAGGTCATGATGAACCCATCAGGTTCTTGTTTCCCGTCGGAGTGCGTCGCAAGTTTTCCAGCAATGCTTCGACGCATGCTTTTGCGAATGCAGCGTCATTGATTTCAAGGTCGAGCGAGCGGAGTTCGATGTCGTCTCGCAATCCACCTTCGATGGCGGAAAACAATGCTGTGTCGGCTTCCGGATCGTAGAAAGGCCCGTCTGCAACGCTGACCATGCTGATCCCTTTTTGGGGAATCAGCACCGTGACGGGAGCGTCATAGGCATTTACCTTTGCCGCAAGAATCTCGCCGAGTTTCTTGCACTCCTCGGAATTGGTTCGCAACAGGGTGACCTGCGGATTGTGAATGTACAGGCATCGTTCTTCGAAGCGTCTGGGCAAAGATTCACGTTCGCCGAAATTCACCATGTCCAAGCAACCAGGGACGACGATCGACGGGATTTTTGCTTTGGCGGTTGCTTCCAACCGACCGGGACCCGCCGACAGCGTTCCGCCCACCAATTCATCTGCCCATTCTGTCGTTGTGATGTCTAATACACCGGCGACCATGCCGCTTTCGATCAACGATTCCATCGCGCGACCGCCGGTTCCGGTTGCATGGAAAACGAGCACCTCGTAGCCCGCATCCTGCAAGAGGGGAATCGCCGCGTTGACGCAGTCGGTGGTGTTGCCAAACATGCTGGCAACAATCAATGGCCGTGAATCGCCAGTGCCAATTCTGGCATCCACCATTCCGCAAATGGCTCCGGCGGCACGGCTAAAAATCGTTTTGGAAATCCGGTTCAAGCCGGCAACGTCCACGATGCTTGGCATCATGGTGATGTCTTTGGTTCCCAAGTAGTGAGCCGTGTTTCCACTCGCCAGTGTTGACACCATCAATTTTGGAAATCCGATTGGCAGTGCGCGCATCGCCGCCGTGGCGATCGCGGTACCGCCACCGCCACCTAAAGAAATGACGCCACTGATTTTGCCCTCGTCATGTAGCCGAGTCAGCAAACGAGACGCTGCCGTCGCCATCGCTGAAACACATTCCCCGCGGTCCGCTTTGGCGACGATTGATTTGAAATCGATCTCAAGACAAGCCGCCACTTCTTCCCGACTCACATCCGGAGTCACCTGCGGATCTTCACGCGTGCCCACATCGATCAACAAAGGCGTGTGCCCATGACTGCGAATTCGATCCGCAACAAACGCGTGTTCCCATCCCTTCGTATCGAGCGTGCCAAGGACCGCAATGTTCGCCATGATGGTTGCCTGTGCAGAGCTTCTAACGGAGCAGCGGGTGTGCTATTGAACTCGATTCACCGGAATCTGTTTGAATTGACGAGTCAGGTCTGTGAGGGACTCTTCGAATGCCATGCGTTCAAGACTGGAGGCGCCGACGAAACCCACCACATCAGTGTTTTCATTGATGTACGCGGCGTCCTGGGGCGTGCAGATGGGGCCACCATGGGACAGGCAAATCACATCACTCCTGGCCGACATGGCGGCCGAAGCAATCTGCTGGGTTCGGTTGACGGCTTCATCGAGCGAGCATGCCGCATCTTGGACACCAATCGTTCCCCCGACGGTTGTACCAACGTGAGCGATCACGACATCGGCGCCCGCCTTCGCCATCGCGGACGCCTCCTGCGGATTTGCCACGTACACAATGGTGAACAGGTCCATTTTGTGAGCCAGCGCGACCGTGTCGATTTCTTTCTGAACGCTCATTCCCGTTTCTTCAAGAATCTGGCGAAATTGTCCGTCGACAATCGTGTGCGTTGGAAAGTTGTTGATGCCAGAGAAGCCCATGTCTTTGACCTTCAGCAGCCAGTGCCACATGCGTCGACGAGGATCGGTTGCATGAACCCCACAGATCACAGGCACCTCCTGGACCACTGGCAAGACTTCAAATTCGCCAATCTCCATCGCCACTGCATTGGCATCGCCATAGGCCATCAAACCGGCCGTCGAGCCATGGCCGGACATCCGAAAACGCCCGGAGTTGTAAATGATGATCAGGTCGACGCCTCCCTTCTCGAGAAACTTGGCGCTGATCCCCGCGCCAGCACCGGCAGCGATGATGGGCTCCCCTCGCTCAAGCGTGGCATGCAAGCGATCGAGCACTTCGCTGCGTGTGTAGGGGTTTCCGATTCCCGTCCAAGGATTTGGCACGATGAGCCACCATTCAAATCAAGTTGCAAAAAAAGGCTGCGTATAACGTTGCGAATTATGATCGATTTTGGCCTCGAGTCCATCCAGCGGCCGGTGGGCGATGGCATCACCATGCCGGACGCGCTGCCTTGCAGCGAACCATTGCTATCTGGCACCTCAATGGTTTTCTCCGTCGTCGCCGCTCAATTGCCGGGCAGTTCGACGACAACTTCTCTCAGCTCGCCATCGAAATGGAGGGGTGTCTGATAGTCGTAGGTCACCGGTGTGCCGGTATCAGTGCCGATGTCCTGGTACTCGGACAATGAATACTTGAACGGGGTGGTTTTCTCGATCGTCCCAGAGCCAATCGGCCTGCCATCCACGGTCAGTTTCACGGTGCCGCTGCCTCCCAGCTTGTCGCCGCCGTGGTACTCGAACGACATGCCCAATTCATGTTCACCCTCTTGGATCGTGGCATCGCTGGCAACGGAGTAGTGTTCAATGTCGATGAAGTTGTGCGCCGCGTGCAGTTTGCCGTCCTGGAGGTAGAACGCCCAGCCACCGGTGTTGCCGCCTTGGGTAAAGATCATGCCGCTTGCCCCGTCAGCGATCTTCACTTTTGCGGTGATGCTGAAGGACTTGTTCTTTAGGTCAGGGGCCGAGGACTCCGGTAGTCCAGAAAGCGTACCACGATACTCGAAGCGGGACCTGCCTCCGGCCAGGTTCGGTTTGCCCGTCAGTTCGGCACTGAACCGCTCGGCACCGCGCCAGTCCAGCGGCAACGCCTTGTTTGCCGAAGCTTGCGTCCACCACAACGTCTTGAGTTCTTCCAATTTCTCGGGATTCTCCTGTGCCAGGTTGTGAGCCTGAGAAAAGTCTTCATCGAGATTGTAAAGTTCCCACTTGGCAGCAAGCGGATCGAAGTCTTTGCGATTGGGATTCCAGGGCTCGAACGCCATTGAACCGGCCCACCAGCCATCCTTGTACATGCCGCGGTTGGCGAATAGTTCGAAGTACTGGCTGGTTCGGTGTTCCTTGGTGTCTGGTGCTGAGAGTGAGGCGAGGAAGCTCTTGCCCTGCATCGGGGTCTGGGCTGTGCCGTTCACGCTGCGAGGCTCCTCGATACCCGCAGCTTCTAGAATCGTGGGTGCGACGTCAATCACATGCGTGAACTGGCTACGGATCTCACCTCCTTTGTTATAGCGGGCGGGCCACTTCATGATCATGGCGTTGCGTGTTCCGCCCAGATGGCTTGCGACTTGTTTTGTCCATTGGAATGGTGTGTCCATGGCGTGTGCCCAGGCGGCCGGAAAGTGGTTGAAGTGCTTCTCCGTTCCGATCTCGTTCAGATGAGGCAGGATGTCCTCGATCTTCATCTGGTAGCCGTTGAAGAGGGCATTCTCATTCAATGTCCCGGGGAGCCCTCCCTCGGCCGACGATCCATTGTCACCGATGATGTAGATGACTAGCGTATCGTCGGCGTCAGGCAGACTGGCGACGTAGTCGAGCACCCGCCCCACCTGCTGGTCCACGTGCAGACCGTAGGCCGCAAAGACCTCCATCATCCGTGTGTAAACCTGCTTCTCGTTGTCATGGAGAGTTCCCCACGCAGGCAGGCTATTGGGGCGGGGTGTCAATTCGGCGTCCTGCGGAATAATGCCGAGTTGCTTCTGCCGCGCAAACGTCTGCTCGCGGTATGCGTCCCAACCCATGTCGTACTGACCTTTGAATTGGTCGATCATCTCCTGCGGGGCTTGGTGGGGGGCATGGGTTGCCGCCGGGGCCAGGTAGGTGAACCATGCTTTGTCCGGCTGAATTGCTTCGATCTTCTGAAGCCATGCAATTGTCTTGTCGGCGAGGTCGACACTGAGGTAATAATCTTTGTCTTGGGGAGTTCCGACTGACGTTTGGTTTTCATAAAGGTTGGGACGCACCTGGTTCGTATCGCCGGCCATGAAGCCATAGAAGTGATCGAAACCGAAACCGTTTGGCCAATGCTCGAACGGTCCCATCGGACTGGTTTCGTAAGCCGGCGTGTTGTGGTTTTTGCCGAACCAGGAAGTGATGTAACCGTTCTGTCGCAGGATTTCGGCGATGGTCGCGGTATCCTTGGGGATGATGCCGGTGTAGCCGTCATACCCGGTAGCGACTTCGGTGATATTGCCGGTCCCCGCAACGTGGTGGTTGCGTCCCGTCAACAGCGCAGCCCGCGTCGGCGAACAGACGGCCGTGGTGTGGAATCGATTGTAGAACACACCCTCTTTCGCCAGCTTTTCCATAGCCGGCGAAGGGACACCGCCTCCCGAAACCGAGAACTGGCCGAATCCGACATCGTCCAACAGGATCAGCAAGACGTTTGGCGCCCCTTCCGGTGCGACGATCGGTTTCGGGAACTGGGCCGGGTCGGAATTCTCGAACGTAGTCCCCACGTTTCCCATGAATTTTTGTTCGGCGTAAGGCAGCACGGTTTGCCGCTGCAGATCTGCGGGAGTCTTGCCCTGTTGGGCCAACGCAGTGCCAGCGAGCAACGCATTAAAAACAGCTAACGAAAGTGAAACGATCCATTGCAAATTCGACATTCTATCACTCCGGAAATTTTTTTACGTTGACGACTTCAATTTCAATTGGTCCGTTTGATCGTGGGTGGCACCCAGGAACCATCCGTGATCGCCTGCTTTGGCTAGTCAGGCCCAGCAAGTAGATACTTACCGGGCCGGGTGGCGTATTGATTGTGCATGTTCACCAGAGGCCAAGCTCAAAGATAAGTCATTCGCCCAACGGCCGAAACGTACTCAGCTGAAATCGGTGCGCCGGCCATCGGCGACGGAACATCGACGGCCGTGGATCGCGCGATGCGTTTCCGAAACGATCGGGCCCCGGCGGCAAAGACAATCGCCCTCGGCTACTCCGATTTGAGAATTGCCGCGACCTGACTTTCTCTGGACTGACCTATAAAAACCCAGCGTTCTGGGGAATCCATCTGGTTGACTGCAAAGATGTCCACGTCACCGCGGTCACATTGCAAATGCGCGACAACAACACGAACAACGACGGATTTGATTTTGATGGCTGTGAAAACGTTCTATTGGAAAACAGCCAGATCCATTCCCACGACGATGCGATCTGTTTGAAGAGTTCCAAGAATCCATGTCGCAATATTGTTGTTCGCAACTGCAATGTGAGCAGCACCACCTCTCCGCTCAAATTTGGCGCCTCGTCTAGCGGCGGGTTCATTGACGTAGATGTTTCCAATTGCCACTTTTTCGATTGCCCCATGGGCGGCATCAAACTTCAGATTGTAGATGGCGGTCGGATGGAGAACGTCAACATCTCGCGGATCGTCATGGACAATGTGGGGTCGCCGATTTTTATCCGTTTAGGAAACCGTGGAAGAATCTATGACAAGAACACTTACACGGGCACAGCAGATCCCAGCGGTGGGAAACCTGAAGGAGCCCAAGTTGGCACGATCAAGGGCGTGAGGATCAGCGATGTCGTCGCAAACGTGACAATCCAGCCCCGCGGAGAATCGGTGACACCCAAAGACTTTGCCAAAGCCGGGCCGATCATGATCGCTGGTATCCCGGGACATCGTGTGGAGGATGTGGTGCTGGAAAACATCACTGTCTCTTACCCCGGCAAAGGAACCAATGAAGATGCCAAGCGAGCAGTACCGGAAGATGAAACTCGCTATCCGGAACAATTCTTTTTCGGCCCACTGCCTGCTTGGGGTGCCTATATCCGCCACGCCAAGAATGTGGAGTTTAGAAACGTCGAAATGGAGCTCCGGTCATCGGACGAGCGTCAAAAGATCGTACTGGATGATGTTCAGGGATTTGTTGAACGCTAGGGAATTTCGATGCCTCTCCAGCAAAGCCATCCGGTCGATTTGTCCAACTGAATCGAACGTGTGTTGAGGTTGGGTAGGATGCGAGGGGCAAGGTGCCCGGATGCAACGAGGTGCGGGAGCCTGTCCGGCGATCTTCGCTAAGAAATGATTTAAACGGCGCACTTCATTGCATGAACAGGATACAGCGATTCACTATCATCAAAACTTGGATGGCCGGTTCCACCTTCCCTTTTCTTCAAAGTCAATTCCTGCAGTGAAGCGACGACATTTCATTCAAGCCGCAGCCGCAACGGTTTGGGCATCGTCCAGACCGATGGCCGTTGCCACCGAGACGCCGAAACCTATCCGCGTCATCGATACTCACACGCATTTTTACGATCCCACGCGACCACAGGGTGTTCCCTGGCCGTCGGAAAAGACATCCTCCTTGTACCGAAAGGTGATGCCAACGGACTTCCTAGCGGTTGCGAGCCCGATGGGTGTTCGCGAAACGGTGGTTGTCGAAGCCAGTGAGTGGGTGGAGGACAATCAATGGGTTCTGGATTTGGCAGAAACAAATCCTTCGATCGTTGGGTTTGTTGGCAACCTCAACCCGAGCGACCCCAAATTCAAATCACATCTGATTCGCTTTTCGAAGAATCCACTGTTTCGTGGGATTCGTTGGCGAGACAATCGTGTGCCATTGGATGGTGACTTGGATCCATTGATCGTCGCAGCAAAGCAGTTGGCGGATCACGATTTAGAACTCGATCTAAATGTGCCCTACACGAAATTGCCTTTGATGCATCGGCTGGCGCAGGCGGTGCCGGACTTGCGAATCGTCATCAATCATGCCGGGCGACCGGGCGATCCGAAAGCCATTCCGCCGAATTGGAAGAATAACGTCGCGCAGATTGCCAAGCGACCAAACGTGTCCATGAAGGTGTCGGGGCTCATTGAACAAGCGAAACGTGAATTCGGAAAATCACCAACCGCAACCGAATACTATTTACCAGTGCTCGATTACCTTTGGGATCAATTTGGCGAAGACCGGCTGATCTACGGAAGCAACTGGCCCGTATCCCAGCGCGGCGGTTCATACGAATCGTCGTACAAGGTTGTTGATCAGTACTTTTCTGGTAAGGGGCACGAGGTGGCCGAAAAGTACTTCTGGAAAAACTCGCTCGCAGTTTATCGCTGGATCGAGAGATGATCATGTCTCAACCGCAGGCGTCAGATGACACTTCAGGGCTTCGCTCTGCATGCTGGTCGCTTGGGACGTCCGGGTTAGAGACCGAAGTCCTACCTCCGAACTTGGTACAAAATGATGAGAATTCTGCGTGACTTTGAACCGTTTGTCAGGAGTAATCACACATGGGCGTCCGGACAGATCGACCTGTCTATTCCAACCCCGCCGAAAATCTTGACTGGATCACAGGGCCTGGTGAAAACACCGACAGTCGCGGACTGAGAGCGTATGCTGGTTGTTACCGGTGGAGAGGGAAGGGATCTGCGAATGCACGATAAACGACGAACAAGTCATCCGAAACGAGCGTGGCCTTCAGGAGTGTTCCTGCCTGGCATCGCAATCAGTGTGTTCGCACCGCTGTTGTTGTTCAGTTCGACGTTATTCGCGGATGATCGCGACCAACGGCCGTTGGATACGCAAGCCGAGTTCTTCGAGTCGCGGATACGCCCCGTGCTCGTTGAGCACTGTTACGAATGCCATTCAGCGGAATCAAAGATCGTACGGGGTGGATTGCAGGTCGATCATCGATCTGCAATGCACGAGGGTGGAGATAGCGGTCCACTCCTTGTGCCGGGCAACCCTGACGGCAGTTTGCTAATTGCATCGCTCAAGCATCAGTCGTTCGAGATGCCCCCGGACGGCAAGTTAGCTGACGAGGTGATTGCGGATTTCGTGACGTGGATTGAGCGGGGCGCGTTTGATCCACGCTCGGATGTGCGACATGGCAAGCTTAAACCCGTTGATTGGGAGGCCGCTGCCGAGCACTGGGCCTTCAAAAAGATCGCGAACCGGGTACCACCGGAATACGATGAGGCCGACAGCGAACAAGTCAAGAATCCGATCGATCAATTCGTCCTGCGAAAGCTGCGCGATTCTGGCTTCCGCCCAGCTCCTTCTGCTGGCAAGCGAACGCTGATTCGCCGAGCGACGTTCGATCTGATTGGCCTGCCACCCACCTTGGATGAAGTTCAGAACTTTTTAAACGACGAATCACCCGGCGCGTTCGACCGCGTTGTGGAACGGCTACTCAGCTCGCCACAATATGGGGAACGTTGGGGGCGGCACTGGCTGGATCTGGTCCGTTACGCGAACACAAATGGAGCCGACGAAAACCACAGCTTGCCAAACGCTTGGCGCTACCGCGACTGGGTCATTCGAAAGCTGAACGATGATCTGCCGCTAGATGATTTCTTCGTGCAGCAACTCGCTGGCGACCTGCTTCCGGTTCCCGACGATGAAGTGGCGGCTGGTGACCTGCTGACAGCAACGGGCATGTTGGTCATCGGCCCCAAAATGCTGGCTGAACAAGACAAAGACAAGATGATCATTGACATCGTTGATGAGCAGATTGACACCGTCAGCCGTACCATGCTGGGTCTGACGGTTGGCTGTGCCCGGTGCCACGATCACAAATTCGATCCTGTCAGTGCCGAGGACTACTATGCACTGGCAGGCATTTTTTACAGCACGAAAACGATGGCTCACAAGGGCCACGTCTCGATGTGGATGGAACGCCCGCTTCCCTCCAAAGAGATCCACACTCAACGATTGCCGTTCCAAGCTCGATTTGACCAAGAACAGGCAAAGTTACATCGACTGCGAGATTTGAAGGGCCGAGACGACCAGTCTTTCGACGCCAGTGAACTCAAACAACAGCAAAAGGTTGTCAAGGAGCTGGAGCAACAGATGCCGCCCTACCAAATGGTGATGGCGGTGGAGGAGAGCGAACCGACGGATTTGGCTGTTCACATTCGTGGGAACCACCTGACGCTTGGCACGGACCTCGTCCCACGCGCCATGCCAAAGGTTCTGGCGAGTGTGCATGCAGGGGAATCCATAGGGCAGACAACGAGTGGTCGACTGGAGCTCGCACGCTGGATCGCATCACCGGAGAATCCACTCACTGCGCGGGTGATGGTGAATCGGGTTTGGATGTGGCACTTTGGCAAGGCGCTGGTTCGATCCCCATCCAATTTTGGCCTGCAGGCAGAGCCGCCCCCACACCCGGAACTTCTTGATTGGCTGGCGCTGGAACTTATTCGTAACCGCTGGTCGCTCAAGGAAATGCATCGATTAATCATGCGGTCGGCGACCTATCAGATGGACAGCCAACCGATCGTCGAAGACGAAGAACGTGATCCGGACAACCGGCTGTGGAGACGTCAAAACCGTCGGCGACTGGAAGCTGAACCGATCCGCGATGCTGTGTTGATGGCCGGTGGGAACCTCGATTTGACCCCCGGAAACGAAGCGGATGACAAAGATTCGAGTCGGCGTGCGATCTACTTGAAGATCAATCGCAGCGCTTTGGATGAAATGTTCAGCGCGTTCGATTACGTCGAACCGGCAACACACATTTCGCAGCGTCCGACCACGGTCACGCCACAACAAGCTTTGTTCATGATGAACAGTCCACTCGTGACGGAGCAAGCAGAGAATCTGGCAAAGCAATTGCTTCAGCGAGGTCCGCTGAGCTCCGGAGTGGATGATCGAGAACTTATCCAAATGGCGTTCGCACGACTCTATTCACGAATCCCGATGGAGTCCGAAGTGGTTCGTATTCAGCAGTTCCTTGCGACCATTGAGGCTCAAGACGAAATGGGCCTGAAGCCTGCAGATCGCCGATTACGAGCTTGGTCGGCGCTGTGCCGAACGTTCATCTCAGCAAATGAATTCATCTACGTCGAATAGGGAACCGCATCATGAACGCTGAACTCACACGACGAGAATTGTTGAATCGCGCAGGTGCCGGATTCGGTTCAATCGCATTGGCGGATCTGTTGATTCGACAGGCCAGTGTTGCAGAGGCTTCCAGCGAAAAACTGGCCGGACTGCCTCATTTCCCGGGGCGGGCGAAGCGAGTCATTTTTCTGTTTATGCATGGCGGCCCATCACAAGTTGACACATTCGACTACAAACCCCAGCTTTCCATTCGTAACAACGAACCGCTTCCTTTCGCCAAACCGCGAGTCCAGTTCGGCCAGACCGGGAATCTGCTCGCCAGCCCGTGGAAGTTTCGCCAATATGGCGAATCAGGTGCATGGGTCAGCGACTTGTTTCCCAACGTCGGACGCTGTGTCGATGACATCACATTCATCAAATCACTTCATGGATCCAATGAAGCTCATGGCGGCGCGATGCTAAAGATGCACACCGGTTCGGACACTTTCGTGCGACCGAGCATGGGGGCGTGGATCAGCTACGGATTAGGAACTGAGAACGAGAATCTCCCTAGTTTTGTCACGATGAGCCCGACCTTGGGGCACGGAGGTGTGCAGAATTTCGGCTCCGCGTTTCTTCCGCCCATTCATCAAGCGACCCGTGTAGGCATGCGAGGCGAGGCGATCAAAGAGTCGGGGGCAGCGATCAACAATTTGACGAACGAGAGCGTACCGAACTCGATTCAAGCAAGCCAATTGGAATTTTTAAAAGATCTCGATCGATTGAAACGCCCCGGTGCGCGCACGTCGGCTGATGCGGAGATGGACGCTCGCATTGAATCGTTTGAACTCGCATTTCGGATGCAGACGGAAGCGCCGGAGGTGTTGGACATCAGTCGCGAATCTAAATCAATCCGTCGACTTTATGGAATCGACGAAGATGCTACGGATAACTATGGACGTCAGTGCCTGCTCGCTCGACGCTTGTCGGAAGCCGGAGTTCGCTTCATTCAGGTCAACCATAGCTACTGGGATCAGCACAGAGATTTGAAGGACAAGCATTTGGAGCTTGCAACCCAAGTCGACAAGCCCATTGCCGGACTGCTGATGGATCTCAAGCAACGAGGGTTACTTGACGACACACTTGTGATCTGGGGCGCCGAGTTTGGTCGGACTCCGACAGTTCAGGGGGCAAGCAAAGATGGTCGCGATCACAATCCACACGGGTTCACCTACTGGATGGCGGGCGGCGGAGTGAAGCGGGGATTCAGCTACGGTGAGACCGATGAATTTGGCTACTATGCCACGCACGACAAAGTCCACGTCCATGATCTACACGCCACCATTCTGCATCTGTTGGGCGTCGATCATGAACGACTCACTTACCGATATGGCGGTCGAGATTTTCGGCTGACAGATGTGGAAGGGCGTGTCGTGGATGAAATCATTGCCTAGAAATCCGACTCTCCAACAAAAAAGGGGAAAGGGGTTTTAAACGACGTCGTCGCGACTGCTAGCCGTTTGACGTGTTCGTTTTGGCTTTCTTGGCGGACACGAATTGGCCATTGCTCTGGGCACAATGCCGCCAGTGGTGTCGAATCGGTCGGGGGTGCAGCGGTAGCCGGGATGAAGCACTAGTTCCGGAAGTTGTCGGCGTCGATGTCGTGACGTTTGAGTAATTTGTTCATGCCCTGGCGAGACAGGCCGGCTTGGCGGGCGGCGCTGGCGATTACACCTTGGTGTTTTTCTAGCAACTGAGTCAGGTAGTTGCGGTCGGCGCTGTCGAGCGCTTCATCGCGAGAAACCGCGGTCAGGTCTGAAACATCACCGTTTGTTTCCGTTGTAGGACTGCGCAGCGGCAGTGGCAAATCGCTGGGCTGGATCAAGTCGTCTCGAGCAAGTGTGATTGAGCGTTCGATGACGTTGCGCATTTCCCTGATGTTGCCGGGCCATTGGTAGCGGCGGAAGCACTCGATGGTTTCGTCGGAGAAACCGACAATGCTGGAATCCGCGGGGCGAAGACGTTCCAAGAACGCTTCGGCCAGTAAGAATACGTCATCGCCTCGTTCGCGTAGTGGCGGCAGTTCGATGTGGATCACAGCGAGGCGATAGAACAGGTCTCGGCGGAAGTGGCCGGCATCCACTTCGGCTTGCAGGTCGCGGTTGGTTGCGCAGATGAATCGTGTGTCGATTCTCACTGGTTCGTTGTCACCTACGGGCGTGAAGGTATGCTCTTGGATGACTCGCAGCAGTTTCGCTTGAGATGTCGCTGGGAGTTCGCCGAGTTCGTCGAAGAATGCCGTCCCGCCATCGCAGGCGCGAAGCAACCCGACTTGGTCTTTCACGGCACCCGTGAATGATCCCCTGATATGACCGAACAACACCGACTCGAACAGCGATTCAGGGATTGCGGTACAGTCGATGACTTGAAGTGCGTGTTGGCGTCGTGGACTGTGGTGATGGATCGCACTGGCAATGACTTCTTTGCCGGTTCCGCTTTCACCGGTGATCAGAACGTTGGTGTTGCTCGATGCCACGCGGTCAACCACGTCCAGCAGGTCCAGCATCACTTGGCTCTCGCCGATAATCTCAGGAAACGTTGAGTGCAATTCGAGATTGGGCTTCGTGCCTGAGTCGATACCGGTAGCAGCGGATTGGTGGAGGAGTGCTCGCTGGACCGCCGCCAGCAACTCTTCAAACTTGACTGGTTTGAGCAAATAGTCCGCAATGCCTAGTCGCACACTCTCAATGGCTGAAGGGATCGAGGGGACGCCGGTGATGACGATCATGGGGACATGTGAATATCTGGTTCGGCCTTCTTTCAGCAACTCGAGTTTCAAGTTGCCAGGCATGTTCAGGTCGGAGAGGATCAAATCGAACGAATGCTCTTTGAGCACTTCGATGGCATCATTGGCATCTTCGACACACAGGCATTCATAGCCCTCGTCACGCAACAGTTCGGCGGTCGTGTTGCGGTAGAGCGGTTCGTCGTCTGCGATCAAGATTCGTTGTTTGTTTTCCATCGGTTTCAATTCAAAGTGGCTGCGGCTTGGCGAGTCCTATCGACACTTGATCAGCGACAATCGCCCTCTAATCGTCTTGGCAATCTCACGACGAACTCTGTGCCAACGTTCGGTTCACTTGCCACTTCAATCGTTCCCTCCATCGCTTCGATGATGCCTCGCGTCACTGACAGTCCCAGTCCCATGCCCTGACCAACCGTTTCTGTCTTTGTACTAAAAAACGGGTCGAAAATTTTGCCAATAACATGTGTTGCGATTCCGTGACCGTGGTCTGTTACCGTAATGAAGGCATGTTTTTCGTCGGTTCGAGCTGCAACCTCCACTTGGTCGCCAGCCTCCGAAGCTTGAATGGCGTTGTGGATCAAATTCAATAGCACCTGCTTCAGTTCGCCTTCACGCAACACGACGGTTGGGTTGTCGCTGGCCGCTCCAGCGGTCTGTTGAGTGACATCCTGCGATGGATTGGCAAGGCGACCTGCATCATTGGAACCGAATGACGCCACCACTTTTACCTTCGCTTTTCGCGACATCGGCAATGCGAGCGTGATGGCTTCGTCGATCGCCTGCTTCAGCGAAAACGTTGATGCTCGCTGCTGGCTGGGGCGATAGAGCTGATACATTTGGTGGGTGATTCCGCTGATGCGTTCGATCTCGTTGTCGATCAGTTCTAGTTTGTCGTAGTGCTTGGCCTGTTTAGGCAGATTGCGTTTAAAGAGTGCGAATGCGTTGCGTATACCAGCCAGCGGGTTATTGATTTCATGAGCGACACCGGCGGCTAATTCGCCAAGCGCAGCGAGTTTCTCCATCTTCAATCGGTGTTGTTCGAGGTTGGCAATTCGAACGGTGCGTTCTTGGACGAGTTGCTCCAGGTGTTCATTGTGCAAATAAAGTTGTTCCCGCATTTGCTTTTTCTCGGAAATGTCACGTACGCTGGCACGGAATCCAAGTGACTGGCCGCTTGCATCAATCATCGGCTGCCAGGAAACCGCACACCAACATTGTGATCCATCGCGATGTAATGCTCGGAATTCGACATTGTTTGCGGTGCTTCCGCCGCTGCCTTCATCGACACAGCGGGCTATCCGCGAACGGTCTTCCGGGGCCACCAGGGGGATTGGGTAGTCGTCCATCGTCAAACATTCTTCCGGCGTGTAGCCGGTAAATCTTGCGACAGCTTGATTCACCCACAAGACTTCGCCGTCGCAGGACAACCAACTTTCCCAATCGTAGGTGAAGTCGGAAATCAAACGGAAGAAATGCTCTGGGATCGGTTCACCACGTTGAGGCGTTGAATCGGAGGTGTGTTTCATGTTGCTCATTCTAGCTGAGTTGCGTTGCGGGATTGTCGTTGGAGCACCTCGAAATGACACTCCACCTGTGGACGACCTACGCCAACCTGTCTGTGCCAATCTGGGGCAACGACTGCGTTGTACAGGTGAAAATTTTGAACGCGGACTTTTGCAAGCTAGTCCAGGTTAACGAACTCGGTAAACTGAACGAAGCGATCGGAAGTCCGTTTTTGATGGATGTGTCGGCCAACTTGATCGCATTGCGAGCGTGCGGATCAGGCCGGTATCCTGATGCCCAAAATTGCACCTGATATTTTGAACTTCAACGGTGTAGCTGTGGTGTTGGGGCGTCAGGTATGCAACCCTCTGGCTATCGAAAGTCATCGCTCCGCGATTGAATCCAATGCTCAGCATCGAAACACTGATTCTTATTACGGGCATTTTGCTATTGCTTGGCATCGCGTCCAACAAATTCTCCGCTCGAATGGGCGTGCCGGTTCTGTTCGTATTTCTGATTGTCGGAATGCTTGCTGGATCGGAGGGCATCGGTGGAATTGAGTTCGAGAATTACTCTCTTGCTCATGGGATCGGCACAGTCGCACTGTGCATCATTCTATTTGATGGCGGCATCCGAACTCCCTATCGATCGATTCAGTCGGCGTGGAAGCCGGCAGGAGTGCTCGCGACGGTCGGTGTGTTTATCACGGCACTCATTACCGGGTTGGCAGCTTCGTGGATCTTGGGGCTATCCGTTCTGGAAGGTTTGCTGCTGGGCAGCATCGTTGGATCAACGGATGCATCGGTCGTGTTTTCGGTGCTGCGCGGTGGCGGTGTTCATATCCGTCCCAAGTTGGCCAATACGCTGGAAGTCGAAAGTGGCTCGAATGATCCCATGGCCATCTTTCTCACGATTGGTCTGATCCAAGTGTTGTCGGGCGCTGTACCGCTCGGGGGCGGGTTGCTCGTATTATTCCTGAACCAGATTGTTTTGGGTTCAGTCGTTGGGCTGCTTGTCGGCTGGGTCGGATCCTTGATGTTGAGACACATTCGGTTGGAAGCCGCTGGACTGTATCCCGTCATGGCCACCGCACTCGGGCTCACTTCATTCGGGTTGGCAGCGGCATTTGGCGGCAGCGGATTTTTATCGGTTTACCTAACAGGCATCGTGATCGGGAATCAGCGTCCCGTTTTTCATCGCGGCATCTTGTTATTTCACGATGCAATGGCGTGGATTTGTCAAATCCTCATGTTCACGGCTTTGGGGATCTTGTCATTCCCGAGTCGATTGCTGGAAGTGGCAATGCCGGCACTGGCAATCGCAGGCGTGTTGATCTTTGTCGCTCGACCGGTTGCCGTTTTCTTGTGCGCCGCACCGTTCAAGTTCACGCGTCCAGAACTGACCTTCTTGTCTTGGGTTGGACTCAAAGGAGCAGTCCCGATCACGTTGGCAACGTTTCCGATGTTGGCCAATCTGGAGGGTGCTTCGGTGATGTTCGACGTCGTTTTCTTTGTGGTGCTTGTTTCTGCATTGGTGCAGGGCTGGACATTGCCTGCTGTCGCACGTTACTTAAAACTGGACGTGCCGTCCCGTTTGCCGCCGCCGGTGACCCTCGAAATCAGTTCGCTTGGAAATGTCGATGGCGATATTGTCGATTATTTCGTGGATGAAGAATGTCGCGCCGCTGGGACAATGGTAAAGCACTTGGCATTGCCCGAAGGCGTGGTCATTGCTCTGATCGTTCGCGACGAGCAAACCATCTTACCACAAGGGCGTTCGACACTCGAAAGCGGCGATCATGTGATCGTTGTCTTGCGACCGAATGTGCGTTCCTTGGTGGACCGTGTCTTTGCACATCGCGATCATCACAGTCAGGAGCTGCCTGCGGAATTGGAGTTTCCATTGCGGGGCACCGTCCGTGTGAGTGAGCTGGAACAATTTTATCAGATCAAGCTGGACGAGAACGCCGAATTGACGCTCGACGAATTGATCCGTGAGCATTTTCCAAAGCACAAAATCGTGCATGGCTCGACCGTGCAATTTGAGTCTGTTGCTTTGCGAGTTCGGGAAATATCCGAGCGAGGGACGGTGGAGTACGTCGGCATGACGATCATGCGTGCAATAAATCCGCAAGCAACATCCGAGTCCACGGGCACCGAAGTAGCAGATCGAGCAACGGAAGATCCCTCTTCCGCAGTCACCATCACCGAAAAATACGGAACGCAAGAATAGCTATGTCGAACCGAGTCAGTGAAGAGCAAGCCGAGAAGATCACCAAGCAAATCAAACTGCTTATCTTCATGTTTGTGATCGTCCCGATCGTTGTGCTGGTCTTTTTTATTGAGTTCCGATTTCGGACCCTTCAATCCAACATTCCGCATCAGACGCCGAGTCTGCGGGACGAAGCCCGGATGGAAATTGACGTCATGCCGTGGCATCCGGTCGATGGCCAACGATTGTATGTACCAGCCTATTCACACGTTTATCATCAAAAAGCCGAGCCGTATTTGCTTACAGTGACGTTGAACATTCGCAACACCGACGCCGATGATGAAATCGTGGTGACGTCTGTCCGTTTCTTCGATACCGCTGGGAAAGAGCTGCGGTCGATGCTGAAAAAGCCACTGCGACTGGGGCCGTTGGCGGCGACCGAATTTGTGATCGAACGTGAAGATCAATCCGGCGGCAGTGGGGCAAGCTTCATTGTCGAGTGGAAAGCGGGCACGCAAGTCAATCAACCTTTGGTTGAAACCGTCATGATCGACACACGAGGACAGCAAGGGATTTCATTCATTGCTTCCGCCGTGGTGTTGAGTGAGGGCACGAGCGAGAGAGTCGAACCGGCGAAGGCAACCGAACGATAGTTGTTGTGCAGAAGCGGTACAGCTCGTACGATCCAGGCGGCGTTTCCCTGCGTTGGTGGACGCCGATGAAACACACCCGAATTTACGAATTCGAACAGAAATCGACTCGGTAGTTCATCTCCGGTGTGAGTCATTCGGCCATCACGCGGTTGCGGAACCATGCTCGCTCGGGCTGGAACGAGATTTTCTCGACTCGCTTTCGAGTCTTGTGATTCAAGACATGCAAGGTCAACGTCGCACCGACACGGAGACCGAAAACCTCTGCGCCAAGAGGCGATAGAATCGACAGTTTTCCCTCGGCGATGCATGCCTCGTCGGGATACACCAGCGTGAACGTGTCTGATTCGTTTCGATCTATGTCAAACAAGTTGAACGTCGAATTCATGGTTACGATGTCGGGCTGCATCTCGCGGCAATCGATAACGGACGCGCGCTCCAACTTATTCTTGAGTTCTTTCAAGTGAGGGCGGTCGTTCCCGATCGCTTGGACGAAATGGCTGTCCAGCACAGATTCAAGCCGCTGAAGATCGGTTTGACTGACGGCGATGATGGGAGATGACATGATGGTGTATCGCGATTGAAGGTCTTAGGTGGACGATGCATTAGTAGATGCGGGCGCGGTTTCGAGGACCGGATTGCCCTTTGTCCGCCTGCGCAGCCGTAACGAGCGTGGTCGCTTCATTTTTGTCACCACAATCCGACGGGCACGTCGGGCTGCTTCGCTAACAGCGGCCATCAACTTTTCATGGCGTGCCTTCGTCGTCAATGTGCCAATGCCAGGCATGAGCACATTGACCCGGCACAGCTTGTCGACACCGCCACGGGGGCCGTTTTCGTCGATGACCAACACCGACACCTGCGAGATTCGCGGTGTGAAGCGTGCCAGCGTACTGGACATTAGCGCATGAATGGAATCACGCGCTGACGGGCTGAGTCGTTCGATGGACGAATTAACGGAAACTTTCATAGCGTTCTCCAAGAAGGCGGGGATACAAAATCAACACTCAGTTTTCAATTCAATGCTTACGCCGCAACGCGGTCACGTTCTGGTTGAAACAAAAGTTCTTCGACACGCCAGCGCCCCATGCCGGTCGGCACCTGCCATTGCACCAAATCGCCTACGCGGTAGCCAAGGATCGCAGTGCCCAGCGGGGCCAGAATCGACAGTTTCCCCTCGGCAATATTCGCCTCATCGGGGTAAACCAAGGTGAACGTCTCGGTTTCCTTTTCCTTGATATCGCGCAGTCGTACCGTCGAATTCATGGTGATGACATCGCAGGGAACTTCGCTCGGATCAACGATCTGTGCGATATCCAGTTCGCCGCGCAGACCATTCAGGTATGGTTTGTTGCGAAACGCGCCCGCGACTCTGCTAAGAAACAATTGTTCCAAGCGTTCGTGATCGGCTTTGGTGATGATGATTTGTTTACGCGCCATGAGGGTGATTTCCATTTGGTGAGGTTGGAACAGCAACTTGGATTGATTCCGTCAAACCAAAGCACAGTGTCAGTTCGCAGATTGATCGAACCACTCCTGTGCAAATTGAATGCGTCACGACCGGTTCCAATGGCTGCGGGAGTTAGCAGCAGGAGACTGTGTTGTGAATGCGCGTGGTCAATTTCGGAATGATGCAAGCGTGCTTTCGAGAGGTTTTACGCAATCGAGCGTAAGAAGATCGCGAGGGCAAACAACAGGATCAACAGGAGTTGGCCATGCAGCATTTGATGCGGCGAGAAAGTGACGTGAGGCTCAACCAGTCCGTGCTCTCGCACAATCCGGTGTTTGATTTTGTATTTCGGATTTCGCATCAACATGACAAGATCTCCATTGAGTGACAAAACAGTGCATCACGCGACGTTGATTGTTTTCCAATGCAATGTTCATGCCAGCAGCCCGTGATTGCTTCGATGTCGCGTTTTGGCCTGCATTACGTCTCAAACGTCATCGGGAGGCGTCAAACGGCGTTACCAACGACAACCAGAGTTGACGCCTTTCAAGCTAAGGCAACCGTGGGGCAAGCGGTTCGGCCAATTGCCACAATGCCGGGGCGATCGTTACGGCTATGGCGGACCTAGGACCGATCCCGACTTCGTGTGCATGATCGCCGAAGCCGAAGCCGAAGCCGAAGCCGACGCCGACTAGTTCCGGGCGGTGGTGGCACGCCCGCCCTTGGTGATGCAGTAAACCTTGGTCAGTGTCCGGACCAACAAGTTACCGTCGGCGATGCTCGGTGTTGCAATGCAGAGTTCGTCAAGCGGGTTGGTGTCCAGAATCTCGAACTCGGGCCCGGCCTTGATCACATAAGTCAAGCCATCCTCGCTCAGGCAAAACACTTTCCCGTCGTAGGCCCACGGCGAGGACGTAAATGAACCCTTCGGCGAAAAACGCCGTTTCCCGTATACCTCGTCCCCTGTCAACGCGTTGTGACAGGTCATGAAACCTTGGTCATAGACCGTGTACAGGTAGTCGCCGTAGACAATCTGCGTGGTGTTGTACGGCGAACATTGCGGTTGGTACCACTCGATAAATTCACTCTTTTTAAAGTCGCCATCGGGAGCGATATCGCCGCTTGCACCCGGGCGGATCGCGAAGGTTGGGCGATGAGCATCGCCAACGTATCCCGACGACAGGTAGCACATTCCATGAGCCGCAAAGGGTGACGGAATGACCAAGACCGACATTTCACCGTCGAAACGCCACAGCTCTTTTCCATTGAGATCGTAACTGCGGTTGATGCGTTGGCCTGGAACGACGATCTCGGTCCGGATTTCATTCTCCCATACGAAGGGTGTCGCCCAAGACATCACCTCGTCACGCTTGGTCCGCCACTTCTCGTCACCTGTGTTTGTGTCAAACGAAGCGATCCACGAATCTTCCTTGTTGTCATACACAACGAATACTTGATCGCCATGGACCACCGGTGACGCCGCTGCCCCATAATCCATGTTGGTCTTTTTCGGATCGATCATCTTCTTCCAGAGCAGTTCGCCATCGAGCGAATAGCAAAACAACCCCAAGTCGCCGAACAGCACGAACAACCGCTCGCCATCGGTCGCAGGCGTTTCGGCCGCATACGAACTCTTCGGGTGACGCGGCACGACAGGCCGGCCCGTGTAGGACTCTTGTTCCCACAGCTTGTCGCCGGTCTTCAGGTCAAAGCAATACACCATCCAGTGGTGAATACCCTTGGCCGGATCACGCACCCCTTCGCCCAAGTACAGCCCCGCGCTCGGTGCGATGTTTTCTTCATCGGCGACCACGGATGACACAAACACGCGTTCTCCGACAACGATCGGGCTTCCCCAACCTTGCCCTGGAACATCGGCAACCCAAGCGACGTTTTTGGTCTTGTCCCAATCCGTCGGCAAACCTGGATCGTCGGCTACAACGCCAGTCGCATCGGCACCGCGAAACCGCGGCCAATTCTCATCAGCCAAACCAGCGACCCCAACGATCATCAGGGCAAGCAATGTGTTCAAGCGAATCAAGGCTTCGTCTCCGAGCAGAGGGCGTGTATGCGAATTGCGCTCCCAACGAACGCAATCCGTAGTCACCCATTGTTGCCGATCAATTATCTCACCACCATCGTCCAAAGGAATCAACAGGTATCGTTTGGTATCAAGTCATCAATGTGATTGGAGTCACCGGTTGTCCGATCGTCAGCGTGTGTTCTTGATGAAAATCGTTCCGTGCGAGTCATCGACTTGGCTGTTTCCGAGTACATCTGCCGTCTCCACCGTCAAGTCATAGAAGTACGATGGATGATTCTCGATCTTGCGGCTAAACACGCCATCTCCTTTGACGGCATCGCCGTTGGTTCCGGTGTCGACAAGGTCGACTTTGAACGCCTCGGGGACGGTGTCCCACTGGACGTGCGGGATCGTTGATTTTTCTGTGTTCGGGACAAGCTTGGCTGTCACGTTTTCGACCCCTGACCCGTCATCGATTTTTGCTTCAATACGATCGTGTGTCAAAACCTGGACCCATTGTATCTGAGGCGCAGTTTCGTCCTCACCGGTGATGTCGATCCTGACCTTGCCTTTCTTGATTAAATGCTGGCCACTGATTTTGCCCGGCAGCCAATATTCCACATAAAACCAAACGGACTCCCCTGCACTCTCGCTCGATGCGATCACCGGCTGTGTGTACTTGGCTGAACCACCGATATGGTCGTAGTTCTGCCAACGATCTGAAACTCGGATAGCGTTGTTATTGGCGTTGATCTTTGGATTCAGAGTGTACGCGTTGGTTCGCAAGTAGTTGCTGCCATCCTTTACGAGAATCACGATGGTCTCCCCTGGGTTGGCAATCCCGTCGCCGTTTCCCGCACCCACAACGCCGGTCATGGAATCCACCGCTGCTTCGACGACCGTCACCTGTCTGCCGTCGGCGATTTCAAAGTCGGTGATCTCCGGCACGGGATCTTTCAATCGCAATTCGAATTCCTCTCGCCATTGGTTGCCCTGTTGGTCCTTCAATAGCAATTCAAACTTGGCAATCTCAATGCCGAGCTTGTTGTTTTTGACGGTCAGTGTTCCAGCTAGTCGATCGACAGTGCGGGGCGCCAGATGCTGCAACCCAGCGGTGTCTTTGAGGACTTTAACGCCCTCGCTGAGCGGAATGAGTTTTCCAGTGATCGCGTGAGCGTCCGTGTTCCCTTTGTTTATCAAGTCGATCGATAACTGAATCTCTTTGCCGGTTTCCGCCCATGGCATGTTGTCGATCGTAAGTTCTGAAAGGCACAAATTTGCGTGTGCGTTCCCTCCGTTGATCCCGATGTGATGCAGATCGCCATCGGTGACGATGGCCAACCGGCCCTCGGTATCACTGGTCACGTTGTACGTGTTGTGCGTCCTGCCATTGCCTGTGACGTCGGTGATCTGGTAACTCTGATTTGCAAGATAGATCGGTGCTGTTTTTACAGTCACTGACACATGGGGCATTCGCTGGCCATCGGGCAGGAAACTCCGAACGGCGACTTTGAATCCGTCACGATTAACGTTCTCCAGAATTGTGAATCCAGCTCGGGTTCGACTGGTTTCCACCTGATAGCCCCAGACGTCAAAACACGGATAGAGGTCGATGTGATCCCACTGCGACGGCACGGGCAATGGCGATTCAAACGTCTGCATGATGAAAGTGAACATGTCGTGCAGCCCGCATACCGTATGTGACGCGTCATAGGGATGGAATTCGTATTGCGGTACCACATTCAACCAATATCGATTGAAATCCTGGTGGTAAAACCGCAGTCGATCCCGAGTGCCATTGTGCATGCGGACGCTGACGCCCCGCACGTTGTCGAACATTTCCGCGTGCGCATATTCCGTTGGGAACTCGAGTGGACCTGCCATAAACTCCGTCGATCCGCAAAAGTTGCCTGCTGCGCTGATCATGTCTGGGTATTTGGCTGCCAGCCAAAAGCTCATGAACCCGCCCATGGAAAGACCTGACACGGCCCGATGCTCTCGATCCGGGATGGTGCGATAATGGCTGTCGATATAGCCGACGAATTCTTTGAAGTACGTTGGGAACTGGCGGAACGTCGTGACGGTGCTGACGTTGTAAGGACTTAGGTTTTGCGGGTCGACTGAAAACCTGTTTAATCCATCGACCTTCACGACGATGACGTCATGTTTGGACACGAAATTTTGAATGTTGTCGCCACCATTCTGATCGTCTTTGTCGTAGTCCGAATACCCTTTCCCCATCGATCCAAAGTACCGCTGATTCCAGCCGTGGAAGAAGTAGATCACGGGATAGTGTTTGCCGGTTTCGGTCGCGTAGTTCGGTGGGAGGAAAATTCGAAAGTTTCGATTGCCGGCAAAAACAGCGCTGTAGTGATAGCCGTCAAAAACCTTTGCTTGAGCGCTATCGGTGGCGTCAGCGGATCGCGCGCCAGTCGCCAGAGTGCCAGCCAGAAGGAAGCAGAAGGTGCGCAGGGCATATTGGACGGGCGTCATGCTTTCAACCTCTGTCAGTGACAGTTGGTTCGTGTTTTCTGCGGCTGCGATGTCGGGAATGATTCTCATCGTAGGCTTCGGTGCCATGGCAGAGGGACTGATCGAGTAACATGGGGCAGAAGAAACCTATGAACGTAACATTCTGCTAGAAAGCCATGGCCCGTGTGAGTTCGATTGTCCTTTTTCACTGCTGAATTAATCCGATGTCTACAACGCCTCCGAGTATTTCAGAGAGTCCGATTTTGGCCGAGCATGTCGACTTGGTCCACAAAGTGGCCAACGACGCCGCCACGTTTCTCGGTGTCGACCCAAATTCGGCACCGCCAGAGACGGTTGTGGAACGGGTCGATGACTTTGTCTACCGGCTTCAGAAAGGAGAAGTGGCCGCGCCGGAGGGCGAAGATGTGGAAGTGTACTTCGGTTGTCTCTGGGGACAGCAGCTGGTTCGAGAACTCGGCTGGCAATGGGCGAATGTCACCTTTCACGATCACGGTGATTCCCAGGCAATGGGCGTGTTTTCTCCGGATCGCTCATTGGCCATCTATCCCTTTCACTTCATCACGGGCTGTCTGGAAAACGGTGCGCCGGTCACCATCATGCTTGCCTTCAATACGCTTCGCGATGGAGAGAGCGTTCCCGCACTTCCTCCGCAGGCGTATGAAAACGTGATGGACAATGTGCACCACATTGTCCCCAGGGATTAGTACCAACACCGCGGTCTTAATTGCGTCCGCGTCCTCGTCATGGTGATCTCCAAGAACCATTTGGATCTCATCTCTAAAACGCAATCTCGCTGTCCAAGATTGAAGCAATTTGAGGTGGCCCCCAAAAAATGGCCACCTCAACAGATGCCCGCGCGCGAGAGGCGTACTGCTTTTCAGGCTCGACGGACCTACGGAACCGCCTGGCCTGCGGCGCTAAACAGCGATGCTATCCAAGCTGTGGTTTGACTTCTTGCCAGACTGCGAGGGCGCCGTCGGCAAAGCTGGCAAAGAAGTTCGGCTCGCAAGGGCGCTCTTCGAGAATGGAACGCCAGAACGCGCGGGCTCGGAAGCCGCCGGGGCGCTGGCCTTTCCCATGGCCCCTGCCTCGCTTGAATCGTCGGCGGTGTCCGTCGTGTCTGCCGCGACCGTGTCTGTCAGGGCCGCCGCGCTCTTCTCGCCGCGGGCGACCGGGGGCAGCTTCATCGCCGGAGCCATGTTCGAATTCACGCAAGCCGCCAAGCTCAATGGCCTCGTCGGTCGCAATGCGGCGAGTCAACTCAAACCAGCCGTCACGAGTCGATAGGACTTCGGACCATTTTTCGGGAGTGACTTCCGCTTGGAAATCCTCCAACGCCGAAAGTTGTTGGGTCGACGCAAGGTTCATCGCCCAGTGACGACCGGCTGCCTCTCCGGCCGGTGATGGTTCGGATGCTCCGGTCGATTCCTCCGTGGTTTCGATCGCCAGCTTCTTTAGACGTTCGACCGTCGCTTCGATGGTGGTGATCTCTTGAAACGGCCCAATCTCTTCGAGCTTGGTTTCGAAGGCGTCGCAGGCGATCGCTGACCAATTGACGCCAGAGCCGCTCCGTTTCATTCGCAACTTCAAATCATGGGGAACTGTGATCGTGGTACGGGAAAAATTTTTCTTCATAGGTTTCCTGTGGAAAAGGATCGTGATGACCGGCCCTGAAGTCGGCCGGTAACCAATTCGCGTGCATCGGGCCAAAAATCGCCCCGATCAAGTATGCATAATATATGCATCGGAAGTTTTCGAGGCAAGTGAACCCGGTTTTTTCTTGTTCAAATCACCCGAATCGCCGTTGGACTCCTGGTTCGCCGAAGCACGCGAACCCGATCGGACGGCACTTTGGCCTGTCACCTCGACGTGTTGGCAGGGGACACAGCTTCGTGTGCGACCCATGGGGAGTAAAAGAAAGTGGCCTCGGTGCTACCGCGGCAAGGCTGGTCGGATCATCAAGCGTATCGAGTGCGAAGAACACCTGGAGGCCCAACGAGAGAAGAGGTCATCACCCGAAGTGGTCGGAGATGACAACCATCGCGGTCGCAGTGTCAAACCATCCTTCGGCGATGGGTGCCTATCGCGGTTTGCAATTTGCAAGCGCTCTGATGACAGCGTCTGAGGCTGAATTGTGCCGCCTGGGTTTAAACAGGACGAGTTGGAAATCGTGTCTACTTCTTGACCTCGGCACTGAGTGACGCGTAGTACTGTGACAGTTGAGTGCGTTGGGACTTGTTCAGTTTATCTGCGATGGAATGCATCAGCGAGACGTTGGCGCTGCCGCCTCGGTTGGTTTGGGCGAACAGCTCTAGTTGTCGTTGCAGATAACGGGCAGGCTGACCAGCCAGCGACGGGTATTGCTCGCTGCGTTTCATTTTTCCGGGTCCGTGACAGTCGACACAGGAGGGGATTTTTGCGGACTGGTCACCCTGATGGGCGAGCTGGCGACCTGTTTCGATCAGATCGTTCATTGGTAGTCGGCCCGTTTCCGCGGAGTTCGTGGAACGCTGCACGTCGCTTGGTGGGCTGTTCTTTGGCAGAGTTGTGGCAGGTTGCTCTGAGAAATAGCTTGCGATCTCGTCTATCTGCTGGTCTGTTAGTCGATGGGCAATCGGAGTCATCACGCCGCTGTATCGCCGGCCGGATCGATAGGCGAGTAAAGAATTCTTGAGGTACGCTCGACTTTGTGAGGCCAGAACGGGCACTCGATCGTTGCTCGGTCGGCCGCCTGCCATGCCATGACAAGCGGTGCACTCGGACGCGACCTGATAGGCGATCGCTGTTGGGGCCTTTTGGTTCTGGGCAGCATTCGGCTGAACCAACTGGCTGTACTCGCTTGCATCGATTTTTGGCAATTCGCGCAAAAAAGCGACGACTGGCCAGATTTCATCATCTCGTTTCTGAGTCGGCCAAGCCGGCATACCGGCGAACTTGATTCCGTGCTTGAGAATATAAAACAGTTCGGCATCGTCCCACAGGCTGACTGCTTCAGATAAGTCGGGTGGACTGGGAGTCATTTGTGCCGCAACCGGTGGCTGCGTAAAGCCGGGTGCGCCATGACACCATCGACAATTGCTGTCGAAGGTCGCGGCGCCCATTTGCACTATTCCCGGCTCGTCCATGGAAGGGACCTCGATACCACTGCTATGTAATGAAACGGATCGGTTGCTGGCAAAGTCCAAGGTCCAGCGTGTGATCGGCCAATGTCCGCTGCTCGCTTTGATGGGCACGATTCCCGAGACAAGAACCAACATGCCGAAGATGCCGAGTGCGGTGAGCAAAATGGCCAGTTCTTTGAATCGTCGTTTCATCGAATTGCCTCGTGGCATGAGCTGCCAGTTTGCTTTGACGACAAGTGTGATTTATCCGCAAGCGGAACGCTTGCGCCACGGACCAAGTCCTTCGTCAGCCAAAGTCCACCAGCCAGATAGGCGATTCCGCCGACCACTAGCATCACTGCACCGCCAAGGTGTTGATCGGTCAACGGCGACAAGACTGATCCAGCATGCTGGTGCTGGTACAAAAGACGCGGCGACAACGCTAGCAGTGCACCCAAGAAAGTCATGTGCATCGACGTCAGCAACAGACCAATGACGCCGGCAGCGGATCGACGACAACTGCGTGGTTGGCTTCCACCGAATGCCGACAGCCACACCCACATTCCAGCGGCCAAAAACATTCCTTGCTCAACGACCAGTCCGAATACGTCATGCCGCGCCCAGTGATGCAGACCTGGCGCATGCCACGCCCAAACAATCAACAGCTCACCCACCGAAGCCGGGATTGGTGAAAACAACCAGGGTGTCTTTCGCACCGGATCGTATCGCAGCCCCGCCATTGCGATTGACAACAGTGGTGCAACCACGGCGACGATCAGCATGTGCAGCGTCATGTGCGCTGCAAATGAACTTTCCGACCAGCGTGGAAGTGGTCCCAGCCACGCCACCGCAAGCAATATCCAACCAACATTCCAAATGGTCGATCGCATCAGTGACAGGTCTCCATGATCACGAAGACGAGTGCTGTGAACAGGATTGCGACACCACTGAGGAGTGATAGCAGCAGCGTTGCAAAGCCAAGGAAACGTTGTTCGCTGCGAGACGTGTTGTCGTCGTGCGGCAATTTCGTTTCTCCCATGTGATGCGCTCGCAGACCGATTCCTCCTATCCAGGCAATCAATGAAAGTGCAATGACCGTAAAGAGTGCAACGGCGATTCGAATCGGCAGCCCATCGCCATCGGCTGGAGCGTACTTGGCGCAATAGATTGCGGACGTCAGATAACTGGCTAGAAAATGAGCGGCCCAGCAGAGCGGAGCGAACGTCAACGTCCAAAGTTTGGCGGAAGAGAGCAGACCGTCCGCAGCAGGTTTGGTGGTTTTCATCACTTTCAAGCCACCAGCGGGAATAGGGCAATCGTGAGTGCCGTGATGCCGGTGGTCAGCACCATGAAGTGCCAGTACAGGGTCACATTGATGATGTCTGCATTGAAGCGGTGAGTCATCTTTCCAGCCGCCCGTCTGGCGATGCAATACAACTGCATCACGACACCGACCAGCAGATGAACCACGGTCCACAGAATCAACACGCACACGGATGCTTGGTAAACATGCACCGTCGGATCCATCTCGTGCAGCCATGGCCCGCCGACCAGCGAACCGACTGCGAGACATGCCAGAGCAATCGATGCGATGGTGCTAATGTAAAACAACATGGCGTTTTCGCGGTCGTTAAGTCGCCGCGACAACAGCATCAATCCCCAGGCCGCCAATGCAGCCACCAGCGAAATCATCGGCCAAAGAACGCCGGGGCCTTCGGCATCGGCTGGTGGGAATTCTTCATGAACCGTCCAGTAGAAAAAGTAGCCAAACACCAGCGACATGAACGCGGTCATGTCACCGAGCATGGTAATGAACATCGCCCACCATCCGACCGCATCTGGTCCCGACACATAGGTCGGCAATGTCAAACCCAATCCAACGTCTTTCTGGGGCTTTTCGGGGATGATTGCGGTGCCCGTCCAGAGCCAAACCAGGATCGTTAAAAAGGCGAGACCGCCACTTGCGCTGGCAGCGAAATACCAATGAAAGGTACCGAAGATAAAGACACCTCCGGTGAAGATTGCCGCCCACAACGTCAAAAAAGTGGGACCGGGAACACGCAAACACTGAATGGGTGTTGCTTCAACGGTGGATGTCACAAGCGTCTCTCGCAACCCCTCTTCGGCGTCAGCAAGATAAAAGTTGCCTTCATCAACATCACGAACGAAATTGGCTTGATCCCACAATGGGTAACGTGACTCGATGATCGGAATGCTGCGGACGCCCCACGGTTGGTCAGGAACCTCAGCCAGCCATTCCAGGGTACCCGCGTTCCATACGTTTCTTGGCGCGGCAGATTGTTTGCCTTTGGGACGCAACAAGTCCCACAGGAACACAGCGAATCCGCCGGCCAATACGAATGCACCGATCGACGCAATCAAGTTCAGATTGTCGAATCCCATGCCGGCCGGATACGTGTAGACACGCCGGGGCATTCCGATCAAGCCGGTGATGTGCATGGGGAAAAAACAGACGTGAAAGCCGATCATCATCAACCAGAATGCGATCGTGCCGAGTCGTTCGGAAAGGAGTTTGCCGGTGACTAGCGGATAGAAATAGTAGAATCCCGCGACGATCGGAAAGATGGTGCCGCCGACCAAGACATAGTGCAAATGCCCCACAATGAAATACGTATCGTGAGCTTGGTAGTCGAACGGCGCGATCGCGACCATCACACCGGTCAGACCGCCGATGATGAAAGTCGCTAGCCCAGCCAGTACAAACAGCAAGCAAACTGATTTTGTCACACGGCCCACCAGCAGCGTGGCAATGAAGCAGAAAATCTGCATGCCGGTGGGAATCGCTACCGCTTCGGATGCAGCGGAGAAAATTCCGATCGTGATTCCAGGCAATCCGGTCGTGAACATATGGTGTACCCACAATCCAAAACTCAAAAAGCCCGTGCCAACTGCCGCCAGCACGATCCACCCGTATCCGACCATTGGTGTGCGAGCAAACGTCGGCACGATCATTGCCACCAATGCGATCGAAGGCAGAAACACGATATAGACTTCGGGATGTCCGAAAATCCAAAACAGGTGTTGCCAAAGCATCGGATCGCCGCCGCGAGTCGCATCAAAGAACGGCCAATCGAGCGCCCGTTCCAATTCCATCAACAGATCACCAGCGATCAGCGGTGGAAAGGCGAACAGAATCATCACGGCAACGACCAGGATGTACCAGGCGTACAGCGGGATCAAATTCAATCGCATTCCTGGCGGACGGCATTTCAAAACACCCACGATCAATTCGACCGCTGCGGCGATGGATGCTATTTCGATGAACGACAACCCGAGCAGCCAGATATCAGCTCCCACATCGTTTTGATATTGAGTGGTCATTGGTGGATACATAAACCAACCACCCCGCGGCCCGGCACCAAAAAACAGGGACCCGCATACGAAGACACCTCCAATTAAAAACGACCAAAATCCATACGCCGACAAACGTGGAAACGGCAGGTCTCTCGCTCCCATCATTTCAGGTAACAACAGGATCGAGATCGCTTCTAAAATCGGTACGGCAAACAAAAACATCATCACGCTGCCGTGCATCGTGAAGACTTGGTTGTATTGCTCCGCCGTGAGGAAATCGTTATCCGGCATCGCCAGTTGAATCCGCATGACGAGCGCGAGCAGGCCACCAAGCAGCAGGAACGCAAACGCAGTGATCGTGTACCACAGCCCGACTTCGGAATTGTTGACCGCGGACCAATATCGCCAACCCTTCGGGGTCCGCCACGCTTCAAGCAATCGTCGGGCCTGGTCGTTCACTTCAACGCCCCTAAGAAATGGACTAGGGAATCAACTTCATCGCCGCGAAGCGTTTGGAAATCGGGCATCTGGACACCCGGTTTGACTCGATGCGTGTCCGACAGCCAAAGTCGCAAGTTCTCGGGTGTGTTGTCCAGCACGCCCGCGCCGATCGAGAGTCGCGAACCGAAATGAGTCAAATCGGGGCCGACGACTCCATCGGCTGGCGTGCCGCGAATCGCGTGGCAGGCTGAACAGCCTCTGGAAAAGAACGTGGTTTTCCCGATTGCTGCTTGCGTCTCAGCAGCGGATTGATGCACGTCCGCCGGATCTGTATTGGCCGACGGTTCGCGCCGCTCTGCTAGCTCCTGTGCTTGTCCCACAAGCCAATCGTCGAATGTCTGTTGGTCCGTCACAACGACTCGAAATCGCATTTGTGCGTGAGCGGTTCCACAGAATTCAGCACATACACCGCTAAATACTCCGGTTCGTGTGGGGTGAAGTTTCAAGCGATTGGTGCGTCCTGGCATCATGTCGACCTTGCCGCCAAGTGATGGAATCCAAAAGGAATGAATCACATCTTCACTGGTGAGTTTGAATTCAACAGGCTGATCAACCGGCAAATAGATCTCATTGGCTGTTGGGATGCGCCGTCCGGTGTTATCGATGTAATTCACTCGCCACCACCAACGAACGCCGGCAACTTCGATCGTCAAACTGCCCTCCGGAGCGGGCCGCTGTAACTCGGGCAACATCACGAGCGCATAGCTGAGCAACCCCGCCAGGACGACCGTCGGAACGACCGCTCCGCCGCCGATCACAAGCCATCGAGTCATCCGCACCGAGTGTTCACGGCGTGACAAAATCGCGTATACGGCAAGCCCCATCGTCACGATCCAAATCAAGGTCGCGCCACCGGCCATCCAGTAAAAAAGTTCGGCGATTCGCTCCGCTCCCTTCCCGGCCGTATCAAGCGCTGACTGAAAACTCGATTGGTGCATGTCGCTGTTGGATTTTCGTTCAGCTAGGTGGGTTCACGACCAGCCGTGACAGTCATGAATCGCAGTGGGACAGGCTATGCGCCAATCACCAAGCGAAACACTGTCACCAAGCGAAACACTCGCGCCGGTGTCAACAGATCCGTCTCTGCGGTAACGCCCCTGTGATCTGGTGGATCCGTTTCACTCTGGTTTTTGATGGCGACGACGCAAATGCTGTGCCGTCTGGCATGATGATTGCGGACGTGCTCAGAGGCGGTGGCGGCCGACCGGAGCAGCACAACGTGTGGCTTCACACTGGACGGCTCGCGACTAACAAACTAGACGAGCGCCGACGCATGGAGTTCTATGGATTTCATCGAGCAATCACTCGCGACCAACACAACGATCTTTCTAATCGCGGCCGCTGTGGTCTGGTTCGCCGGCACGAAACTCAGTCGCTACGTCGACATCTACGCAGATCGAACCGGCTTGGGGCAAGCATTCGCCGGCGCATTGATTTTGGGTGTCGCGACGAGCTTGCCGGAGTTGGCGACAACATTGACTGCTGCCTATTCCGGAGCAGCCAAACTGGCTGGATCAAATCTCTTGGGTGGCGTGGTGATGCAGACCGCAGTGCTTGCGCTGATCGACGCGCTCGTCTTGAGAGGTAAACCGCTGACTTTGTTTTCGCCGCGTTCGTCCCTGTTGATGTTAGGTGTCATGTTGATCGGATTGACCGCGATGGCATCTGCGGCAATCTCCAGTGGCGAATTGTTTAGTATTGCTGGAGTCGGAGCGTGGCCTGTGTTGCTCTTTTTGGCATATTTGTCGTCGCTTTGGGTGATTTATCGCTACGAGGGACAACCGCGATGGAAACCGACCGGCGAAATCGCTCAACCGCCCGAATCGGCGCGAGACTTGAAGGACGCATACCACGAAAAATATGCTGATGTTTCTTTGAAAGCGATCGTGGGGCTGTTCGCGGTTGCGTCGTTGGCGGTGCTAGCCGGAGGATTTTTCGTGGCCAGGACGAGCGAAGCGATCGCCGAGCAAACGGGTATCGGTCAAAACTTTATCGGGGCAACTTTGCTGGCTTTGGCAACCAGCTTGCCAGAAGTCAGCACCACTTACTCGGCTGTTCGGTTCGGAGCGTACAGCATGGCGGCCGCGAATATCGTGGGCACGAACAGCCTTGAGATCGCTTTGTTCCTGCCAGCTGATATCGCCTATCGAGCTGGAGCGATTGTTGATGCCTTGGACCCGTCGACGGGGTTCCTTGCATCGCTGGGAATCATTGCCACCAGTCTCTACTTGTGGGGAATCCTCGAGCGACGTGACAAGACGGTTCTGGGAATGGGGGTTGATTCGTTCTGTGTATTGGTAGTGTATGGGGTGGGATTAGGAATCTACTACACATTGTAAAGAGGGGATGGACCCCGTGAATGGACACAGCCACCGCCCTGCAACGCCAACAACGATCTTGCCATTCGGTATGTCAATTGCAACCTAACTGTTGCGCATTATTCGACGAGTGAGTGTCGCTCCCGTGCCACTGCATCGATCGGGCATCTGGTTTGCGCCAGTGGTGATGGTCTCACAGAGCAGTGTAATCCGCACCGTGCATGGTCTGGATCAATGGGCGATGAACCGCTGCTTCGAATTCACGTATTTGTTTCACCGATATCCTCGAACACGCTGGGCAGAAACCATGCAAGCTGCTTCACGATCAACCGGTCAATCAGACATTTTTGTTGTGGAACCGAATTCCGATTTGTCTTTCGACATCCAGCAATTTGTACATCGCGGGATCAATCTGGATTCCGCCGCCGACGAACAAACCGATCAGGAATTTTGGCAGCGGATTTCACAAAATGTCGAGACCGAACTTTGGCTCGACAGTGGCGACGAATCCGCAATTGAACCGTTGTGGAACCCCCGGTTTTCTGGATTGACCACCAACAATTCACTGCTCAATGCGGAAGTTCAGAAAGGCATTTACGACGATTTAATTCCAGATGCAAATCGTTTGTTGGAAACCATGGTCCTAGACGATCGGGTTCGTGAGATCGCGTTCATTCTCAACACGCACCATGCGTTGAAATTGGTCGAAGCCTACCGATGCGATGTTAGCGTCGAACTGCACACGGACATCGCCGATGACGCGGAGGCGACGATGGCTTTCGCCCGCCGGTGTCATGCGATTTGCCCCAAGCATTTCATCGTGAAAGTTCCATTGACCCCAGCGGGTTTGGTGGCAATCAAGCAGCTTCGCGAGGAGGGGATCCGTGTCAACTGTACGATCGGGTTTAGCGCCCGGCAAAACTATTTAGCGACCGCCTTTGCGAATCCTTCGTTCGTCAATGTGTTCCTGGGCAGGCTCAATTCCTACGTGGCCGACAACGGACTTGGCGATGGAAAGCTGGTCGGTGAACAGACGACCCTGGAAAGTCAGCGCGAAGTAGCAGTCTTTGCAAGAGGTCTGCCCCAGTCCGATACCAAGCAGATCGCGGCAAGTTTGCGGGATGCCAAACAGTTACCGTTGCTGGCAGGAGTGGATGTGATCACCATGCCACCCAAAGTCGCTAAACAGGCTCGCGAAACGCTACAGCAAACTTGGGTCTCCCGACGCAAGGTCGATTATCCGGAAGCATTGGAAACGACCGACGCAGATTCTGATACGAACTCGCTAGAGAAACTTTGGACAGTCTCCAAGCAGGAACGCAATCTTGCTCAAAAGATAATTCTCAATCCACCGTCGACTGCCAGCGAGTTGGTCGACGCCGCCCAGACGCATGAAATTGATGATCTGTTCCCACAGTTGTCTGAACCCGAACGGAACCGCATTGCCGCCGACGGAAAGATTCCCAAGCATGATCGCTGGCGAGACAAGTTTGCCAACGGCACCATCGCCATTGACAGTCTGATGACCTTGGCCGCCCTAGCACACTTTGCTGCCGACCAAGCGAAACTAGATGCTCGCGTCCGGGAGCAACTTGCTAAATGACTTTGGCTTTACAGAGGCATCCCTGCGTCATCGTTTGACATCTATGACATTGAAAAAACGAGCAGAGGCGGCGTGTCTATGGATTGCGAGTGAATCGCAATCGTCCAGGACACCGCCTCCGCGCGTGTTGTAGGAACAGACAATGGCATGACGGACAATGGGGCCTTTGCCTGCTCTCTCTCTCCGGTTCTTTCCTAGCGAAGGATGGGCGCGTCGACTCCTTGTTGTGCCAGAACGGCTAGCCATTTTTGAGGCTCCGCAGCAATCTTCTTTGCACATCCAGGGCAGCAGATGTAGATCGCTTTGCCGGCGGCGTGGACTTTGTAGGGGCCGCCCATGGCATCGAGAGGTTCATCCATCACGGGGCATTTCTTTTGAGCGGCGATGAAGGGAGCGTCTTCGGCACTGACTTTGAAAATGCCGGATCGAACTTGTTCGGTTCCCGCTGAAACGGAAGCCGCATCGGCATTCGCATTTACGGAGTCATAAACCATCGCCAGGTATTTGGCTGGTTCGGCTTTGATTTTTTTGATGCAGCCTTTGCAGCACAAATAGATTGGTTTGTCACCAACCATGACCTTGATTGGGGTGCCCATTGCGCCGAGTGGTTCGTCCATGACAGGACAGACTTTTTGCGCAGCGATGGCTGCCGCATCAGCTGCGGTGGACGCGCTGACCGTGATTTGAGGGCGTCCCGAAGCGTACTTGGCTGGGGTTGATTCGACGGCATTCACGCAACCGTCACAGCAAACGAACACACGCTGTTGATTCACATCGACAGCAATCGGATCGCCCATGCTGCCCAGCGGCTTGCCACTGACCGGGCAGATTTTTTGACGAGCGATAGCGGCGGCGGCCAGTTGTATTTCACTTGCAGGGACGGTTGCAACCTCATTGAATGAAATCGTTTGCCCGCTGGATTGGGAGATGCCAACGAGTTGAACCTGCACTTCGATTTGCCGGCCAGCGATTTGAGAAAGGTTGACGGGCGCGGTGAGGCCACCTTTTCCGTCGGGAAGCAAATCATAGCGATAGCGTTTTGCGTTCCCTTCCATGCGTACCGACGCGGCACCGCGCCCCTGTTTGACCGAAACGGGCTGGCCGTTCTGGTCGTAAACGAACATCTGAATACCAGCTTGTGAAACGACAGTCTCCAATTGCACGTCACCGGATTGTTTTAAAGATCCACCATGCGGTCCAGCGACAGGCCGCGTCAGTTGCTCTGTCGCAGTTTGACTGGGGATCGCATGATTGTGGGCAGCATGATCGTTTTGTGCACCGACCGAACTGGCCGTTGTCAAGAACAGCGCGGCAGTGAATAAGAGGTGACGTTTCATTTTGGTGACTCCATTAAAGTTTCGCGACCAATCCATTCGGTCGCTGATTTCGTTGGTTAGGATTTGGATGCTTGATCCGATGAAATTCTTCACGAGCTTGATGGAAAAGTATGGGAGAGAAACTGTTGGAAAGTTTCGTGTCTTGGTTGCTCTTTCGGCGGTTCTTAGGCAGCTTTCATCAGATCCTCCGCTGGGTTTTTTGGGGGATCATTCCAAAGTTCATCTTCGAAACCGAAACGCATTTTCAGTTCAAGGTAGGCGCTATAAAGCGTCGGCACGATGAATGACGTAAACGGTTCAGCGAGCATGCCGCCGAACACAGGAATCGCCATGGCGCGTGCCACATCGGATCCGCGCCCCGTCGCCAAGAGCACGGGGATGAGCGCAGCCAACGTGGTCACCGTTGTCATCATGCAAGGCCGAATGCGTTTTAAGCCGGCTTCATAGACTGTGTCGCGAATGTCTTGGATGTTTTTGATGTTGCGTTTCTTCAACAGCTGATGAATGTATGTTGCCATCACAACGCCGTCGTCGACCGCCAGGCCAAACAGGGCGATGAACCCGACCCAAACCGCTGTGTTTAGCTCGACTTGCATCCAGGCGACCAAGATCATTCCGCCGGCGAACGCAACGGGGATGCCGGTAAAGACCGCCATGGCAATCGGCAAGTTACGGAACTCAAAATAGATCAGTAACAAGTTGATCAGGATCACCACCGGGATGATCCACATGAGCCGCAGGTTGGCTTCGATTTGATTGCGAAAACTGCCGACAGCTTCGAGCGAGTAGCCCGCCGGCAACGCCAGGTGTTTGGGGTTTGATGCGGGAAGCAATTGCGATTTGCGGAGCTGTTCTTCGATTGCAGCGACGGATTCCAAATCACCTTTTAGACCGTTGGTCATAAATGAAACGTGTGCGACCAACCGCCCGTTTTCGCTGTTGATTGCGCCGGGGCCCCAAGTGGTTTCCAGTTTTGCGAGTTCCTGTAGCGGAACCACGGCGCCGCTCTGTGTCACAACGGGCAAGCGGTTGAGTTGGTCAATCCGTTCACGCAAATCACGGTTGTATCGAATTCGCACCGGATATCGCTCGCGACCCTCGATGGTTTTGATCAGGTTCATTCCACCGAGCGCGGTTTCGATCACTTGGTTGACCATCGAGGCGCTCATGCCGTAGCGAGAGGCGGCGTCACGATCGACGGTGAACTCGATGTATGGTTTTCCCATCACAATGTCTGGATTGACAGTGCCGGGATTGATGTACGGAGAATCTTTCAATGTGGTGGCGACGTCCATCGCCGCGTCGGCAAGTTTTGTCAAATCATCGCCATAGACACGGATTGCCGTCGGGGCCTTGATGCCCGATTGCAACATGACCACACGTCCTTCGATCGGCTGTAGTGCGGATGCCGGCGTGACGCCCGGCAGGGTTGCGACCCGATTGATCTGGTCCCAAATGTCTCGCGACGTGACTCCCTCGCGCCATTCGCTCTCAGGCCTGAGCATCACATAGGTTTCCACCATTGCCGCCGGCGCGGGGTCAAGCGCCGACTCGACGCGGCCGATCTTGCCGAGCACGTCTTTGACCTCGGGGATCTGGCCGATCAACACATCTTGGGTTTGCAATACTTGCATCGCCTGTGAAAAACTGGCGGCCGGATACAGTGTCGGCATATAGAACCAACTGCCCTCGTCCAGTGCGATCCAGTCATCGCTCTGCAAACCGGTGAAGATATGTTTCGCATCGACATAGCCGGGGAAGTCATTGAGTTCGGCCCCGAGCACCCGTGCGACACGTTCGACGGGTTGCAGAATCGTCGGCATCCCAAAATAAGCTCCGACACCGACCAAAAGTAAAACCAGCGGGAACGACAATGCGAACGCCTTGTGATTCAGTGCATGTTTCAATCGAGCCGCGTAGATCCAGTGGACGAAACGACTGGACGGGATTTCTTCGATCGGGCGGATGCGTTCACGCAGCAGTTGCCAGCCGAACAGGAACGCGAGCAAGGCTGCTACCAAGGTGACGATCCAGTGGCTGACGCCGATGTAATCTGCCAGTTCATCACCCCACATCAAATACGATGTCACGGCCACCAAGACGGCCAAGGCAATTCCGGCTGCGATAGCGGTCCGTTTGCGATAGCGGGTGCTCCTGAGAAACAATCGGCTTAGGGCAGGCACAATCGTGATCGCTGTGATCATGGCTGCTGCAATCGCAAACGTTTTGGTGTACGCAAGCGGCGAAAACAGTCGGTAGTCGCGTCCCGTCAGAAAAAACACGGGCAGAAAGCTGACAATCGTTGTCGCCACTGCAGTGACGACGGCGGGCGCCACTTCGATTGCTGCTGCGTAAACGACTTCGCTGCGTGTGGCGGTGGGGGCGTGCGACGAACAGGAGGAGCCGTTTTTGAAGTCAACCGCGGCATTTTTTTCCCATTCAGCCAAATGCTGATAGATGTTCTCG
Organism: Stieleria tagensis; assembly: GCF_024129865.1. Lineage (GTDB taxonomy): Bacteria > Planctomycetota > Planctomycetia > Pirellulales > Pirellulaceae > Stieleria > Stieleria tagensis. The sequence goes on along the minus strand of NZ_JAMYFE010000022.1, from coordinate 81,387 downwards.
GAAACGATGATCGCCATGTCGACCATCGTCCCGATCGCGATTGCGATCCCGGCGAGCGACATGATGTTCGAACCGACGCCAACAACCTGCATTGCGATGAACGACATCAACACCGCGGCAGGCAAGCAAATTGCGACCACGAAACTGCTGCGAATGTGCATCAAGAACAACAGGATGATGATCGCTGTGATGATGATTTCATCGCGCAGTGCATGTGTCAGCGTTGCCATCGTCTCGTCAATCAAGCCGCTACGGTCATAGACGCCGTGAATCTGGACGCCCTGTAATGCGGGGGTGATTGCCGCAATTTTCTCCTTGACTCGATCAATGACCACGCGCGGATTTTCGCCATACCGCATCACGACGACGCCACCGACCGCTTCGGATCCGTTGTAGTCGAGGGCGCCCCGGCGGAAATCTGGACCCAGCTGTACTTGGGCGACGTCACCCACTCGAACGGGGACACCACCGCGTTGCATGATGACGGTGTCTTCGATGTCCGCGATGGCTTTGATTTTGTCGCCGCCCGTGCCCAGAAAACCTTTTCCACGGACAATGAATTCCATGCCGCTGGTCTCGACCGTTTTTGCGCCGACGTCGACATTCGAACCCTTGACTGCGTTGGCCAGCGTTGCCAGCGAAACGTTGTGGAAACGCAGTTTGTCCGGGTCGACTTCGATTTGGTATTGGCGAACGTAGCCGCCGATCGATGCGACCTCGCTGACGCCTTCGACAGCTTGCAGTTCGTATTTAACAACGAAGTCCTGCATGCTGCGCAGGTCGGCCAGGCCCATGCCCTCTTTGGGCGGTTGCAGGGTGTAATAGAAAATCTGGCCCAGCCCAGTCGCGTCGGGTCCCAGTTGCGGCACGACGCCCTCGGGCAATTGCGATGCCGCGGAACCGAGTTGTTCGGAAACTCGACTGCGTGCCCAATAGAAATCGATATCGTCTTTGAACGTGACCTGTACAAAGCTGTAACCGAACATGCTTTTGCCACGGACCGATTCGGCGCCTGGTACCGCCAGCAAGGAAACGCTTAGCGGGTACGTGACCTGGTCTTCAATGTCTTTGGGCGAACGTCCCGGCCATGGCGTCAGCACGATGACTTGGTTTTCGCCGACGTTCGGAATGGCGTCGATGGGCACCGCTTTGAATGCGAAATATCCACCGACCGAGGCGGCGATCGTCAGCATGACGACCAGCCACGGTTCTTTGACGCAAAAGCGAATGATTAGATTGAGCACCTTGTTTGTCTCCCTATTGAACCGCGCGGGCAATTCCAGGAACCGACTTGCCATCGACCGCCATGTCGCGAACCACTTCTCCGCAGTTCAGCATTTCGTTCCCCCAATAGGGATTGGCTATCTCGCCACCGGGCTGCATCCAATCACCACCGCCACCGGGAACCATCGGGCAATAGTAATGAGCCAAATGCGATGCCGTTTGAGGGCCACGAGCCGTCGTTGCTGCTTTCAACATGGCGTGACTGACACCTCGAAAAGCACTGCGAGCGGTTTCAATGGAACCGTCCATTCGAGAGACGCCACGTCGTGCCGCTGCCAAGCGTCGCTGTGCATCATCCGGAACGTCCGGCAGCAGTTCCAGCTTGGACAACGCTTCGATCAACGTGTTCAAGTCAACGGGGGCCGGTGTTACGTCGGCGGCCAAGGCACGCTGGATTTCGAAGTAGGCGTTGTAAGCTCGATCGAACTCGTCGCCCGACTCCCCAGCCAAAATCACCGGATCACCGTCCGGTAGCTGCAACGGTCCTGGCGAGAAACGGGGGGCTTTGCTGGGATCCAATAGCGATGGGTTTCCGGCGAGTTGCATTTGCGAATCGATCAAGAAGTTTCCATCTGTCGCAACGGTTTCGCCAGCCGACAGGCCTTCGACAATCACGGCCTGGGTGTCGTTCAACGCTCCTACCGTGACGCGGCGAATTTCAAATCGACCTGGCTCGGTTTCAACATAGATGACGCCGTTGTCGCCGGTCAGCAAGACCGCATCCCGGGGCACCGAAACGACGCGTTGTTGGGGTTGTGGATTGTCGGCATAACCGAGTTGACGAGTGGGGATCAGCGACATTCCGCACAGCGGACAGTCGCCGGGATCGTCGCGGATCACCTGTGGGTGCATCGGGCTGATGTACTTGCCCGAGAGTGCAGGGTCGTAAACTAAATCGGTCGGAATCGCGGGGACGGTGATGCGGGCGGTCGCGTAGTCACCGGGTCGTAATTTGCCGTCAAAGTTCATCACCTCGACACGCACTTGAACTGTGCGTGTGGTGGGATCAACCGTTGGATCAATGAATGCGACGCGGCCTGTGAAGACTTCACCCGGCCTGGACTGAATTTCAGCTTCGACTTGCTGACCAAAGCGAATCAACGCTGCGTCATCGGGGAACAAATCCAGCATCATCCAAACGGATGTTAGGTCGGCAATCCGATAGATTTTCTGGCCGGTCTTGACGTAATCTCCTTCGACAGCGGTCTTCTCGAGAACCGTGCCTGTTTGCGGTGACTTGATACGAATGCGCGACTGCGGCTTGCGAGTCTTTTTCAATTCGGCAATCTGTTCACTGGTCATCCCCAGCTCGCCAAGGTTTTCTTCGGCCATCACTCGCAGGTCAGAACTGTTGACGCTGAACCGTCCCACGGACTTGCTTTCCAAGCTTGCGACGTATTCGGTTTGTGCGGTGAACATTTTGGGGCTGAAGATCAGCGCCAGGTCGTCGCCCTCGCGGACTTGCACGCCCACATAGTCCGCATAAAGTTGCTCGAGGCGTCCGTCGATGTAAGCAGAGATTGTCGACAGACGACTTTCGTCAAAGTCGATGGATCCGATGGTGCGAATCGTCCGCGTCACTTCACCCAGTTTGCTCTGGGCCGTTCGAATTCCGACCAACCGACGCGCCGATGGTTCAATGGTGACGGAGATGCCATCACCACCGCTATTGCTGGTCACTTCGACTAACTCCATCGCGCACACGGGACAGCGCCCCGGTTGGGTTGATGGCGGCGTGCACATCATCGGGCAGATGTATCGCTTCTCGCCGCTGCCCTGGGAATTTGAGACGCCCTCGGCGCCACCGCCGCCAAAGAACCCATCTGGCGTGATCCATTGGAAACGCTGCGCCAACCCGATCATGATCAAAACGATCGCAGCGACCGCTATCACCATGCCGGCGTTTGCCCCCGCGCGTATCAGCCAACTGAAACCACCGATTTTGGGCTGTGCGTCGGATGTTGGTGGCGTGGCCGCGGTCGGCGTCGAGGCAGTACCGGCTTCGCAAATCGTTTCAGTTTCTGGGATGTCTTTTTTCATGGTCGATGCCTCCCTGTCATTTCAAATGGGGTAGGGCGCGCGGCGCAGCGAGAAAACGTTGTCACCAAAGTTTTGTTTCATCGAAGGGCTGAATGCTGAACCAGCAGCGAACGGTTCAATGACTTCCGCTTTCAATCAGATACAGCTCTAACGCAGCCTGTGAAACGTGCGTGAAACTGACAATGCAGGCGGATTTAGAGGCGCCAGATACAGAGATCGATTTGTCGAGAGTGTCGCGGCGCAGGGGCATCTTCGGTGCGCACCACGCGGGGTAATCCGGAAACCACCTCCCCAAAGATCGCTGCCAAATCAGTGAATCGGACGGCAACGGATTCCCGCTGCTCGATTACCGGACGCACAGGCGACGGTTCACCCATGGGTTGGCTTTGAAAGCCACAATGGCAACCGGTGACGATTCGGTGGGGGCCAGGCTGCTGCGAATCAGCGGTGCTGAGCACGATCACCGGGGTGAGCGAGGCTTGAACCGAGTCCCCTTCGTCCATCGTTTGGGGCGTGGAAGACCCACCGGAGTCCATGCAGCACTCGCCAGCGGTCTGCTGTTCGGAATGTCCGTCGCAACAACCGCATTGCTCGGTCGCTGTGGACACTTCACAGCATCCGCAGCCCTCGCAAGTGAAGGCCGATGCACCGTTTGCACGGCAGTCATCCGCGAATACCAATGCAATCCCCGGCTGAATCATCATTGCGACGATCAGTGAAAGATTGACGACGGTGCGAATGAAGCAAGAGTGAAACACTTGGACCTTCCGAAACAAATACCTACAGACGGTATACCGAGTATATCGGAAATGTGGGCAAAAGGTTCAAGATGAATCTGTTTCATCGCCACACTTTCCGTTTGGAAGGATAGCTGGATGGAGCCAGTTTGTCATGGAACCTCAACAAAACACGCTGTTTTTGGGCTCGCGAAAACGTCATCGACTGGGTCTGTCCCTGTTTGCCGTTTGCCTGGGCGGGTGTGTTTCGGGTCCAGACCGATCGCCGCCGTCACAACCCATGACATTCAGCTCCGCGGCCACCGATAGCCGGTCTGCCGACACTTTTCGCCAGGACCAAGACGGCCGCCAGCCCGTGATCCAGACGGCCAGCTATGGCGATGACGCAGCTTCGGGAGAGGGCGTCTTGGTGGCGGGCAATGACACCGTCGGTGCCGGCGAAGATGGCAAAATGTTCGAGGCGATGCTGGAAGCTGAAGTCGACACGGGGGTTGAAATGACGGACGCTCCCCACTCTGGCGCTACCGCGTCTGATTCCCGATCAGCTCCCGTCGAGTACTTTGTCGATCAAGCGCTTGCCGTGCACCCGAGCCTTCGCGCGGCACGTCAACGTGTCAGTGCGGAACTCCAGCGGGTCCCGCAAGTCACTGCGCTTCCGGATCCACAATTCAACAACACGTTTTGGCCGTTGCCGGACAACGCGTTGCAAACAGCAGGCGGACGGATCGCCAACCAAATGTCGCTTCAGCAGGGTGTGCCCTTTCCTGACAAGTTGCGCACCAAAGGGGCGATCGTCACTCGCGAAGCACAAATTGCTCAGGCAGAGGTCGAGCAAATCGAACGACAGATTACCGAGTCGGTACGGCTGGCGTACTATGAAGTGTGGTACGCCACTCGCGCGTATCAAATCATCGAAGAAACTCAAGTCTTGGTTGACGATCTGACCCGAGTCGCCGAAGCGCGCTACCGTGCAGGCGGCACTCAGCAAGATGTGCTCCGCGCGCAGCTTGAAACCGATCGGCTAGATGATCAGTTGGTTCAGTTAAAGAAACAAAAGGAAATTGCTCAGGCGGATCTTGCGGCATTGCTGCAACAACCGGTTTCGCTTTTGCCGGAAGCCATGGATCAGCTTGGCGTTGATGACGCACCGCAACAGTTGGACGCTTTGATTGCCCAGGCCGAACAGTGCAATCCCAGCCTTCGTGGACTTGCCGCTGAAATTCAGCGAGACCGTCAAACGCAACGGCTGGCGTGTCTTCAAAAGTACCCTGACTTCACAGTCGGTCTGAATTGGGGCATCGTCAGTGACGGACACGATGTGATCAGTCCGGTTGCCAACGGGAACGACAACCTGAGCATCATGTTTGGCACGACGCTGCCCATTTGGCGTGACAAAATCAATGCAGGCGTTCGGGAAGCCAATCTACGCACCAGCAGTTCGATGCAACGGTATGAAGCCGAACGCAACGAGATTTTTGGCCGTTTGCGGCGCTTGCTTGCTCAAGCCGATTCGCTGGTCGAGCAAAACGACATCTACCGCGATCGCATCATTCCCCGAACCGAAGACACTTTGAAGCTGGCGATCGCGGACTACCGGGGTGAGCGCAGTGACTTTTTTACTTTGATCGAAACCTATCGCGAGTTGTTGATGTTTGAGATTCAACTCGCCCGGATTAACGCCACACTTGCTGGAACGGTCGCCCAGATTGATCGCACCGTGGGATGCACTTATTAGAGGTAGCAGGCTTTCAAGACGATGCCGCCAGGGCTACCGTTTTTACCCCCATCCCAGTCGTTCGAGCTCGGATCGCAGTTCGCGACGGGCGCGGTTTAATCTTGAACCGACCGTGCCTTCGGGAATGTCCATGACCTCGGCGATTTCCGCATAAGACAGCTCCTGGACCTCCCGCAATGTCAGGATGGCACGCAGTTGGGGCTCGATCGCTGCGAGGCCGGTTTGCAGCATCTCGGCATCTTCTAGCCGTAGTCCGCTGGGACTCACATTCGTTTCCGGTTCCAAGCTGAATGTGTCGGCTGTGTCGCGTTTGCGGCGACGCAACAACTGCAACGCCTCGTTGGTCGCCACACGGTAAATCCACGTTTCCAAACTTGAGTTGCCACCGAAGCGATCGAGCTTGCGAAAAATTTGCAAGAACGCCAACTGCATTGCATCGTCGGCGTCCTGGCGACCAACGATTCGAACCATCAGCGCATAAACGCGACCACTGCAGCGCTCGTACAGTTGCGCCATCGCATCACGGTCCCCGTTAATGCACTGGTGGACCAATGCGTCGGTCGGCAATGTTCGCTCGTTGGTCTTGCGTAGATCGCTCAACAAGTCAGGCGTCCTGTTTATCCGTTGAAGAGGCCGATGATCGAACGCGCGGAACATCCAGCAGGCTGGTGATGATTGACACAGCACTGCTCGTCATCCTATTCATACCCATCTGGGGTATCAAGGTGGGCTGCTGGATCCGTGTGACAGATCGTTCCTGCACATCGCGTTACGCCGATTTCGTCTGCTCGGGCGACCTGCTGCTCAGCAATTGACGCAAACGCGTTGAAAGTCGAAACACGTCACCACGGTACTCGATCAATTGCTCGATACCCAGAAAGGCCGCCATCGCATAGTCATGGACTGGGATATCAGCGCCATACAACACGACCCGAGTCTTGCTGCCGATTGTCGCCAGTTTCGGAGCCAACTGCCATGCGTGTTTGCTGGGAATCGCTAGCTGTGCGACGACGATTCCTGGTTGGTACTTGCGACGCGCCTTCAAAGCGTCAGTTGCCGATAACGCGCGCACGACGCGATAGCCGGCTTCGATCAAATCGCCGGCCAAGCGGGCATACACTTCGTCTCGGGTTTCCGTGATCGCGATTCGTACAGTGCCCCGTTTTGGGACCCTGTCCGCGGCTCGCCAGCTACGACGCTTGTCGTTCCGACGATCCGAGGTGCGAACTTTGATGCTTCAGCAAGTCCGGTTCTTCACGGGGTTTGGATTTTTTCAGAACAAATTTGCCACGCCATTGCGATTGCCGATCGGTATCGGACCTGAAGCAACATCGTCGCAGGGCAGGCAAACCGATTGGATTGACGAGAAAAAAACGAGATCATTTGATGCAACGCCGGGTGGTGGCTCTATTCATTGACGGTCATGATTTCAATAAAATTGAAACAACGTGAAGAAACGCGATCTGGAAAGCATCCAAATGCGGTAGATCGACGCTGTGATTCAGCCGTCGAATGGGCATTGAAATCGTCGTGAGGTTTGGCTTGGATTGTGAACGGATCGACTTGCTGAAGAGTGACAATGATGCGTTGTGAAAGCGTCAAAGAACAACTGTCTGCATATTTTGATGACGAACTTTCGCTCGTTTTGTCGCAGCAAGTTCGTTCACATCTCCAGGGGTGCGCGTCGTGTCGATCCGAAATCGCGAGCTTTGAGCGCATCCGCAGCTTGGCCCGCGATGTCGATGCGACGACGATGCAAGCTTCCCCATGGTCGGTGATCGCGGCGCAACTGAACGACGATCAACATCCCGTAGTGACTCGGCAGCCCATAACGCAGCCCGATGGATTGGTACGTGATAATCGCAAGTCGTCTCGGGCAAGGGGCATCCTGGTCATTTTCGCTGCGATCGCGGCATCCATCTTGATTCTGACCTGGAGCCAACGACGGACCGAGGATCTGCAGCCGGTCGCCCATTCAGGGCATTCCCATCTAGGCTCCAAACACATTGGTTCCCAGTTCGACGGCATCACTGCGATCAACTTTCAGGACGCGGTGTTACTTCAGCAATCAGACACCTTGGAAGCGATGCGATCACTGTCCACGAAATACCGTGGCAAAGAGGCTTCCGTCGCGCAGGTCGTGAAGGATCTGGGTTACAAACCGTCGGTCGCATCGACTTTGCTTGATGGTGCAATTTTGGTTTCGACGCAGCTGCTTCAGATGCCCGACTGCCATTGCGTCGAGGGCGAATGTAGCTGTGGCCCCGGCGAGTGCAACTGTGTTGCCTGTGTTTGTCAGCGACCGGATGGTTCGACATTCATGGTTGTCGAACAATGTCGTGGGCAGGACGTCAACTTTGGCGATCTTCCAGTCCGACGGGTACAACGTGGCAACCGCGAGTTGCACGTCAGCGAGAGTGATCAGGGACTCGCCGTTACATGGAACTCCGGCCGAAGTCGGATGACAGCGATCGGACTGCGTGAATTGCAGGAACTCGATCCATTGCTGGCAGCGAATTGACGCGCAAGTTTTGAAATTGCGCTGTTGCCATTCACTGGCCCGCTCGGGACGTCGATTTTATGAATGACGCTTCTGGTGATGATCGGTGTCTCTCAGAACGAGATGGTCCTGAGCCGCGAAGCGGCGGCAGCATGTCGCCATGGGCGTGAGCCCATGGGTGATCTCAAGTAATAAGGCCGGAGGCCGACACAACCTCTGCCGGTGGCGTCAGCCACCGGAAAGAGTGGCAATGAAATCGCAAGCCCCGGAGGGGCGACACAGATGGGCAGCTGTGTCGCCCCTCCGGGGCTTGGCGGGTTCGTTAAGGTTCCAGACCGGTGGCTGATACCACCGGCAATTCATGTGTCGGCCTCCGGCCTGGAGGGGCCAATTCCACTGGATCCCGTGGATAGTGACTAGCGGGCAAGTGAAGAGATCAACGTGGCGATTTGCCCATCCATTTGAGTTGAAAAAACCGACGCGTCAGTTTTGAAGTTGCGTTTTTATCGCAACTCGACGCGTCAGCGAGGGATTTAGGGTGTAAACGGGATCCTTCGCTGACGCGTCGGGTTACCAAAAAACAATGCTGCACACGAAAACTCGCGCTGTGGTATCTGGTCGAAAAGAATTTGGAATTTGGTGAAGGATTCGGTGGGACCGCGCATCTAAATCAATAACGAACATCGATTCCGCTTCTTGGCGAACGATTGGTTCCCCCCATCCCCTAATCCAAGGATTTTACTGATGTCAACCAAACGATCACCGCTCATTTTATCGCTAACGCTCGGACTCATTGCGGGTAGCTTTGGATCATTGTCTGCGTTTGCACACGAAGCTGAAGATCACGCCGTTCATAACCATCAGGACATCAAGAAAACGGAAGAGAAGATCACCGCCGCACTGTCGTCGCTTTCGGCTGAGGATCAAAAGCTTGCCAAGGAGCAACGCTTTTGCCCCATCATGACCTACGATCGTCTGGGCGCGATGGGCACTCCGCTGAAGGTGGCGATCGAAGGCAAACCCGTCTTTTTGTGCTGCAAGGGCTGTGTCAAAGACGCGGAAAAAGAAGGTGCAAAGACACTGAAAACCGTGGCCAAATTGAGGGCCTCGACTGCAACACTTGCCAAGTTGCCAGTCGAAGAACGCAGTGCCGTGGAAGCACAAAAGTTCTGTGCTGTGGCAAACACCAGCTTGCTCGGATCAATGGGCGCGCCGATCAAATTGGAAGTCGATGGCAAACCCGTCTACTTGTGCTGTGCTGGTTGTACAAAGAAGGCTCAGGCCGACCCGGCCGCAGTGCTCGCCAAAGCCGAAGAGCTCAAGCAAGCCGGTTCACACGACGGCCACGATCACTCTGACCACCAGCACTAGTCGCGGATGATTCATGACATTGGCATCGAAGCGACGCAAATTCATCGTTGGTCAAGTGTTGCGAAAAACAGTCAGAACACGATCTGCGCAAATCAGCCGGCACGCGTTAGCGTCCGGTTCCCTGGCCTATGTCGTGTCGGTAATCAGGAACCGTGAGCTAACGTTCCACGGTTGATGAATCATCAGCGACAGTAAACACCTTGTCGCGGCGATGTGTCTGAAACGGACCTCTGGCGGGATCCGACTGCGGGACAAACCGCCCGGGAATGCCCCTTTATTCTTCGGCCATCTTTTCTTTCAGCAGCTTGACGGCAGTTTGAAAATCCTGGTTGTCCGGTTCCAGCTGGACGGCTTTTTCCAACTGCTGGAGGGCCTTGTCCATTTGACCGTCCAGGTACAGCGCCAGCCCATAGCGATATTGGATTGCGCCCAACTCGGGTGCCAGGCCGGCATCGCGGGCCAGCAGCGGCAATTCCTCTTGCTTCAATTGCTTGGCACGTTTTAACAACGCCGCTTGTTCGCCAGGCGGCACGCTGGGGGCGAGTTGTTCCAGCAGGTTCGATAGATTCGATCGTGGCCCCGTGGTTCGGGGCTCAACACGAATCGCGGTCTGATAGGCTTCGATCGCTTCGCCATAGCGCCCGAGTTGTTCACAGACCATGGCCCAGTTGACGTGCGCGCCACTGCGGTCCGGCGTGGCCATCAATTCGTGATGAATTTCTTTGATGACTGGATCCAACTGGTTGCGTTCGAAGGCTGAAAGTTCGGCAAAGGCCGGTGAACTCAACAGGGCTCGGCCAGCGGAGATCCGTACCAATCGCGAGTCGTCTTTCAACAGCTGCATCAACCGTGGCTTGGCAATCGCGGGATTAGCCATCGCCAAGGATGCGGTAGCAGCGGAGCGGACCATCGGATGCTGGTCGGCTTGCTGGCTCAACTCCAACGCGATCTTAGGCAATCCGCGGTAGCGGCGTCGGGCCAGTTCTTCCAACAACGTTGCTTTGGCGATCGCCGGTGCGCGCTCGTCATTGATCTGCAGCAACTTGGCAGCGGCCTGTTCCGCATCGGCATCACCCCGCCGCAGCGGCACGAGTGCTTCGGCAAAGTGCGGGGTCAGGTTTCGCTGGTCCCCGTACCATTTCGCGCAGGCGTCATCACACCACTGGTCGGTTTTGCGAATCATTTCCGACAACGATTCCCCGTCCACTCCGACGATTTGTCCGCCGTCCTGCTCGGCAGCCAACAACCACTGCGCGTATTCACGGCTGCGGAATGTATCCTGCTGGTCGGGGGCAAACTTTTCCAGTTGGTCTTTGACATGACAGTGGCTGCAGGCGTTTGGTGTGCCGAGTTTGACCGATAGGTCGGGGCGTGGAATTCGAATGCTGTGATCCCGTCGCTGATCCAATTCCATGTAGGTGGTGTGTGGCATGTGGCAATTCACACACTTGGCGCCCTCGCTGCCGGGGGCGTGATGATGGTGTGCGGGCACATCGTATTTGCCCGCGGCGTGTTGGTGACACGAGGTACAGGTTTCGTTGCCGGGGTGTTTTCGTTTCAGCGAGTGCGGGTCGTGGCAATCCGTGCAACGAATCCCTTTGTGATACATCTTGCTTTGAATGAACGAACCGTACACGTACACTTCGTCTTTGATCTGTCCGTCGCCGTGATAAGTGGACTCGCCGAGCGTTTCCATGCGAAAATGATCAAAGTAGTCCGCACCCGGTTCAAAGCCAGTAGCCATCACGGCGCGGCGGCTGTGACAGGGCGCGCAGGTCTGGAGTTGCGGTTCGGGATCGTGGCCTTTTAGTTTTGCCAACCCGTAGCCATGGTGTCGGTCCCAGAACAACGACTTTTTGTTGGCCAATTTGATGTGCAGCGAGCCCGGCCCGTGGCAGGCTTCACAGCTGACATCGATTTCCGAAAACGTTGTGTGATAGGTGGCCGTTTGGGTGTCAAAATGGTTTTCTAAATTGGTCGAATGACAATCGGCGCACATCGTTTGCCAGCGCTGTGCGATTCCGGTCCAATGCAGTGGATCGTCGGCGGCCAGTTTGTCGGTGACGTCTGGTGGACGCAGATAAAACCATTTGTTGTTGCGGCTGTCCCACGAGATTCGCAGCACTTGCAAACGCCCGATCTCGCAAGCCTGGCTGTCGTCGGGGCGGTCGAATTCGACCATGTACTGTTGCAGCGGGTAGACGCCGAACACGTACTTGATTTCAAAGTCCTGCATCTGGCCGTCTTCGCCGTCGGTGCGAACCATGAATCGATCGCCGTCGCGAAACAGGCGATTGGACATCCCGTCGTGCTCAAACGTGACATCATTGAAATCGCCTAGCACCGTCTCTGCGGTGGCCAGGTCCATTGCTTTGTCGTGGTCAGAACCGGCAAACGCGTCGGCTTCGGTCTGGTGACAGGCGACACAGGAATCACGGCCGACAAATTTAGGCGATACATCCAATGGTTCTGCCGACCAGTAATCGGCAAATACGGCGCCGGCGATCAACGTCAACACGACAACCAATGGCAGCCAAAGCCGCTTGGAAGGTTGCCGGGGCGGCACGGGGGTCGGTTCGGTGGGTGCCGTCACGGCGAATGTCAGTCGGTGTGGATTATGGAACGGAGGATGGTGGCAAGCGTCACAGCGATTGCCGGGAGGGGGTGTCGGCCGCAATGAGTGTTAGGGCCGCGAATCAGCCCTGCCTGCATCGGCAGGCAATCTGTTCGCTGTCAACTCATCGGCAGACAGCGCGTCGGCCAGCAGGCGTGCGGCTTGCCCACGCATCTGGCTGGCGAGTTGTTGAGTTTGATCGTCGTCGGAATTCAATTTTCCCAGCAATCGAGCCGTCTTGAGCAACATTTCGGCGGCATAGAATTGATTTTGTTGCTGGGAACTCAATTCACCGGTTGGTTGATTGGCGACCGGGCGCGGCCCCCCACGGAAATCCTGGTCGGAATCGCTGTCGGGGTCCAGTATGCTGCCCTTGAGTAGGCTTCCGCGACGGCGAATCAGATCCAGCACATCGCTCTGCAGCGGATTGCCGGAGGTTGCATCGGGATCGCCGTCCAGCGCCCGCTCGATCCGCTCTCGCAAAACGGGATCGTCCGGCGCGGGCCCGCGGGGCGGCAACGGTTGGTCAGGCACCACCAGTTCAGTCGGCTGCGACGGTGCCGGCTGTGAAAGCGGAGCGTCGGGTGGGGATTGAGCAACCAGTCCCCATCCGGACACGCACACCGTAGCGGCGACCGCCAGCACGGCCGAACGCCGAAATCGAAGGTTGGTCATGCAAAGTGTCCTGTGAACGGAAGCCGGATGGAAGATTTCTCGAATGACAAACTTTTGAAATCTTTGCTCGGAATGATTGTCCCGTTGCAAAGCCGCGACCACAGAACGATAACGTGGTGATCTGAATTTGGCCAACAACAACTGCGGGCAATGTGACAGATGTTTTTGCAAAAATCGCTCAGGCCTGGCCGCAGGATGGGTGACGTTTGTCGGACCTAATTCTAGACTGTGTGCAACGGGTGCAAAGACATGCGAGGTCGATCGATGTTCCCTAACGACTGCGTTACACGTTCACACGCCCCTCCAAAGACCACGCCCGTGATCGGCATCGGTTGATATGAATAGTTTTAGCTTGGACTACATCGACGATTTGTATGTCCAATACGTGCAGGACCCCGGCAGCGTGTCGGATACCTGGCGGCAGTATTTCGAGCAGTTCCTGGTCGGGAAACCGCCAGTTGCCGCCGCTGGTGACAGCAGCGCCGCAGCGAATGGAACCGCCCATAAACCCGGCGGCAAAACTGGCGGCGACCGCAGTGTGGTCGCTAATCGCAAGGGTTCCACGGGCAACGAAGCCACCGACCAGGCGTTGTGGATGTCGCGGATGCAGGATCGCGTCAACCAATTGGTCCGTGAATACCGCGTCCGGGGGCATTTAAAAGCCCAGCTCGACCCGTTGGGCATGGATCGCGGCGAAGCCCCCGAATTGAGCCCCAAACGCTACGGGCTGAGCGACCAAGACCTGCAGCGTCCGCTGCAGACGACGGCGGTCGAATATGTCCAGGGCGACACGCTTGACGTCATATTGACCAAGCTGAAAAACACCTATTGTCGCTCGATCGGTGCCCAATTCATGCACATCGACAATCGCAATATCCGCGATTGGTTGCAGCAACGAATGGAGAGCACCGAGAATCGGTTGGAGCTTTCGCACAGCGTGCAGCGGCGAATTTATGCCCGCTTGGCAGACGCTTCGATTTTCGAAGAATTCGTGCGCCGCAAATTTGTCGGGGCGAAAACCTTTTCACTCGAAGGCGCCGAGACGCTGATTCCGATGCTGGACTTGGCATTGGAAAAAGCCGCCGAGCATGGCGTGCTGGAAGTCGTGATGGGGATGGCGCACCGCGGTCGTTTGAACGTGATGGCGAACATTCTGAAGAAGCGCGCCATGAACATTTTCTGGTCGTTCGACGATCCCAACCCGGAAATGAGTCGTGGGGGCGGCGATGTCCGTTATCACCTGGGTTACAGCAGCGACTGGAAAACAGCCAGCGGCCACCGGTTGCACATTTCGCTGTGTTTCAATCCCAGTCACCTGGAATATGTCAACACCGTTGCGATGGGCCGCACCCGTTGTAAACAAGACCATGGCGGTGACACCGAACGCCGCAAGGCGATGACAATCCTGATCCATGGCGACGCTGCTTTTGCCGGTGAAGGCGTGGTTCAAGAAACATTGAATCTAAGCCAATTGAAGGGCTATCGCGTCGGCGGCACGTTGCACGTGATCATCAATAACCAAGTCGGATTCACCACCGAACCGGAGGAGGGCCGCAGTTCAACCTATGCAACCGACGTTGCCAAAATGCTGCAGGTGCCGATTTTTCACGTCAACGGTGAAGACCCCGAAGCGGTCGCCCAAGTGGTTTCGCTGGCGATGGATTTCCGTCACGCGTTCCAGCGCGATGTGGTGATCGATTTGTACGCTTTCCGCCGATGGGGGCATAACGAAGGCGACGAACCGCGATTCACTCAGCCACGCATGTACGCCGAGATCGACCGTCGTGCGGGCGTTCGCGAACAGTATTTGAACCGCTTGAAAACGCTTGGCAAAATCACCGACGAAGAAGCCGAGAAGATTCAAAAGAAGCGAACGGAAAAACTGGAATCCGAGTTTGCAGCTAGCAAGCACGAAAAATTTGTTCCCGATACGCAGACGTTGGCCGACAACTGGAGCGAATTTTTCGGTGGACCCGAGCCGGCCGAACCGACCGACACCACGTTTGACGAAGAGAAACTGGAACAGTTGGTCGATGCCGCGACACGGCTTCCCAGTGGTTTTTCACAGCACAAGAAACTGAAACGGTTGATCGCCAACCGTCGCAGTATGGCAACCGGCAAAAAGCCCTTTGATTGGGCAACCGCCGAACTGGCCGCATTCGCCACCCTGTTGTCCGACGGTTTGCGGGTGCGGATGACCGGGCAAGATTGCCAGCGTGGTACGTTCAGCCAACGTCACGCGGTGTTGCATGATGTCAAGACCGGGCAAACCTACATGCCGCTGGAACATCTGAGTGATGATCAGGGGCCGATCGAAATGCACAACAGCCCGCTTAGCGAAGCCGGGGTGCTGGGATTTGAATACGGTTATTCGCTTGATTCGCCTAGCGATTTGGTCCTCTGGGAGGCCCAGTTCGGTGACTTCTGGAACTGTGCCCAAGTGATCGTCGACCAGTTCATCGCCAGCGCCGAAGACAAATGGAATCGGTTAAGTGGTTTGGTGATGTTGTTGCCCCATGGTTTCGAAGGCCAAGGGCCGGAGCACTGTAGCGCCCGCGTCGAACGTTTCTTGGCGATGTCAGCCGAACACAACATTCAAGTTTGCCAGCCCACCACGCCGGCGCAGTACTTTCATTTGCTCCGCCGGCAAGTGATCCGCAAATGGCGCAAGCCGTTGGTCGTGCTGACGCCCAAGAGTTTGCTGCGGCACCCCGAGGTGGTCAGTAGCCGCGACGAATTGTGCCAAGGGACGTTTGAAAAAATTCTGCACGATCCCGATGTCGAAATCAGCCAAGCCAAACGTGTCATGCTGTGCTCCGGAAAGATCTTTTATGATCTGAAAAAGAGTCGTACGGAACGCGGGATTGATGACGTTGCACTGTTGCGGATCGAGCAACTGTATCCGCTTGAAAGCCAAGAACTGCTCGGCGCGCTCGATGGATTGCCGCGTGGCTCGGAAGTCTATTTTGTGCAAGACGAACCGTTGAACATGGGCAGCTGGCCGTACATCAAATTGAACTTTGGTGATGACTTTGTCAGCGCCGGATGGACTTTGGTTCCCGTGACACGTGAGGAATCGGCCAGCCCCAGCACTGGTAGCATGGCGGCTCACCTGTTGGAACAAAAAGAGTTGCTGGAAACGGCTTTTGAAGGGCTTTAACACGATCTTCGAAAAAGTCTTTTGCCATCAAACAGTTCGCGCATCGGTGGCTTGAGCGATCCGCTACAATCACGCCGTCGTCCCATTCGGAACGGCAAGTCTCGCACGGGCGAGCTGAATTGTTTGCAGATAACCATCAGGGCCGAAGCACGGATGAACACGCTTTCCGTAAGCCAGCTATCAACACTTCGTTGGGATCTGGAATCAGAGGTTCATGCTTACGCCGAGCGTGGATTCAACGGCATTGGACTCTATCGTCCCAAACTGGATGACTATGGATTGCAGCGTGCAATCGAACTGCTCGACGAACACTCGATGAGTGTCACGTCGCTGTCTTGGGTCGGCGGATTCACCGGCAGCGACGGACGTACTTTCGAAGATGCGGTGTCGGACGCGATCAGCGCCGTGTTGCAAGCGGTTGAACTGCGTGCGGACACCTTGATCGTCTTGGCAGGCGGCAAAAACAATCACATCCAAACCCATCTGCGGCGGACGCTTTGCCAAGCGCTTTCCCGATTGGCCGCTGTCGCCTCCGAACATGGGATCCAACTTGCACTGGAACCGATTCACCCAGGCTGTGGCGACGAATGGTCGTTTGTGAACGACTTGCAATCTACTTTGGATATCATCGAACGCGTTGATAATCCATCGTTGGGATTGGTGATGGACACCTACCACATGGGAATGGATCGTGAAGCGCAACGTTGGTTGCCCGATGTCGCCCGCCATATCCATTTGGTTCAACTGGGCGATGGTCGTCATTGCCCGCATGGAGAGATGAATCGTTGCCTACTCGGTGACGGTTGCGTTCCGCTGCGAGAGTTGATGGAACGATTGCAAGAACACGGCTATCGCGGGGCGTGGGAAGTCGAATTGATCGGTGAAGACGTCGAAACGATCGGTTACGAACAATTGCTCGACCACACCAAAAGCTATCTCGATCGCACGCTCGCCCAACTCTGTTAGTAACCCCTAGGCCAGGTGCAACCTGGCGAATCCGCTACGCCAGGTTTCACCTCACCTACTATTATCGGAACGTGAAACCGGTTGTGTCGTGATCGACGGTGATGGTTGCACCTTCTTCAAAATTGCCTTTCAGCAACGTGGTTGCCAACTCATTTTGAATCTCGCGCTGGATGACCCGCTTCAAGGGACGCGCACCATAGGTCGGGTCATAGCCTTCTTTGGCGACTTCATCGATCGCGGCATCGGTCACTTCCAGCGATAAACCGTTGGCTTCCAATCGTTTGGCCAAATGATCCAGTTGGATTTTGACAATCTTGCGAATCTGTGCCTGATCCAAAGGTTTGAAGATCACGGTGTCATCGATCCGGTTCAAAAACTCTGGCAGGAAACGCGTCCGTAGGGCTTGTTGCACCGCATCTTGCATTTCATCGGCGTCGCCACCTTCGGCGGCAATGCGTTGAATTTCTTGGCTGCCGGCGTTGCTGGTCATCACGATCACCGTGTTGGCAAAATTGACCGTTCGGCCCTGGCCGTCGGTGAGTCGACCATCGTCCAAGACCTGCAGCAGAATGTTGAACACATCCGGGTGCGCCTTTTCAATTTCGTCCAACAGGACCACGCTGTAAGGGCGTCGGCGAACGGCTTCGGTCAGCTTGCCGCCTTCTTCATAGCCGACGTATCCGGGCGGCGCACCGATCATTCGCGCGACGCTGTGCCGTTCCATGAATTCGGACATATCAATCCGCACCATGGCGTTTTCGTCGTCGAACATGATTTCGGCCAGCGCTTTGCACAATTCCGTTTTCCCGACGCCGGTGGGGCCGAGAAACAGAAACGATCCGATCGGTCGATTCGGATCAGCCAGCCCGCTGCGACTGCGGCGAACGGCATCGGAAACGGCGCGAACCGCTTCGTCTTGACCGATCACGCGTGTGTGCAACCGTTCTTCCATCACCAGCAGTTTGGCGCGTTCGGTTTCCATCATTCGATTGACCGGGACGCCGGTCCAAGCCGACACCACTTCGGCGATCTCGTCGGCCGTGACTTCACGCCGCAGCAGTCGCCGCTCGGATGCCGGGTTGGCTTCTTTATCGTCTTGGTTGGCGTTGGCTTCGCGAGCTTCCAGATCATCCAGTTTGGCTTGCAATTCGGCTTGGCGCGATTGGACCTCCAGCATCTCCCGATACAGGTTTTCGGGGTTCTCGCCTCGCAATTGAGTCTGCTTGGCTTCGGTGTCTAGTTTTGCAAACTGATGCGCCAGTGTCTCGGCTTCTTGGCGAATCGATTGCACGCCTTCCAAGCCGATTTTTTCACTTTCCCACTGTTCGCGCAGATCGGCTAGCTCTTTACCCAGCGATTCCATTTCGGTATGGATTTCGTCGCGTCGCGTGACGATCGATGCGTCGCCGGAATCCTCGTCGTCCAATTGACGCTGGGCGAGTTCCAATTGCCGCAATCGACGTTGAATGCGATCGATCGGTTCTGGCACACTCTCTTTTTCCATCGCGATCCGACTGGTCGCTTCATCGACCAAATCGATCGCTTTATCCGGCAGGAACCGGTCGGCGATGTATCGGTCGGCAAGCGTTGCCGCGGCGACCAGTGCGCTATCGGTGATGCGAACGCCATGGTGTGACTCGTAGCGAGACTTCAGTCCACGCAGGATTGCGATGGAGTCTTCCACGCTGGGTTCATCGACATAGACCGGTTGGAAGCGGCGTTCCAAAGCAGCGTCTTTTTCGATGTTTTGGCGGTATTCGTCCAACGTCGTCGCACCCACACAGCGCAGTGCGCCGCGTGCGAGTTCCGGTTTCAACAGATTCGCCGCGTCCGGTGATCCCTCGGCCTTGCCGGCGCCAACGACCAGGTGCAATTCGTCGATAAACAGAATGACTTGCCCATCGGCATCTTTGACTTCGCGAAGCACCGATTTCAATCGTTCTTCGAAATCGCCACGGAATTTCGCACCGGCGACCAGCGCGCCCATGTCCAACGAGATCACACGTTTGTTGCGCAAGCTGTTGGGGACATCGCCTTCAAAAATACGCAGCGCCAGCCCTTCGGCGATTGCGGTTTTACCGACGCCAGGTTGTCCGATCAGCACCGGATTGTTTTTTGTCCGTCGCGACAGCACTTGAATGACGCGGCGGATTTCGTTGTCACGCCCGATGACGGGATCCAGTTTGCCGCTGGCGGCCAGTTTGGTCAGATCGATGCCATACTTTTCCAATGCCTGGTAGGTGTCTTCGGCATTCTGATCCGTCACGCGTGCGCTGCCTCGGACTTCGCTTGCCGCCTTGAGAACATCAGCGGCGCTAATTCCACACAGCGACAACAGGCTTTGTACTTTTGTTTTGGCTTTGGCCATCCCCAGCAACAGGTGTTCGGTGCTGACGAATTCATCCTTCAACGATTCCGCGGTCTCGGCGGCTTGGTTGAACGCCAACTGCAGTTCTGCGGAGACACTCGGTTGCCGGCCGCCGCTGACCTGTGGCAGTTTTGTCAGTTCGCTGTCGACCAATCCACGCAATTGATTGGCATCGGCATTCATCTTGGACAGCAGCGCACCGGTGATCCCATCACTTTCATCCAGCATTGCCGATAGCAGATGCAACGAAGTGATTTCTGGGTTTCCCGCTGACGTAGCACGCCCTTGTGCTTCGGCGATC
Organism: Stieleria tagensis; assembly: GCF_024129865.1. Taxonomy (GTDB): domain Bacteria; phylum Planctomycetota; class Planctomycetia; order Pirellulales; family Pirellulaceae; genus Stieleria; species Stieleria tagensis. The sequence goes on along the minus strand of NZ_JAMYFE010000022.1, from coordinate 61,636 downwards.
AAACCTTGCGCTTTGGTGGTCAATTTGTCGAAACGGAAAGCCATTGAGGGGTGCTCCTGCAATTGAAAAGTGGTGCCAGCGAGGGATTCGCAAGGCGCATAAAAAAGACGGGCGACGTGTCACCCGTCCCACGCCACCACGGCAATCACCGTGGCGGTACAGTTCATTCGATTCAGCGGGTCGGCCTAGTTTTTGACTTCGAAATCGGCATCGATAGCATCGTCGTCATCCGAGTCTGCTCCGGCGGCAGCTGCACCGGCGGCTCCGGCCGCAGCGGCGTCATCACCGCCGGCTGCTTGGGTTTTCTCGTACAACACTTTGCTGAACGCTTTGGCCACCGCATCAAGTTCTTCGGTGGCTTGCTTGATAGCCGCCACGTCTTCACCGGCCGCAGCGGTGTTCACTTTTTCGATCGCTTTGCCCAACGGTTCTTTGTCTTCGTCGGACAGTTTGTCGGCATGTTCGCTCATGTCCTTTTCCAACTGGTGAACCTGTTGGTTGGCTTTGTTGCGAGCCTCGGCCAATTCGAACTGACGACGGTCTTCGTCGGCATTCTGTTCCGCGTCACGACGCATCGTTTCGATATCACTGTCGCTCAGTGCGCCAGCCTCTTTGATCTCAACGGATGCTTCTTTGCCGGTTTTCAATTCCTTTGCCGAAACACTGAGAATACCGTTCTGGTCGATATCAAATTTGACTTCGATTTGAGGAACGCCACGCGGTTGCGCCGGGATGCCTTCTAGATTGAATTCGCCCAGCAAGCGGTTGTTAGCTGCCATCTTGCGTTCACCTTGGAACACGCGAACGGTCACTGCCGATTGATTGTCAGCGGCGGTACTGAACACGTTCTTCTTTTCCACCGGAACTGTGGTGTTGCGTTCGACCAACGCGGTCATCACACCGCCTTCGGTTTCGATCCCCAGCGTCAGTGGGGTCACGTCCAACAACAACACGTCGGTCCGCTCGCCGGCCAACACGCTGCCTTGGATCGCCGCACCGATGGCGACGACTTCGTCGGGGTTAACGCCTTGGTGAGGGTCTTTGCCGAAGATTGATTTAACGACTTCGCGAACCTTTGGCACACGCGTGCTACCGCCGACCAAGACGATTTCATCGATCTCGCTAGCCGCAAAACCGGCGTCTTTCAGGGCCTGCATGACAGGTTTTCGGCAGCGTTCGACAAGATCGTCGATCAGTTCTTCGAACTTGCTGCGGGTGATCTTCATCGTCAGGTGTTTGGGACCGGTTTGGTCCATCGTGATGAAGGGTAGGTTGATGTCGGTTTCGGGAAGAGTCGACAATTCCTTCTTGGCTTTTTCGCAAGCTTCTTGAAGCCGTTGCAATGCCATTGGATCGTTCCGCAGATCGATCGCGTTGTCTTGCTTGAACTGGCCGGCAACGTAGTTGATCAGGGCTTCATCAAAGTCATCTCCACCGAGGTGAGTGTCACCCGAGGTGCTGATCACTTGGAAGACTCGGCTCTCGTTTTCTTCGTCACCACTGTCGGCGACTTCCAAAACGGAGACGTCGAAGGTACCACCACCGAGGTCAAAGACGATGATTTTTTCGTCTTTCTTTTTGTCCAGACCATAGGCCAGTGCGGCGGCGGTTGGTTCGTTGATGATTCGAGCGACTTCCAGACCGGCGATTTGGCCAGCGTCTTTGGTGGCTTGGCGTTGTGCGTCGTTGAAATAGGCCGGGACAGTGATCACAGCCTTGTTGACTTTGTGACCCAAGTACGACTCGGCGGATTCCTTCAACTTGCGAAGCACCTTGGCCGAGATTTCTTGCGGCGTGTACTGTTCGTCACCGACTTGCAGTTTGACGTATTCGTTGTCACCGCCGACGATGCCATAGGGCACCATCTTTTCCTCTGATTCGACTTCGTTGTGACGGCGACCCATGAAACGCTTGGCCGAATAGACCGTTCGCGTCGGGTTGGTGACCGCTTGACGACGGGCCGGCTCGCCGACGATGGTTTCCTTCTTGTCGGTGAACGCGACGACACTGGGTGTCAGTCGGTTGCCTTCGGGGTTGGGGATCACTTTCGGCTCACTACCTTCCATGATCGCGACCACGCTATTGGTCGTACCGAGGTCGATACCGATAATTTTTTCGCCTTGCGCCATGACTAATCTGTCTCCGTGAAAATCGTAGTGAGGTCAAGTTTGTTGCGGCGACGGCAGAGCCAAGGGGAGCCGCGCAGTGACTTTGGGGACCGAGTGGGTTGTAGTGGGTGCTTTATTAAAGGCCGTCGGTGGTTCGGGAACGTCGCCGAGCGGTCTGTCGTTTTCGCCAGTTGTGGCGTTGCAGAGTGTGTTAGGCAAAGCCCGTGCCAGTCGGGTCCCAAGCCACCATAATTTTTTCGACTGCCATTTCGATGAGCCGTTTTTCCCCATTACAAGCGGTTTCTGAGACGTGTCTGCAGAACAAAAACCTTTTCTGGCAGTGCCGACTTGAGCACCCAGTTCGAGGTAAATTGCAGGTTGCCAGATTGACAGCCCATTTGACACGCTGGCCAAATCTGAAACTGTTGCAGTTGCTCTTTTACCACAACCCGGCATGTCAGTTTTGCAGTTGCGGTTGAATCGCAACCCGACGCGTCAGCGACGAATTTAGGGAGTTAACGGGATCCCTCGCTGACGCTTCGGGTTACCCAAAAACAATGCCCCACGCGAAAGCGCAACTTCAAAATCCGAATCCGAGGTTGTCGCAATGCCGTTGTTTTTTAAGTTTTCTTGTCAGAGATCGCCGCGAGGTGGGTCAACTCATTGTACGAACCGATTGCCAGAGCTGATCCCCGTAGTGCGAAGAGTCAAAATCGATGAGCCATTGGCCTGATACGCAACCGACCCTGCTGCAACGCATTGCGGATCCCCGCGATGATGCCGCTTGGAATCGGTTTGATGCGTTGTATCGGCCGGTGATCTATCGCTATGCCCGATCACGCGGGTTGCAGCACAGTGATGCCGAGGCATTGGTGGCCGATGTCATCGCCCGTGTCTTTCGAGCGGCCCAGCGATGGTCGACGGAATCCGAGCCCGGTGACAGTGATCGCCCTTTGAAATTCAGTGCTTGGTTGCACCGAGTTTCTGAAAACGCATTGCTGAATCTTGTGACCCGCCAATTATCGCGGCGTGGCACCGGGGGGACGAGCCATCAATTGTCGCTCGCCGGACGACCACTGCCGGACGATCAGTCGCGAACGGATTGGCAACGCGAGCAGCAACAGCATCTGTTCGTCACCGCTGCGTCGGTAGTCAAATCACAGGTGGAAAGCGAGCAGTGGTTGATCTTTTGGCAAACCCACGTCGACGGCGTGTCGATTGCGCGCGCCGCTGAATTGTCGGGCCGATCGATCGGTTCGGTCTATGCGATCCGCAGCCGAGTGCTGCGCCGGTTGCGGCAGGCGGTCACGCGGATCGAGCGGCTGGAGGAAACCCAGTTTGCCGGAGAGTCCCAACCGGAGATCGACACATGAGCGAGCAGCGCCCCCAGAAACAAGTGAGCCCGGACGATTGCCCGGACGAGGACCAGTGGCACGACTGGGTCGCCGCTGAGGGGGACGTCGCGCTTGCCGACGACGTGCTGCTGGCACATCTGGATCGTTGTCCGTCCTGCCAGGATCGCGTGGCAGCGCTGTCGGAACGAGATGCTTTCTTTCGCCAATCCCGTCAAGCGTTGCAGGCCAGCGGGTTGTCCAGCCGTGACTGGCTGGATGACTTGGCCGACAGTCCGACGCAAGTTCTGCATCAACCGCAAGCGACCGACCAGGCGCATCCGGCGATTTTGTCGTTGGTCAAAACATTGCTGGGGCCGACCGAAGACGAATACTCGCTGGGTCGACTGGGACGATTTGAAGTGCTGGGCGTGGTCGGCAGCGGAGGCATGGGCATCGTGCTCAAGGCTCGCAGCGTCGACGTGGATCGAATCGTGGCGGTCAAGTTACCGTTGCCGCAGTACTGGCAATCGCCCGACACACTGCTGACGTTGGAACGCGAAGCCCGCTCGGCCGCTGCGGTGGTGCATCCGAACGTGATTTCGATCTATCACGTCGACCGCTATCGCGATGTGCCCTACTTGGTCATGCCCTATTTGCCTGGTCAGTCGTTGCAGCAACGGATTCGCGATGCCGGCGCGCTGTCGATTGACGAAACATTGCGGATCGGTCGCCAAGTCGCTTCGGCGCTGGCGGCCGCACATGCCTGCGGCGTGGTCCACCGTGACGTGAAACCCGCCAACATTCTGCTCGGTGCGGGAACCGAACGTGTGGTGCTGTCTGATTTCGGGTTGGCCAAAGTCCAGACCGACGCCACCTGCACGGCAACGGGAACCTTTGCCGGGACGCCGATTTATCTGTCGCCCGAACAGGCGTTGGGCCATGGGGCCGGGCCGGCCGGTGACATTTATTCCTTGGGGACCGTGTTCTGGACGATGCTCTGTGGCACGCCGCCAATGGCCGGAATGCACACGCACGCGATCGTCCGCCAGATCGCTGATTCAAAACTACCCTCACTTTCGGAAAATTGTCCCGGCCTGCCCGAATGGCTCAATCGAATGCTGGCACGGATGCACGCCAACGAGCCTGTAAATCGACCGAGCGCCGAACAACTCGTCGACTGGATCGCGGCTTGTCAGCGGCACCAAAACGACAAGCGATCCCCGTTGCCGGCGGAACTGATGACCAACGTCAAACAGCGACCGACATGGCTGGGCTGGGCGCTGCCGGTCGGCGCCGTGATCCTGATGTTGATTTCGGCCATGGCGCTCCGTCACAGCCAGACTACGGATCCAACTCAAATCACGCAGCAACCGTCAGCCGAGCCCGCGCTGGTTGCGCCGTCAGCCACTGCTGAAAAGGTTTCGGCCACTGCGGATCCGGCGACCAGTGAATCAGACTCGATAGAGACTCGTGATCCGGCTATCAGCACTTCGCCGACCGTCACCTTTGAGCCCTTTCTGGACCAGGTTCGAACGGAATTGGAAACGATCCAACAGGTCACGCTGCCACGCTGGGAAAACACGATCGGCGATCTGGAACAAAACGCGTTGCCCCCACCGACCTCTTCTCCTCTTCCGCCCACCGGTCAATGACCGGCGGCACCCCGCTGGAACCAACCAGCCATCCGACGAGAACCCTCGCCATGAAATCGCATTCGAAAACCATTCTGTCGCTCGCGCTGAGCACATTGCTGGCTGTTGCGGTGTTGCCGCACACACTGCAGGCCACCGAAGTCACCATTCGAACGCCTGACGGTGCACCCGCGGCAGGCGCCAAGGTTTACCAGACGTTCGTCGAACCCGTCTCGCAAGGTGACATGTACGGCGGCGGCGAGTACGGAGACATGATGATGATGGGAAGCTACGGCATGATGGATTCGATGGGTGGGATGGATGACATGGGAATGGGGATGGAGATGGGCATGGATGGGGGAATGAGCTCGCAGCCTACACCACGACCGACGGAGATCGCATTTCTGGATGGAAAGCCGCTTGTAAAACCGGACGGCCAGTTTTACTCGCACTACGACTGTGACGACGCGGGAAAGCTGGACTTGCCTCCAGATACGCAGCGACAGCAGCGGCGTCCCAGCACGCGCACCCAGGCATCCATGCTGGTCGTCAGCGACTCGGCGATCAGCTTTCTTCCCGCCGGAACCACGCTGAAGCCTGAAATCGAATTGCGCAGCATGGGGAAACTGTTGGTCGAACCGCAGCCTGAGGTGCAAGCCGAGCGCTTCGAAGTGTTGACCTGTTGGCAAAACGGATTCGCTTGGCCCAGTCTGGAACAATTTTCCTACGAAAATCCGAAGGGCCAAGTCCGAGTGGATGAATTTGACTGGCGATTCAAAGCACGGTTTCGTTGGTTTCAAAAGTCTTTGATTGGGGACGTCGTCAATGTGCCACCGGGTGAAGTGCGGGTTACGATCTTGCCGCGTGGCAGTATTGAAAAAGCGATCCAAGAGAGCGCGACCACAACGCCAGCGGAAGCCTTGTTCGAAAAGTTGATTGCAGGCGGTCCCAGTCAGATTGTCGTGGTCGGTGGTTCCAGCGGACTGACCCGGGTTCCGTTTGCACCGCTACGATCACTTTCCTGCAAGCTGTCCGATGACCAAACAGATCATTTGCCGCAGTGGGGCGACCAGCCCGAGGCCAGCTATCGACTGCAGCCTCTCAGCCAACAAGGCATTGGTGCTTTGCAGGCCGAGGAGCTGCCGACGCCGCCGCTGTCGGACCTGAAATCCACGGCAACGTTTTCACGCTACCTGAATAACCAGCGAGCGATGCGGTCATCCTTCCAACCCGCCCGGATGCCTTCGAAATCCTCAGACGCAAGCCTGCATTTTGAATTAATTGCTCCAGGCAACTACGCGGTCAAAAAATTCACTGCCACGACGGACGATGCGGTCTGGATGCCGATCATCAACTGGCAGCAAATGAAAGGCGGTACGGTCTGTGTACTTGGCGAAGGCTCCTCGCAACTCAATCCGGCGGTCATGAAACTCAGTTTGAACCAGCAGGGGCAAATCACAACGTTTCAATCACTGTTTCCATCGGTGGCCGAAAACACAAATTTGAACGATCCCTTCGCCACTCCTGCCACTGTTCCTGCCGCCGCCCCCGCTGTCGATCAACAAGTCGATGTCGTCCGCAAGTTACGACTGGACGTGGAAACAACCATCAAACGTTTGACCGAGCATCGGCTACGACTGTTGCGAATCGAGCAAGCGTTACAGCCCAACCGTCCAGCGGCGGATCCTTTCGGCGGATCGACAGACCCGTTCGGCCCCGACCCGTTTGCCCCCAATCCATTCGGCGACCAAAACTCTGAATCCGATCCATTTGGCCCCTAGCGGTCCATCACGACGTGGCTGGGTTGTTGCTTCAGCGGCGCTGGTGTGGAGGATTTATCCGACTCGGGTACGGGGTTGCTGCGAACAATAAAGCCGGTCGGATAAATCCTCCACACCAACGTGCGGCCGGCTAACGATCTCGAAAATAGGTGACGCGTCGGTTTGCAGAGAATGGACTACAATGCCTGACTTCTGCATCCTCCCGCCTGTTCCGTCCCCGCCTAAAAAATCGATTCATGCCCGCGATTCGCACTCTGCTCGGCGTCGTCCTGGCACTCTGCCCGGTGACCGCATTGGTTGCCGCTTCCCCCGGAAATTCGCCCGAAAATTCGTCCGGCGATCCCAGCCAGGAATCTGCCGATGCGGTCGACGCGGGGCACAGCTATCACGGCGAAGCCTTCAACGAGGGACCGCGCCAAGCTGCGGTGCTGATGCCGGGGATGGCTGCGATTGAATTCCCCACGTCGACTAAATCCGAGCTCGCCCAACTGTTCATCGAACAGGGCATCGCGCAGCTGCACGGATTTTGGTACCTGGAAGCCGAACGCTCGTTCCGCCAAGCCGCCAACGAAGATCCGGAGCTGGCGATCGCGTACTGGGGAATGGCGATGGCAAACGTCAATAATTCCGAGCGTGCCCGCGGGTTCATTGATCAAGCCAAAGAAAAATCCAAGTCGAACACTTCGAAGCGCGAAAAGCTATACATCGACGCGCTGGAACGCTACCTGCCGAAGGCCAAGGATGATGACGAGTCATCCGACAAGGCTGACGAAAAAGAGGCGGACAAACAGAAGGAAGCGGAGCGGGAACAAAAGACCAAACGCGGCGAGCGGTACATCGCCGACTTGGAGAAAATCCTGTACGAACACCCCGACGACCTGGAAGCCAAAGCGTTCCTGGTTGTCCAGATCTGGATGGGCGATCGAGAGGGAGTCAAACTGACCAGCCGGTATGCCGTCGAAGCGCTGTTAAAAGAAATCTTTGCCGTCAATCCGGATCACCCCGCGCACCACTATCGAATCCACTTGTGGGATTCCGCTCGTCCGGAAAACGCGCTCGAGTCGGCCGCAAAATCGGGGCCCTCCAGTCCCGGTATCGCTCACATGTGGCACATGCCCGGCCACATCTATTCGAAACTGAAACGTTACGGCGACGCGGCGTGGCAACAGGAAGCCTCGGCGCGCGTGGATCACTCGCACATGATCGAGACTCGGTTGATGCCCGATCAGATCCATAACTTTGCCCACAACAATGAATGGTTGGTGCGGAATTTAAATCACATCGGTCGGGTCTCCGATGCGATCGACCTGGCAAAAAACCTGGTCTCGCTGCCACAGCATCCGCGCTACAACTCGATAGAAAAACGAGGCAGCCACAAGTTTGGTCGCCAACGGCTGCTGCAAACATTGACACGCTACGCTCTCTGGCAACAGGTGATCGACGAGATCAATGGTGGTGATTTACCGCCCACCGATCACAAGGCGACGCAGCGCGATGAACTGGGATGGCTGGGGGTGGCCCAGTTTCTGACCGGCGACAAACACGCGGGTGCAAAAACGCTGCGTCAATTGCAACGTCAGCGGATTGAGATGCAGACCCAATTGTTGGACGATGCCGAACGCGTCGCCGATGCGTCCGACGTAGACCAGGATCAAACGGACGACGAGACAGATCCGGTCAAACGAGTGGATCGCAAAGCCATCCAGAAGGACATCGAGTCACTGCGTGGGATCATCGCGCGGGTGGCCGCGTCGGCTGCGACAGCACGCAAGGACACCGCCGCACTAAAGTCACGGTTGAAGGACGCCAAATTGGACGCGAGCATGGAGGCGATCTGGTTGGCCGAGGCCGGCGATTTGGATGCCGCCATCAAATCCGCTGAGCGCGGCGTCAAAGACGGCCCCGATCAAGTTCAACCGTTGGCGGTGTTGGTGGACCTGTTGTGGCGTGACAAACAAACCGAAACCGCCCAAAAGCGTTTTTCCGAACTCCGCAAGCTGGCATCACAGGCGGATCTCGACACACCGTTGCTGGCGAAACTGTCCGAGGTCGCCAAGTCGGTTGACGCCGATGAAGACTGGCGGATTGTGCCACCGGCGGCAGACGATTTAGGGGCACGGCCGCCGCTGGATCAACTGGGCCCGTTTCGCTGGCAACCGTATCAAGCAGATTCCTGGCAAGCCCGAACGGCGGACGGCCAATTGGTCCAAAGCAGCGAGCTGACGTCGCGTCCCAAGCTGATGATTTTCTATCTGGGATTCGGTTGCCTGCACTGTATCGAGCAGTTGCATGAATTCGACCCCCACTTCGAAGCGTTTCGCGACGCCGGGATCGATATCGTCGCCATCAGTAGTGAATCAGCCGACGAACTTGCCACCGGGTTGGAGGACTTTGAAAAGAAACTGAATATCCCGTTGTACAGTGACGGTGATCAGCAGGTTTTCAAGTCCTATCGCTGTTGGGACGACTTTGAATCGCAACCACTCCACGGCACCTTTCTGGTCGACGGTCAAGGCCGCGTGCGCTGGCAAGACATCAGCTATGAACCATTCAAGGACGTCCAGTTCTTGTTGAAAGAATCGAAACGCTTGCTGCAACAGAAGTGACGTTTTGATCGCAACCCGACGCGTCAGTTTTGAAGCCATCGCTTTCGCCTGAGTCATTGTTTTTTGGTAACCCGACGCGTCACTTCAACGGCGCTGGTGTGGAGGATTCATCCGACTCGAGTGAGGGTTTTCGACGAAGAATCAGGCCGGTCGGATAAATCCTCCACATCAACTAGCGACCGGCTAATTAAATCAACAGCCCGGTCGGGTTACCATAAAAGCGCAACTTCAAAACTCACGCATCGGGTTACCGTGAAAGCGCAACTTCAAAACTGCGTGATTCGGTTTAGCTATGGTCTTTGGCAAAGGCTCGCATGTCGGCTTCGAGTGATTCAAGCCGCGCGTTCAATTTTGCCTTGGCGGCATCCAAGTCCTGTGACTGGTCCGTCGACAGTTTCGTGAACACGTACAGTTTGATCTTGGGCTCCGTTCCACTCGGTCGAACCGCGACATAGTTTCCTTCTTCATCCAAATCCAAGATGATCAGATTGCCGACCGGGTCACCCAGCGGTGATTGCCGTCCGCTGGCGGTGTCGGTCAGGGTGCTGTTGAGGTAATCGCGAATTTGCGTCACTGCGATGCCGGCGACGGAGGCCGGCGGGGTTTCGCGAAACGCTTTCATCAGCCGTTGCATTGCCGCCATCCCCTCGCTGCCTTCCATCACCAGACTGATCATGTATTCCTGGTGGAAACCGTGCTGGCGATACAGATCGGCCAAGTGGTCGTGCATGGAGATGCCACGCTGTTTCAAATCCGCCGCCAATTCGCTCATCAACATGCAGGCGACCGCGCCGTCTTTGTCACGGCAGTATTGGCCGACCAAATAGCCATGCGACTCCTCGGTTCCGAAGACAAATTTCTCCGGTCCATTTTCATCCATCGTGGCGGCGATGAATTTAAACCCGACCAGCAAATCACCGATGCATTTGACGTCGTACGCGGTCGCGATGCGGCGAATCAGTTCGGTCGTGACCAGTGTTTTGACGACGTAGTGGTCGCTGGACAATGTTCCCGCAGCGGCTCGCTTGCTGAGGATGAAATCGGCCAACAAGGCACCAATTTGGTTTCCGGAGAACGTGCCCCATTGGCCAGCCGAGTCGGTGGTCAGGGGCGCGGCGACACCCAGGCGATCGCAATCTGGGTCCGTTGCCATGATCAGATCGAATCCATTGGCTTTGGCGTATTCGATCGGTGCGTCAAAGACCTGTTTATTTTCCGGATTGGAAACGTGACCGGGAACGTTGGGGAAATCCCCGCTGCGTTCTTCGTGCGGTCCGTAGACTTCGACGTCGTTGAAACCGTCTTTGGCCAGCAGCGGCATGACCGCGGCGGCGCCCACGCCGTGCAGGGGAGAATACAAAATCTTGACGTCACGTGGCCCGGAAAACGCCTGGGCGCTGGTGACCTCCAAAAACGCTTGGTCGATTTCTTCGGTGACTATTTCGACCTTGCCATCGGCAAGTGCCTGGTCGAACGGGACGCAGCGAATTTCCTGGCAGCTCATCACTCGGTCGATGATGGCTTTGTCGTGCGGCGGCAAGACCTGTGCACCGCTGGACCAATAGACTTTGACGGCGTTGTCGCTGGGCGGATTGTGGCTGGCCGTGACCATGATCCCACAGTCACAGTTCTTGTAACGCACCGCGTAGGACAATTGTGGTGTGGCGCGGTAGTCATCCAGGAAATAAACTTTGAACCCCGCTGCGACCATGATCCCCGCGCACAGTTCGGCAAAATGGCGTGATTTGTGACGTGTGTCATAGGCAATCGCACAGGACAACTGTTTTTGGCCTTTGTGGTAATCGACCACATAATCCGCCAGACCTTGAGCGCTTTCGCCGATGGTGCGATCATTGATCGCGTTGGATCCGATCGGGTACATCCGCCCCCGCCGCCCGCCGGTGCCGAACGGAATGATGGTCCAAAACGCGTCGTCAAGCGGCTGCCACTTTTGATCGGCGATCTGGTCGGCGACTTGATCGCGGTATTCGGCATAGCGTGGTTCGGTCAACCAGCGTTCAATGTTCTCGACGGCCGTTTCGCTTAGTTTTCCATCGGTTGCGGCCTGCTTGGCAGCGGCGAGTGCATCGGTGGCGTTCATCAAGGATTTGCCTGTTGAGAAGAAGGGAGTTGGCGAAAGAGGTCGTGTTGTCGAACTCGGAGCAAGTGATTCTATTTGCTCGACAGCAAACTCTGCAACGACCGGTTGATTTCTATCGATTGCAGGGCGATGTTCAATCTTTACTTCACGCACACTTTTTCGTTCCAGTCTAGGAAATCGATCGGATGAGCAAACTGATTATCAGCGTCAGTGGTCTGCGCGGGATTGTCGGCGAAACACTGACCCCGGTCGTCGCCAGCAGTTTTGTCGCTGCGTTTGCATCCCAATTGCCCGCCGGGAAAATCATCGTCGGCCGTGACGGACGCAGTAGCGGACCGATGCTGAGGGATGCGATTGTGGCTACGTTGCGGGCGTGTGGCCGTGAAGTCGTTGATGTCGATGTCGCCGCCACGCCGACCATCGGTGTGCTGGTCAAACACCTGGGAGCGGCCGGAGCCGTGCAGATATCCGCCAGCCACAATCCGCCGCCCTACAACGGTATCAAATTGTTCGGCGGCGACGGGCGTGTGCTCGATGCGATCACGGGGGCCAAAATCCGCGACGCCTATCTGGGGTCGGTTGCGGCCTGGTGCTCGTTTGATCAAATCGGCACCGCGCTGGAATATGAAGACCCGCATGCACCGCACCTGCAAGCCGTCCTGAAAACGGTCGATGTCGATGCGATTCGCAAGGCGAAACACAAAGTCCTGATCGATAGCAATCATGGCGCCGGATCGATCTTGGGCATTCGCTTGTTGCTGGAACTCGGTTGTGAAATCACGTCACTGGGCGAAACCCCGGATGGCCAATTTTCCCACGTCCCCGAACCGACCGCGGAGAATCTGACGGGGGTGGCCGAAAAAGTCCGTCAGATGAATTGTGGTGTCGGTTTTTGCCAGGACCCCGATGCCGACCGATTGGCACTGATCGACGCCGACGGACGCTACATCGGCGAAGAGTACACGCTGGCACTGTGCGTCCAACATGCGCTGTCCTGTGGTACCACCCGCGGCCCGATTGTGATTAACGGAGCGACCAGCGGCATGAGCGAGCGACTTGCCAAGCAGGCCGGCGTGACGGCCTATCGCAGCGCGGTGGGGGAAGCCAATGTGGCGGATAAGATGATCGCTGAAGAAGCAACCTATGGTGGCGAAGGCAACGGCGGGCCCATCGACCCGCGCGTCGGCTACGTTCGCGATAGCTTCGTCGGGATGGCTCAAGTCCTGGATCTGATGACCAAGACCGGGAAATCACTTGCCGAGCTCGCCGATGCGTTGCCCAAGTTGGCGATTCGTAAAGACAAAGCGGCGGTGTCGACCGATGGGCTGCCGGAACTGTTCGCAAAGCTCTGTCAGGCCTATCCGGATGCCACGGTTGACCAAAGTGATGGCCTGCGTTTGGCCTGGCCCGATCGCTGGTTGCTGGTCCGTGGCAGCAATACCGAACCGATCGTGCGGATGATCGCCGAAGCGGAATCGGAAAGCGAAGCCCAACGGCTGTGTGACTCGGCCAAGGCCATGATTGTTCCAAGCGAATAGCCGTACGGCGTTCACGGCGGCTCTTGCCATCAGCGGGGCTTGAACATTGGCGGGATCCGCTACGGCGAACACCGTCAGTCACTGTTCCACAAAACAGTAGGGCGCGAGTGCTTCGATGGTTTTGGGGCCGACGCCGGGAACGCGTGCCAAGTCTTCCAGCGAAGTGAATGCGCCGTGCTGTTGCCGATTGGCGATGATCTGCCCGGCGGTCTTGGCACCGATCCCGGGCATCAACGTCAGTTCACGTTCGCCAGCCCGGTTCAAATCGAGTTGCAATTCCGCTCGCTCGGGATGTTGTTGAAGCGATGAAGTGTCACCGCGAGCAGACCACCAGGCAGCAAGACAAAGCGCCGCGATCGCAGACGTAGCAACCCAGCGCGTGGCCTGTTGCACGCGGGGGTTGAGGAGCGCCGGTAGCCGTTCGTTTTCCGGTGAATTCATTTCGAACTTTCGACGCCCAATCGGTCACGCCGCCTTGGACGTCGCCAATCTATCGCGTTACAGTTTGTCAGTGCACGCTCATGGTACGGGATTCACGATCGTTTGCGACCATCGGTGGAGTCGAAGAAGCACTGATGGTAACCCGAAGCTGACGCGGGAGTGTTGATGTTGCACTCTGAGGGTAACCCGACGCGTCAGCGAGGGATTTCGCTTGTTGGACAGGATCCCTCGCTGACGCGTCGGGTTACCATAAAACAATGCCTCACCCAAAATCGCATCTGCTAACCGCGTCGGCCTGTTCGCCTAAGCCCTTGCCGTCCCCCATTCATTGACCCACGTGATCCGCCAACGCCATGCAAGACTACGTTACCGTCACCGCTGATTCCGCTTTGGAAAATGACGTCCGCCTGTTGATCCGGTTGGCGATTGCCGAAGACCTAAGTGATGCGGTCGATTGGACCAGCGTCTGTTTGATTGATGACGACCGCGTTGGTGGCTGCCAAATCACACCGCGGCAACCTGGGGTCTGTGCCGGGTTGGCGACGCTGCCCTGGATCGTGGACGAATTTGACGCCGACCTAGAACTGGAACGGCTGTGCCAAGACGGCCAACCGTTGGTACCCGGTCAGCCGATCGCGCGGCTGCGTGGTAACGCCCGAGATCTGTTGACCAGCGAACGCATCGTGTTGAACGTGCTGTGTCGATTGTGTGGCATCGCGACGGATGTCAAGACCTACGTCGATGCGATCGCCGGTTCGGGGGCCCATGTCTATGACACTCGCAAGACCACGCCGGGCTGGCGGTTGCTGGAAAAATACGCGGTCAGCTGCGGTGGCGGACGGAACCATCGCCGCGGACTGTACGACGGGTTTCTGATCAAAGACAACCATTTGCAATTGGGCGGAATCGGTGCACAAGCGATGGCACCGAGCGTGGCGGCTGAAAAAGCATTGAAGTGGCGGGGCGGCCAAGTCGAACGGATGACGGCGCCGGCAATCGTTGAAATCGAAGTCGACTCGCTGGACCAATTGCGGGATGTGTTGCCCGTCGGCCCTGACATTATCTTGATCGACAATTTCACGCTCGATCAAATCCGCGACGCGGTGCAGTTACGTGACGAATTGAACCCAGCGGTGCAGCTGGAAGTGTCGGGAAACGTCAAGATCGACACAATTGCTGCGATCGCCGCAACCGGCGTTGAACGAATCAGCAGTGGGGCTTTGACCCACCAAGCCACCTGGTTGGACCTGGGACTCGATTGGTTTGACGCTGCAGCGACCTAGGGTTTACGTGACCACCCTACGTACGTTCACCCGCTGTCGCCTGTTTGTTCCATGCAAGACCGCACTTTTGAAAAGCGATCAGCCATCGCTGCGGAACGCCGGGCATTGGACCTGTTGCAACCAGCCCTGGACGCAGCCGGTATCTTGGGCTCATTAGCGATCGTCAAATTTGTTGCCCGCGGCGGTATCGACGATGCCGCCCTGGTGTTGGGTCTGCTGGCGGCCATCATCTTTTTGATCCTGTCGAAAATCACGGGGTTGGCAAAAACCAGTGATCGTGGGAATGCCAATCATGAGATCGTGGCGATCGTCTTGACCTGGTGCATGACCGTGATGTTGCTGGCGGTGATCGGATTTGCCACACGTTATGCAGGAGGGTTTGCCCGCAGCGTGATGTTTGCCTGGATTGTGCTGGCACCGATGTTCGTGGCGTTGTCGCGAATGAACATTCGAATCGTTCAGCAATCTGCCATTCGCCGTGGCTATGGAACACGGCGTGTTGCGATCGCCGGGATGAACGCGTTGGGCCGCCAGACACTGGCCAATATCGAAGGCGATCCGGCACTTGGCTATCGCAGTGTCGGATACTTTGACGATCGTGTCGAAGATCGTCCCACAACCGAGTCCAATGAAACAGAGACACTCGCGGGGAACCTGGCAGATCTGGTTCAGCGCTGTCGCGACGGCCAGATCGACACGGTCATGGTCACGTTGCCGATGCGCGCCGAAGACCGGATTCGCTATCTGTTTGACCAACTGAGTGATACGACGGTGTCGGTCTATATCGTGCCGGACTTTTTCGTTTTCGAATTGCTGCATTCACGTTGGACCAACGTCGGTGGGTTACCAGCGGTCAGCGTGTTCGAAAACCCGCTGTTTGGCGTCGATGGAATGTTCAAACGAGCCACCGATTTTGCCTTGGCGTTTACCGGACTGGTGGTCATCGCGATACCGATGACGTTGATCGCAATCGCAATCAAACTGACCAGCAAAGGCCCGGTGTTCTTTCGCCAGCGACGCTACGGCCTGGATGGCAAAGAGATCTTGGTGTGGAAATTTCGCTCGATGCGAACCTGCGACAACGGCGCAACGGTCAAGCAGGCAACCAAGGGTGATCCCCGGATCACACCGCTGGGCGGTCTATTGCGAAAGACTAGTTTGGACGAATTGCCACAACTGTTTAACGTCATCGAAGGCACGATGTCATTGGTCGGACCGCGCCCGCACGCCACCGCGCACAACGAGCAGTACCGTGGACTGATTCACGGCTACATGCTGCGACACAAAGTCAAACCGGGGATCACCGGATTGGCCCAGGTCAACGGTTGCCGCGGCGAGACCGAGACGATCGACAAGATGGAAAAGCGAGTCCAGTGGGACCACCAATACATCCGCCGCTGGTCACTGTGGCTGGACCTGAAAATTTTGGTGAAAACCTTGCTCGTGGTTTGGAAACAAGACACCGCGTATTGAGCCCCTTTCCGTGGATCACAGATGATCAGGGCGACTCGGCGGCATTCTCTTCCTCTGGTTCCACGACGCCATCGGCGATGATTTCGGTGGGGGCTTCGCTGCCCTTGTTCAAGTTCAAATACGCCAGAAATCCGATCACCGGCAACATCGCAAAAACGAACACCAACAGGGTGGCGTTCAACAGCGATGGAGAGTTTGACGTGGGGTGACGGCGCGGTGCATCGTCGTTCGGATTGGGTTCGGAATCAGTCATCAGTTAAGTTCACCGGGGTGCCAGAATGCACGGAACGATTGGCGGCGTTGCAGCGATTTTTCATTGAGTCGACGGACGGATTCAAATCGCTCGGCCGATTCGGCTGTCGGAGGATACGAGCTCATGTCGCGGATCGGAAGCGGACCGATGGATTGACCGGTCAACGTGTTCAAATCAGCGTCTTTGTCCCAGCCCACACAGTGTAGGATGAAGTCGCGTTTCCAACCCGCCGGTGGGGCTTTTTCTGGAGCATCAAAACGCATTCGAATTTCGTCGCCGCCACTGATCACCACCATCGAATCATCCCAAGATTTCAACGCATCGGTGCAGGGGCCAAACTGAGTCATCAGCCCTCGCAGCGGCGGCCATTTGGGTGACAGTTCGGATTGCTGATAGTCATAGGTTTCCGGCGCACTGGGGTGCGGTTTGCTGCGTTTGGAATAACCGTGAAAAGCGACTTCGGCTTCTCGCAGCGGCACGTTCTGTGTCATGACCGGGGACGGTTGATCCTGGATCGCCAGTGATGCCGAATCCCAGTAAATCTGTGCGCTGGTGCGGACCCGCAGACGAGGATCGGCGGCATCGATCTGGTCGCTGACATCCACCACGATGGTTTTGGTTTTCCCGCCCGGAAATCCCATGAAGGGAATCGCGTTCCGCCAGCCCGAATCGCTGTTGGCATCGGGAACCCAAACCGACGGAAATTCAATCGCCGGCAATTCGGGATTCTGGTCAATCTGGATATTCAGCGATGTATCGGTCGGCAAGATCCAACCGCGAAGCACAAGGTAGACGGATGCGTTTTTGGTGGTTGCAAGTTGATCTCGCACCGCGTCACCAAAGTCCATATCGATCCAGTGCGGTGGACAGAGTCCCTGGCGGATTCGCCGGTCGAATCCCTGAACGTATTGTTCGTCTGAATGCGACAACCGCTCGGTGACATCATCACCCACAGTGTCATTGGCCGTTTCAACGGCATACAGATCGTCGGGGGCAAACGAGAAGATCGTCGGCGTGGCCAGGTTCGGTGGCCCCACTTTTTCATTGGAAAAGACTTGTACATCCGCGGGGTGATCCACTGCCATCAGCTCGATCTTGTCGACATAGGCCACTTCCCAAAGCTCTTCGGTCATCCGGAGTTCATAGCTACCGTCGGGCCGTGGGCGAACCAGATCACCGTCAATTTTTAGATATTCCCAGGGCCGATCTTTCTGTACCACGCCCGCGGCGACCTGCAGTCCCAGCGGCGCGGCCCACAAACAATCGGTGACGAACGCGAACTTCTCGCCATCCCAACTGTACAGATACGGGCAGGACCCTTTGAGTGTCTGTTCCTCTTCGACCACCGAGTCGATTTCGGGATGTCGAATGGTTTGTGTCAAACCGTTGGGCATGATCACGCGAATGCTATCGGCGACGTCGAAACCATCCATGCCAAAATGGGTTTGGGGACTGGTCACAATGCGACTGCGATAGTGTGGTCCGAATCGCAATTCCAACACCGAACCGATGGCATAGTGGTTGACTCGTCCGCTGGCCGCGGCATTGTCAGCAATCCCTTTGAAACGGACGGAAACCTGATGGAGTTTGTCGTCGATCGAATTGATCCCAACAGCAATGTGTTGCTCAGCGACAGAAACCAAGTCCATCTTTCCATCGGCATCAAAGTCCACTGCTGCGGCGTCTTGCGAAAGCGGCAACGTGGGCTGGTCCTGCAGCGGTTGGATGCCTGCTGGTCCTAACCGAACGGCCGCATCGGCAGCGACCAATTCGAAATACGAATCGTTGTCAAAATCCGCCAGGACGGGCCGGGTGGCAAAACCATCGGCCGTGTCGACGTGGTCCACCGTCCAAACACCGATGTCGGCCGAATTGCCAAACGCGATCAACGTTTGCTCGTCAGACGCCGCGATCACGTCCCAGCCGACGTTGCCATCAACATCCTCCACGGCCAAAAACAGTTGCTCGGGCGCCGCTCCGATCGGCAGCGCCGGCACGGCGTCCAGATAGCGAAATCGAAACTGTAGGTGCAGCAAGTTTTCCAAGATTCCGACACGGCCCGAAGAGGCGTGGATCGTCAGAATGTCCAGATCCAAATCACGGTCCAAATCGGCGATCGCCATCTGCACCACGGCGTCGTCTGGGGCGACGGTGCTGGTGGCGACAACGGCTTCGAAAAAGGTCCGATTGCCGCGGTTGATGAACGTTCGCAGTGGCCCCGTTTTCGGCGCGGCGACCAAATCCAAATCGCCGTCGCCTTCCAGGTCACCCGCAATGACCGCTGCGACCGCCGGCAAATCTTCCAATCCGGTCTTGTCCGACAACAGAGTGAGACGTTGATCTTCGGCGGTTTCCGCACGCGTGTCGATCTGCGCCAACTGAATTCCAAATTCTCCGTACAGCACCAATCCGGGCAACGTGTTGTGTCGCACCTTCATCGAATACTCACTGCGATCGCCGTCGGTGTCGCCGTCGGTGTCGCCGTCGGATTCGCCGCTCTTGCGCAGCCGTCCTGAATCACTGCTATCAACCATGAACAGATCGGCAGCAATCATCCCGGCCGGCGCGATCTGCATGGCGAGACTGGCCTGCTGTTTCCAGCTGTCGTCTTGCCGAGTCCAAAGTTGCAGTTGGTTGTCGGTTGTCACACTGATCAAGTCAGCGTCCAAATCCAGGTCGCTATCGATGGCGAGCACGTGACGGATGTTGCTGCCAATTTCCTGGCGATCAAACGTTAGACTTTGAGTGTTCTGTGGAACAGGATTCTGTTTCGCAATCTGTGCACTCAAGCGGCGGACCGTGTCAAAATTCAACCGGTCCAATGGGTGTGGTGAAGTCCGCCTGCGATCGGTGCGCAAAATTTCCAACGGGCCCAAAACGTTGGACCACAGCACAAACGACTGTTCGGCTTTTGCCCAATCGGCGGACTCAATCGCTTGGCTGATTTGATCGCTCAGTTGCTGGGGTGTCAGACCGATCGGTTTGGTGTAGGCCGCCAACGTCGGCTCGACCGCTTGCGCCAAATTCCAACTGCGTTGGACCAACTGCGTTGCCGAGGCATCTTGTTCGTCGATCGCCAATCGCAGCGCTCGTAGTGCCAAAAACAGGTTGTCCGGATTCTGATCGGACAGGCGGCGCAGTGCTGCGGCCGCGGGCGTCTGCACATTTGCCGGCAAACCATCGATCGGATCAGACATTTTTTCCAAGAGGTCCACCAACGGTCCACCCAAGACGATGGCAGCGGGGTTTTCCCCCAGTGGGCCTTGGATCGCCGTGGTCAAACGGGCGAACAAATCGCGTCGTAGCGATTTGCTGATCGTGGTCCCCAACAACGTGGCTTCATGTGCGTCGACGCGGCTTTCCAACCATTGCCCGGTCACTTCATCACCGGACAGTGATTGATAGTTTTTCACGCTTGTGCGGGCCGCTTCGATGGCGTCGGCCAGCAATCGTCTGGCGGCTTTTTTTTCGTCTGCGGTTTTCACCGCATCAGTCGCCGTCGCGGTCAACTGATCGACACGCAGCACGGCATTGAGAGCCTGGTTGAGTGCTACCGAGGGGTCTTTGGGAAACGTTTTGGCCAGATCGCTCCACAATGCTGCGGCCTGCTGTGGTTCCAGATTCTCGGTTGCCGCCAAAGCCGACTTGATTTTCAACAGCTGGGCCTCGGATTCACCGCCGGACGTTTGCGTGGTACCGTTTCCGTTGCTCGCTGCATCACTCGGTGGCTTTTTTTTGCTGCCGCAGCCGGTCAGCAGGATGACCGAGAGTGCCAGCATGCCGTACCGGATTGCCGAGATCCCGGTCACCGGCCGCCTGGTACGTCGCCACGTTGGCGACTGGAGTCGGGCAGGTGCCGCATGATGACGCGTTGATTTTCCAGATTTTCGGCAGCACGGCATTTCGTGATCGCGGTCGCTGGTCAGCGAACTCGGTTCAAACGCATTCACCTGGGACACCATCGGTGTGAGATCGTTTTTAGACGGATTGAATCTATGAAAGTAGCAAAATTTTTAGACCGTTCCGACTCCGTACGCGTCGGACTGGTCGAACAAGACCAATTAATTCCACTGACGATGACGGCCGGCCACAGTAGTTTGGCTGATTTGATCGCTGCCGAAAATCCAGTAGCCGCGCTGGAGAGTTTACAGCGAGAATCGCCGATTGCGATCGATTCGACGATTCGTTGGTTGCCGCCGATCGACCACCAAGAAATCTGGGCCGCCGGAGTCACCTATAAACGCAGCCAAACGGCGCGGATGGAAGAATCGGAAGCCGCCGCGTCCTGCTATGACCGAGTTTACAACGCCGATCGTCCAGAGTTGTTCTTCAAAGCCACTCCCCATCGCGTGTCCGGCCACGGCCAACCGCTGCGGATCCGTAGCGATGCCACATGGAACGTGCCCGAGCCGGAAATCACACTTGTCTTGAGCCCTACCATGAAGATCGTCGGGCTGACGGTCGGCAACGACATGAGCTCGCGCGACATCGAAGGTGAAAACCCGCTGTATCTGCCTCAGGCCAAGTGTTACGACCAATGTGCCGGTTTAGGCCCGTGGGTGGCGTTTTTCGATTCATTGCCTTCGCCCCAGTCGTTGGGTGTCGATTTGAAGATCCAACGTGACGGTCAAGTCGTGTTCGACCAGCAAACATCCGGCGATCAGATGGCTCGCAGCTTTGACGACTTGGTCAGCTGGCTGGCCAAAGACAATTCGTTTCCCAATGGCGCGTTTTTGATGACCGGCACCGGAATTGTTCCCACCAGTGACTTCACCCTTCACCCCGGTGACATCGTCCAGATCACCATTGATGGCGTCGGCACACTCAGCAATCCGATCGTCCAAGGCCCCACACACCCATCTACACCACTCGAAATTTAATCTTAGACATGACTGCAAAAGTTCTCATCGCTGGTTCATGGCGCGACGCCGATTCGGTCGGCAGCTTTCAAGCCACCAACCCGAACACCAACCAAAAACTGCCCGCCGAATTCCCGATCAGCTCGTGGGCCGATTGCGACGCCGCGTTGGACGCCGCCGCCGCAGCAGCACGTGAGATGCGGACGTTGCCAGCGGCCAAGATCGCTGAGTTTCTGGACGTCTATGCCGATAAAATTGATGCCGCCAAAGAATCGCTCGTGGAATCGGCGCACGCTGAAACCGGGCTGGCAAAATCACCTCGCCTAGCTGACGGCGAATTGCCTCGCACCAGCGGCCAATTGCGATCGGCCGCCGCGGCCTGTCGCAGCGGTGATTGGGCACTGGCCACCATCGACACCGCCTCGGGCATTCGATCGTGCTACGAATCATTGGGCCCGGTGTGCGTGTTTGGCCCCAACAATTTCCCGTTTGCGTTTGGTTCAGTTTCCGGAGGCGATTTCGCTGCTGCGATTGCCGCCGGTAACCCCGTGATCGGCAAAGCCAACAGCTCACATCCGGAAACCACACGATTGTTTGCCGAACTGGCGCTCGCCGCTGCGGAACAAACTGGGATGCCGACATCGATCGTGCAATTGATCTATCGCACCGGGCACGCCGACGGCGAACGCTTGGTCGCTGATCCACGCGTCGGCGCGACCGGGTACACCGGCAGCCGCTCCGCCGGACTGAAACTAAAATCCGCCGCGGATGCTGCGGGCAAACCGATCTATTTGGAATTGTCCAGTGTCAATCCGGTCGTTGTTCTGCCCCAAGCCTTGGAATCTCGCGGTGCCGAAATTGTCGACGAGTTTGCCGGCAGTGCGCTGATGGGCACAGGCCAGTTTTGCACCAACCCCGGTGTGGTCGTGTTGGTCAAAGGGAAAGCTGCGGACACGTTTATCGAATCGGTCAAAGATCGCTTCGCAACCTCGCCGGCGGGAACGCTATTGTCGCCTGCAGTGGCGGGCAGCTTGAAATCGAGCGTCAGCACGCTCTGCGATTTTGGCGCTGAACTGCTGACCGGCGGCGGTGAACTGGAATCCGATCGCTGTGCGATGGCCAATACGTTATTGAAAGCCACCGGGAATCAGTTCTTATCGGATCCGGAAGGATTTCAAACCGAAGCGTTCGGCAATGCGTCATTGATCATCGTCGCCGACGACGTCGACCAAGTTTGCCAAGTCATCGCCAGCCTCGAAGGCAATCTGACCGGATGTATCTACAGCGATCCCGCGGGCGGTGACGATGCGGACTATGACCGTGTCGCGTTCGAATTGACGCCCAAGGTGGGACGGGTGTTGAACGATAAGATGCCGACCGGTGTGGCCGTCTCGGCGGCAATGAACCACGGCGGTCCCTATCCGGCCACCGGGCACCCCGGTTTCACCGCCGTCGGCGTCCCCGCATCGCTGATCCGATTTGCCAAACTGACCAGCTATGACAACGTTCGCCCGAGTCGATTGCCGGCGCTGTTGACCGATAAAAATCTGACCGGCCAAACACCGCGTCGCATCGATGGTGTCTGGACCACCGACGACGTCCCGGCCAGCTAAGTTCCGGTCCTATTCCCTCGCTGACAGGGCTGTTGAAAAGGATTGTGGGTTTCGCCTCGGTTTGATCGCAACGTTAGCGACCGAGTTCAGGGAATCCGGCCACGACCACGGGGTCGATCAGATGGCGGTCGTCTTGAGCGTCTTGGATGAACAATCCGGTCACTGAATCACCCACGGCAACACCCAGTTGTGATAAATCAATGCCGACAGCCAGTGCATGGAATTGGCTGGGAAGTGGACGTACCGACTCGATCGGCAAGTGAGTCAATTGGTCGTAGGAGCGCGGCGGTAACTGCAATCCGCCCAACGAAATCGAATCGACGAGCAACGATTCAGACGACGTCAAATCCAAATCAAAGCGACGGATCGTTTGCGTGCGGGTAGCGGCCGAGCTTGGCAGCGGCAAAACGTGAAAGGCGTCGCCACCGGCAGGATTGGTTTTCATTTGAATCTCCATCAACAGCACGTCCGGGCCGTCGCCATTGATCACCGGTCGATCGAACTCGATTGCCAGTCCGGGTGTGATAGTCGACGATTGTGGGCCGATCTGTGGTTGCTGCTGAAGCGGTTCCGATGATCCGCCGGGGTTGATCACTCCGGTGGTCAATAACCAATCGGCCAAGCCGTCGACATAGTGCACCGCGGATTGATCGGTGTAGGTGCCGTCGATCAACAGATTCTGATTGGAAATGTGGTCTTCCAAATCGCTGGTGCGAAACGATCTCACCCGGGATCCGATCAATTCGGAGGTGTTGTAGGTGAATAAGCGTCCGCCCCGCTGGACCGATACGTCGGTCAACTGCCGCGCGCGACCATTGTCGCCATTGAGTGCGCTGTAGCGAACGATTCGATCGGGCAGCCCGCCGCGATAAATTTGATTCTGATCCAGGACAGCACCCGGTGCCAGAACGTCTTGAAAACTAAAGCGTTGGCTTTGTTCGCCGGTCAACCGCACGCCGGCAGCAAATTCGACTTTCGAGCCCGCGGAGAGACGCTTGCCAAACACCTCGGCTGCGCCTTCGACCACTGTCACTTGAGAATCCGACGACTCGTCGACGTCGACGACAAACCGTGTGCCCAAATCAACGATGCGACTGGTCGGTGTCTCCACTCGGAATCCTTCGGCACCGTCGGGAGCGTGTACCGAACAACGGCCGATATCAATCGCAATGGCGTCATCGGAAACGATCCGGAACAAGGCCGGCGATTCAATCACGGTCGATGCGCCGGATTCAAACCCGATCTCGACGATGCCGGCGTTTAGGGCATAGTCCGTTTCGAGTTGCAGCAGCGAATCGATCGGCGGAGTCAATTGGCCAAAAAAGACAGCTTCGGACGCGCTTCGCAGCCGCGCACTGGACAACGGTTGCGTCGCCGATGGCTGGACCGATGCCGTGGCAGACTGTTGACGCTGGATCGAATCGTTGCGTCCGCGCTCGCTGATCCAGAGCGCAAAAAACAGCGACGCGGCACAGGACAGTGCGATCAGCATCCAACTTCGAAATCGCTGATCGCTGGGCCGGTCATCGGACGCAGTGACCCGATCGACGGTCGGCCGGTCCAGGCTGGGCAGGTTGACATCAGGTTGCCCCGATAACGCCCGCAGCCCGCCATCCACATCCAGTCGGCGGAAATACAAATGCATCGCGGTCGATGATTGACGCAACCAATCTTGCAGCTGGCGATGTTCTGCATCACTGATGGTTTCTTGTTCCAGACGATCGATCAACTGGTGCAGTTCGTCCCGTTGCTGTTTCGAAAGTTCTCCGTCGTTGATCGGATGGTTGCTCATTGGGTGTCTCCCCACTGTGTATTGTTATCAGCCAGCGTAGTGGCATCCGCCAGTCGTCGATCGACACATTCGGCCAATCGGCGTCGCAACAGACTTAGACGGTTGAAAATCGTTTGAATGGATCGACCAATTGACTTGGCGATTTCGTCACAGGCGTAACCTTGTTGGTAAAACGCGTCGATCAGCTCGCGGTCTTTGGCACGCAGTCCCAACAAGCAAGCCTGCAAGGCTTCGTCGCGGCCGGTTTCTCGTTGCAATTGCTGTGATCGAGCGGTTGCGATTGTTTCAATCAGGTCGGCGTCAAACTGCAGTCGATCCCGAGCGGCGAGACGCACGAAATTACGAACTTCGTAATAGGCAATGCCGCTGGCCCAGGGGAAAAAGGGACGCTCGCGATCGTACTGATCAAATTTGTCCCAAGCCAACAAACTGCAGCGTTGGAAGACGTCTTCGGCGTCACAATGATTCGGCAGCATCGCGCGAATGTAGCCGAACAGTCGATCCCGATCGGCCAGGAACAACGTCAAAAATTCGGCATAGTGTTCGTGTGACGGATCCACGATTCTCGCAGGGGACAGACGGGTGGCGAGGCGGGCGAATGGGGACGCAGCGGAAGTGTGTCGATGCATTCACTAGATCGTCGGCGGGCGCGACAAACCTACCGAAAAAAAGAGACCGATTTGATGCACCACCCAGGCGTCTACGATTCCGCGATTACATAGGCGACCGCGTGTGTACGGCATGCCGACAGACTGAGGTGCAGCTGTTCGATTTCGTTTTCGGTCGCGCACTGCAATGCGTTCCCGGACAACAGGATCTCATGCCCGGATCCGGGCCGCACGATGACTTCGATTTCGTTCCAGCGGACGCCGCGTTTGCGACAGTGCAGCGCTTTCATCACCGCTTCCTTTGCAGCCCAGCGGGTGGCAAAGTGGCCCGGTGCGTCGGCGGTCTGGACGCAGTAATCGATTTCGTCGGCTGTGTAGACGCGTTCGAGGAATTGTTCCCCGTGCGTTTCAATCATTTTGGCAATGCGAACCGTTTCAACGATTTCGGTGCCCGTTGCGACGATCGACATGGTGGTTGGGTTTCCCGGCGACAAGCGACGGCCGCAACGTGCAGCCGTCGATGAACCCTGTATCTTACTTCAGTCCGCAGGCCTGTTGGGCGCGCAGCAAGACGCCGGCGGCGACATTCCGGGCGCGTTCGGCGCCGGCCTGTAAAACAGCGTGGACATGGTCCAAATTTTGCTCCAGGTCCACCCGTCGGGCACGCGCATCGGCAAAGTACGCCTCGCTCTCTTCGGCAATGGCTTTTTTGACTTCGCCATAGCCGAATCCGCCGCGAAGATACATCGCCGCCATTTCCTCGCGTTTGCCGGCATCGGCGAACAGCGAGTACAAATCGTACAAATGATCCCCCTGCGGCTGCTTGGGGTCCTCCATGGGCCGGCTGTCGGTTGTGATCCGCATGATTTGCTTGCGAATTTTTTTGACCTCGCCAAACAACGGCAGCACGTTGTCGTAGCTCTTGCTCATTTTTTCGCCGTCGGTACCGGGGACTTTGGCGCTATCGTCCAACACGTTGGCTTTTGGCATCACAAAGGTGTCACCAAATTGATGATTGAACCGGCCGGCAACATCGCGACAGACCTCGATGTGCTGGACCTGATCGGCACCGACAGGCACTAATTCGCTGTCATAGGCCAAGATGTCGGCCGCTTGCAGGACGGGATAGGTGAACAACCCGGCATCGGCAGGGATGCCTTTGTCGACTTTTTCTTTGTACGCCACACAGCGCTGCAACAGCCCCATCGGTGTGCCGCTCAGCAGGACCCAGCACAATTCGCTGACTTCGGGCACATCAGATTGCACGAACAGCGTCGCTTTGTCCGGATCCAAACCCAGTGCGAGCAGGTCCAGGGCAATGTCCAGTACATTTTGACGCAGTTGGTCGGCGTCGCGGATCGTCGTTAGGGCATGCAAATTTGCAATGAAGTAGAACCCGTCGTTCTGTTCTTGCAGGTCAATGTACTGACGGATCGCGCCAAAGTAGTTGCCCCAGTGGGGGCGGCCGGTGGGTTGAATCCCCGAAAGAACTCGTTTCGGTTTAGCGGCATCAGCCATCGCGGGGGGTCCGTCATAGGGGGCAAAGAGAACAAAAAGCCGATCGGCGGCTGGATTGTGTTCGATCGGCTAACTTCTTTGAAGAGTGCCTACCAAAATGCCCTAGTCCTCAAATTTTACCTTAACTGCTTGATCGTCCCATCCTGACCGCTATCCTAGCCCAATAGAGCCGGGGAGTCCGGCATCCTCATTAAGCGAGATCGGAGGGATTTCACAACCATGACGCGTATTCGATTTTCGGTCTGTTTGACAGCACTTTTAGCCGCAGGCGGCTTTTCCAATCCTGTGACCGCGGGCGGTTCGTCCGGCGGATCATCGGGTGGCTATGCCAGTTCAGGCGGTAGTAGTGGAGGTGCGGCCGCACTCTACTATTCGGCTTCCTCGGGGGGCAGCTACGGTTCATCTGGCGGCTACGGTAGCAGCGGCGGTTATGCCAGCAGCGGCGGATCGACGGGAGACCGCGTCGGCCCACTGCGACATCTGGCTGCCAAAATTCACGCCCATCACGAGGCTCGTCGCGACGCTCGCCAAGCTCGCCATGCAGCCCGTTACGCCGCCCGTTATGCCAGTAGCGGCGGATCCTACGGCAGCAGTGGCGGCTCGTCCGGTGGCAGCAGCGGTGGGCAAATGACGTCGTATTATTCGCCCAGCAGTGGCGGCAGTAGCGGCGGATCATCCGGTGGCAGCAGTGGTGGCAGCAGCGGCGGCAGCTATTCCGCGTCGATGTCGAACTACTCGGTTCCCTTGTCCCGCTATCGCTCGGCCGGCAGCACCGCGAGTTCGGTGGCCGCCAGCAAGGAACGTTCGAATTCGATTTCGATCGTCGGTTACGAATCATCCAAAATTCAGTCGTCGTACCGTCAGTACACACCGCTGAAAGAAGCTGATTCGACGGCTCGCTACGAGTCGGCGAAACCGGCCATCGATGATGACGCGGCCTTGTTGACCGTTGCCGTTCCCAGCGACGATGCGACAGTCACCGTCAACGGTCACGAAACGACCAGCGAAGGTGCGGTCCGTCAATTCATGTCCCGTGGTTTGAAGTCAGGCTACCTTTACACCTATGTGGTCAAGGTCACCTACGATTACGACGGACAACAGAAATCGGAAAGCCGCGAAGTGAAATTGCGTCCCGGTGACAACGAGCGTGTGGTGTTTGAATCGCCCGCCAGTGACCAACCGGCCGCATCTGAACTGTCGTCGGTCAACGCCGAAGCCGACCAAGCTCCGGTGACCGTGGTCAAAATCCACGTGCCCGCCGATGCCGTGGTCAGCCTGGCTGGCAACGAAACCAGCGGCAGCGGAACCCTGCGTACGTTCCGTACGACTCAGCTGAAGTCCGGCGACCATTGGAGCGACTACACCGTGCGTGTGACCGCCGAAATCAATGGCCAAAAGATCAGCCGCGAACGTGTGATCAATGTCGAAGCCGGCAGCTTTAACGAGCTGACGTTTGATTTCGATCCATCAGCTGTTGCCAAACGTTAGTTTTCGGCACTCAGCAGATCCTATCCAACCGCTTGTTCGGAGCTTTCCGGCAGGCGGTTTTTTTATTGCAGATTCAGCAAGTGATTTCCGCCCGCTCCCTACACATTCGATACGCCGAAGTTAATCTGTGTGATGCGGAGGATTGACCGACCGTTTGGCTACCTGATTCGTTACCTAAGTTCTGTATTTGTTCGATGTCGAAACGACACAGCGGCTCTGCCCGCGATCGCAAAAACGACTCTGACAATCCCGCGGTCGAATCAGGCATCGATGCCCTCGGATTTCAAAATTCGCGACTCAAATGGATCATCAGTGGGCTGATTCTGTTTCATTTGTTCGCCGTGGTCTTGCCACCGTTGGCCTTTCAAACGACCAATGCCAGTGGCCGATCACCACTGGTCGGCAACCTGCTGCGACCTTTCGAAGGCTATGCGCAGTTCATGCACATGGATCGAGGCTACGCGTTTTTTGCACCGGACCCCGGCCCGAGTCGCTTGATCCAAGCCGCGCGGACCGCCGCCGACGGCAGTGTGACCGAGCAGATGTATCCGGACCGTGACGATCAATGGCCGCGATTGCTGTATCACCGCCATTTTATGCTGAGTGAATACCTGAGCCAGATTTATTGGCCGCCCGGGCCGCCGGTGGATCTGTTCGAGATTGATCCGGTCGAAGCACAGCGCTGGCAGCAAGGCCGCGGGCTGTACGAATATGTCCGGCAGTCGATGATCGACCATTTGAAGACTGAAAATGAAGGGCGCGAAGTCGCAATTCGCCGTCTGGAACATGTGCTGATGACCCGCGAAGACTTCTTGGCCGAACCGATTCCACTGGACGATCCTCGGCTTTACAACGTGTTGGTCGACCAACCATTGTTCTCCGACGCGATCGCACCCGCGGAGGACACCGAAATCATTCCCTCGCCGGGCGTGCAAAACAACGCCGCTGCTGCTGGCGACGATGCTGCTGGCGATGGCAAAGCTGGCGATGGCAACGTCAGCGATGGCGCGGGTGTTGGCGATGATGGGGAGTCGAACTGATGACTCGATCTGCAATCACTGGTTCCGAGAGTATGAGTACGAGTACGGGTAGCACGCAGGGGCTGACGGTGTCGGATCGGGCTACTGATTCTTATCTTGATTCTGTGCTTCGATTGGTCGGGTATTGGGACCGATTTTGGTTCACTCCGATGCGACCGCATACTCTGTGCGTGCTGCGGATTTTGGCCGGTGCGATGCTGTTGTATTGCCATTTGGTGTTGGCCACCGATCTATCGGCATTCGTCGGCGCCGACGCTTGGATCAACAACGACATGGCGCGTCAGTTACACGATGGTGCGTTTGGCGTGAGCGATTGGGCCCGCAGTTACCTGTGGTATTTCAATCATCCCACATCGGTGGTGATCCATCACGGGTTCACGCTGGCCGTCACGGCGATGTTCATGATCGGTTATGCCACTCGGATCACCGCCCCCTTGGCGTTGTTGCTGCAACTGATGTATTTGCATCGGTTGACCGGGGCGCTGTTTGGTCTGGATCAGATCGTGACTTACGCCACGATGTATCTGGCACTGACACCCTGCGGCAGTTGTTTTTCGGTGGACGCAAAACTGGCGCGGCGCTGGGCGGATAAACGCAAAGCGTCCGCGTTTTGGCGGTTCATGTTGCCGGACGATTCTCCCAGCGTGGCGGCCACGATTGGCACCCGACTGCTGCAGTTGCACCTGTGTGTGATCTACCTGTTTGGCGGATTAGCAAAATCACGTGGCGTGACCTGGTGGGATGGAACCGCGGTCTGGTACGCCGTTGCCAACTATGAATACCAATCGCTAGACATGACCTGGATGGCTCGCTACCCCGCCATCATTTCGGCACTATCCAATGCCACGTTGTTCTGGGAGGTTTTCTACTGTGCACTTGTCTGGCCGCGGATCACGCGGCCGTTCGTGTTGGCGGTCGCCGTCGGCGTGCATGCATCGATCGCGTTGTTTCTAGGCATGGCAACGTTCGGATTGATGATGATCTTTGCCAACGGAATTTTTCTGGCGCCGGCCTGGTTTCAATCCCGGCAGCAACGCTTGCTCGACCAAACCGAACCAACACTTTCCGATCCCGATCCTGAAGCGGATCAGGATGCTCTGGATCATCAAAAACTGCGTGATCGACGCGACAAGGTGGGGCAGGCGGCATCACGCGTCAAACGCCGTTATCGCGCGCTGAAAAAACGCGAGGAAAAGTACGAACAGCGGGTTGCGCAGTTGCGCGAACAGGAAGACAAGATCAAGCGGATCGTACGCAAACGCCGGGAAAGGAATGGTTCCGGAGAGCGTGACGGCGACTGACGCCGCCGGCAGTCATTTTGTCGCCCGCTGGGCTTTAGAGAGAACGCAACTTCGAAACGTGTGCATCAGCGCTATGACTTCTCTGCGGGGGCTAGTGCGGGTGTCAGAGCACCGGCTTGGTCGGTCGGTGTGGCGTCAGCGTCCAGGTCACCCAAGGCATATTGAATGCCATCGAGCATGTGTTTGACGATCATCGGGTTGGCAAAGGTGTCTTCGCGGTGCCCCAGGTTGGTGTAGAACACGCGACCGTCACCGGCGGTGCGAACCCACGACACCGGGACTTCGCGCGGTCCATCATCAATTCGGCTCGACACGGCTTCTTTGGACATGTCCAGGCTGACCAGGATGCGGAGCACGCCGGTGCCGACGTAGGAATCGGGTTTGTATTGGTAGATTTCGTCACTGTGCCAAAACCCATTTCCGCCGAAGGCGTTGTTTAAGACGTGCTGGGGATCATCCAATTTGAATGCCCATTTCCCGCCGGCGCCCCAGGGGTGGCCGGAAAAAGTCCCGCCGATCATTGCCAGCGAATCGGGATAGCGATTGAAGTTGTCACTGGCGGCGTGAAATCCGATCAAGCCTTTCCCACCGGCAACAAAGTCCATGAATGCGGCTTGCTGTTCCGGTTGATCAAATCGCATGTGGGTGGTGTTGTTCAACAGAATCGCATCGTATTGCTCCAGATTCTCAGGCGTGAACACGTCGTAGGTGTCCGCGAAATCGACCGCAAACGCTTTGGTCTTTTCCGCCATCGCGCGGACCGACTCGTTGGCATGTGGAATCGAGGTGTGGATGAAACCTTCACAGCGGTAAAACGCCAGAATCCGCCGCTGGCTGGCTGGCTGGGCGGCCAGTTTGTCAGGAATGGCGGCCGCGATACTTTGCTTCTGGTGATCGTTGAGCGGTTTAAAGCGACTGGCCTTTTTCTGCTCCCAAGTTTCTTCTGCGGTGGACCAGGCACTGCCCAGCAGCGTCAGCGTGGTGAGAGCCAAAAGCACGAAAACGGAACGTCGGCGCAGTGAAACGAACATCGCGGGGCCTGGGGGGAGGGCAAGTGGGTAGGAATGAACGGCGAGACAGGTCATTCTAGCTAGTGACCGCCGCAGATGGGTAGCGAGACAAACAGGTTGCACAGCAAGATTGGAGAACCAGGGGATGAGCGAAACGGGATACCGGTTGATCGACTTTGGCGACGGCCGCAAGCTGGAGTCGTTTGCCGGACGAGTGTTCGATCGCCCCTCGCCGGCTGCCGAGGGGGTGCAAAAGCACAGCCCGTCCCGTTGGAAGTCGGCGGATTCGGTCTTTCAAGAGACTTCGCGGCGGTGGCAACACCGCACGGCTGTTCCGGATGCGATGACCGTTGAACTGGACGGTTTCTGCATGCCGATCTCGCCGACACCCTTTGGCCATGTCGGTTTGTTTCCCGAACAAGCGCTGAATTGGCGGTGGTTGATGGACACGGCGCCGGTTGCCGTCGCCCCGCCGGCGAGTGGTTTGAATCTATTTGGTTACACCGGCGCCAGCAGCATTGCGATGGCGATCGGCGGGATGAAGGTGGCACATGTCGATGCGGCAAAACCGAATGTTGCCACAGCGCGTTTGGCGGCGGGATGTAACGGATTGACCGATCATCCGATCCGTTACTTGGTGGACGACGCCGTCAAATTCACCGCCCGTGAACTGCGACGTGGCAATCGTTACCAGACCATTGTGATGGACCCACCGGCATACGGACACGGGCCATCGGGCAAAGCCTGGCGTCTGGAACGTGATCTGTGGCCATTGATCGACAGTTGTCTGTCATTGCTGACGCCAGAAAATTTTCGCTTTCTGATCACCGGCCACTCCCCTCAGGTCAGAACCATGGACGTGGTAGACTATCTGCAGTCCCAGATCCCACCGCGGTTTGACCTGTCGCAATCACAGTTCATGGGCGGGCTGCGATCCGGGCGGCTCTCATTGCGTGATGCCCAAAACCGAAAACTGGACGCCGGTTTCTTTGTCCAGTGCACTCGCCAACTCTCTCGCTGATGACTCTCGATTCCTCGACCGCTGCCGGTACCCCGCCTGAGACATGCGACAGCGACTCCGCAGCCACCGCCGCGACCCAAACATTGTCGCCAGCGGCCGAAGCGTTGGTGCGATGGTTTGACCAACACCGCACCGTTTTCGTGGCTTTTTCCGGTGGCGTGGACAGCTCGGTTGTGCTGGCCGCAGCGCTGCGAAGTAGCGCACAACGTTGCAAAGCCGCAACCACGACAGCGCCCGGCAACTCGATCTCGGTCACTGCGGTCACGGCTCGCTCACCCAGTGTCGCCCAGTGGCAATTGCAAACGGCTGCGACAGTGGCCCAGGAATTGGGCGCCACACAGCAGGTGATCGACACCGACGAACTGGCGTTGCCCGCCTACGCCGCCAACGATTCACGACGTTGTTTTCACTGCAAAACCACGCTGTACCGATCGCTGCACCAGCTGGTTGATGCCGTCACCGCCCAAACGCGGCAGACGGCGGAGCCGCAGACTGATGCGATCACGATCGTTTCTGGCACCAACGCCGACGACCTGGGAGACTATCGCCCCGGGATTGCCGCCGGCGACGAAGCTGGTGTGCAAACGCCGCTGGCTGATTTGGGAATCGGCAAAGCCGCCGTGCGTGACATCGCTCGACAATTCGGATTGTCCAATGCCGAACTGCCAGCCGCCCCCTGCCTGGCCAGTCGAATCGCCTATGGGGTCCAGGTCACACCCGAGCGTTTGACGCGAATCGAACAGGCCGAAGACTACTTGCGTAGCTTGGGGCTGAGCGAATTGCGGGTTCGATTGCATCCAGGTGAATTGGCCAGGATCGAAATTCCCCTGGACCAGATCGATCGTCTGCTGTGCGACCAGACTCGCAAACAGCTGTCCGGTAGACTGATCCAGCTTGGGTTTCAGTACGTGACACTGGACCTACAGGGGCTTTCGAGCGGCAGCATGAATCGGCCGTTGGTTTCCCTGCAACTCCCTGATCCAATAACCGCCAATCCGCCGCAACATGATTCGACCAAACCAGGGAAAGCGACATGAGTGAAGCGGATCAGAACGATCAGGCCCCGGAATTAGCTGACACCGCAGCGGGCACCGCTGACCAGACCCCCACTTCATCCCTGTCGACCGCCAGTCTGGTCGGGTCGCGGTTGGCCGGATATCTGATCCTCAGCCGGCTTGGTCGCGGTGGGATGGCCGACGTCTATGCCGCCCGTGACATGCAACTCGATCGCGATGTCGCGATCAAAGTCTTGCGGCCGGAATTGTCGCGTGATCGTGACTACATCACACGCTTTCGTCGCGAGGCCAAAGCGGCGGCCAAGTTGAACCATCCCAACATTGTTCAAATCTACGAAGTCGGCGAAGATTCGGCGCGCTATTACATCGCCCAAGAATTGATCTCGGGCCAGAATCTGCGGCAATGGCTGGAACGAAACGGTCCGCTGGATCCCGAACAAGCGGTCGAAGTGCTGTACGGTGTCGCATCGGCCTTGGACGCGGCGGCATCCGAAGGCATCACGCACCGTGACATCAAACCTGAAAACGTGATGTGGTCCAAAAGCGGGGCGATTAAAGTCGCCGACTTTGGGCTGGCTCGGGTGCAAAGCGACAACGACGGCAGTCGAGCCGATTTGACTCAGGCCGGTCTGACGCTCGGCACGCCGCGCTACATGAGCCCGGAACAAGTCCAAGGACGCTCGGTTGATCCGCGCAGCGATTTGTATTCGCTGGGCGTGATGATGTACCACCTGTTGACCGGTCGGCCGCCATTCGAAGCCGAGGATCCGTTGGCACTGGCCTTTGCTCATGTCAACGAAACCCCGCAACCACTGGACCGCGTCCGCGGGGACAAAGACGTTCCCGAATGGTTGATCGCAATCATCGCCAAATTGCTTCGCAAGGATCCCGCCGAACGATTTCAGTCGGCTGGAGAATTGCTCGATGCCTTGACCGGTGATGACGCGGACCAGCGCAGCAAGACGCGGCGTTTGGCCGGTGCGGCATCGGCGACGGCGCGGCTGCAGCGTGTCGCCGACGAACAACAACGACTCAAGACCAAACGCCAACTTCGTGCGCTCATGCTGACCCTGCTGCCGTTGGCCTGTGTCGGTCTTGGCATCGCCGCAGCGTCAGGCATCCGGCAACCCACGGTTGCCAAAATGTTGCGGCCCGACGTGGTCCCGCAACAGGAGACCGCGGAAGAACAGTTCTGGGAAGCGATCGTGCGCAACGATCCGGCCGGCTGGAAAGCCGTCTCGCTGTATTTTCCACCGACCGATGGCAGCGCGGTCAACCAATCCTATGCCTCCAAAGCCGGCCTGCAATTGGCGCGACTGTATTTGAAACAGAATCGACCGGCCGATGCCGAAGCCACATTGAATGAACTGATCGATGATGCGGCCGTCGATCGCAAGTATCGCCTGGTCGCTTGGGCATTGCAGGTCTCCGTTGCCCAGGCGATGGAGGATCCCGAGAAAGCCGCCGAGGCAAAACGAAAATTGTCTGTCTTGTATGCCGATCTAGAATCAAACAATCCAGATGCGATCGCCTGGTTCGACCGCGTGATGCCTGGCACCGAACAGGTTTCGTTGGGTCTAAAACCGGGCGCTGAAGAAAAATAAAATGATTCGCGGGCCGGCAATCACAAGCTAAACTGGTAGGTCCACGTTTTACTCTGAAATTGCTCCCGTCGACCTACTCGTTGCAAAAGTCATCTTTGTCATGCTGTTTTTTATCCCTTGGGTCGTCCTGATGTTAGCGGTCATGATCGCTATCCCCGTGGCTGCAAAAATGTCGCCTTCGCCACGTCAACGCAGCGAGGAATCGGTGCTGGACGACGCCGAACAACCGCTCGATGGTGATCTGGAGGCGCAGCCGATGGCCGGTGACGACTTTGGGACTGGTCCGAACGAATTCGGCGGCGAACCACTCGGTGACGACGCCTTCGCCGAATTCAACTGATTCGCCCCCACGGCCGTAGCTGGACCGGCCACGGTTCAGAATCCGTCTGAACCCTGGCGGGATCAGCTACGATGCCCCCTGGCGGGATCAGCTACGATGCGTCTGCAGGATGGTCTCCACCCGCTGCAGCGTTGCTGCCGAGAGTGGCCGTGACGCGACCGTTTCGCGGATCTGATCGGGACGCCTGGCACCGACCAGCGCGCCACTGACACCGGGTTGTGAGATCGCCCAACCGACCGCAAGCTGCGCCACGGTCTGGTCGATTTCGTTTCCCAGCAACACCAGGTCATCGATCACGTCATGTGCCCGTTGCCGCGATTGTCCTTGAAAGATCTCGTACCCGGGACGACTATCACCGTCGGCGAAGACGTGATCGCGAGTGATCTTGCCGGCCAGCAGACCCTTCATCAGTGTCCAAAAAACGTACACCGCGCGGCCGGCTTGTCGGCAGGGATCAATCAGACGGGATTGATTGTCACGTTGCAGTAAATTCAGCGGGCACTGAATCGCGTCGAGGGGAACCGAAGCGGAAAATTCGGCTAGCTGCTGAACGTTCATATTGCAAAACCCGATCTTGTCGCACAGTCCACGCTGCTGCAAACGCTGCATGGCAGCGGCGGATTCGGACAGGGGAACGTTGGGGTCCGGCGAGTGCAGATACAGCAGATCAAAACGTTCCAATTTCATCCGCCGCAAGGATTCCTCGGCGTCTTGGGTCAATTGTTCGGGCGAGCCATCGACGATTCGCCGGCGTTGTTCATCCCAGCGCTGTCCGACCTTGCCCATCACCGTAAAACGATCGCGGTCATTGCCAACGAATTGACCGAGCAAACGGTCGCTTTCGCCGTCATAGCCATAGCTGAATGCGGTATCAAATTGGGTCACGCCGGATTCGATCGCGGCGGCCATGGTGGACCGCGCGTCGTCCGGTGTGACGCCCAGCGTGGTGACTCCGGCGATCGGCCACAAACCCAAAACAAATTTTGATGTCGTCATCGCAGCGTTTCGCTCACCTCGCGTTCGGTGTGGAAATAAAAAAAACGCGTGGTCACTAGGACCACGCGTTATTGAGCTTAACGTCGTTTCGGTTCGGCGGCGAAGATTCTATTCCCGGATGATGCGAAGTGCTTCGGACCGGCCGAAATCGCTGCCTCGGGAGTGATCTTCGCGGATTAATAATCCACCGAAGCTCCCAGGCTAATTCCTTGAACCCACAAGCTGCCATCCACAATGTCGAATCCGGTTGGCACCACTTGGGCACCCAAATTCGTTGTGTCGATGTTGCGGTTGATCTGCTGACCGGCCAAGGCCACCGAATCGAAGTACATGAAGTTGTACCCGACGGTGAACGAGACATGCTCGCGGAAGCGGTAACCAAGGGTGAAGTTCAGTTCGGGGATGAAGGTGAACTCGTCGTCCGATTCTTCACCCTGTTGTGCACCCACCAGCAGGCTGCTGTTGGTGCGCGGTTGCGGTGCGGCACCGGCGGTACTTTCATCACTGTAGCCACTGATGTTGACCGTACGTTCCATGTTACCCAAGTGAATCTTGGACAGCGTGCGTGCGGTCCACTTGCCACGTGTGATGACCGACTCGAATCCGACCTGTCCACCGTTGAAGCGGTTTTCAGCATCGAATCGGCTGGCGAACGTATTGGACGTCGCGGTTTGAAGATCCGTGGTCGTGCTACGGATCCCCAGTTCATCGTCGAGCGACCAGTGGCTGTAACCACCGATCATTTCCAGACGTGATGCTTTGTTCTTGCAGAACAGCAGGCGACCGTAAGCTTCTGCACCGACCAATTCGGTCGAGAAACTCGCGTCGACGCTGCCCGAGAACAGGTTCAACTGGCTGACGATCAGCGAGTCTTCACCGGCAATTCCGGGATTGACGGTCGGTGTGAAGTAGTAGGGGCGACCAATCGATCGTCCGTTGGCGTCTAGCCCACTGCCGGTCATCGAGAAGTCGTCGCCGTTTTCACCAATCCAGGTGAATCGACCACCCACTCCAATACGATCCGTCAGATAGCGTCCGACGTCGGCGCGGAATCCGCCCGAAACGCCGCCATCAAGTTCCTCACCAAATTCGACCACACCGTCCGGTAGAACCGGGAACAGTCCGGGATCGGCCGAGCTCACCAGCGCGGGTGATTGGCGGTTCTGCATGAACATGATCAACGCTTCGGCGCGAATCCAACCGTCGCTATTACACATGTTGAACGCGTCAGCCAAACGGCGGCCGAGTTGGCCGTGTTTGGATCCGCAGCCGGAATCGCAACCTCCGTCACAGCCGACGGTGTCACACATGCCGCTGGCACATCCGCTGCCGTAGCTGATCGGTTCGGAATAGCCACCGTCATAATAGCCGGTCGGTTGCAGATCACCGATCGTCACAGGTGCATAGTCGTTGGTTGGCGCAACCGTACCGACATAGGAGGATCTCCTGTCGGTTGGCACGTTGGTGACGATGTCACCAACAAATGCTTGTGAGGTAGCGTTACCATGTACATACTCATTGTTGTCAGCTTGGGCCGACGTTGAGGCGGACAGCAACAGCGCTGCCAGGGTCATGCCTCGGAAATTTTTCTTCATCTTGTAGTCTCGCGCAGTCCGGGAATACTGGAATGACTGGTATAAGTCGATCGACTCAGACGACCGTAATATCGAGCACGTCCCTCATGAGACGTAAAGTCGGCGTAACCCGCCTATCCTCAACACTCAAACTGCCTGGTCTTTCCAAGTTGTCCTGAAAATGGCTTTTCCAGCGGTAGATTGGCGGTCGGTTCGTGGCTGACGACGCGGTTTGCAGCTAAAATTTTTCGCTAATTTGTCCCCAAAGCAGCTTGATGAGTGTCCGAGACCCCGGCCAAAACGATTCCGAACCGTCCAATCCCCCCCAAGCCGGTTCGCCAGTGGGGCCAGCGGATGGAGACGATGAAAACACGTCTGCGGCATCGCCCCAGCAAATGATTCCGGCCAACACGGCGCCGCAAAACGCCAGCGCGCAAAAACCGGTGATCGCGCCCGAGCGGTTCCAGACGATCGGCACCAAATCGATGTCCGTTTTCTCCGGGGGTGGTTTCCATCCCAAAATGGTGAAATGGAAACGAATGCTGGGGGAGATCAATGCGTTTGAAAGCACGCTCTTGCCAGAAACCGACGACGTGCTGCGAAAACGTTCGCTGGCACTCCGCTATCGCGCGATGGCTGGTGAAAAGTTGGCCAAGCTATTGCCCGAAGCTTACGCGCTGGTCCGCGAAGCCGGCCGCCGGGCGTTGGGAATGCGTCACTACGACGTGCAAATGATCGGCGGCATTTCGTTGTTCGAAAGCCACATCGCCGAGATGCAGACCGGTGAAGGCAAGACGTTGACCGCCACCTTGCCGCTGTACTTGCACTCGCTGGTTGGCAAAGGAGCCCACCTGGCAACCGTCAATGACTACTTGGCCAAACGGGATGCGGAATGGATGACACCGGTTTATGGACTGTTGGGGGTCAGCGTGGGGATCATTCAGACCCCCGACGACCAGGGTTCGCGGCGCGTCGCTTATGGGTCTGCGGTGACCTATGGCACGGCCAAAGAATTCGGCTTTGATTTTCTACGCGATCGTCTGCTGCTGCGTGCCCAAAACCGGATTCAGACGGAAATGTTAGGTGATGGCGGCGGCGGGTTCTCTGATTCCGGCGACAAACCCGTGATGCGTGGCATGCATTTCTGTTTGGTCGACGAAGCCGACAGTATTTTGATCGATGAAGCCCGTACACCGTTGATTATCGGCAGCATCGAAGACACCGTGCGTGATCAGATCGTGGAAACCTATCGCTGGGCATCCGAGCATGGCCCCGAGTACGAGTTGGACGAACATTTCACGATTGACCCGGAAACCAAGCAATACGAATTGACCGCTCGAGGTCGTCAAAAGGTCCGGGCGCTACCAAAAAGCGACTTGGTCCGCACGATGGGCTTGGTCGATTTGTACGAATACACCGAACGCGCGATCAAAACCTTTCGCGAATTCTTGCTTGATCGCCAATACGTCGTTCGGCCCGGCGACCAAGGTAAAGACGAGATCGTGATCGTTGACGAATTCACCGGTCGATTGGCCGAAGGCCGAAAATGGCGTGACGGGATTCACCAGTCGATCGAGGCGAAAGAGGGCCTGGAAATCAGCGTCCCCACCGGCCAAGCCGCGCGGATCACCGTCCAAGACCTGTTTCTGCGTTACAACCACTTGGCGGGAATGACCGGTACCGCAGCGACCAGTGCTGGGGAATTGCGGCGGATCTATCGCACGCCGGTGTTGCGGGTCCCCACCAACCGGCCGCCACAGCGGAAACGACTTCCCGATCGCGTGTTTGGTTCGATGGACGCGAAATTCAAAGCCATTGTCGAAGAGGTCAAACAGATTCACGCGTCCGGTCGACCGATTCTGATCGGCACACGATCGATTGATAAAAGTGAAATCCTGTCGCGGATGTTGACCGAATTGGGGATCACCCACCAAGTCCTGAACGCCAACAACGTCGAACAGGAAGCGGAAATCGTCGCCGATGCCGGGCAACAGGATCGCGTCACGGTAGCGACCAACATGGCCGGTCGTGGAACCGACATCAAACTGGATGACGAAATCGTCGCTTTGGGCGGGATGCACGTGATATGTACCGAGTTGCACGACGCGGCGCGGATCGATCGGCAATTGATCGGTCGCTGCGGTCGCCAAGGGGATCCCGGATCGTATCGCCAGTACCTGTCGCTGGACGATGACATCCTGCGTGGCGGTTTAGGGCCTGACAAAGCCGACAAGTTGAAGAACCGCGGCGAGCACCTGACTGACTCGGTCGACTCCTACGCCAAACTGTTCGGGCGGGCGCAGCGGAAGGTCGAAAAGAAGCATTTTCGCGATCGAATGGTGCTGTTGCACCATGAAAAAGAGCGGAAGAAAATGCAGCGTGAAATCGGGCAAGACCCGTATCTGGACACCCCTGACTGACAGCATGGATCGCTGCGGGCGATCAACCGGGATTGGGCAGAGACATGGGGACTGGCCTTGCGTGCATGGGTGTCAACACCAATGCCTAGCGAGGGGATCGAACGCGCGGATTCACCTTTATTTTGTCTCACTTTGGCTCAAGTCGTTCAAGTCTTGTGCCGACAGCGGCTGCATTTGGAAAAAAAGCAGAAAACCCTGCTCGGCCGAGCTTGACAGCCAGCTCGAAAACCTCGTATCCCCGGCTCAGTGTCTATTAGCTCCCGGCACGTCCGCCCAAATTGGGCTGGTCGTCGTCGGGGCCCGGACGAATGACGGCCAGCGCGGTCCGTTGTTGTGCGGGGCTCGCGCCAGGTCAGTTCTAAGTGATTGGACAGACGTGCCGTGGGGCTAAACCGACGGATCGGTTTTCGTGAACGTAGGCGAAAACTTTGAGTGTTCCGAACGAAGTCTCACCGCGAAGAAGGAGTGTCGCGTTGAAACGCCACGAAAAACCTTTCGGCCTCAATCGATGGGGCGTCGCCGCAATGGCGTGGCTCGTAGGGGCGTCGAACGTCTCTGCCCAGCTTTCGATGCCAGGGATGTCCCTGCCATCAAACGACAAATCAGGCGCGGCATCTGCTGCTGCTCCTGCATACGCACGGGGTGTTCCGGCCTTACCGGCCAGCCACTCGGTGCCCTCGCCTGCGTCCAGCGTGAAACCTGCCGACGGGAAACTTCTCGTCCAACAAGCGCGGACCGCAATCAATGCTCGCCAGTTCGAAGCAGCGGTACAACACTTTCGCGCTGCCAAGACGGTTGCCCACACCGATCCCAACCTGGCCGCCGACGTAGCCAAGCTGCGGGTGGACCTGCAGGTTGCCGGGATCGATGCCGAATTACTCAACAGTCCGGTGACCGCTCCGCGGCCCCTGGCAGATGGCATCAATGCCAGTCCGCTGGCGGGGATGCTCGATGTCGCCGACTCGCAAGACCCACAAACGCTGAAACGCGAAGCCTTGCGGTTGTTGGCGATCGGTCGCGCAACACTCGACCGTGGTGACACGGCCGGTGCCCTGCAAATCGCTCGCCAGGCCCAAGCCTTGGGCGTTCCGGAATCCGCGTTCGCCCCGGGTGAACCACGCGTCTGGAACTTTGTACTGGACGTCGAATCGGCCGCCAAACGCGCCGGTACGATGGATTCACAGATCGCTTTGGCGGGTGGACAACAGGAAATCGGTGGCGATGAAGCCGGCTTCATTAAACAAATGTTGTTCGATGCTGATGCGGATTCTGCGCCCGGCAATGCAGGTGCGGTGCAACAAGTCCAAGCGCTTGGTGCTCCGGTTTCCAGCGATGCCGATCCGAACCAACTGTACCAATCCGGTCTGAAGGCGTTGCAAGCCGGTGACAACGAATTGGCTCGTGAACGTTTTGTTGAAGCCTGGAAGTATGAATCGCAACTTGATCTGGCGACCCGTCGTCAGCTGAAAGACAAGTTGACATTGATGCAACCAGCACGACGTCTGCCCAGTCCATCGGATGCGGGCGAAATGAATGCGATCGACCAAGTCGACGCCGAAACCAAAGAGAAAACCCGTCGCTTGTATCGCGAGATCACGACGGAACTGGCCAAAGCCGCCGAGATGAAGGAGGCCAAGCCGCTCGATTCGCTCGATTCGCTCAACCGCTTGCGTCGCCGAGTCGACGGATCAACGGTCGACGAAACCAGCAAACGCACGCTGGCTCGAATGGTCGACAAAGAATTGGAAAAACAGAAACAGTACGTCGAAGCCAACCGGGCCGAGATCGAACTGGAACTGCAAAACGATGCCGTTCGCACGGATCTGGCGACCGACGCCGCTCGTGAAGCTCGAATCGATCAAGAGATTTCGTCACTCGTTGATACCTTCAACGATTTGATCCTCGAACGCCGTTTCGCCGAAGCGGAAGTCGTGGCCAAACAGGTGATGGAACTGAAACCCGGTTCGACGATCGCCACCAACATGTTTCACAAAAGCCGCTTCGGCACGCGTGATCAAATGTTGCGTGACATCCAAGCCGGCAAAGAGGAAGTGTTCGCAGAAGGCTTGATGGATGTCGAAGCATCGGCATCCAGCACCGCCGGAATGGACATGAACCAGCCGATGGCCTTCGGACACGACCCCCAGTCGTGGCACGAACTGACGCTGCGGCGGTCGCAAGACACCGCGTCGTTGTTCGGCAGCGTGCAAGAGCAAAAGCTGAAACACCAACTGTCGACTCCGGTCAACGTTCAGTACAAGAATCGCCCACTCGGCGAAGTCATCGCTGATTTGGCCAAAGTCACGGGGTTGCCGATCGTGATGAACCAGCGAGCGATGGAAGCCGTTCGCGTGCTTCCTGATACGCCAGTGACGCTCGATCTGCAAACGGAAATCGAACTTCGCAGTGCGTTGAACTTGATCCTCGAGCCGCTCGATTTGAGCTACGAAATCAAGAACGAAGTGCTGCAGATCACCAGTGCCGAAGCCAAGCGGGCCAACGTGGTCACGCGAGTCTACAAGGTGGCTGACCTGGTCACGCCGATTCCAAACTTCACATCCAGCTACGACGATGGTCTGGCCGGTGCGCTGCGGAATGCCTACCAAATGACCAACCCGCGGATGGACGTGCAGATGATGCCGGTCTCGATGACCGACATCGCCACCCGTCAAGCCAACGCGTTGCAGCCCAGCAAAATGTCTTCGAACATGCTGGGCCAATACGCCCCGATGGGCGGACAAGGCGGATTCGGCCCACAGGGTCAAGCCGGTGGAATGGGCGGTGGCGGTAGTTCCTTTGCGGATTTCGATTCGCTGATGAACTTGATCGAAACCACCGTCGTTCCGGATACGTGGGAAGCCCTGGGTGGTAACAGCACCATGGCTCCCTATCCACAGAACCTCAGTTTGATCATCAGCACGACCAGTGATGTGCATGACCAGATCGTCGACTTGATCGAATCCTTGCGTTCGCTGCAGAACCTGCAGATCACGATCGAAGTGCGGTTCATTACCTTGTCAGATTCGTTCTTCGAACAAATCGGCGTCGACTTCAGCGCCCAGTTTGATGACAACGTGACAACACTGCCGGACGACGATAGCGGGCCGAGCGTGTCAATCGGTTGGAACGGGTCCGCTCCCACCGCCGACTTGGACATCCAGCTTGGCAACGTCAACACGGTCACACCGGCCTTCGGTGGTGCTGCGGCTGGCACAGGAGCTTCGCTTGGTTTCGCAATCCTTAGCGACATCGAGGCGTTCTTCTTCTTGCAAGCCGCCCAAGGTGACGACCGGACGAACGTCATGCAGGCACCTAAGGTGACCTTGTTTGACGGTCAAATTGCAACGATTTCCGATCAAAGTCAACGGCCCTTCGTGACCAGTATCACCCCGGTTGTCGGTGACTTTGCCGTCGCCCAACAACCGGTCATCGTGGTCTTGAACGAAGGCACACAGTTGAACGTGCAAGGCATCGTCAGCAATGACAAACGATTCGTCCGCCTGACGCTGGTTCCGTTCTTTAGCCAAATCGGAGACGTGGACACGTTCACCTTCGAAGGCTCGCGAACGTCTCGCAAGAGAAGCGAAAACCAGGAAGACACCAATGGCGACGGTGTGGTCAACGACGACGACGCCGTGGACACCGACGAAGAAGAGGAGATCATCTCGGGTTCGACCGTCCAGTTGCCGACCTTTGCGTTCACGCAGGTCAGCACCACGGTCAGCGTTCCCGACGGTGGTACGATTCTGCTAGGTGGGATTAAACGTCTGAGCGAAAGTCGCGCCGAACGCGGCGTCCCCATGCTCAGCAAGATCCCTTACGTCAGTCGTCTGTTCCGCAACGTGGCCATCGGTCGCGATGCATCAAGCCTGATGTTGATGGTGACCCCTCGGATCATCATCCAGGAAGAAGAGGAATTTGCTCAAACCGGCTTCCAAGCGGATCGCTAAACGCGGCGATCCATCGGAAAGTCAACGCATCGACGCGGCGCGGCCCCACCAGGCCGCGCCGCGTTTTTTTATTGCCTGACATCTACAGTAAACCACCCGAAATGACTATTCTTGGCGGTCGTGCGCCTCTGTCTGCGGTTTGAAAGGTT
Organism: Stieleria tagensis; assembly: GCF_024129865.1. Lineage (GTDB taxonomy): Bacteria > Planctomycetota > Planctomycetia > Pirellulales > Pirellulaceae > Stieleria > Stieleria tagensis. The sequence goes on along the minus strand of NZ_JAMYFE010000022.1, from coordinate 16,788 downwards.
GGAATTCACAGTTTGTCAAGCCAGAATTCCTTGACCGGAGCTTATTTTGTTCTAGAGTTGGTTATTAGGAGTGGGCGTCTCTACCTCCCAATAGAGACACCACATTGAACCGGCCTACAGCGATCTTGCCGAATGACCTCCCGTCGGACGCTGGTTCGCCCCGTAGGCATCCAATCCGTGAAATCAGGCCGGTTAACGAAAGGACTGAACTATGTTGGTTTTATCAAGAAAGAAGAACGAGAGTATTGTCATCAACAACGACATCAAGATTGTCGTGGTTGAAATTCGTGGCGACAAAGTCCGGTTAGGCGTGGAAGCTCCGCGCGAAGTGCCGGTGCATCGTCGCGAAGTCTATGAAGCGATCCAGAAAAGTCTGGAGTCGGGCGACACAGCGGTCGATGCCTAAGGGGCGGTAGCGGATCACTTTTCGTGGAAGTTCATTTTTTGAACGACGCGTGAGAATGCCCTCGCACCTGAATGTGTGAATGAACGCCTTTACAGGGGCATCTTCGTTCGCCAAGTGCCGGTTTTTCACTCTACTCGCGAAAATGTTTGTCGATTTTGTGACGGCTCGCAACGAACCCTTGACGGTTTGTGAGAGTCTTCGTTACAACTTTGCTCAGTGATGAACAGCCAAGGCTGATCAACACACGGCCCCTTCGTCTAGCGGTCTAGGACACTGCCCTTTCACGGCGGCAACACGGGTTCGAGTCCCGTAGGGGTCACTCAGGTGACAAACCAGCCTGCCGGTCTGAATTTCAGACCGGCAGGCTTTTTTTATGCGCTGCGCAAAAGTCATCTGAGCTAAGGGACGGGCAGAAAACTAGGGATCAGATGAATTGCAGTGGCTCCTTAATCGCAACCCGATGCGTGACAGGTTTTTGATTTTGGCTATCCAGTCGCAAGCTGGTGTGGAGGATTTATCCGACCGGCTTCATTCTTCGCAGAAAACCCTCCCCTCAAAGAACGACCGGGGACAGACCTCAGACGCGTGGGGTGTGACGCTGGACTTGGCGGGGATCAATGACAGAAAAATAGGGGGCAGAAAGATGGTTGCGAATTCACCGGGGACAGACCTCAAAGGATCGTCGGGGCTCTGTCCCCACTGGGGATCACCGATGCGTGACAGGTTTTTGATTTTGGCTATCCAGTCGCAAGCTGGCGTGGAGGATTTATCCGACCGGCTTCATTCTTCGCAGAAAACCCTCCCCTCAAAGAACGACCGGGGACAGACCTCAGGCGCGTGGGGTGTGACGCTGGACTTGGCGGGGATCAATGACAGAAAAATAGGGGGCAGAAAGATGGTTGCGAATTCACCGGGGACAGACCTCAAAAGATCGTCGGGGCTCTGTCCCCACTGGGGATGGCGTACATTGTTTGCGGCATGACCAGTTAGATGATTGACTCAGTTTCCAGCAACGCGATAGCCTCAGAGAATTGAGCAACTTTCGCTGTGCGAACCAAATCGGCTTTGAACCGCTAAAAGTTCTCGCTTGATGCTTTGAGCAGATGGCAGCGTTCCCAAATTTGCATTAGCGTGATGCCCTGCCACTACGAATAGAGTAGCTATCTCAGCATAACTCCTACCTCATTGCTCACGAAAATCACTCACCCTCCAAATCAATAGCCGAAATGAGATTCATTTTTCTAGCCGCGGCCCAGCTACTCATGTCGCTTCCGTTGATAGCAGACGAACCGAATCCGTTTTCAGAATTTAAGTCGCTTGCAGCGAAAAACGCGATTAAGAAATACAGTGAAAAGCTGGCTTTCTTAGATGAAAAACTGGCCGAGCAGGTTCGATTGGCGGATACCGAATTGCGTGCTGATTTCCGTCTTGCATTGAAAGAGGCGGTACAGTTGAACGATTTTCCAGAGGTTGAGCGACTATCGAAGTTCCTTCAAACTCTCGACACAAATCAAAAAGACGAAAAGCAAAGTTTCAAGAAACCGGATAGCGTTGTTCAACCGTCAATCCTTGGAACGTGGAAGTTTCCGGACGGAAATATTCTGGAAATGTTAGAAGACGGACGCGCAACATTGCGAGGAAGAACAGTCGCCATATGGCGCCCGCTTGCCAACGGAACATTTGTGATTGCGTATGTAAACTCTTTTCCGCGGGGATTTGCTTATGAATTGAAATTGCAAGAAAGTGGCAACTTAATTTCAGGCATTGGACATTCAGGTAAGCCTTTCGAGATACCGCGAATTGCCAATCCCTAGCTGGCACATGAGTTTTTGCATTGTGCTGTTGCGATTCACTCGCCCGCCCACGGGAGAGTGAATGCGGTCCAACCCGCTACAGATCGCTTTTGAGTTTGCGATAGATGGTTTTGCGATCCAGTCCCAGGATCCGTGCCGCCTGGGTCTGATTGCCGCCGGTGGCATCGAGAACGTGGGTGATGTAGCGCCGCTCGATCTCTTCCATCGAAACCAGTTCGTCGGGATCCAGGCCACCGATGTAGACGGTCCCGCTGCGGAAATCGCGGATCTTGTCGGGCAGGTCTTCGATGGTGATCTTGTCATACCGGGTCAGGGCGACGGCGCGCTCCATCACATTCCGCAATTCACGGACGTTGCCGGGCCAAGAATAACTGAGCAATTTTTCGGCGACACCATCGGCCAAACCTGTGATCGGTTTGTCTTCCCGCTGGGAAAACTGCTTTTGAAAATGCTCGGCCAACCGCAGGATATCGGCCCCACGTGATCGCAGCGGCGGCAATTCGATGCCGATCACATTGATCCGATAGTACAGGTCTTCGCGGAATCGGCCTTCGGCAACGGCCGTTTCCAGATCGCGATTGGTGGCGGCCAGCACGCGCACATCGAACGGCGTTTCTTTGTCACTGCCCACCGCGCGGACCGTCCGCTCCTCCAATGCCCTTAACAGTTTGACCTGCAAGGACACCGGCATCTCGCCCATTTCATCCAGAAACAACGTTCCCGAATCGGCCTCCAAGAACAAGCCGCGTCGTCCGCCACGGGCATCGGTAAACGCCCCTTTGACGTGGCCAAACAATTCACTTTCCAACAAGGTTTCGGTCAGCGCGGCACAGTTGACGGCGACAAAGGGTTGATCGGATCGGCGGCTGCCGGCATGAATCGACCGCGCCACCAACTCCTTACCCGTTCCGCTTTCGCCGGTGATCAACACCGCGGCATCGGCAGCAGCAATCTGGCCCAATTGGTCATACAGTTTTCGCATCGCGGGGCTTTGTCCCAGCAGATCGCCAAATGAGGTTGCGGCATCTTGGGACGATTCCAGTAGGCGAACTTGTTGCGTCAGTCGCCGATGCTCGATCGCGCGCCCGAGTGTGATCGAAAGCAAATCCATTTCGATCGGTTTGGTGATGAAGTCGTAAGCGCCCGAACGCATCGCCGCGATCGCCGTTTCCAATGTGCCAAACGCCGTCATCACGATCACCGGGATGTCCGGCCGCGACTGCGAGAGCTGTTGACACAGTTGCAAACCGGTGGTGCCCGGCATCCGCACGTCGGTCAAGATGACGTCAAAATCATGCTGGTGGATCGCAGCGAGCGCCTGGTCGGCTGAGGTAAACCATTGACTGGCGATACCGCGCAGCCGCAAATCCGTTTCGATCAACTCGCACATATTGCGTTCGTCGTCGACAATCAAAACGTTGGCGTTAGATTTCGTGCTGTTCATTTGGGAATCGGAAACGTCACTTCAAACGTTGTGCCCTGTTCTGGCTGGCCCTGTTCCGGCTGACTTTGAACGCGGATCTGGCCGCCGTGATCGCGGACGATACCATAGGCGATCGACAAACCCAGCCCGGTTCCTTGACCGACATCTTTGGTCGTAAAGAAAGGTTCGAAAACCTGATCCAAATGCTCGGCCGGGATTCCTTGACCGGTGTCCGAAACCCGCAGCATGATCTGGTCTTGGTCATCGTGTCGATCAAGCTGCACGGTCAGGGTGCCACCGTCGGGCATTGCCGCGATCGCATTGTTCATCAAATTCGTCACCACCTGCTGAATCTGCGCGGCGTCGCCGTCGATCTGCACCACTTGGTCGGGAAGCTGAAGCTGTAGGTCGACACCGGATTTGCCAGCGATCGGCCGAATCAAATCACAGGTTCGCTGGACGACTTGGTCCAACGAGATCGATTCGTGTGGCGCGGGGGTTTGGCGGGCAAAATCCAGCAGCTGTCGAATGATCGTTGTCATCCGCTCGGCTTCCGATCGGATCGTTTGCGCACTGGATTGAATTTCGGCTGCGGAAAGTTTTCCGCTGGCGATCAGGCCGGCGCGCCCGGAAACCACGTTCAGGGGCGTGCCCAATTCGTGTGCCATTCCGGCGGCAAGCGTGCCGATGGTCCCCAACCGATCGGCGTGACGAATCGTATCACGCTGCTGGCTGATCCGGTAACTCATTTGGCTGACCGCACCGGCCAAGCGGCCGAGTTCATCGTTGCTGCTGAGAACCGGGGGTTGATCCAGTTGTCCGTCACCGATTTGGTTGACCTGGGTGATCAATTTGTTAAGCGGTTTGCCAACCAATTGTACGCCGCCGCAGTAGATCACCACGGCCGACAGCACGGCGACGCCCAACAGGGACCACAGAGACGTCATCACCGATTCGCGAACAAACGCGTCCTGTCCGGCCAACGGCTCGGCGACTTCGACGGTTCCCACGGCGTCATTGTCGAGGGTCATGGGGACGTAGGAAAATGCTTTGCGGTCGCCGTCGCGGTCGGTGATCGAAACACTGGACAGTTGACGCGAGGTGGTTTGCAATTGATCCGCCGGTGCGCTCGAGGCGGTGTCTGCACCGTCAATCCATCGGACCTGCGGCCCACTCAACCGCCGTGTGGAAACTTCGATGGCCCGGTGCACTGTCACCGTGCCGCCTTGCTCATAGGCTCTTTGAATCGCCGGTGCGAGTGTCTCGGCCAAGTCTGCCGCGTGGGCCTGGCGGCGCTGTTGTTCCCAGGCGTGTTGTCGTCGCACGGTTTGCCAAGTGAACAGCATCACGATGCCAAAGACACCGGCTAGGAAAATCAAAATCAGTTTGGCGGCAAGTTTCATCGGTCAGATCTTGATTGAAAAGAAAAAAGAACGGCCAACACCCATTGTAAAGTGGACGTTGGCCGTCGTCAGTCCGAACAGATGTGATCGGGATCGATCGTCAATCAAATCACTGTTTCACCACGACAAACCGTGATCCTTGTTCGGTGCGGACCAGCAACAGCACCGAACCGTCGCTATCGGCATCGATTTGATCGCGAAAATCATCGGCACTGGTCACGTCATGACGGTTCACTTGTGAGATCACCATGCCGGGCTCCAATCCGGCTCGTGCCGCGGGGCTATCGACTTGCACCCGCGTGATCACCACGCCGGTCGTGTCGTCGATCCCCAATTGCTTGGCAACGTCTTCGGTCAAACCACTGATCTCCAATCCCAGCGATTGCAATTTCACCCCTTCGTCGTTCAACGGCGAAGCCGACTTGTTGTTGCGACCAAACGATTTGGGGTTGGCTTCACCGGTGTAGGTCAGCTGCATGGTTTTGCCGTCGCGGACCACATCGACCGGCAACGATTCGCCAGCCGGCGAGCGTTCGACAGCCAATTGCAATTGTTGTGGAGTGGTCACAGCGATGCCGCCAAATTTGACGATCACGTCACCGGTTTTCAAACCTGCTTTTGCCGCCGGCGTATCCGGGAACACTTCGTTGATCGCCACACCACTTTTGGGAGCGATGCCCAATTGGCGACTGAGTTCGTAGTTGACCGGTTGGATACTGACGCCCAAGTACGATCGATTGACACGTCCACCATCAACCAGTTGATCGCTCACCCAGTGTGCCAGATTCGACGGCACGGCAAAGCCGACACCATTGTTGCCACCGCCGCGTGAGGAGATCGCGGTATTGATCCCGATCACTTCACCTCGCAAATTCACCAGCGGGCCACCACTGTTGCCCGGGTTGATCGCAGCATCGGTTTGGATGAAGTTTTCGCGATCGGTGATTCCGATGCCACGATTTTTGGCGCTGACGATGCCTGTCGTCACGGTGCCTTCCAGTCCAAAGGGTTGGCCCAGTGCGACCACCCAGTCACCGACTTCCATCAAATCACTGTTGCCGACTTTGGCGGCCACCAAATCCGAGTCTCCCTGGAATTTGACGACAGCGATATCGGTTTGTGGATCGGTCAGAACCTCAGTCGCTTCGAACTCGCGGCCGTCGTGTGTTTTGATGATCACCTTCCCGCCGCCGGCGACGACGTGGTTATTGGTCAACACGATCCCGGCCGAGTCGATGATCACACCCGATCCGATGCCGCCTTGTGAGGGAGGCGACTGATGCGGCGAACCGCCCGGAATCTGGCCACGGAACATGTCTTCAAACGGAGTTCCCTTGAACGGGTTGGCTTGGTTGCTGCCCGGGGTGGGAGCCTGGCGACCGGCCGTTTGCCAACTGGTGTCGGGGCGGTTTTCGATGGCCACGACCGATGGCAAGACGTGTGTCGCGACTTTGCGAAAGGCGCCGGACAGCGCGTTGGCGACACGCTCGGTTTCTGGTGCCAAGACACCAGCGGTGTCCGCCGTGGACCGAGTCGCTGGAGTGACGGGAGCCGCACCGACCATCAGCCCGAGGCCGGCGAAGGTCAGGGGAGTCGCCAAAACGGCGGCCATCAATTTGGATCGAGACGCTTTCATATCAATGTGTTCCTGGAGGGAAGTTTGGAGGACGATGCGTTGCGGGTTCTACTAAGCACGCCCCGTGCCACTTCGGTGAAACACCCTTTCAGCACGCAATCATGCGGTTCGCACTGATCACGAGTTGCAATCAGCGAGACAAGATGACGCGCTGGGGCAGAATGCCCCAATTGAAAGCCGCCGATCGATTCCGATCGATTCCGATCTGCACGGATTGCTAAGGCCGTGGGAACTTGCGTGGCGAATACACACGCAGCGCTTGGATGCCATCGATCTCGCCGCTGATCTGCAAGGTGTGCGGCTGATCCGCAATTCGCTGCGCCACCGTCACCACACGCTCCACACCGGCCGGAACGTCGGGGGGCGAAGCTTGGTTGGCAGCTTGAGCGACAGCGTCCCAATCGATTTGGAAACTCTGCGGCAACGCATCCAAGCGGCGCAGCGCGACGATTGAAAACGCGACATCCCAATCTTCCGCTGCGATCACCACGCGACCCGAATCAGACACAAACGGTTCATCGGATCGGCCACTCCCGTCTGGCCCGGTGACCGAGCCCTGAACACGAAACGAGTAGACTGATGGATGATCGGGATCCTGTGTCGCATTGAGCGTCCAAGTTTCTTCGACCAGCGGTTTTTCAAATCCCATTTTCAACACGGCCGGCCAGGGGCCAGGTGGAATCGGCGTGTCACGCCATTTGACACGGTTGCGTTGGTGATAAAACATCGTCGGGTCGTCCAGCGGTGGCTTGCCGTCGATCATCAGCTGGCAGGTTCCGCTCGCCTGGTCGTGGAGCACCAAATCGATTCGGTTGCCATCGAAGGGAAACACCAATTTGCCATCCGCCGAGCGCATGGCATCCGTCACCGGGTGCGTCGTGACATAGCCACAATTCATCGGGTCGATCTGGCTGTCTGGGCGGGCGACGAAGTAAGCCTTGATCAGTTCCGTCATCAATGCGGTGCCGTGCTCATTGGGATGCACGTCATCGTTGACTAAATCACCGGGCGAGAGCTGGTGCTGTTGCAGGTAGGCTTGCCACAGCCGGCGGCGGTCGTCGAACCCGCACCCGTATTTTTGGGCCAGACCTGGCAGGAACTGTTGATTTCGCTGGGCGGCCCAGCGTTGACGCTGATCATCGATGGTTGAGGGATCTGATTCGTCGATCAACTGTTCCGAGCGCCGAAAATGATCGGCCTGCAGGATGACCTCCGCCGTCGTTTGCTCTCGCAACTGACGAATCATCGTCTCGTAGTCTTCGTTGTTCCCATAATCGTGAAAGACCACCAGATCGGCGTAAAATGGGTACAGGTCGGCTGTGGACGTTTTGACCAGACGCTCCGTCGAGAACCCCGACAGCGGGCGGCGATGGAATTCCAGATTGGCATGCGGGTATGTTTCGCTCAGAAAGTCGCCCAGTTTTCCACCCCACTTTCCCGCTGTGATCGATTGCCCATACAGCAGGATTCGAACGGTGTTGCGATGCTCCGCGTTGCTGGACTGCAACAAAGTCATGGTCCGCTGAATCCCACGCCCGAGTTGCGCAGGGTCGCCCAGATTGGTCGCCGCCGGATAATCGACTGAGGGGGATTGGCCATGGGCGATCGGCAACCACAGCACGATCAGGACAATGAACCTAAAAATCACTGAAATGGACACGACGTGGCTCGGTTGCTAGCGGGGGAAGCGGCTGTGAAACCGACAGCTTAACCCACCACGGACTGGCCCATTGGCCTTGGCGGCTGCGATAGAAATCAGGGCTCGAAAACTGCCTGATGAATTGCAGCAGAAAGAGATGCAGTAGCATTCTCAAGTGCGGCCGAGAGGACTCGAACCTCCACGGGATATAATCCCACAACGACCTCAACGTTGCGCGTCTGCCAGTTCCGCCACGGCCGCGACTGATCTGGGGCCGCAGTTTCCGAGAATCACCAGTGCGCGTCAAGCTCCCCTGGGGAGTGCGTGTCGTGGATTGAAATCTAGGCTGCGGTGGACGATTCGTGGCGTAAGCTTCCAGCTTGCGATTCACCCGGTGTGGGGTGATGGCAAACCGCGACACCCCACCCCCTTTGGGAGTGCCGTCAGGTCTACGTTGACACGCCAGGCCGCGGTTTTCTATGGTCGCAGCCGATGTGCCTTCTGTGTGGCGCCTAAAACGGCTTTAATTCGACTGACAGGATGTTGATCGAACTCGCTCTGATTCTGTTTCGCAGGATGCGAACACGTCGCCCGACCACCCGCGACGCGGTGACAGCTGCGCCGGCAGAAACCTGTCGAAGATTAACACTGTGGATCACCGCGGCGCTGTTGTTGCTGGTCACTGCCAACAGCGGCTGCACGTCGGTCCGCTACCTGTCACCACGCTCGGTGCGGGAAAACCCGCTGACATCGCAATTGCGGTTGCTCACCCGGAAAGGGCCGCAGTTCAGCGAGCGGACTGGGGCCACGCTACGACGTTACGGGCTACAGGAAAACTACGACGAAAACGTCACCTACTGTCTGGACACGATCCACAGCACGATTCGCGAAAATCGCGATCCCGAATTGATCCATGCGCTGGCCGAATTGTCTTATGTCGAAGGCAAAAAGGCGGAGTCCGCCGGGCACGACAGCGCCGCGCTGGGCCATTTTGGCACCGCCCTGACGAACAGCTACGACTACCTGTTCTCCGAAGAATTCGCGGAAACGAGAAATCAATACGACCCACTCTTTCGAGCGACCTGCGATTTATACAACGAATCGCTGGAGGACACGCTGCGGCTGCTGTGTAGCGAGCACAAGATCAAGCCCGGACAAACCTATCGCATCAAAACGGAAGAGCGAGAGTTTGTCATCCAAACGCAGCTTCGCGGTGATTGGAAACCCGATGAATTTGATCACTACGAATTTGTCAGTGACTACGAGATTGAAACGCTGCGCAGCAAACACACGACATTCGGATTGGGTGTACCACTGATCGCGGTGCGGCGTACCAAAGACAGCGACAATCCGCGCGAAAATTACTATGCCGACGGCTTGAGCTATGCCGTCACGGCGATGATGCGCTGTGCCAAACCGGCCAACGGCGAATACCGTGATAGCAACGTTTGCGTACTGGAATTCTTTGATCCGCTGAAAGCAAACCAAGTCCAACTGGCTAACCACTGGGTGCCGTTGGAAACGGATCTGACGACGCCACTCGCGTTTTTCTTGGACACGCCACGCTTTCGTGAACGCAATCAAGAAACAGCCGGCTTGCTCAATCCGGCCGACGCGGCCAAATACCGCGGGCTGTACATGCTGGAGCCCTATGACCCCAATCGAATCCCGGTGCTAATGGTTCACGGGCTGTGGTCCAGCCCACGCACCTGGATGGATATGTTCAACGATCTGCGTAGTTTCCCCGAAATTCGGGAACGCTATCAATTTTGGTTCTATCTGTATCCGTCTGGGCAACCGTTTTGGTTGAGCGCGGCAAAAATGCGCGAGGACCTGAAGGATCTCCGCCAGACCTTTGACCCGGCGCACCAACATGCACCTCTGGATCAAATGGTGTTGGTCGGCCACAGCATGGGCGGACTGATCAGCCGCATGCAAACCATCGATAGCGGTGATGATTTTTGGAACATTGTGACGGATCAACCCACCGAGAAATTGCGTGGGAAACCGGAACTGCGGCACAAGCTGGTCAGCACATTGTTCTTTAAACCAAATCAATCGATCAGCCGCGTGATCACCATCGGAACTCCCTATCGCGGCAGCGAGTTCGCCAACGATCTGACGCGTTGGATGGCGCGCAAGATGATCAAATTGCCGTCGATGACCGTGTTGACCGGTGAGAATCTGGTGCAAAGCAATCCAGGGTTCTTCCGCGACACCGAGTTATTGACGATGGCCAATGCGATTGATTCACTGGCACCCGAATCGCCCATTTTTCCTGTCATGCATCGCGCCAAATACGCGCCCGGTGTCAAATACCACAACATCGTGGGCGTTCTGAAAAACCCAACCTTCCTGCAAAAGAAAATCGGTCGCGGCGATGGCATTGTCGCCTACGAAAGCGCCTCAATGGACGATACCGAAAGTGAATTGATTGTCGACTCCGAACACACCAAGATTCACATGACCGGGCAAGCGATTTTTGAAGTCCGGCGAATCTTGCTGGAGCATTTGAATTCCGTTGATCTGAACGATCGTGTTGCAGTCACTGTCAGCCCGCCGGCCCCACAGATGCCCCAAGCGGTCAGCCCCGTGCTCTATCAACAACCGAATCAATAGCCCCGATCCGCGATTCCATTCGCGGCATCCAACTGTTTTTTCTCCCCTTCCTATGGTTTGCCGATTTCCGCGACGGGTCTCACGATGCCGAGACGAATCCGGCGAGGGGAGCCGCCGGGCGGCTGGGATCCGTGGCTGCGCTCAGGTTGACCAAATCGCCTGTCGCGGAAACCGATCCGGAAAAGACCCGTGGATTGCTGCGACCGAGCAGACGATTTTTTCCTGCTTCGGCGGCTTGCTCGGTCGCCGGGTCGTGGGCGAACGGAAGCTCGCGCTCGGAAAGTTCGAATTCCTCCGTCTGTTCAGCGGCTTCCTCGGCAGCCAGTTCGCCTCTCAGAATGCGAACGTCGCGAGGGGCACTGATGCCGATTCGAACGCGATTGCCTTCGATGCGAACCACCGTCACGGTGATGTCATCGCCAATCATGATTTCTTGGTCAGCTTTGCGGTTTAGTACTAACATGGCAGATTCCTTTGCCGATTGCGGCGTCAAAGTGGACTCAGTTTGGCAGGGACAGTGGCGTCCTTGCTATGGTTTGCAGTGTTATGCAGCCAGCGTGCCAATCCTCTGTGATTTTCTTGGAAATGACGTAAGTCGTTCTTTTGAAGTGACTTGCGTTCATTTGGATGGGTCCCGCTGAGTTCACGACCCGGCAAAAAAGGGAAGACTTTACATTCATTTGCAGAATTGACGTGGATTGCAGAACGGATAGACTTGGGCTTAATGAGAATCAGTTGCAAAACGCACTGATGATTTCGGCCGCCCCCGCGTCCTGTGATTCGAGAGCCAATATGACGTCGACGATTCTGAATGTCTTTCCGAGCGAATCCGGCACCGACCGCTTAGTCCTTGTCCGCGAGACGGCTGAGGCGGGCGTCAGCCAACTGGTGCTGCGTCAGGAGAGTCAATCGCCCCACGTCGGCTGGTTCGTGCAGAGCCGGATTGTGATTGAACCGAATCAAGTTGCGGCATTGAAGATGACGCTGACCAGCAATCTGGTCAAAGACGAGACGCACAACGAATCGCCGCAAGAAATCCTTAGCTTCCGCACCGCGATGGCTGGTTAAGCCACTTCTTCAATGGGTTGAATGGGCTATCGCTGCCCGGCTGATCAATCATCCGGGTTAGGGCTTCTTGAGCGATTTCAGCTTCTGTTGCAACCGTTCGATCTCGGCTTGCAAGGCTTCGGTGTCCTTTTGAACCTCTGTTGCCGGTGGCGCTGATTCAGGGGATGGTTCCAGCGGCAGCGGATCAAGCGCCAATGGATCGGATTCACTGGCGGGCTGGGGCAGGCTGTCGCTGGCTGCGGCGGCTGGTGCAGGCAATGAAGCCGAGCGATCGCTCTGGGGGGCTTTGGCCGCTGACGGATCGGAGCCGCTGCCAAATAGGCCGCCGAACGCGGCCCCCAAGCCACCGATCAACGAACCGCCGGCGGGTGCCGCAGTTGGATCAGCCGAAGTGCCAGCGGTTGATGAGGCTGCGGAGTTGGATGGGGCCAACGCCAGGTCAGCGCCCAGACGCAGCGTTGCGTTGACCAATTGTTGGTCACGGATCACGCCCAGCGGGGTGCTGGAATCTTTCGGCAAACGGGCTACCAATCGCGCCAACGATTGAGAATCGGCGACCATCTGGCCTTTGACTGAAATGATGCGATCGTTGGGCTGCAACCCGGCGGCACTGGCTGGCGAGGAGGGCTCCACCGCGACGACTTCTACCCCACGGCGTCCCGTTACGTCACGCAGCTGGGCTCCTAGCGAGGGGCTGGGCATGTCTGTTGGCGTGGTGGCACCGGTTTCGTTGATTCGCGGCTGTGGTTCGGGCACTCGAGCGGGGTTGGGCACCGGGCTCGTTTGCTCGGTCAGCGACTTCGCCGCAGCGGAGGAGCCTGTGGTCGGCCTGGCTACCAGTTGCACCGGTAGATCGCTGACACGTCCCCCACGACCGACTCGCAGTCGCACCACTTGACCGGGGCGGCCCAATGCCACTTCATCCGCCAATTTGCGGACGGTTTCTGTGGGCACTTCATCGATCGCAAAGATGTAGTCGCCAACACGCAGCCCGGCTTCGTCGGCAACCGAGTGCGGCAGAATCGCGGTGACTTGCACGGCCGGGTGACCCGGATTGACTTGCACGGCTTTGATGCCGAGTGAGGTCTTTGCAGGCTCGGCCCGTGGATCTGGCGAATCAGATTCTTGGTCAAATCCCAAGGGGGCCAAGATCGAACGGCCGAACGATCCACCGGGATCTGAATCGGTCGGTTGGCGATCGAGAGGGCTTTCGTCGGTCGCCCCGGCCTGCTTGACCGCCGAACCGTCGCCTGCCGGAGTGGGCGTATTGCTACCGGCGCGATACCGAGCCGCAGGTGTGGGATCCCCGCTGCGGCCGACCGGCTCCAGGGGCCGAGCCGGCAAACGATCCGATGGATTGTTGGTGGGAGCTGGGGCCGCGATCTGGTCGGCGATTCGGTTTCGCAACCGTCGCAACAATCCCTGCGCGTCGGCTTGCTGGGCAAACACTAACGTGGGCGTGAAGGTGATCAGCAGAACACCAAAAAGGCGACGTAGGGGCATCGATCTGTTTTTTTCTGAGAAAACGAAACAAGAGACAGCAGGTATTCATGATACGGCTGTGTCGGCAAAAATCGAGGTGCGAAATTCGCTCGTTCACCAGCTTCGTGCCCGATTCCTCTTGCCATCGAGTGCTGTGGCCAGCTATGCCGAGTACATCTGTGAGCGAACTTGAGTGTTTTTTCACAGATTGGCGAAATCAATCGAACCTTTGAAAATCAGCGGAGGCCAGGATGGCCAGTGGATGGATGGAACCCAACGACTGCCGAAATCTGATGGTTTTGGTTGAATCAGTCACAGCGCCCTTGCTCATTCAGCATCCGTCGCCGGTGTGTCTGGAAATGGACATTGATGCCCATTTGCCGATCCCCTGTGACAGCCGCCGCGCCGCGGATTTGATCATGGCGCTTAGTCGTCAAGCGCTCGATGCGATGCCCGACGGCGGCGACCTTTCGATCATGGCTTGCCAGACCGAACACGGGATCGAACTGGAGATCGCCGACAGTGGCAGCGACGTGCAGACTCGCGAACGGCACCTGCCAATTGCTGCAGCCGCGGTGAACGCCGAACTGCAATGGCAAAATTGCCCACAAGGTGGCGTCGCCGTCACGATTTTATTTCCCGCACAATCATCTAGCAGTCGACTGGCAGCGTAAGCGTGTTGCGTCAGCGGACCGAACAATTCAAATCGCACCTGGACTCCGTGCCGGCTTTACCGCGCGGTGTGGTCTGGGTGATCTCATGCGTGCTGATCATCGGCGGGCTGGCCTACCTGTACGGCGCAACCGCGTCGCCGGCGATGGAGCCATTGTTCGCCGGGCGCACGCTGCGCGATGTCGAACTGGACCAAGTCTCGATCGCATTCAGTGCCGCCGGGTTGACCGACTGGCGCCGCGACGACGGCCAGATGTTGATTCCCCGTCAAACGCGACACAAATATTTGGCTGTCTTGGAACAGTCGTCGGCATTGCCCTACGCGCTCAAAAGCAACGTCGATGCGGCCTTTTCCGGCGGCAACTTTTTGGAATCCGAATCCGCTCGCCGCAGGCGTCATCATCATGCCAAGTCGCAAGACCTGGGATACAAGATTGCCACCTTTAGCGACATCGCGTGGGCCAGTGTCACCTACGACGAACAAATCAGTGGCGGATTCGATCCGCAAGTCATCCAGTCGGCTAGTGTGTTGTTGATCCCCAAAGACAACAAACCGCTGCTGCCCAGTCGAATCAGCATGATTCAAGACCTGATCTGCGGCGCCTACGCAGGCATGCAGATCGACCAGGTCACGGTGACCGACACCTGTGCTCAAAAAACCTACAACGGCAGCGAAGACCCCAAGGTCCGCCAGCAACGCCAGTCCGAATACGAACTCGAACAGCGGCTGACGCAGTTGCTAAGCGGATACACGGGACTGCGAATTGCAGTGACCAGCACCGCCCCATCTGGGCCCGATGATCCCTCGCAGCCCGACGATTCCCGGCCCCAGGGTTCGGCACCCAACCACCGTGACGCCAGCAAAAAATGGGTCAGTGTCGGTGTCCCCGAAAGCCAATTTCATGCGCAATGGATCAGCGATTTCAAAACGCGTTACCCCGAACAAACGGTGCCCGCCAGGCCAACGCCGCAACAGTTAGCCGAAGTTCGCCGCAGTGTGATCGGAAACATCCGTGACGCGATCGGCCCGCTTGTCCAAGCCACCTCGATGGACGATCAGCAAGTCATCAAGATTTGGAGTTATCCCGATTTGCCCAACACCCCACTTTACGCCACCGCCGCGCCCTGGCCGCAAAGCGTACGTGAGTTAGTGCAGATCGCACGATCGCATGCGGCCGTCGCACTGTCGGTCGGCTGTTTGCTATTGGTCGGACTGGGGATCGGGTTGGCGGCGATGCGGATGCGGATGCGTAGTACCGCGATCAACAGCCGCGCCGGCGAGGATGCAAGTCACCGCCAGGCAGCAGCATCCCCGTCAGATCGGCCTGGTGCGGCGATGCCGGCGGTTTCCAGCGCCGAGGAAACCACCCTGCGGGATGATTTGGCGGATCTGGTCGAATCCAATCCCGAACTGGCTGCACAAATCGTCCACAGCTGGATCGCCGACGCGGCGTGAAGAGAACCACAACGATGATGCAAACGGAACGACCCGCCACCGAATTCAGCGACCAGCCGACATCGTCGCTGCGCCAGATTGCCATCCTGTTGCACACGCTGCCAGAACGCACACACCGAGTCTTGCTGGGACAATTGGACCAGGACGAAAAACAACGCATCGCCGACGAATTGTTGGCGCTTGGTGAAGTCGATGCGATGGAGCAGTATCGCGTCCTGAAATCGATGCGCGATCATCTGCACGCAGAAACGCGAACCGTGGAGTCGGTCGAATCGGAGATCCAAGACGAAATCATGATCGGCCGCGCCAGGGTTTCGAAAAAACGCTCCGGTTCGGGCTATCGCACCCGCGACGATGCCCAACCCAACCCATCGGTGACGTCGGGTCCGATTGTGAGTTCGCCCGCAAGCGAATCGGTTTCCTCCATTGCCGGTTCGGCCACGGTCGATGCTGGCCGCCAGCTGGATCCCAGCGGCGGCGCGAGCAGTAGCCCGATGACGCCCGAAATGCTGCAGATCATGTTCACTCAGTTCCACCAAACACAGGCGGCCGGTGTCTTGCCGGCCGCGGCACGCGGTGAAACTTGGCCACCGGCAGCAGGCAATGCCGCGGCATCCGCACAGACCACGGCCCCGCAGATTGACTCGCCCAACGCCGCATGGTTGGCATCACCGCCGGTCGCCGGTCACGATGCAACCGTCCGTCACGCCAACAGCTTTCCGCGCGTGTACCCCGCCACCGGTGACGGGGACAGAGCCGGCGGCGACGGGGACAGAGCAGCGGCGGAAGCCCAAGCGGCTCAACTGGCCCGCCGCGTCGACCAATTTCTGATGTCGCTGCCGACGGCCGATCTTTGTCAGGCCTTGGGAATGGTGACGACCAAGCAGGCCTTCTTGGTCCTGTGCGGACTCCCCAACGAGACCGCCGAACTGGTGCTCGAAATGCTACCCCGTCGCAAAGCGAGGAAGGTGCGCAGCGACATGCGGCGGATGGGACAATTACAACTGTCCGACATCGATGCGGCGAAACAAGTGGTTTCCGAAGTCGCGATCCGATTGACCACACGCCCCGTTTCCTTCGCCGCCTAGTTGATTCGCCGGGGAAAACGGTTGCATGTTCACCCGGGGTTCCTGCCGAACTGCTGGAGGCAGGTTCGACAGTGACCCCGGG